>NZ_JAQSDL010000084.1 GCF_029945895.1 Polaromonas sp. | reverse complement strand
AGCATGGTGATTTTTTCGCCTTGGGCATGCATCTCGCGCAGGCGCGGCAGGCTGAGGGGCTTGCGCACGGCCGGGGGCGGCGCGGCGGGCAACGTGCCATAGGGGCTGGCGGCGGGGCCGGCGTGCGCGTGGGCAGGGGCTTGGGTCATGTTGGGCCTTTGCAAAAGGTCAGGTGGGCAACAGGGTGGGCTGGGGCAGCAGCGGTGCCGTCAGGTGCGGCTGCTTGCGACCGCGTTGCACGGCCTGCTGCAGCTGCCCGATGGCGGCCTCCGGCGAGGCAGCCGCAGTGATGGCACTGATCACCGCCACACCGGCGGCGCCGGCCCGCACGGCCTGTTCGGTCCGCACCACGTCCATGCCGGCAATGCCGACGACAGGCAGGGGCAACAGCGTGCACCAATAGGCCAGGTTGTTGTTGCCTTGGGGTACCCAGGGCATGGCTTTGGCCTGGGTCGGGTGAATCGGCCCGCAGGCGATGTAGCTGGGCCGCAGCGCCCAGGCGCGGCAGACTTCCCAGTAGGCGTGGGTGCTGATGCCCAGCCGCAGGCCGGCGCGTGCGATCGCTGCGAGGTCGGCGACGTGCAGGTCTTCCTGCCCCAGGTGGACGCCGTACGCGCCTTCTTCGATGGCAAGCTGCCAGTGGTCGTTGATAAACAGCTGCGCGCCGGCTGCAGTGGCGGCGCGAATGCTTTGGCGAATTTCCTCGCGCACCATCGCGCGGTGCTGCTCACCTTCCGCGTCCTTGATGCGCAACTGAACCGTGCGCACGCCGGCGGCCACGACGCGGGCCACCCAGGCGGCGCTGTCCACCACGGCGTACAGGGCCAGGTCCGGGTCGCTGAGCGCGGCAAAGCCGTTGACCGGTGTTGCCTGCGGCAGGCTGAAAAAGGGCAGGTTGGCGCTGCGTTGCGCAAAGTCAGCGCGCGGCTGTAGCGGCCCGGCATCGGTGTGCTGGCTTAGGGCATCGTTTCTCGCCATGCAGGCCAAAACGATGGCTTCGATCGCCACAAAGCCCTTCATCAGCGCCTGCGCGGCAGCGTCGGCGAACACCGCGCCCGCATCGGTGTGGCGCTTGGGGTGTCCGGTCATGGCGGGATGACCCAGCCAGCCGCTGGCCTGCGGCGTGTCGGCATAGTCGGCTTCGTCGCCGGTGATCACCACCGCCTCGCAAACGGAAGCGCGCAAACGGGCTGCGGCCTGTATGACGGCCGAGGGCTGATCCAGTGCGGGCAGGCCCATCAGCGTGGCAGCTTCATGGCGATTCAGGCAGAGCAGGGCAGGCCCCGGCGGCGCGCTGATGTGCTCGATGCCTTGTTGTATCTCCTTCGCGTGGGTGGCGAAGGTCCAGACAGCGGGAGTCATGACGGCGCTCATAGAACAAAAGGCCGGCCAGTCACCGGAGTGGAGGCGACCGCCATGTCCTGCTGGGCCATGATCCCGGCTTCGTACGCCAGCCGCCCGGCCTCGATGCCGAGCCTGAAGGCGCGCGCCATCTGCACCGGGTCGCGCGCATGGGCCACGGCCGAGTTGAGCAGCACGGCGTCGTAACCGAGTTCCATGGCCTGCACCGCGTCGGCCGGTGAGCCGATGCCGGCATCCACGATCATCGGCACATCGGGCAGGCGGGCACGCAGCGTGCGCAACGCGTAGGGGTTGACCAGTCCCTGGCCTGAGCCGATGGGCGCGCCCCAGGGCATCAGGATGCGGCAGCCCGCGTCCAGCAGTCGCTGGCAGCTGACCAGGTCATCGGTACAGTAGGGAAACACTTCAAAGCCGTCGCGCGCCAACTCGGCCGCGGCCGTGATCAGTTCAAAAGGGTCCGGCTGCAGCGTGTGTTCGTCGCCGACGACTTCGAGCTTGATCCAGTGGGTGCCGAACAATTCACGCGCCATCTGCGACAGGGTGACCGCTTCGCGCGCGCTGCGGCAGCCGGCGGTGTTGGGCAGCAGGCGGGCACCGCTGCTCCGGATCATCCTGTAAAAGTCGTTCTGGGTGCCAGCGCCGCCGGCCGCCATCTGGCGCTTGAGCCCGACGGTGACCACTTCGGCACCGGAGGCGGCAATCGCATCCTGCAACACCTGCGGTGACGGGTAGCTGGCCGTGCCCAGGAAAAAGCGGCTCTTGAGCTCGATACCTGCAATGGAAAAAGTCATGGTGCGTCTAGCCTCCCGTGATGGCTTGAAAGGTAAAAATGGCGTCGCCGTCCGAAAGTGTGGTGCTCGCACGCGCATCACGCGGCACAAACTCGCCGTTGACGGCGCTGGCAAAAGACGCGGGCGGCTGGCCACTGGCCGCCAGTACATCGGCGAGTGAGCTGCCGGCTGGCAGTTCACGGGCTTCGCCGTTGAGGGTGACGGTGATGTTGGTCATGCCAGGTCCTTGAGCGTTTGCTCAACCAGCGCCGGCGCGATCAGCCAGCCGTGGCGGAACAGGCCGTTGATACGCACCAGCCCGGGGTTCTGTTCGACGCGGGGCAAATTGTCGGGCAGGGCAGGGCGCAGGTTTGTTTCCGTGTGAACAATACGCGCTTCGGCCAGTCCTGGAATGATGCTGTGCGCGGCCGCCAGCAGTTCGACCATGCTGCGCAGCGAGATCGGTGAACGGTCCTCGCTTTCAATCTCGCTGGCGCCGACCACGATGTGATCCCCTGCACGCGGCACCAGGTAGACGCGGTGCCGCGGGTGCAGCAGGCGCACCGGCCGCTGCAGCGCCACACCGGGCGCATGCAGCCAGATGATTTCACCGCGCACGCCACGGACTTCCGGCGTGAACCCTTCGTCCTGTCCGGTGGCGGAGTTTTCCGGTCGCGCGCCGGTGCCGCGCACATCGAACACACAGTCGTATTTCTTCACGTCCTGCGCGAGGTGGATTTCACCGGCCTGCAGGCGCTGCACCGCAGAATTCCAGTGAAAACGCGCCCCAGCCGAAGCGGCGGCATGGGCCAGCGCCTGCATGGCCTGCACGGTATGGATCTGGCCCTCGTGCGGCAGCAGCCAGGCGTGCGCGACGCCATGGACTTCGGCCTCAAGGTCGCGCAGGGCCGGTGCGTCGAGCCGCTGCGGTGCGTGGGCGGCTGGTGCCTTGTGCTGCAGCAGGTCCACCACGCGGCGGGCCGCGCCTTCGTCGCCGCGGTGCGCCAGCAGCAGGCTGCCGCGCCTGTGAAGTTCTACCGGCTGGTCCAGCGCAGCGACGATGGCTGGCCAGAGGTCTAGCGAACGCAGGCCCAGCGCAAACACCTGTTCATCAGCCGACTCCAGCTCGGCCGTGGGGCTGAGCATGCCGGCGGCCGTCCAGCCGGCGGCGTACCTGCCAGCCGCCGGCGCCTGCGGCCCGGGTGCCGGGTCAAATACCTCGACCGAATGGCCGGTCCGGGCCAGCTCGAAAGCCAGCAGCCGCCCCAGCAAGCCTGCGCCTGCGATACCGATGTGCATGGATGTGTCCGCCCTTGTCAGCGTGTTTCAGAGTTTCTGGATGGGAATGTAAATTTCACTGCCGCCGTCACGGAACTCGGCCGATTTTGCCTGCATTCCCTGCGTCAGCGCCGCAGCCTCGTCAAGACCTTGCTGCGCCGCAAACTCGCGCACTTCGTGGCTGATTTTCATCGAACAGAATTTCGGCCCGCACATGGAGCAGAAATGCGCGACCTTGCTGACTTCCTTGGGCAGGGTTTCGTCGTGGAATTGACGCGCGGTGTCCGGGTCCAGCGACAGGTTGAACTGGTCGTGCCAGCGGAACTCAAAACGCGCTTTCGACAGCGCCTCGTCGCGCGCGCGCGAAGCCGGGTGCCCCTTGGCCACGTCGGCGGCGTGTGCAGCGATCTTGTAGGCGATGATGCCCTGCTTCACATCGTTGCGGTCGGGCAGGCCCAGGTGTTCCTTGGGCGTGACGTAACACAGCATGGCCGTGCCGAACCAGCCGATCATGGCCGCGCCGATGGCGCTGGAGATGTGGTCGTAACCCGGCGCGATGTCGATGGTCAGCGGGCCCAGGGTGTAGAACGGCGCTTCGTGGCAATGTTTGAGCTGCTCGTCCATGTTGGCCTGGATCATGTGCATGGGCACATGGCCGGGGCCTTCGATCATGGTTTGCACATCGTGCTTCCAGGCGATTTTGGTCAGCTCGCCCAAGGTGCGCAGTTCGGCAAACTGCGCCTCGTCGTTGGCGTCGGCCCCGGAGCCTGGCCGCAGTCCGTCGCCCAGCGAAAAACTCACGTCGTAGGCCTTCATGATCTCGCAGATCTCTTCGAAGTGGGTGTACAGGAAGTTTTCCTTGTGGTGCGACATGCACCACTTGGCCAGGATGGAGCCGCCGCGCGAGACGATGCCGGTGCGGCGGTTGGCCGTCATCGGGATGAAGGGCAGGCGCACGCCGGCGTGGATGGTGAAGTAGTCGACGCCCTGCTCGGCCTGCTCGATCAAGGTGTCGCGGTAAATCTCCCAGCTCAGGTCTTCGGCGATGCCACCGACTTTTTCGAGCGCCTGGTAAATTGGCACCGTGCCTATGGGCACCGGCGAGTTGCGGATGATCCAGTCGCGGGTGGTGTGGATGTTTTTGCCCGTCGACAGGTCCATCACGTTGTCGGCGCCCCAGCGGATGGCCCAGACCAGTTTCTCGACTTCTTCATCAATGCTGGAGGTCACCGCCGAGTTGCCGATATTGGCGTTGATCTTCACCAGGAAGTTGCGGCCGATGACCATGGGCTCGACTTCAGGGTGGTTGATGTTGGCCGGGATGATGGCCCGGCCGCGCGCCACCTCGTCGCGCACGAACTCGGGCGTGACGAAGGCGGGCAGTTGTGCGCCCATGGGGTTGCCGCGCACGCGGGCCGCGCGCTCTGCGTCGCCCAGGTACTCGGCCATCCATTCGCGTTTCGTGTTTTCCCGCAGCGCGATGTACTCCATCTCGGGCGTGATGATGCCGCGGCGCGCATAGTGCATCTGGCTGACGTTGGCGCCGGCCTTGGCGCGGCGCGGCGTGCGCTGCAGGCCGGCGGCCTGGGCGCGCAGGGCGGCGATGCGTTGCGCCTCCGGGTCTTGCGGATCATCGCGGTCCTGGCGGCGCTTGCCGTCATCGACCGCCTGCGCGGTGCGGCCGGTGTAGACCTCGGTGTCGCCGCGTGCCGCTATCCACGGCGCCCGCAGCCCATCGAGTCCGCGGCGCACGTCGATGTCAGCGCCCGGGTCGGTGTAGGGGCCGGAGGTGTCGTACAGCGTGGCGGACTCGCCGTTGCTCAGGCTGACTTCGCGCATCGGTACGCGCAGGTCCGGGTGAATCTGTCCCGGCACGTAGATCTTGCGCGAAGCCGGAAACGGCTCACGTGTCAGGGACAGCAACTGGGAAAATTTGTCGGGAGCGTTCATCGGGGCATTCCTTCACGTGCTGGCAGGCACAAAATGCTCCGAAGGTGTGGCCAGCACCAGCGCTGTGGTGTTGGTTGTTGACTGGGCCGGGGGACCGGTGGCAGTCAGCTCTTCTTACGTCGGTACGAACCGATTCAAGTTCACGGGTTTGGGTTGGCCATCTCAGCGACCCGACCACCATGGTCGGGCTGCACCCCGGAGCAGGTCCATTCTAGTGCAGGGTTCCAGGCAGCGTGCAACGCTGCAATGGCTCACCGGGAATCCGCGTCCTGTTTCCGCGTCGGGCGACTTGCACGACGGCGGCGATCGCCGGTATCACTTCCGGGTGGCAGCAGAGCCGCTCGTCGGCGTCGCGGCTTGTTCTCTGGCCATCTGGACACCGCCTGGATGGACGTCGTAAGAGCCGAAAACTTCTCGCGCCGACCGGGTTTCCGGCAGGATATACACAACACCGTTGGTTCCGGTGAATGCCGGACTCACCACTTTGTCGTAAAAATTCGCCGGAACATTGATGCAACCGTAGGAAACACGGTTGTCGGCCGCTGTCACGCTGTTCAGGCGCTGCGCCCGCTGTTCGCTGGGTGTGCCTTTAACGACCCGATGCAGCGAGATCGCCGTGTCGTAGTCCACCCACAGCATTTCCTGGCCATGGATGTCTCGCGCCAGGGACGCGACGAAACGACCGGCGGGTGTTGTCCGCTCTTCGGGGCGGATGGTCGAGAGCTTGCGCTCACCGATGCCGGGAACGGAATCGTCACCCACTGCCAGGCCCAACAGCGCCGGCGCCGCGCCTTGCAACCGGCCGTCGGCATCAAACATCAGCACCCTGGCTTGGACTTTGTCCACGATCATGAAAGGCATGCCCTGGCTGTCAGCGGACTCGACGACCCAGTCGGCGAGCCGGGAGGCCTCCGGGGAAGCACGCTCCCGGCCGAACTGGGCGCGTCTGGGTTGACTGGTCGCCGGGTCACGCGCGGAAGAACTGGCCATTGCGGGGGCTGATGGTTTTGCGGCACTCGCGGAAGCACCAGGCTGCTGCCCGGCATCGCCGCCGGCAAAAGCCGAAGGACACGCAAGGCCAGCCGCCAGCAAGGCCAGGCAGAGTCCGGCCCGTTTCAGGCCGGAGGGTTGGTGTGCTTTCGTCAGCTGCATCGGCATGCCGGAAACCGTTGTTTCACGAGAGATACGCGGGGTTCGTGGCGATCAGTTACGGGCAGGCCGGGGTGCATAACGTGGCGCGATATAAGGAGGAGGCGGGGTGAACGGGATCACCGTCGGTGCTGCCGCTTCTTCTTCCTTGGTGACAAAAAACACGTCGCCCGCGTCGGACAGGTAGGTTGGCATCAGGCCCGACCGATACGACGCCAAAGTGGCGAGTGCGGGCATGGCCAGTTCGACGTACGGCAGATCGATACTGCCATCCGGGTTGACAGTGACGCCCCTGACGGTCGTCGGGAGAATCGCCGGCCGGATGGTTCCGGTGGTCTTCTGGACGATGGGCGCGCAGCAGCTGGAGGCGAGTGCGTACTGGCTGGCGTTGGGGCCACCCAGGGTATAGCCGGTGAAGGTGACGGACTTGTTGGTTCCAGCGGTCGCATTGTCGAACGTGGCCGTTGCGCCGGGACCGGCAATCAGGCTCACGCCGGCAGGGTCGCCTTTCAATGTGGTGAGAACGGCATTGGTCGTGCCGTCGAAGTACCTGGTGGCGTCGGGAAAGACCAGCATGCGCTGCGTCAGCGTCGCACCCGCAGTCAGGGTGAACTTGGTCGAATAGTCCGTCGGCGTGGTGTACGAGACGGGGTTGTAGGTGACAACCACGGGGGCATTGGTGACGGCTGCCATGGGGGCCAGCGCGGCGAACACCACGGTTCCACCAGCAACGCCCGGGCCTGTGCCGTCCGTGTCCGCGCTGAGGGTCAGGCCACGGGGCAGGCCCAGGCTGCGGGCCGCGTCCAAGGTGCCATTGGTCACGGTGATCTTGTTGCTGATGTTGACGTCGTTGGCCGCGCACATCATGAGGTTGCCGTCCGTGGCGGTGACGGCGGCGTTCACATTGACATTGCGCCCGGCGCTCAGCAGGATGCTGCCGTTGGTGGTGGTCATGGCGGCGTTGACGTTGACATCGCGTCCGCAGCAGGCCACAAAGCTGCCGTTGGTGGCCGTGACTGCGGCATTGATGTTGGTGTCTCTGGCGGCCGTGAGGGTCAGGGTCGTCGGGGCGCCGGCTGCCGTCCACGTGATCGCGTCATTGACAAAAATATCACCGTTGCCAGGGCCGGGTGCCGTCACGATGGAGACGCTGTTGTTGACCAGTTGCGCCGAGAGTGTGACGCCGGAAATGTTGCCGCCTGCGCCGATGATGAAGTCCTGCGGGTCGATCAGCCAGGTGCCCATCAGACCCTGCGGCGCCGCAGTCGTGACGCGTACATCGTCGCGGATGTTGACGTGTGCCGCCGAGGTTTCAATAAATCCGCCGCCGCCGCCGTTCGGCGCGCTGGCGTCGAGCGTGCCGCTGACATTCATGGTGCCGGTCTGCATGTCACCCAGCAGCAGGATGGTGCCGTTTCGGTTTCCGATGGTTTGTGCCTGGATCACGCCGCTGTTGTTGACCACGGTGTGCAGCAGGTCGCCCGCCGCCTGCGCCGTCAGCAGCACGCGGCCGCCATCGGCGCGAATCATCCCGCCGTTTTCAACCAGCGCGTTGACAGCGCCTTGAGCCACCGACATATTGAGCAGGCCGTCGCCGGCCACGTCCATGGTGACGGCGTTGCCGGCGGCAAGCGCCACCGAACCCAGCCGCGCTGAAATCACGCCCTGGTTGCTGACGGATTTGCCCATCAGCGCCACGTAGCCGCCGTCGGCGGCGGTGATGTTGCCCTGGTTGACGACGGAGCCGTTTCCTGCGTCGGTGAAACTATAGTCGCCGGACATGAATTTCGCATCGCTCAGGCTCATGGTGGATGCCACCAGGCCACCAACGTTGACTTGTGCTCCGCTGCCAAACAGGACGCCGTTCGGATTGAGCAGAAAGACCCTGCCGTTGGCCGAGAGGTTGCCCATGATGCTGGACGGATCGCCGCCCAGAACCCGGTTCAGGGCCACCGATGTGCTGCCGGGCTGTATGAACTGCACCGTCTGGCCGGCGGCAATGCCAAAGCTCTGCCAGTTGATGGCCGCGTTGGCGGTGGACTGTGTGATGGTCGTGGTGGACGCGCCGCTGGTGATGCTGGCGCCGCCGGCTGCCACCACACCCCCTGTGGGCAAGGCGTAGGCAGAGGCGCCCAAGCCGAGCATCAGGCAGGCTGACAGGGCCTTGACGGCAAAGCGCACTGCGCCGGGACGTCCGGTTGCGGTGGATGATTTTTTCTTGCCTGCGCCGCCGGCGTTTTCAGACACGGCGACAAAGGCGCCTGAGCTGTCGCTCCAGATGGATTGGTGAATGCGGTTCATGGTGAGTCCTTGGTGTGCTGTCGTGGTGGCGCAGAAGCGGTCAGATGTCAGAAATACTTGATGGCCTGAATCCAGAACCGGCCTGACTTGTCGGGGGCGGAGATCGCCGCCTCGTTCCCCAGCTTGCGGGCGTAGTACGCCCGCACCAGGAAATTGCCGGGTTCGCCCCAGCTGGCGCCCACGCCGTAAGCGCCCAGGTTTCGGTGGTTGGTCCCGGCAGTCCAGGGATTTTTGTGAATGGTGACGCTGCCGGCATCGATGAAGCCGATCAGGTGCACCTGGCCTGGAACCCGGTCAGATAACTTGCCCAACAGCAGCCGGGCTTCGAGGTTGACCAGGTAGCCCTCGTCGCCAGAGGCTTCACCCTGGGGATAGGCGCGTACACCGCTCATGCCGCCCAGGTCCATCTTCTCCGAGGAGTCGAGGTTTTTCGAGGCAAGTTGCCCGCTGAGGGACCCATACAGCGAGATGACGTTGGTCACGCGTTGCAGCCGCGAGGCGGTGAAGGCGAGCTTGTTGTAAGAGCCGTTGGTGCGGGCGCTTGCCGCATCGGCGGCCAGTGCCGACGGCGTTTGTATGTCGAGGTTGCCGATTGACCAGGTCAGCGAATAGGCACTGATGCCGCCGCCGCCCAGGTTGTCCCGGTGGTCGCCATAAAGACTGGCCAACAACACATCGGCTTTCCGGTCGGTGACCGATCTCGGGACGGTGCTGTCAATCCTGTCCTGGAAAGTCCGGGCTTCGTACGCGAGCTGGCCGTACAGGTTGTTGTTGCGCGAACGGATCAGCGGGCGGATCGCGTAGAGGCTGGCAATCTCTGCCGTGCCGTTGGCCTGCAGGGGAGCGAACTCCTCGCCCAGTTCATACTCCAGCCGGCTGTAAGCGACGCCCACGGTTGTTTTGCCGAAGGGCACCTGATAAGACGCACGACCGTAGTTGAGCCCCGAGCCGGAAGTGACGGCGCGCACACTCGCCTGGTCGCCCAGCCCCAGGGGATTGTTGAGGTTGACGGTCACCCCGGCGCGGTATTCGCCGGTATAACGGTTGCCGGCGTTGTCGGCGTCAACGCTGCCGCTGACGCTTTTGCCCGGTGTGAGGTCCACAATGAGGTCGGACGTGCCCGGCGTGGCGCCCGGCACCAGCGTCGACTTGACATTCACGCCCGGTGTGTCCGAGAGCAGCAGCAGGCGGCTTTCCAGGGGGTCATTGAGGATGGGGTCGCCGCTGTTCAGTCCGCCAAGCAGCCGGTAGGCCTGATCGTCGGAAAGCCTGCTCTGGTTGCGCAGGATGATCTTGCCGTATTGGCCTTCGCTGACCTCGATGGTGACGGTGTTGTCCGCAATTTGCTGCGCGGGCAGGAAGGCGCGGGCCACGAAATAGCCGTTTTTTGCATAGTACGTGGTGATTTTTGAAGCCATCGCGCGCAGATCGGCAAGCGTCAGCTCGGTCCCGGGGGTGAAACCGGTGACCGCGATCAGATCGGCTTCGGTATACGCTTTTGCGCCCGTGACGCGCAGGCTGCGGACCAGGATTTTTGCCTCATCCGCCGTGGCGGCGACGGGCGGGGTTCCTCGTTCAATGCGGATTTCGGGCGGCGCTTTCTGGGGGGCCGGCGGGGCAGGGAGTTGCTGCATCTGGCTGCCGGCCGTGGGCGGCTGTTGGGCCAGCACGCCCTGGCTGAGCGCCAGCAAGGCCAGGGGAAGTAGTTTGTTCTGCAGCATGACGTTTTCCTCGTTATTGATCGGGCTTGGGGGCCCTCTTTTCCATCTCCGCGCCTATTTCAACGCTCTGTTGCATTTGGACCGCGACATTCGTAAGCGGGTGTAGGAGATGGCGCCGAGATGTAAGCCCGAAAGGGGGGCATTTGATCTAGGTCAACTGCATGGGCTGAGGCAAAAACGAGATGATTTGGCTGGCGTGGCGACCATGGGTTCACACCCGACGCCGGCATGTTGCCAACACCGCCAGGGAGGAACCGCCCCAACCAGGGGCCATGCCACGTCGTCGTTGGAGTCCCCGGCCGGGGCGGGAAGCCGCAGGCCCCGGATCAGGCCGGCGTGTAGGCCAGGCGCACGTAGATCGGTGCGTAGGCCTCGGCCTGGGTCACGTCGATCAGGCCTTCCTTGGAGAGTTCAAGCAGCGCGATGAAGGTGACCACCAGCACCGGCATGCCGCGGGCCGTTTCAAACAGGTGTTCGAATTCGACGAACTTCTGGCCTTGCAGTTTGCGCAGCACGATGCTCATGTGTTCGCGTACCGACAGCTCTTCGCGGGAGATCACATGGTGCTGGACCAGCTTGGCGCGTTTGACAATGTCGCGCCAGGCTTCCTGCAGATCGACCACGCTGACATCGGGGAAGCGCGGCTGCAGCGCCTGCTCCACATAGACCTGGGCGCGCAGGAAGTCGCGGCCAAACTGGGGAATCTCGTTGAGCTTGTGGGCGGCCAGCTTGATCTGTTCGTATTCCAGCAGCCGGCGCACCAGCTCGGCACGCGGGTCTTCCGGCTCCTGGCCGTCGGCGACCTTTTTCGGCGGCAGCAGCATGCGCGACTTGATCTCGATCAGCATCGCCGCCATCAGCAGGTACTCGGCGGCGAGCTCCAGGTTGGTGGCGCGGATTTCGTCGACGTACACCAGGTACTGGCGCGTCACGGCCGCCATCGGGATGTCGAGGATGTTGAAGTTCTGCTTGCGGATCAGGTACAGCAACAGGTCCAGCGGGCCCTCGAAGGCCTCCAGAAACACCTGCAGCGCGTCGGGCGGGATGTACAAATCCTGCGGCATCGCGAACAGCGGCTCGCCATACAGGCGGGCCAGCGCGACCTGGTCGATCACCGCGGGCATGCCGGCCAGCGCCAGTGCGTCGGGGGGCGATCCCGGCTCGGACGGTGAGGGCGGCAGTTCGGTGATCGTGGACATGGGAGGGGGCGTTGCGTCAGAAACTATGAAAACAATAGCTGCCGGCGCTTATCCAGCAAGGGCTGGAGGCCTTTTTGGCTATTGGTTTCAGGCCTGTTCGCTGTTCGGGTGGCCGCTGGTGCCATACACATAGGGCTGTTGGGCCACGCGCGCATCCTGGTAGTCCGCCTGCTCGGAACGGTCCAGTTTCTTGTCCCACCAGATCGCGCGCCCCGCGCGCTGCTCGGCCTCCAGCGTGGGTTTTTTCGCCTTGAGTTCCTCGATGAACAGGGTTACTTCCGAGGTGTAGTGGGGGCGGGCGAAAATGGACATGGGACTAAACTGCCTGAAATAGTGAATTGGCCGATTTTACCGGGGACCACCATGTGCCTGCCTTTTTTCGTTTTCAGGGCGGGCCGCGCAGCGGTTGGCCGGCCGCACACAAGGACCTGGGCGCTCATGGGACTGCTGTCAGTATTGCTGGGGATGGTGGGTTGCGACCCGCAGCGCATCGCCGAACTCGAGGAAGGTGTGTCCACTGAAGCCGATGTGCGCGCCCGCTTCGGTGAGCCCGAGAAAATCTGGAGCGCCGCCGACCTGGCCGGCAACCCCTTTCCCGGTGTGGCCGCCCAGCCCGGTGCGCGCACGCTGGAGTACAACCGCCAGCCCGAAGGCCAGGTCAACTACATGATCACCATAGGCGCTGACGGAAAGATGAGCGCGCTGCGCCAGGTCCTCACGCCGCAGAACTTCGCGCTGGTCCTGCCAGGCATGCCCATGGAGCAGGTGCGCAAGATGCTGGGCAAACCGATGAAGGTCACGCCTTATGCCCTGCAGCAGGAGACCCACTACGACTGGCGTTACCTGTCGCCCCCGGTCACGCCGAGAATTTTCACCGTGGTGTTTGACCGGGACCTGCGCGTTGTGCGCACCGCCTCGGTGGACGCCGAGGTGACCGGTCCGAGCGGCCCCAGCCGCTGAAGTCAGGCATCAAAAATGGCTGTAGCCCTTATGGGGTAAGCGCAAGCAGCTATTGTTTTCATAGCTCTTCAACCTTCGCCAGAAACCCCGAACGCGCCATGACCGCGCGCGGCTGGGCGTTCAGGCCCGAGATCACCAGCCGGCCGCCGCGCAGCACGACGGCCTTGTGCAGTTGCACCAGCACGTCCAGCCCGGAGGCGTCGAGCGATTGCAAGGACTGGACATCGAGACGCACCAGCAGGCCCTGTGGCGCGCTTTCAACCACTGACAGCACCGGGTCGATCTTGGCGACGGCGCCGAAAAACAGCGAGCCGTAGAGCTGGAAGTTGACCGAATCGTCGGTGCGTCCCGTCTCCACCACCTGGAACAGACTGCTCATGCGCCGTACAAACAGCACGCAGGCCAGCAGCAGGCCGACCTGCAAGGCCACCGTCAGGTCAAAAACCACGGTCAGCAGAAAGGTGCCCAGCATCAGCAGGCGGTAGTGGCTGCTGTACTGGCGCAGGTGCGCAAACTCGCGCCACTCGCCCATGTTCCAGGCCACATGCACCAGAAAGCCGGCCAGCACGGCCAGCGGCACATGCATGGCCAGCGGCGCGGCGACCAGCACCACCAGCATCAGCGTCAGGGCATGGGTCAGGCCGGCCACCGGCGAGCTGGCGCCCGCGCGCAGGTTGGTCACGGTGCGGGCCATGGTGCCGGTGGCCGGCATCCCGCCGAAAAAAGGCACGACGAAATTGGCGATGCCCTGCGCCATCAGCTCCTGGTTGGGGTCGTGTTTGGGCAGGCCGGAGAGCTGGTCGGCGACACGCGCGCACAGCAGTGACTCCACCGCGCCCAGCATCGCAATGGTCAGTGTGGGCGGCAGCAGCAGGCGCACGGTGTCCCATGAAAAAGCCGGCAAAGTAAAGTCCGGCAGGGCCTGCGGAATGCCGCCAAAACGTGTGCCTATGGTGTCCACCGGCAGGTGCAGCAGCCAGGCAAACACCGTCAGCGTGATCAGCGCCACGATGGGTCCAGGCACGCGGGACACTGCGCGGGTCGCACGCAGCAGTTGCACGCCCTCGACCGCCTGCATCCGGCTGATCAGGCGGGCGGTGAAGCCGTTGGTGCCCAGGGAGCGGCTCACAAACAGTTTCGGCCAGAGCACCAGGCCCAGAAAACAGGCCGCGCCCAGGCCCAGGGCACTGGCGTTGAAGGAATCCATGTGGGTCGCCAGCGCCTTGATCTGCGAGAAAAAGTCAGCCGGCATTCTGGCAATCTGCAGGCCCAGCAGGTCCTTGAGCTGCGACAGCGCAATCAGCACCGCAATGCCGTTGGTGAAACCGACCACGATGCTGACCGGGACGTACCGCACCAGGGTGCCCATTTTGAGAAACCCGAGCAGGAACAGCAGCACGCCGGCGCAGGCGGTGGAAATCAGGAGGTTGGGCAGGCCGTATTGCTCGACGATGCCGTAGACGATCACGATGAAGGCGCCCGCCGGCCCGCCAATCTGCACGGCCGAACCGCCCAGCAGCGCAATCAGCCCGCCGGCAATGATGGCAGTCCAGATGCCGGCCTGCGGCGACAGCCCCGAGGCAATCGCAAAGGCCATGGCCAGCGGCAGGGCCACAATGCCGACGGTCAGGCCGGCGCCCAGGTCCTTGCCGAAACGTTCGCGCGTGTAGCCGCGCAGCGCCGACAGGATGCGGGGGCGAAAGGGTGCGAGGTAGGCGGGCAAGTTCATCAGAAGACTCCAGGGTGACATGCCGGCCGGATTCATCCTCCATCTGTGGGATGGTCAGGCCGGGAGTCCCTTGCTAAAGTGCGGGACGTCTTTTCTTATTCAAATACCTGCGGTTGCTCATCTTAAGCCGCGCACGCACGCTCCATGTCACTTTCCCCCAGCCGTTGGTGTTTGTCCTGTCGGGTCACGGACCGTCCTGGCCGGGTCCTGCGCGCGTGTCTTGCCTTGTTGCTGGCGGCCTGCTGGCTGGTGGCCAGCCCGCCGGTGCTGGCGCAGTCCGGCGCCGCCCCCGCCTCCGGATGGCTGGGCCAGCAGGGCGAGGCGCTGGTCCTGGTCGACCTGTCGGGTGAGCAGACGCTGGCGCAGGTCCAGCAGCGTTTTGCCGGTGGCGAGGCCACGCCGGCCAGCGCCGACCGCATCATGCCGGCCGGCGGCGTTGCTGCCCTGTGGTACCAGCTGGCACTGCCTGCCGTCAGTGCGCCGACCGCGTTGGTGCTGGCGGTGCCGCACCCCGGCATGAACCGGGTGGACCTGTACCGGCCGGCAGCCGAGGGTGGCTGGCGTGTGGAGCGTTCGGGCGATTCGATTCCGGTGTCGCAGTGGCCCTTGCCTTACCTGCATCCGGCGTTCGAGCTGGTGCAGCAGCCGGGGGAGGCCCGGCCCAGCTACCTGCGGGTGCAGCACAGCCATCCCATCAGCGTGCGCTGGACCGTGTGGCCTGCCCGCGATTTCCAGGAGTCGGGCAAGCGCTGGCATTTCCTGCTGGGCGTTTATGCCGGGTTCGTGGCACTGGTGCTCGTGATCTGCACCGTCAACGCCTATTTCTGGCGCGACTCCATCCATTTTTATTATGCGGCCTATGTGTTGGTGATCGCTCTGGGCCAGCTCTCGCTCACGGGGCTGGCCGGCGAGTATTTCTGGCCCGACAACCCCTGGTGGAATGACGTGGCGTCCAACGTGCTTCCGGTGACAGGCGCGGCGCTGGGCCACTTTTTCATGCGCGAACTGGTGGTCGGGCGCGGTGCCCGCTGGGCCACGCACCTGATGCTGGCGATGGGAGGCCTGGGCGCCGTGCTGGCTGGGTGTTTCCTGTTTGTCGGACGCAACCCGTTTTTTGCGATCTCCGGCCCCTACTACCTGGCGAGTTTCGTGGTTTATCTCGGTGTGGCGCTGTGGTACGCCTGGCGCACGCCGCGCGTCGGCCTGTGGGTGCTGGCCGGCGTGCTGGCGGTGCTGGCCGGCGCCGTGTTTCCCGTCCTGCGCAACATGCAGCTGCTGCCGGTGTCTTTCATGACGCAATACGGGGCCCAACTGGGCGTGGCGCTGGAGATTCCGCTGCTGCTGGTTGCCCTGTACCTGCGCACCCAGGAACGGCGCGACAACCGGGCTCGCGTCGAGGCCATGGCCCGGATTGATCCGCTGACCGGCGCGGTCAACCACCGGGTGATGCTGGAGCGTCTGCACCGCTTGCTCATTGCCCAGTTGCGCGAACCCGCGTTGGGGGCAGTGCTGCGCGTGCGCATCGGCAACCTCCAGGCGATCCGCGACGAGTACGGCCTGCAGGTGGCGCAGATGGCGCTGGTCCATGCCGGCGCCTGCATCACCCAGGTGGCCCGGGAGGGCGACACCGTGGCGCGCCACCGCGACGGTGATTTTGTGCTGATCCTCCAAGGCCGTGTCACGCGCGACCAGATCTCGGACATGGGGCAGCGCCTGATTGCGCGCGGACTGGCGCCGAGTGAACTGCTGCCGCCGGGCGCGGTGCTGCAGCTCAAGGTTGCCATCGCTGCGGCGCCGTTTCAGGCGGCGGGGGTGGCCCTGTTGCTGCAGGCGCTGGATGCGGCGGTCACCGAGATGGCGGCCCGTCCGGGCAAGGCCCTGCGATTTGTTGTCTGAGGGCGGCTGAGCGCTTGCCCTACCGCACGCGCATGCCGGGCTGCGCGCCGGGCAGAGGCTCCAGCACAAAGATGCCGGGTTGGGCTTTTTCATTGGCGTGACTGGCGGCCAGCACCATGCCTTCGCTGATGCCGAACTTCATCTTGCGCGGCGCCAGGTTGGCCACCATCACCGTGTGTTTGCCGATCAGGTCTTCGGGCTTGTAGGCGCTGGCGATGCCGCTGAAGACGTTGCGCAGGGTAGCTTCGCCCACGTCCAGCGTCAGGCGCAGCAATTTGGTTGAACCTTCGACGGCTTCGCAATTGACGATTCTGGCAATCCGCAGGTCGATCTTGCTGAAGTCGTCGATGGTGATGACAGGTGCCATCTCCTCGCCGCCGGGTGCTATGGATTCAATAGCTGTTGGCGCCTGCTCCGCCTGGGCTGGAGGCTCAAACAGTGCGTCAAGTTGCTTGATGTCGACACGTTGCATCAAATGGGCGTAGTCACCGATCAGGTGCCCGCTGCCCAGGAGGACTGCGGCATCGGCAAAGCCGAGCGGTGCGGTTTTCAGGAAGTTCTCGACCTGCGCGCCCAGCGCCGGCAGCACCGGCTTGAGGTAAATCGTCAGCAGGCGGAACGCCTCGATACAGACCGTGCAGACATCCTGCAGGCGGGTGTCCATGCCTTCTTTTTTGGCCAGTTCCCAGGGTTTGTTCTGGTCCACATAGGCATTGACGCGGTCGGCCAGCAGCATGACTTCACGCAGGGCCTTGGCGAATTCACGGAATTCATACAGCTGCGTGATGGTGTCGCTCTGGTCGCGCAGTACGGACAGCAGCGCATCGCCGTCGGCGGAGATCTCCCCGAGCCGGCCAGCGAAGCGTTTGGCAATGAAGCCGGCCGCGCGGCTGGCGATGTTGATGTATTTGCCCACCAGGTCGCTGTTGACCCGCGCCATGAAATCGTCGGCGTTGAAGTCAATGTCTTCATTGCGCGCATTGAGCTTGGCGGCGAGGTAATAACGCAGCCACTCGGGGTTCATGCCCAGGCTCAGGTACTTGAGCGGGTCCAGCCCGGTGCCACGGCTCTTGCTCATCTTCTCGCCGTTGTTGACGGTCAGAAAACCATGCACAAACACGTTGTCCGGTGTCTTGCGGCCGCTGAAATGCAGCATGGCCGGCCAGAACAGGGTATGGAAGGTGACGATGTCCTTGCCGATGAAGTGGTACTGCTCCAGCGCGGGGTCGGCCATGTAGGCGGCGTAGTCCTCGCCCCGCTTGTCCAGCAGGTTTTTCAGCGACGCGAGGTAACCCACAGGCGCATCCAGCCAGACATAGAAATACTTGCCCGGGGCATCCGGGATCTCGATGCCGAAGTAGGGGGCGTCCCGCGAGATGTCCCAGTCGCCCAGGCCTTCGCTCTGGGTGCCGTCGGCGTTGTCACGCACCGAGAACCACTCCTTGACCTTGTTGGCCACCTCGGGCTGCAGTTTTCCGTCCTGCGTCCACTGCTCGAGGAACTCGACACAGCGCGGGTCGGACAGCCGGAAAAAGAAATGCTCGGAGCTTTTGAGCACCGGCGTGGCGCCCGACAGGGCGGAGTACGGGTTGATCAGGTCGGTCGGCGCGTACACGGCGCCGCAGACCTCGCAGTTGTCACCGTACTGGTCTTTCGCACCGCACTTGGGGCACTGGCCCTTGATGAAGCGGTCGGGCAGGAACATGTTCTTTTCGGCGTCGAAAAACTGCTCGATGGTTTTTGTCGAAATCAGGCCGGCCTTCTTGAGGTCCCGGTAGATCTGCTGGGCCAACTGGTGGTTCTCCGGCGCGTCGGTGGAATGCCAGTTGTCAAAGCTGATGTGAAATCCGTCGAGGTAGGGCTTGCGTCCCGCGGCGATGTCGGCCACAAATTGTTGCGGCGTCTTGCCGGCTTTTTCTGCGGCGATCATGATGGGTGCGCCATGCGCGTCGTCAGCGCCGACAAAATTTACCGCATGGCCCTGCATCCTCTGGAAGCGCACCCAGATGTCGGCCTGGATGTACTCCATGATGTGGCCGATGTGGAAATTGCCATTGGCGTAGGGCAGGGCGGTGGTGACGAAAAGGCGGCGCTGGGACATAAAGAGGGCTTTGTGGCTTTGAAGAGGCAGACCGGCGATTTTAAGGCGCGTCCGCGCCTGAGCCCCGGCGCCAATCCCTCACGGCACCCCGGTTTGTTTTGCGGCGTTAGACTTGGCGGCAATTCCGGCGGCCCAGGCTGCCCTGTCAGATTTACCCGGAGACCTATCCCGATGGCTGTAGAACAACAGGCAATTTTGAACGCCCTGCAAGGCGTGCTTGACCCCAACACCGGCAAGGATTTTGTCAGCACCAAGGCCCTGAAAAACCTGCAGATCGCCGGTGGTGACGTGTCCTTTGATGTGGAACTGGGTTACCCGGCCAAAAGCCAGCTGGCCGGTATCCGCAAGCTGCTGATTGCCGCCGCCAAGGGTGTGGCGGGCGTGACCAACGTGTCGGTCAATGTGAGCTTCAGGATCGCCAGCCACAGCGTGCAGCGCGGCGTGCAGTTGCTGCCCAACGTCAAGAACATCGTGGCCGTGGCCTCCGGCAAGGGCGGTGTTGGCAAAAGCACCACCGCCGTCAACCTGGCGCTGGCCCTGGCTGCTGAGGGCGCCAGCGTCGGCCTGCTTGACGCCGACATCTATGGCCCCAGCCAGCCCATGATGATGGGCATCGAGGGCCGCCCGGAAAGCGTGGACGGCAAGAACATGGAGCCGATGGAGAACTACGGCATCCAGGTCATGTCCATCGGTTTTCTGGTCGCCCAGGACGAGGCCATGATCTGGCGCGGCCCGATGGCCACGCAAGCCCTCGAGCAGCTGCTGCGCCAGACCAACTGGAAAGACCTGGACTATCTGATCGTCGACATGCCGCCGGGCACCGGCGACATCCAGCTCACGCTGTCCCAGCGCGTGCCCATGACGGGCGCAGTGATCGTCACCACGCCGCAGGACATCGCGCTGCTTGATGCCAAAAAAGGCATCAAGATGTTCGAGAAGGTGGGCGTGCCCATCCTGGGCATCGTCGAAAACATGGCGGTGCATATCTGCAGCAAGTGCGGCCACACCGAGCATATTTTTGGCCAGGACGGCGGCAAGAAGATGGCGGCCGACTACGGCATGAGTTACCTCGGTGCGTTGCCGCTGGACATGCAGATCCGCCTGCAGGCCGACAACGGCCGACCCACGGTGGTGGCCGACCCGGACGGCGAGGTCGCCGGCATCTACAAGGCTGTGGCACGTCAGGTGGCCATCACGATTGCCGCCAAGGCGAAAGACTTTTCCGCCAAGTTCCCGACCATCACGATCTCGAAAAACACCTGATCTTCCCGGGTGTCGGGGGCCAACCATGAACATGCTCGCTTCGCTGCGTTATCTGGTGGCCCTCAGCGAGCACCGGCATTACGCTCGCGCCGCCCAGTCCTGCGGCATCACCCAGCCGGCGCTGTCCAACGCCCTGCGTGCGCTGGAGAAGGAATTCAGCATCGCCATCGTCAAGCGCGGCCGCACCTACGCCGGCCTCACGCCGGAAGGCGAGCGCGTGCTGGCCACCGCGCAACGCATGCTGCACGAACACGAATTGCTTCAGCAGGAACTGCGCAGCAGTGCCGGCCAGCCGCAGGGTGCATTGCACCTGGGCGTGGTGCCGACGGCCGTGCCGGTGGCGACGCGTTTCGCGGCCCAACTCCGGCAACGTTACCCGGGCATCGCGCCCGTGGTTCGGTCGCTGAGCTCACAGGAAATTGAACTCGGCCTGGAGAACCTGTCGCTGGATCTGGGCCTCGGCTTTGTCGAACGCCTGAACCAGCACACCCGCCGTTTCGAGCTGCTGCCGCAGTACACCGAACACTACTTCCTGGTGCGGCGCGCGGCGGCGCCCGGCCGGCCGGGCAGCGGGCTGCATGT
Organism: Polaromonas sp.; assembly: GCF_029945895.1. GTDB lineage: Bacteria > Pseudomonadota > Gammaproteobacteria > Burkholderiales > Burkholderiaceae_C > Polaromonas. Next base: position 145,738 of record NZ_JAQSDL010000084.1, on the reverse strand, counting down.
GGGGCCGGCCATGAACTGGCGCGATGCGGCGCAGCTGCCGCTGTGCCTGCTGACACCCGAGATGCACAACCGCAGCATTGTGGACAGCGCCTTTGCCGGCCTCGGGCTGGCGGTCAGGCCGGTCATGGAGACCAATTCCATCCTGGCGCTGGCTCTCAGCGTGGTTGCCGGCGAGGTCTGCAGCGTGTTGCCGGGTGCGCTGGTGGGCGCGGTCCGCAGTTATGCCGAACTCGAAGCCCTGCCGCTGGTCCAGCCGGAGCTGACGACACCCGTCGGCTTTTTCACGCTGGCCAAGGCGACCCCCTCGCGGGCCTTGCAGGCTGCGCTGGTGCTGGCCCGGGACGGGGCGTGGTTGCGTCACGCGGCGCAGCACAGCGGGGCACTGCATTCAGATCCTGAATCAGCGCATACATGAATTCAATTTGACGCGGCCGGGCCCAGCGGCGACAGTGCGTCATGAACGCTTCCCCGGTCCCCCCTGAACCTGTTCCCGCCGTGGCCCTGGCCACGCTGGACGACATGCGCGAGCGCATCCGCCGCAAAAGCAAGCTCAAGGGCCGCCAGGCCGACGAGGTGTCCCTGGCCGAAGTTCGCGCGCTGATTGGCGGGCGACCCGAGGGCGGCCACCGGCGCGACCTGCTGATCGAACACTTGCATTCACTCAACGACGCCTGGCGCTGCCTGCATGAGCGGCACCTGGTGGCGCTGGCGCGGGAGATGAACATTCCCATGGCCGAGGTGTACGAGGTGGCGAGCTTTTATCACCACTTCGAGGTGGTCAAGGGCGACGGCCCGGCGCCGCGCCTCACGGTGCGTGTGTGCGACGGGCTCGCCTGCGAGCTGGCCGGTGCGCAGGACCTGCTGGCGCGCCTGCCCGCGCTGCTGGGGCAGGAGGTGCGGGTGATCGCCGCGCCGTGCCTGGGACGCTGTGAGCAGGCGCCGGCTGTTCTGGTGCACCAGCAGGCGCTGCCGCTGGCCACGGCCGAGGCCGTGGTTCTGATGACAAATCGGCCTCCGGCCCAGGAGGGGAAAGCGCAAGCAGCTATTAATTTCGTAGCATCTGATCATGCGGAAAAAAGTGTCCCGGGCTCGGCCGACCAGGTGGTGCCGGCTTTCACCGACTACGCCACCTACCGCTCCCACGGTGGTTATGCGCTTGCGGCGGCGCTGGTTAATGGGGAAGAAGATGCCGGGGCGGTGCTTGTCGCCATGGAACATTCCGGCCTGCGCGGCCTGGGTGGCGCGGGTTTTCCGGCCGGGCGCAAGTGGCGCATCGTGCAGGGCCAGCCCGGCCCGCGCCTGATGGCGATCAACATCGACGAAGGCGAGCCCGGTACGTTCAAGGACCGCACCTGGCTGGAACGCGATCCGCACCGTTTCCTGGAAGGCGTGCTGATCGCGGCGCAGGTGGTGGGCACAGAGGCCTGCTACCTCTACCTGCGCGACGAATACCACGACTGCCGCACCATGCTGCAAGCCGAGCTGGCCAAACTGCTGGCTGATCCGCCGTGCCCGCTGCCCCTGATCGAACTGCGGCGCGGTGCGGGCGCCTACATCTGCGGCGAGGAGTCGGCCATGATTGAAAGCATCGAAGGCAAACGCGGCGAGCCGCGCCTGCGTCCGCCCTATCTCGCCGAGGTCGGGCTGTTCGGGCGGCCCACGCTGGTGCACAACTTCGAAACCGTGTACTGGGTGCGCGACATTGTCGAAAAAGGCCCGCAGTGGTTCAGCGGCTTTGGCCGCAACGGCCGCAAAGGCCTGCGCTCTTTCAGCGTCAGCGGCCGGGTGAAGGACCCCGGCGTCAAGCTGGCGCCCGCTGGCATCACCTTGCTGGAGCTGATCGACGAGTATTGCGGCGGCATGCAGGAGGGCCACACCCTGTATGCCTACCTGCCGGGCGGCGCTTCTGGCGGCATTTTTCCGGCCAGCCATGCCAGGCTGCCGCTCGACTTCGACACCTTGCAGCCGCACGGCGGCTTCATCGGCTCGGCTGCCGTCATCGTGTTGGGGCACCAGGACAAGGCGCGGGATGCAGCACTCAACATGATGCGTTTCTTCGCCCATGAAAGCTGTGGCCAGTGCACGCCCTGCCGCGTTGGCACGGTCAAGGCAGCCACGCTGATGGAGTCTTCCTTGTGGGACCACGTCACGCTGGACGATCTGAACCAGGTGATGACCGATGCTTCCATCTGTGGATTGGGGCAGGCTGCGCCCAACCCGGTGCGCTGCGTCCAGAAATATTTTCCGCATGAAATTGGGACTCCCGCATGAACGCGCCGGCCAAACTTGTTGAAGTGCTGCCGCAAACCGTCGAGTTCAGGCTTGACGACAAGACCCTCCATGCCTTTGAGGGCGAAACCATCCTCAAGGCCGCCCAGCGCCATGGTGTGGACATTCCGCACCTCTGCTACAAGGACGGCTACCGCGCCGACGGCAACTGCCGTGCCTGTGTGGTCGAGATCAAGGGCGAGCGCACGCTGGCGCCCAGCTGCTGCCGCAACGTCACGGCCGGCATGGAGGTGCAGGCCAACAGCGAACGCGCCGTCAAGAGCCAGAAGATGGTGCTCGAGATGCTGCTCTCTGACATGCCCGACACCGGTTACAAATGGAGTGAAACCGATGAGTCGCTGCAGCATGGCGAGCTCAGCGAATGGGCCGCGCGCCTGGACGTTTCCGTGCGCCCCGCACTCAAGGTCCTGCGCCGTGCCCAACCGGCCGCCGACCTGTCGCACCCGGCCATGGCCGTCAATCTGGACGCCTGCATCCAGTGCAAGCGTTGCGTGACCGCCTGCCGCGAGGAGCAGGTCAACGACGTGATCGGCTACACCATGCGCGGATCGCACAGCGCAATCGCCTTCGACCTGGCCGACCCCATGGGCGACAGCAGCTGCGTGGCCTGCGGCGAATGTGTGCAGGCCTGCCCGACCGGCGCCCTGATGCCCAAGACCCTGATGGGATCGCAGCTTGTCGATAAAAAGGTCGACTCCGTGTGCCCCTTCTGCGGCGTCGGCTGCCTGGTGACCTACAAGGTAAAAGACAACAAAATTGTCAGCGTCGATGGTCGCGACGGACCCGCCAACCATTCGCGGCTGTGCGTCAAGGGGCGTTTTGGTTTTGACTATGCGCACAGCCCCCAGCGCCTGACCAAACCCCTGATCCGCAAGGCGGGTGTCTCCAAGGACCCGGCTGCCTTGCAGCATCTGAACCGCAACACGGCGGACTGGTCGGAGGTGTTTCGCGAAGCGAGCTGGGACGAGGCGCTGGGTCTGGCGAGTGCCGGGTTCAATGGCCTGCGCGATGGTCATGGCAGCAAGTCGCTCGCCGGCTTTGGCTCCGCCAAGGGCAGCAATGAGGAGGCTTACCTGTTCCAGAAGCTGGTGCGCACCGGCTTTGGTTCCAACAATGTGGACCATTGCACGCGCCTGTGCCATGCCTCCAGCGTGGCAGCCCTGCTGGAAGGCGTGGGTTCGGGCGCCGTGAGCAACCAGGTCAACGATGTGGCGCATTCGGACCTTATTTTTGTGATCGGCTCCAACCCGTCGGCCAACCACCCCGTGGCCGCCACCTGGATGAAGAACGCCGCGCAGAAGGGCGCCAGAATCGTGCTGGCCGACCCGCGCGTCACCGATATCGGCAAACACGCCTGGCGCACGTTGCAGTTCAAGGCCGATACCGACGTGGCCATGCTCAATGCGCTGATCCATGCGGTGATTGACGAGGGCCTGGTGGACCAGGACTTCATCGACAGGCGCGCCAGCAACTACGAAGCGCTCCGGGAAAACGTCAAGGGCTACAGCCCGGAGACCATGGCGCCGGTTTGCGGCATCCCGGCTGCAACGCTGCGCGAAGTCGCGCGTGCTTTCGCCAAAGCCAAAGCCGCCATGATTCTATGGGGCATGGGCATCAGCCAGCATGTCCATGGCACCGACAACGCGCGCTGCCTGATCGCGCTGGCCACCGTGACCGGGCAGATCGGCAAACCCGGCGCCGGCCTGCATCCGCTGCGCGGCCAGAACAATGTACAGGGCGCCAGTGACGCGGGTTTGATCCCCATGATGTTTCCCAACTACCAGCGCGTGGACAACGCCGCCGCGCACCAATGGTTCGAGAATTTCTGGAATACCAGACTTGACGGGTCTCCCGGTTACACCGTGGTGGAAATCATGCACAAGGCGCTGGCGCCCGAGAGCGACCCGCACAAGGTGCGCGGCATGTACATCATGGGCGAAAACCCGGCCATGAGCGACCCCGACCTGAACCATGCGCGCCACGCGCTGGCCAGCCTGCAGCATCTGGTGGTGCAGGACATCTTCATGACCGAAACCGCGTGGCTGGCCGACGTGGTGTTGCCCGCCACGGCCTGGCCGGAAAAGACCGGCACCGTCACCAACACCGACCGCATGGTGCAGCTCGGCCAGCAGGCTGTCGAGCCGCCAGGGGATGCAAAACCCGATCTGTGGATCATCCAGCAACTCGCCAGCCGCATGGGGCTGCGCTGGAATTACGCAGGCATGCACGATGGCGTGGCCGCAGTTTATGAGGAAATGCGTCAGGCCATGCACACCGCGATCTCGGGCATCAGCTGGGAGCGGTTGCAGCGCGAGTCCAGCGTGACCTATCCCTGCCTCAGCGAAGACGACCCCGGGGAACCCATCGTGTTCATCGATCACTTTGCCACCGAAGACGGCCGCGTCCACCTGGTCCCGGCCGACATCATTCCCGCGAACGAACGGCCCGATGCCGACTATCCGTTTGTGCTCATCACGGGGCGGCAACTCGAGCACTGGCACACCGGGAGCATGACGCGGCGAACCGCCGTGCTCGATGCCATCGAACCCATGGCCACGGCCTCGCTGTGCGGCGCCGACCTGTTGGCGCTGGGGCTGGCGCCGGGCGATGCGGTGACCGTGCAATCGCGGCGCGGGGCGGTGGTACTTCATGTGCGGCGCGATGACGGCACGCCGCAGGGGGCGGTGTTCATTCCGTTTGCCTATTACGAAGCCGCCGCCAACCTGATGACCAACGCAGCGTTGGACCCCTTCGGGAAAATCCCCGAGTTCAAGTACTGCGCCGTGGCCATTCATCGGGGCGGGCAGCTTGCAGGGTTTGCCGGCTATCAAACCGGCACGGCCAAAGGGCATTGACCCTTTGACCTTCGGCACGAGCGGCAAAAGAGTTGTGCTGAAAATGTGCGTGAAGACAGCCGTACACTGCATGCATGTCTGAATTCGTCCTGCAGCTTCCCGGCGCCGATCCGGCCCTTCGCCGCCCCTCTGTGGCAGTGGCGGTGGTCATGCGCCGCGAGCACATCGACAACCGCTGGCAGCCCTGGCGCTGGTCGCTGGCCGACATCGTCCCGCACGAGGAAAATTTTGGTGCGCAGCCGCGCCTGTTGCTCAAGGACGAGCAGGAAGAACGCTGGCTGCACCCCGGGTTCAAGGTGGAACTGTTCACCGACGACGCCGAAGGTTACTACCTCAATGTCACCACGCCCCAGCCCTGCTTCTGGGTCGTCTGGCGCATGGAGGAAGAGGCGGCGCTGGCCGACGAACCGGTGGCTGTGCCGCAGACCGTGACCCTGAGTTACCACGACGCCGGGCGCTGGCTGGACGCGCAGGAAACCGTGGAGCAGGTGGCTGCGCCGCGCGATGTGGTCGAGTGGGTGCAGGCTTTTGTCGATGCCCATTACGTGCTGGAGGCCAAGCGCCGGCAGCGCCCGCAAAGCTTCAAGACGCTGCAGGACCGTTTTGGCAACCCGGCGCGCGTGAGCACCGACAAAAAGTTTGGCGGAGGCGGTGGCCATGGCTGACGAAGCCTCCGGATTCCTGGGCCGGTGGGCGCGGCGCAAGACGGACGCCCTGCAGGGCAAGCCGCTCGACGAACCGGCGCCTGCCGCGATTGCGCCTGTGGCAGCAGCCCGGACGGGAGCGCCAGTTCCCCCGGAAGCGGTACCCCCCCCGACCGATGCCGCTGCGCCGCCCGAAAAGAAGTTGTTGACACTGGAAGACGCGAAGCTGTTGACCCGGGATTCCGATTTCAAGCCCTTCATGGCCGGTGATGTCGGGCCCGAAGTTCGCAATGCCGCGATGAAAAAGCTGTTCGCCGATCCGCACTTCAATGTGATGGACGGCCTGGACATCTACATCGACGACTATTCCAAGTCCGATCCCATTCCCGAGTCCATGCTCCGGCAGATGGCGAGCGCCAAATTCCTCAATCTGTTTGAGGATGAGGACAAGGAAAAGCAGGCAGACAAAGAGGTGGGGAAGGCGGCACCGGCCACTGCACCACGGGAAACTGCGAATAACCCCAAAGATGAAACCGTGGCACAGTCCCGGGAAGGCCTGCCCACCCCGGATCCAGCCATTTCCCAAGAACACTCCAGCCAACCCGAGCCGCAGCCTGGCTCCGGCGACAGCCAAGAAAACCATGCCCACACTGATCTGCGACTGCAACCAGACCATGCCGCTCCAGCCCCAGACGCTGGGCACGGCACTTGATGAAAAACTGACGCTGCATTCGGCGCTGTGCCGCCGCGAAGCCGGCGCCTTCCAGAAGGCGGTTCAGTCCGGCGACGACGTGGTGGTGGCCTGTACCCAGGAGACCCGGCTGTTCGCCGAACTGGCCCAGCAGACCGAGGGCGCGACGTCCGTCATCAAGTTTGTCAACATCCGTGAAACCGGCGGCTGGAGCCGGGATGCTGCGCAGGCCAGCCCCAAGATAGCGGCCTTGCTTGCTGTCGCCCATCTGCCGGATGCCGAGCCCGTGGCCACCGTGACCTACAAAAGCGCCGGTCGTGTGCTCATCATTGGTGAGCTCGACGTGGCCGAGCGTGCCGCCGGCCTGCTGTCCGACGCGCTGGACGTGACGCTGTTCAGTCTGGGAACGGGCCGGGACGGCGGCCTGCAGGAACGGCGTTATCCGGTGCTCGCCGGCAAGATCCAGCGCCTGACCGGCTGGTTGGGCGCTTTCGAGCTCCATTGGCAGCGCGACAACGCGATCGACCTCGACCTGTGCACCCGCTGCAATGCCTGTCTGGCGGTTTGCCCCGAAGGCGCCATCGGTTTCGACTACCAGATCGACAACGCCCTGTGCAAGTCGCACCGCGCCTGCGTGAAGGCGTGCGGTGTGGCCGGGGCGATCGATTTCGGCCGCGCCCCCGAGGCTTTGAGCGAAAAATTCGATCTGGTGCTGGACCTGCGCGCCACCCCGGCCTTTACGCAACATGCCTTGCCCCAGGGTTATTTCCGCTGGGATGGCCAGGACACCAGCACGTTGCTGCAGCTGCGCTCCCTTGTGGGTGAGTTCGAAAAGCCGAAGTTCTTCAACTACAAGCAAAAACTCTGTGCCCACAGCCGCAATGAAAAAACCGGTTGCACCGCCTGTATCGACGTCTGCTCGGCCTCGGCGATCAGCAGCCAGCGTGACCGACAGCAAATCGTTGTGAATCCCAATCTGTGTGTGGGCTGCGGTGCCTGCACCACGGTCTGCCCGAGCGGGGCACTGACCTTTGCCTACCCGCGCCCCGGGGAGCAGGGCGCGAAGATCAAGACCCTGCTGGGCACCTATGCGCGTGCCGGCGGCAAGCAGGCGGCCTTGCTGCTGCACAGCCAGGAAGCGGGCACCCGGCTGTTGGGTGACCTGGGCCGCATGGCGCGGCTCGATCCGGCCACGCACGGCGTGCCGGCGCGCGTCTTGCCGCTGGCCTTGTGGCACACCGTGTCGGTGGGCCTGGAGTTGTGGCTCTCAGCCATCGCCCATGGCGCTTCCCAGGTGTGGGTTCTGATGACGCACGAGGAAGCGCCCCAGTACCGCGAGGCCGTGCGCGCGCAGATGGACGTGGCGCAGGCCATCCTGGGAGGCCTCGGTTACCAGGGGGAACACTTTCGCATCCTCGAAGCCAGGGACGCACGTGATCTGGGCACGCTCGACGCCGAGTTGCAGGCGGCGCCGGCCCAGGGCGTCGGCCAGGCGGCCGGCTTTGCCGTGCAGGCCGACAAACGTGCCACCCTGGAGCTGGCGCTGGATCACCTGATGACGCAGGCCACCGCCAGGCCCGAGGCGATTGCGCTGCCGGCCGCTGGTTCGCCGCTGGGCACGCTGTCCATCAACAAGGATGCCTGCACCTTGTGTCTGAGCTGCGTCAGCGCCTGTCCGGCCAGCGCACTGCAGGACAACCCGGAGCGGCCCCAGCTCAAATTCATCGAGAAAAACTGCGTGCAATGCGGTCTGTGCGCGACGACCTGCCCGGAAAACGCCATCACCCTGCAGCCGCGCCTGCTGCTCACCCCGCAGCGCAAGGAAGCGCGTGTGCTCAACGAGAGCCAGCCCTACCAGTGCATACGCTGCAGCAAGCCGTTCGGTACGCTCAAGGCGATCGAGTCCATGCTGGGCAAATTGGCCGGACATGCCATGTTCCAGGGAGCGGCTGCCGAACGCCTGAAAATGTGCAGCGACTGCCGCGTGATTGACATCTACTCCGCCGACAACGAAATCAAGATCACGGACATCCGCTAAATTCATCCCATGACCCAGCCCGCCCAACTCGTAGCGTCCACTCTGGATGAAGAAACCGCCCGCGCTGAAATTTATGGACTGCTGGCTGCGCTGTATTACGCGCCGCCGCCGGCTGCCCTGCTTGACAACCTGCGGGTGGCCGTGACCGAAGCGCCTGCTGCCGGCGCCTTGCTGGAAGCCTCGTGGTCTGAACTCGTCGGTGCTGCCCGCAGGCTGTCGGACGCGGAGATCGCCCGGGAATACGAAGCGCTGTTTGGCGGCGTCGGCAAGCCCGAGGTCTACCTGTTTGGCTCCCATTACCTCAGTGGTTTCCTCAACGAGAAGCCGCTGGCGGCGCTGCGCACCGATCTGGAAGCACTGGGTCTGGCGCGTGACGAAACCATGCCCGAAACCGAAGACCATATCGCCTATCTGTGCGAGGTGATGCGCTACCTGATCGCGGGGGACGATGTGGCGGTCGCCAACCTGACGCGTCAGCGCGAGTTTTTCGCACGCCATCTGCAGCCCTGGGCCACCACCCTGTGCGATGCAGTCAGTGCCCATCCGAAGGCGGATTTCTACCGCAGTCTGGCCGGTTTCACACACACTTTTCTCAGCGTTGAAACCCAGGGCTTCGACATGCTGGCCTGAGCAGGCCGGGCCCATGCCAGGCAGGGCTCCGCACGCGCCGCGCAGCAGCTTTTTCTCAAAATGCGACACTTTCTTTTGATTAGAACCCTCGGGGTAAAAACTAAGATGCCCTATCGTTTTCCCCTAGGTGTTGCATTTGGCTGAGCCTGACCGTTGTCGCATGTGCAGGTCTGACGTAAAGTAGGCAGGTCAGTAAGTATGCAAACCAGTTCATAACAGCGTGCTTCCTTGGAGACCACTATGCAGGACAGCCAGCCAAAACCATCGCGCCGGGGCTTCTTCTTCGGTGCTGCCGCCACCGGCGCCGTTGCCGCCGTGGCAGTTGCCCTGCCTGGGGTGCAAGTGCCCGAGGCGGCCCTCCAGGAACCCAAGCCCGCGCCGGAAAAAGGCGGAGGCTACAGCCTGTCGGATCACGTCAAGCGCTACTACCAGACCACGCGTCTCTGATTCTTCCCCGTTTCCCCTCTTACGGAGAGCTCCATGCTGCTCACGAAAAAAAATCACGGTGTTCATGGCGATACGGCGCAGCGCGCCGGATCTGCACGTTTTGTACAAAGCCTGTCGCGCGGACTGTCGAATGCCCTGCCGACCATGGACCGTCGCGCTTTCCTGCGACGCTCGGGCCTGGGGGTCGGCGTCGGTCTGGCTGCCACCCAGCTGACGCTGGTCAAGAAAGCCAAGGCGGCCACGCCCGGCGCCGGGGACGGCAGCGGAAAAATCGAGGTCAAGCGCACGGTCTGCACCCACTGCTCGGTGGGTTGTGCCGTTGATGCTGTTGTCGAAAACGGCGTCTGGGTCCGGCAGGAACCGGTGTTCGACTCGCCGATCAACCTCGGCGCGCATTGCGCCAAGGGGGCTGCGCTGCGCGAGCACGGCCATGGCGAATACCGCCTTCGTTACCCGATGAAGCTGGTGGGCGGCAAGTACGAGCGCATCAGCTGGGACACGGCACTCAATGAAATCAGCGCGCGCATGATGGAGCTGCGCAAGGCCAGCGGCCCTGATTCGGTGTATTGGGTCGGATCGTCCAAGCACAACAACGAGCAGGCCTACCTGATGCGCAAGTTCGTGAGCTTCTGGGGCAGCAACAACTGCGACCACCAGGCGCGCATCTGCCATTCCACCACGGTGGCTGGCGTTGCCAACACCTGGGGTTATGGCGCCATGACCAATTCGTACAACGACATGCAAAACAGCAAGTGCGCGTTGTACATCGGCTCCAACGCCGCCGAAGCCCACCCGGTCAGCCTGCTGCACATGCTGCACTCCAAGGAAACCGGCTGCAAGATGATTGTGGTGGACCCGCGCTTCACGCGTACAGCCGCCAAGGCCGACGAATACATCCGTATCCGCTCCGGTTCGGACATCCCGTTCCTGTTCGGCATGCTGTATCACATCTTCAAGAATGGCTGGGAGGACACCAAGTACATCAACGACCGTGTCTACGGCATGGACAAGGTCAAGGAAGACGTACTCGCGAAGTGGACGCCGGACAAGGTCGAGGAAGCCTGCGGCGTACCCGAAGCACGCGTGTACATGGCCGCCGAGATGATGGCCAAGAACCGGCCGTCCACCATCGTCTGGTGCATGGGCCAGACCCAGCACACCATCGGCAACGCCATGGTTCGCGCCTCCTGCATCCTGCAACTGGCCCTTGGCAACGTCGGCGTCTCCGGCGGCGGCACCAATATTTTTCGCGGCCATGACAACGTGCAGGGTGCGACCGATGTCGGCCCCAACCCGGATTCGCTGCCAGGTTATTACGGCCTGGCCGAAGGTTCCTGGAAACACTTCGCCAAGACTTGGGGCGTGGACTTTGACTGGATCAAGGGGCGTTATGCCTCGCCCGCCATGATGGGCAAGCCCGGCATCACGGTGTCGCGCTGGATCGATGGCGTGATGGAGAAAAACGAATTCATCGACCAGGACTCCAACCTTCGTGGTGTGGTGTTCTGGGGTCATGCGCCCAATTCCCAGACCCGCGGCCTGGAGATGAAACGCGCCATGGACATGCTGGACCTGTTGGTGGTGGTTGACCCCTATCCGTCCGCCACGGCCGCGATGGCGGCCATGCCGGGCAAGGCCGAAGACCTCAACCCCAACCGAGCCGTTTACTTGCTTCCGGCTGCGACCCAGTTCGAGACCAGCGGTTCCGTGACGGCTTCCAACCGCTCGCTGCAGTGGCGCGAAAAAGTCATCGAGCCGCTGTGGGAAAGCCGCAGCGACCACATGATCATGCACCAGCTGGCCGAAAAACTCGGCTTCGCCAAGGAGCTGTCGAAGAACTACAAGATGCAGAAGGTCAAGGGCATGGACGAGCCCGTGCCGGAAGACATCCTGCGCGAGATCAACAAATGTGTCTGGACCATCGGCTATACCGGGCAAAGCCCCGAGCGCCTGAAGGCTCACATGCGCAACATGCACATGTTCGACGTCAAGACGCTGAAGTCCAAAGGCGGCAAGGACAAGGAAACGGGGTACGACACGACCGGTGACTATTTCGGTCTGCCATGGCCCTGTTTCGGAACCCCGGAAATGAAACACCCCGGTTCCCCCAACCTCTACGACACCTCCAAACATGTCATGGACGGCGGTGGCAACTTCCGCGCCAATTTTGGCGTGGAGCGCGAAGGCAAAAACCTGCTGGCCGAAGACGGTTCGCACTCCAAGGGCGCCGATATCCAGACCGGTTACCCGGAACTTGACCATCTGCTGCTCAAGAAGCTTGGCTGGTGGGATGAACTGACCGAGCCGGAGAAGGCCGCAGCTGAAGGCAAGAACTGGAAGACCGATTCCTCAGGTGGATTGATACGAGTGTTCATGCAGGGCCATGGCTGTCATCCCTTTGGCAATGCCAAGGCACGTGCTGTGGTCTGGAACTTCCCGGACGCGATTCCGCAGCACCGCGAGCCGCTGTACGGCAACCGGCCCGACCTCATGGCCAAGTACCCGACGCATGATGACAAGAAGGCCTTCTGGCGCCTGCCGACGCTTTACAAGACCATCCAGCAGAAGAACATCGCCGACAAGGTGCATGAGAAATACCCGCTGATCATGACCTCGGGCCGTCTGGTCGAGTACGAAGGGGGTGGCGAGGAAACCCGTTCCAACCCCTGGCTGGCCGAATTGCAGCAGGAAATGTTCATCGAGATCAATCCCAAGGTGGCTGCCGAGAAGGGCATACGCAACGGCGAACGCGCCTGGGTCAGCACGCCGACGGGCGCGCGCCTGAATGTCCAGGCGCTGGTGACGGAGCGTGTGGGACCCGATACGGTGTTCCTGCCTTTCCACTTTTCGGGACGCTGGCAGGGCGCCGACATGTTGGCCTACTACCCCAAGGGCGCCGCCCCTGTGGTGCGCGGCGAAGCGGTCAATACGGCGACCACCTACGGTTACGACAGCGTGACGATGATGCAGGAAACCAAGACGACGGTCTGCAACGTCGAACGAGCATGACCCCCACGCTTTTCACTTTGTGTAACACGCTGCCCCCCGAGGGGGCCGCTTTTTCCTTGGGGCGGCCCGGCGGAAAAAATAAGGAGACACCATGGCACGCATGAAATTTGTCTGTGACGCAGAGCGCTGCATCGAGTGCAACGGTTGCGTTACTGCTTGCAAGAATGAAAACGAAGTCCCATGGGGCGTCAACCGCCGCCGTGTGGTCACGCTCAACGACGGTGTTCCCGGCGAGAAGTCCATTTCGGTGGCCTGCATGCATTGCAGCGACGCACCCTGCATGGCTGTGTGCCCCGTCAACTGCTTCTACCGCACCGACGAGGGTGTGGTGCTGCACGACAAGGACGTCTGCATCGGCTGCGGCTACTGCTCTTATGCCTGCCCGTTCGGCGCTCCCCAGTTTCCGTCCCAGGGCACGTTCGGTGTGCGCGGCAAGATGGACAAGTGCACCTTCTGTGCCGGCGGGCCCGAGGCCAACGGCAGCCAGGCTGAATTCGAAAAATATGGCCGCAACCGGCTGGCCGAAGGCAAGCTGCCTGCCTGTGCCGAGCAGTGCTCGACCAAGGCGCTTCTTGCTGGTGATGGCGATGTGGTTGCCGACATCTTCCGCACCCGTGTGGTGCAGCGCGGCAAGGGCGCCGAAGTGTGGGGCTGGGGAACGGCCTACGGTTCCAAACAGGCGGGTCAGCCTCCCGTGCAAGGAGCAAAATCATGATGCGTCTTGCACTGCTTACGGTTGCCGTTATCGGGCTTGCGGCTTGCGGCGAAAAGCCGCAAACCGCTGCTGGCGTCAAAAGCGATACGGCCGCGTTCCAGGGCACCAACAACGCCTTCAATGCCCCGGGCTGGAAGGCCGGCGACAAAACCGCCTGGGAGCAGCAGCTCAAGACCCGCGCGCAGGCCGGCCAGAACGAATACAACCGCGTGAAATAACAGGGAGTTCACATGCAACGCCCATCGCGATTTCTTGCGACACTTCTCTTTGCAGCGTTTGGCTTCTCGGCTACGGTGTCGGCACAACCTGTTGCCACACCGGCCACACCGGCCGCAGCGGTTGCTGCACCCGCACCCGCAGGCGGTATCCAGAGTGCCAACATCTTCGAGGTCAAACCCGATGCCAGCGCAGAGCCCAAATACGCCGAGCAGACCAATGGCGAGCGCGCCAAGGTCCAGCCGGGCAACAATGCGCCGATGTGGCGTCAGGTGGGGTCGGGCGTCACCGGCTACAGCAGCCTGCCAAAAAGCGAGGCGCCCGAGGCGGGCAACCTGATCCAGCCTTTTGTGCAATACCCGGGCTCGCGTTTGACCAATGCGGGTGAGGCCTGGCGGCAGGTGCGCAACAACTGGCTCATTCCCTACGGTGGCGCCCTGCTACTGATCGTGGTGGGTGCGATTGCGCTGTTTTACCTTGGGAAGGGGCGGATCAATCTGCACGGGGCCGAAACCGGTCGCAAGATCGAACGTTTCACGCCGTTTGAGCGTTCAGCGCACTGGGCCAACGCCATTGCGTTCTGTATTCTTGCCATCTCCGGCATCGTTATGGCATTTGGAAAATTCTTCCTGTTGCCCGTCATGGGCCTCACTCTTTTCGGCTGGCTGACCTATCTGCTCAAGAACATGCACAACTTCGCCGGTCCGCTGTTTGCGGTGTCGCTGGTGATCATCTTCTTTACATTTGTCCGCGACAACCTCCCAAGCCGTGGCGATCTCGGCTGGCTGCTCAAGGGGGGCGGCTTGCTGTCGGGCAAGGAAGTGCCGTCACACCGCTTTAATGCCGGCGAAAAACTGGTGTTCTGGGGCGGCGTGTTTTTCCTCGGTGTCATCGTGGTGGCATCCGGCCTGGTGCTCGACAAGCTGGTTCCCGGGTTGATCTATGTTCGCGACACGATGCAGATCGCGCACATGGTGCATGCCGTGGCAACGGTGCTGATGATGGCGATGTTCATTGGCCACATCTACATTGGCACCATTGGCATGCAGGGTGCCTACGACGGCATGAAAACCGGTTATGTGGACGAGACCTGGGCCAGGGAACACCACGAGTACTGGTATGACGACGTGAAGGCTGGCAAGATTCCAGCGCAACGCAGCGAGCCGGCGCCACCGAGCCAGGCCGTCCAGGCCTAGGGCCTGGGAGCAGGCCCCCGATCAGATCCGAACAGCGAGGATTTCCATGAAAAAAATTCTTATTGCCGCCTTGTTTGCCGGCGTCTCCACCGTGGTACTGGCCAAAATACCTGCCCCTGTCTTGAGCGACGAAGCGAAAGCCAAGGCCGCGGAAGTCGCCGCGAAGGCCGCCTGGGCCGGCAAGGTCGATGGCTACCTGTTGTGCAAATCCATGGACAAGGTGGCAGCCAGTTATTTCAAGACGGCCAAGGCGGCAGGCAAGGAAACCAAGCCACCGGTTGCCACGCCAGCGTGTGCAGACCCTGGGGCTTTCAGCTACAAGCCGCCTGAGGCAATCAAGCCACTTGAGGCTTCAGGCGCCCACTCGCCGGCGGCTACCGCTACCAGCCCGCCCAGCAGCAAGACTCCTGCGGCAGCCATTGCCCCTGAAAAGAAATCCTGAGTGCCCACTCACCGCAAAAAGGCCGGCCCCGCAAGGTGCCGGCCTTTTTGTTGTAGTCTCCGATCATGCCTTTGCCCTACCTGACCCAGGCCCGTGCGCCGCTCACCTGCGAGATCGACGCGGTTAACGAATACGGCGAGCCGCTCCAGATTGCCATTCCGGCCGAACGTGCCTTGACGGTGTATGTCGACAAACGCGAGCTGGTCACCCTGATGACGCTGGGCGCCCACCCCGAGCTGCTGGTGCTGGGCTACCTGCGCAACCAGCGGCTGGTCAGGGACGCTGCAGACATCGAGTCCATCACCGTGGACTGGGATGTGGGCGCAGCGGCTGTCAAGACGCGTCACGGCATTGCCGACATCGAGGAAAAAACCGCGCGCAAGGTGGTGACCACCGGCTGCGGGCAGGGCAGTGTGTTCGGTGGCCTGATGGACGAGGTGGACCAGATCGAACTGCCGGCCGATGCCTGCATCACCCAGGCCCAGCTTTACGGACTGGTCAACACCATCCGACTCAAGGAGACCACCTACAAATCGGCGGGATCCGTTCACGCCTGCGCGTTGTTTTCCCTGGCGGCTGCGGAGCCGGAAATGTTGCTGTTTGTCGAGGACGTGGGGCGGCACAACGCCATCGACACCATTGCTGGCTGGATGGCTGTCCATCTGTTGGCCCCCACGCTCCCCACTGCGTGTGGTTCGTTGCCCCCCGAGGGGGCGCTGCACCTGCGGGCTGGCGAAGCCAGACCCGCGGCCCCGGATGATGAAGAGGGAGCCACCACGCTCTCCCGCCAGCCTTCCGGACTCGTGTTCTACACCACCGGGCGCCTGACCAGCGAAATGGTCATCAAGTCGGCGCAAATGGGCGTGCCGATTGTGGTTTCACGCAGCGGCATCACGCAGATGGGTCACCAGGTGGCACAGGCTGTGGGGCTGTGCGCCATAGGCCGCGCGACCAACCGGCGTTTTGTCTGTTATGCCCAGCCCGGGCGGCTCAAGCTGCAACCGGACCTCGCTGGTCCCCGGCTCCGGGCGCCAGAGACTGCCTGATCGCCTGATCGCCTGATCGCCTGATCGCCTGACCCCCTGGTCCCGGAGCGGCATTTCCCTGCGTGGTCTTGCCCAACCCATGTTCCGGCTGACCGGCAGCAGAAACCGTCAGACGCCGGGGCTGTGCACTTTGCGTTATCGTCAGGCGATGAACACCCTTTTCCTCAAACTCGGCTGGCGCACGCTGCTGCGCGACCTGCGCGCCGGAGAACTGCGGCTGCTGATCGTCGCGGTGACGCTGGCAGTCGCAGCCCTGACGGCCGTCGGGTTTTTTGCGGACCGTCTCAAGGGGGGGCTGCAGCGCGACGCCCGCCAGCTCCTCGGCGGTGATGCCGTTTTGCGCAGCGACGGCATGACCCCCGAGGTGTTCATCGCCAAGGCGCGCAGCCTGGGCCTGCAAGTTGCCTCCACCGTGACCTTCCCGACCATGGGCCGAGCGAGCGAGGAAGACGGCGGCAGCAGCAAACTCGTGGCCTTCAAGGCGGTGCCAGAAGGTTATCCGCTGCGCGGCACCCTGCAGGTCGCAACCAGCCCCGAGGCTGTCGGCGCGGCCACCCGCGAGATTCCCGCCCCGGGCACGGCCTGGGCCGATGCATCGCTGCTCGATGCGCTGGGCCTGCGCATCGGCCAGCCCCTGCTGATGGGCGACGCGCGCTTCACCTTGGCGCGGGTGATTGTCCAGGAGCCGGACCGCGGCGGCGGTTTTGCCAATTTTTCACCACGCGTGATGATCAACAGTGCCGACCTGGCGGCCACCGGCCTGATCCAGCCGGCCAGCCGGACCAATTACCGCTTTGCCGTGGCCGGCAGCGATGCCGCGGTGAAGACCTTTGTCCAGTGGGCCACGCAGGAAATCAAGAAGGCCGACTTCCGCGGTGTGCGCATCGAGTCGCTGGAAACCGGCAGCCCCGAGATGCGCCAGACACTGGACCGTGCCGAAAAATTCCTCAATCTGGTGGCCTTGCTGGCCGCCCTGCTGAGCGCCGTGGCCGTGGCCATCGTGGCACGGGGCTTTGCAGCCAAACACCTGGACGACTGCGCCATGCTGCGCGTGCTGGGCCAGCCGCAATGCACCATCGCGCTGGCCTACACCTTTGAGTTCGTTCTGGCCGGCCTGGCAGCCAGTGCGCTCGGGGTGCTGATCGGTTTTGCCGTGCACTACGGTTTTGTGCTGCTGCTGGCCGGCCTGGTCGAAACCGCCTTGCCGGCGCCTACCTTCTGGCCGGTGGCGTTTGGCATGGGCATGGGGCTGACCCTGCTGCTCGCTTTCGGCCTGCCGCCGGTGTTGCAGCTGGCCCAGGTGCCGCCGCTGCGCGTGATCCGCCGCGATGTCGGCAACCTGCGTCCGGCCTCTCTCGCCGTGCTGCTGGTCGGGGTGCTCGGTTTTGCGGCCTTGCTGGTGGCCGCCAGCAGCGACCTCAAGCTTGGCCTGATTGCCGTCGGCGGTTTTGCCGGGGCCGTGGTGGTGTTTGCCGTGGCCAGCTTCGCGGCCGTCAAGCTGCTGCGCGTCAGCGTCAGCGAAACCACCGCGCCACGCTGGCTGGTGCTGGCCACACGCCAGCTGTCGGCCCGCCCCGGCTATGCCGTGGTGCAGGTCAGCGCGCTGGCGGTCGGCCTGCTGGCGCTGATGCTGCTAGTGCTGCTGCGTACCGATTTGATCAGCAGCTGGCGCCGCGCCACGCCGCCCGACGCGCCGAATCGTTTTGTCATCAATGTGCAACCCGAGCAGGGCGAT
Organism: Polaromonas sp.; assembly: GCF_029945895.1. GTDB lineage: Bacteria > Pseudomonadota > Gammaproteobacteria > Burkholderiales > Burkholderiaceae_C > Polaromonas. Next base: position 127,785 of record NZ_JAQSDL010000084.1, on the reverse strand, counting down.
GCATTCCAGCAGGCCCTGCGCGATGGCGGTGTCACGAAGTTTGACTGGTACCCCATGATTCGTGGCCGCCTGGTCGCGGTCAATGGCAAGGACGTCACCCCGGACGATTTCGAGGATGACCGCGCCAAGCGCCTGGTGGACCGCGAGTTCAATTTGTCCCATGCCGCGCAGCAGCCCTCGCACAACCAGGTGGTGGCCGGCCGCTGGACGGCCTACGAGGCCGGTGCCATCAGTGTCGAGGACGGGCTGGCCAAAACGCTGGGCCTCAAGCTGGGCGACAGCCTGCGTTTCGACATCGGCGGCCAACTCAGCGAGGCAAAAATCACCAGCCTGCGCAAGGTCGACTGGGGCTCCATGCGGGTCAACTTTTTCGTGATGTACCCGGTGGCGAAAATGACGGATGTGCCGGTGTCCTACATCAGCGCCTTCCGCGCGCCCGAGCGTGTGCCCTCGCAGGGCGGGGTGAAGCCGCGCAGCTTTGACAACGAACTGGTCAAGGCCTTTCCCAACATCACCAATGTCGACATGAGCAGCACCATCGCCCAGGTGCAGCGTGTGCTCGACCAGGTGATACGCGCGGTGGAGTACCTGTTCGGTTTCACGCTGGCCGCCGGCCTGGTGGTGCTGTTTGCGGCCATCACGGCGACGCGCGAAGAGCGCGCGCATGAGTTCGCCATCATGCGTGCCGTCGGGGCGCGCGCCTCGCTGCTGCGCCAGGTGCAGCGCGCCGAACTCGCCGGCGTCGGCCTGCTGGCCGGCTTCCTCGCGTCCATCGTCGCATTGGTGGTGGGCTGGGGCCTGGCGCGTTATGTGTTCGATTTCAGCTGGACCGGCTCCTGGACCGTGCCGCTGCTGGGCAGCCTCGCCGGCGCTGTGCTGGCGATGGCGGCGGGTTGGTGGGGCCTGCGCTCCGTGCTCAACACGCCCGTCGTGGAAACCTTGCGCAAGGCGCAATGAGCATGCAGGCCGAAGAAAAACCACCGGGTGCCGCGCCGTTCGCCACCCCCTTCGACTGGATAGGCGGCGAAGCGCGCGTGAAGGCGCTGGTGGACCGTTTTTACGACCTGATGGACCTGGAACCCGGCTACGCTGCATTGCGCGCAGCCCACGGCAGCGACCTGGCCAAGGCGCGGCAACACCTGTTCTGGTTCCTGTGCGGCTGGCTCGGTGGGCCGCAACACTACACCGAACGTTTTGGCCACCCCAAGCTGCGCCTGCGCCACATGCCTTTTGTCATCGGCATCCTCGAGCGCGACCAGTGGCTGGCCTGCATGGACCAGGCGATGGGCGAAACCGGTGTCGACCCAGCCCTGCGCGAGCGCTTGCAGACCTCATTTTTCCAGACCGCCGACTGGATGCGCAATTCGCCAGCCTAGGCGCCGTCCGGGAGGTTGCTATTTATTTGGTAGCTGCTTGCGCCCGCCCCACCTGGGCCACGGGCACTTTTGACTTCAAAAATCCCGCACACTGCTTCGCACCGCCATTTTTACCGGCATTTTCACTGGCATTTATCGGTGATATTGGCCTTCAGCCCTTGCGTGTCGTGCGCCAACAGCTCCTGAATTCATAGCAAAACGGGAAAATTCAGCTCTGCGCCAGCAGCACCACCAGCGCGCCGGCGCCGCCCTCGGCCGGCCGCGCCTGCACAAAGGCAATCACTTCCTGCTTCTGGATCAGCCAGCTCTGCACCCGGCCCTTGAGCACCGGCGTCTTGCCTGGCGAACCCAGTCCCTTGCCATGCACCACACGCACGCAGCGCATGCCGGCCTTGTGGGCCTCGCGAATGAAAGCCGAGAGCGCGTCACGCGCGTCCTCGCGGCGCAGGCCGTGCAGGTCGAGCTGGCGCTGGATGCTCCAGCCGCCGCGGCGCAGCTTGCGCACCACGTCCGGCCCCATGCCCGGGCGGCGAAAACTCAGCGCCTCGTCGGTGTCGAGCAGAGTTTCCACATCAAATTCGTCGGAAATGGCCTCGCGCATCACGGCCAGCTCGTCGCGCTGCTGCTGCACCGGAATCGGCGCGGGCTGGGCCGGTGCCAGCTGCGCCCGGTGGCCGGGCCGGTGCCGGGCTGGCAGCGCCTTGACCGGGCCGATGGCGCGTGAGAAAAGCTCCTTTTCGGCCTTTGCCTGCGCAGCGGCAGCCGCGCGTGCCGCCTTGAGTTCGGCCTCCTGCCGGGCCCGGGTTTCTATCTCGAGCTTGACGGCTTTCAGGCCCTTCAGGTCCTTGATGGCCGGTGGTCGGACTGCCATCAGAGCAGCCCCCGTTCCGCCATCGAGACGGCCTGCGTGCGGGTCACGACAAAATGGTCCAGCACCCGCACGTCCACCAGGGCCAGCGCGGCTTTGAGCGTCTGCGTCAGCGCCTCATCCGCACGCGAGGGCCGGGCTTCGCCGCTCGGGTGGTTGTGCGCCAGCACCACGCTGCCAGCGTGCAGGGCCAGCGCCCGCACCACCACCTCGCGCGGGTAGACGCTGGTTTGTGTCAGCGTGCCGCGAAACAGCTCTTCCAGCGCAATCAGCCGGTGCTGGCTGTCGAGAAACAGCACCGCAAAAATTTCATGCGGCCGGCTGCCGAGCTGCAGCTGCAGGTAGTCGCGCACGGCCTGCGGCGTGGAAAACAGCGGCTTGTCCTGCAGCTCCTGCGCCAGCGCCCGGCGCGCCAGTTCCAGCACCGCCACCAGTTCGGCGCGTTTGGCCGGCCCCAGGCCCTTGATGTTTTTGAGAGCTTCGTGCCCGGTGTGCAGCAGGCCGGCCACGCCGCCGAAAGTGTCCACCAACTCCTGGCCCATCTGCAGCGCGTTTTTGCCGGGAATGCCGCTGCGCAGCAACAGGGCCAGCAGCTCGGCATCGCTGAGCGCGCCGGGGCCTCTGGCCAGCAGCTTTTCGCGGGGGCGGGCGTCCTCGGGCAGGTCTTTGAGCAGCATGGCGAGGCTTTTGGGTGGGTTGACGGACAGACGGCGCGGGCTGGCAGGGCGGTAGCAGGGGTAAACCGGGGTGTTTTTTTTGTCCGTTCAGCACTTTCTACAATAGGGGCAGTTTACAAACAGTTGGCGGCCCGCCGGGCCGGCACCCGAAAGTCCTATGTCCACCGTGGAAACATCCGCTCCCCCCGTCGTTCAGCCCGGTTCTTTCCTGACCCTGCACTACCGCATGGCCGGGCCGTCCACGGACGGAAAACCAGGCGCCGACATCATCAACACCTTCGCGGGCAAGCCGGCCACCCTCAGCCTGGGCGCCGGCGAGCTGTCCCCCGCCATCGAACAGCGCCTGCTGGGCCTGCCGGAAGGCACGCGCACCAGCTTCGAGCTGGCCGCCGGCGAGGCTTTCGGCGAGCGCAACCCCGAGCTGGTGCAATGGGTGGCGCGCAAGCTGCTCAATGAGCTGGGCGACCCGCACGAGCAGTACAAGGTCGGTGATGTGGTGCAGTTCCCCACGCCCGACGGCATGGGCCAGTACGCAGGCAGCGTGCAGCAGGTCAAGGAGGAAGGCGACGCGGTGCAGTTCGACTTCAACCACCCGCTGGCCGGCCAGCCGGTGGTGTTTGAAGTTTTGGTGATTGGCGTTTTATGACTGACAACAAGGACATCAACGCAGAAGGACAATTTTCCGACGGGCCGCCCCTGGGAAAATCAACCCCTGTGTCAGGTGAAAGGGGCAGCGTAACGCCGGAGGCACGCGAAGCGACAAGCGTGGGGGCCAAGAACTCACCCCAGGAAATCATCCTCGCCGAGCCGCGCGGCTTCTGCGCCGGCGTGGACCGCGCGATTGAAATCGTCGAGCGCGCGCTTGGCAAGTTCGGCGCGCCGATTTATGTGCGCCACGAAATCGTGCACAACACCTATGTGGTCAACGAGCTCAAGGACAAAGGCGCGATCTTCATCGAAGACCTGGACGATGTGCCCGCCGGCGCTACTCTGGTGTTCAGCGCCCACGGAGTCAGCAAGGCCACGGAGCGCGAGGCCGAAGCGCGCGGCTTCCGGATTTTTGACGCCACCTGTCCGCTGGTGACCAAGGTGCACGTCGAAGTGGCCAAGCTCAACAAGGAAGGTTACGAGTTCATCATGATCGGCCACAAGGGCCACCCCGAGGTCGAGGGCACCATGGGCCAGCTCGACAGCGGCATTCATCTGGTGGAAGACGTGGCCGACGTGGCACGCATCCAGCCCGCGCAGACCGAAAAACTTGCAGTGGTGACGCAGACCACGCTGAGTGTGGACGACGCCGCCGAGATCAGCGCCGCGGTGAAGGCGCGTTTCCCCAACGTGCGCTCGCCCAAGCAGCAGGACATCTGTTACGCCACGCAGAACCGGCAGGACGCCGTCAAGATCATGAGCCCGCAGGTCGACATCCTGATCGTGGTCGGCAGCCCGACCAGCTCCAACAGCAACCGCCTGCGCGAGCTGGCCGTCAAGCTCGGCACCGAGGCCTACATGGTGGACGACGCCACCGAGCTCAAGCCCGAGTGGTTCGAGGGCAAAAGCCGCGTCGGCCTGACTGCCGGGGCGTCTGCGCCCGAGATCCTGGTCAAGCAGGTGATCGACCGCATCAAGGCGCTGGGGGCGGTGTCGGTTCGAAAGATGGCCGGCATCGAGGAGACGCTCAAGTTTCCGCTGCCCAAGGGGCTCAAGCTGCATGGCTCCGCGCTGGACGCCATCGGCAGTGATTTGCATGCCGAGTCCTAGGCCCGGTATGCCAGATATGTCCTATCGCTATCAAATTGAGAGCTGTCAGCGCACATTCCATAAGGGCTACAGCCACTTTATTCGTCAAACCCCGGTATGGAAGCTGCCCGGCAAGGCCCTCGGCGTGGACTGCGCCGAAGTCTGGCTCAAACTCGAGCAGCTGCAGACCGGCGGCAGCTTCAAGGCGCGCGGCATGCTCAACCGCCTGCTGTCCAACCCCATCCCGCCCAGTGGCGTGATTGTGGCGTCGGGCGGCAACGCCGGCATTGCCACCGCGGCCGCCGCGCGTGAGCTCGGTGTGCGCTGCGAGGTGTTTGTGCCCGAGGTGTCCAGCCCGGCCAAACGCGCCAAGCTGGCCGCCCTGGGCGCCGAGGTGGTGGTCACCGGCGCGGCTTACTCGGAAGCGCTGCAGGCCTGCCTGGCGCGCCAGCAGCAAACCGGCGCGCTGCTGACCCATGCTTACGACCAGAGCGAAGTGGTGGTCGGCGCCGGCACGCTGGCGCTGGAGATCGAACAGCAGGCCGGCCTGCCCGACGCCGTGCTGGTCAGCGTCGGTGGCGGCGGCCTGATCGCCGGGGTGGCGAGCTGGTTCGAGCAGCGCGCCCGCGTGGTTGCACTCGAGCCCGAACTGGCGCCCACGCTGTTCAAGGCGCGTGAAGCCGGGCAGCCGGTCGACGTGGCCGTCAGCGGTGTGGCTGCCGACTCGCTCGGCGCCAAACGTATTGGCGACCTGGCCTGGGCGGCCACCCAGGCGCATGTGCGTGATGCGCTGCTGCTCAGCGACGACGCCATCCGGGCCGCCCAGCTGTGGCTGTGGAAGGAGCTCAGGCTGGCAGTGGAGCCGGCCGCGGCCTTGCCGCTGGCTGCGCTGCACAGCGGCGCCTATCTGCCGCGGCCGGACGAAAAAGTCTGCCTGATCATCTGCGGCGCCAACCTCGACCCGGCCAGCCTGAACTGAACCCCGCCCCGGTGGCCGGCCTGCCGCGGCACAAAATACAATGAGCCCATGCTAGACATCAACCTGCTCCGTAAAGACCTGCCCTCGGCTATTCGCCGGCTGGAAACCCGCAAAAGCCCCCAAGCCTTCCTGAACGTGGAAGCCTTCCAGGCGCTGGAGGCCGAGCGCAAGGCCTTGCAGATCAGGACGGAGGAGCTGCAGAACCAGCGCAACACCCTGTCCAAACAGATCGGCCAGCTCAAGTCCAAAGGCGAAGACGCCAGCGCCGTGATGGCGCAGGTGAGCAGCTCCAAGATCGAGCTCGAAGCCTCCAGCGTCCGGCTCGAGCAGATCCAGGCCGAGATGCAGGCGCTGCTGCTGGCCGTGCCCAATCTGCCGCATGAAAGCGTGCCGCAGGGCGCGGGCGAAGCCGGCAACGTTGAAGTGCGCAAATGGACGCCGGTGGAAGGCTGGGGTGGCGAGCCACCGGCTTATGCCTTTGAAGTGAAAGACCATGTGGACCTGGGCCAGCCGCTAGGGCTGGACTTCGAACTCGGCACCAAGCTCACCGGTTCTCGCTTCACCGTCATGCAGGGACAGCTGGCGCGTTTGCATCGGGCGCTGTCGCAGTTCATGCTCGATGTGCAGACGGCCGAACACGGCTACACCGAGTGTTATGTGCCCTACATCGTCAATGGCGACTCCCTGCGCGGCACCGGCCAGTTGCCCAAGTTTGAAGAAGACCTGTTTGCCGCCAAAAAGGGCGGGCAGGAAGGTGCAGCAGAAGCCGAAAGCACGGCGCTCTATTTGATTCCTACCAGCGAAGTACCACTGACCAACTTTGTGCGCGACGAGGTGCTGCCCGAGGCGCAGTTGCCGCTCAAATTCACCGCGCATACGCCGTGCTTCCGGTCAGAGGCCGGCAGCTACGGCCGCGACACCCGCGGCATGATCCGCCAGCACCAGTTCGACAAGGTCGAGATGGTGCAGATCGTGCACCCCGACCACAGCTACGACGCACTCGAGGCCATGACCGGTCACGCCGAAGCCATCCTGCAAAAGCTGGGCCTGCCTTACCGCGTGATGCTGCTGTGCACCGGCGACATGGGCTTCGGCGCCAGCAAGACCTACGACCTGGAAGTCTGGCTGCCGGGCCAGAACGCCTACCGCGAAATCAGCTCTGTCTCCAACTGCGAAGCCTTCCAGGCCCGCCGCCTGCAGGCCCGCTTCAAGAACGCCCAGGGTAAAAACGAATTTGTGCACACCCTCAACGGTTCCGGCCTGGCCGTGGGCCGCACGCTGGTCGCGGTGCTGGAAAACTACCAGTGCGAAGACGGCAGCATTGCGGTGCCGGCTGCCCTGCAGCCTTACATGGGCGGCATCACGGTACTGGCACCGCCCGCTCGCTGACCGGTTCGCCAGCCTGCTAGAATTGCGGTTCGATTTAGGAGAGGTGGCAGAGTGGCCGAATGTACCTGACTCGAAATCAGGCGTACCGCAAGGTACCGTGGGTTCGAATCCCACCCTCTCCGCCAAGGATTCGTTTTATACAGTCCAGCATGGACCCCTAAAAGCCCCGCAAACCCAGTGTTGACGGGGCTTTTTTGCATCCGGGCGCCGGAGAAGTTGGCTCCTGAATGGAGGATTTGCCGTGATCGGGGTGGCGCGGCGGATACATCGTCGTGCCCGCCGCTAAACTCCAGCCATGGATTCCGCCGCCCCGCTTTTACCCGGTGACAGCCGCCATGTCGTGGCGGACATCGCCGCGCGTGATGACTGGGTGGATGCCAAGCTGACGCGCAACTTCATGCGCAATGCGCGGCCGGCGCTCAATTCAGCTGCGCTGGTGATTCCCGTCATCGTGCTTGTCCTCTACAACAACGTCAACCACTTCGCTTTGCTGAGCTGGACGCTGGCGGCCGTGCTGCTCATGGTGATGCGCTTCCAGGTGGTGCGGATCTACCAGCGCGACTATGCGGGTTCGGGCATCGACCGGCAGCGGGCCTTCATTGCACGTTATGGCTGGACCTGGACCCTGGGGGCCGTGGTCTGGGGCTCGTCGATGTTCCTGTACTTTCGCAAGGCGCCGGACTTTGACCAGTTCATCTGCCTGATCGTGCTGGTGGGCATGGCGGGTTTTTCGGTGGGGGCGTTTGCCGCGTGCCTGCGCTGTTTCATGGGGTACATCAACGGGCTGGCTTACACCATCCTGGCCGCGATGGCCTGGAGCGTGGCGGTAGAGCGGCCCTTTCCCGGCACTGTGACGACCTATGCACTGGTGCTGCTGGTGCTGATCTACTGGTCGGCGGTGCGCATGGCTGGGCAACGCCTGCACCGCGTGCAGCGTTCCAACCTGGAGCTGCAGTTTGCCAATGCGCAGCTGATCGCCTCGCTGACCGACAAGACACGCACGGCGCTGGAGGCGGTCGAGGCGAAAAACCGGTTCATCGCCAGTGCCGCCCATGATTTGCGTCAGCCTGTGCATGCCCTGAGCCTGTATGCCGACTGGCTACGCGCCGAGCCGGAACTGGTGTTGCAGATCACACCCAAAATTGTGCAGTCCACGCAGGCCGTCAATGAGCTTTTCAACTCGCTGTTTGATCTGGCCAAGCTCGATGCGAGCGTGGTCGAGGTGAACTGGCAGCGGGTGGACCTGCCGTCGATGGTCGGGGAGCTGGAGATGCAGTACGCCCCGCTGGCCAGGGAGAAGGGGCTGGACCTGCGCAGCCATGTGCTGGCGGGGGCGGTGCGCTCCGACCCGGTGCTGCTCAAGCGCCTGCTTGGCAACCTGCTGTCCAACGCGATCCGCCATACCGAGCGGGGTGGCGTGCTGTTGGCGGTTCGCCCGGGTGAGGACGGCTGGCGTGTGGAGGTGTGGGATACCGGCGTGGGCGTGGCACCGGAGCACCAGCAGGCGATTTTCCAGGAGTTTTACCGCGTGGCCAGGCACAACGGCACCGAGGAAGGCTTCGGGCTGGGCCTGGCCATTGTCACGCGTTTGTGTGGCGCCTTGAACCACCGCCTGAGCATGCAGTCACGGCCTGGGCAGGGCACGGTGTTCCGGCTCGACATGGAGGCCTTTGACGAAGGGGAGGTCGCTCGCGGGCGGCCGGACATTCACCACTGAAGCGGCGCCCGGGCTCCGAGGCCCGAGCAGGCTTTAGAGCAGGCCCTGCGTGCGGGCCAGGTGGCTGGCCTGTGAGCGGCTCTTGACGTTGAGCCTGCGAAACAGCCGCCACAAATGAACTTTCACCGTGTGTTCGCTGATCTGCAGCTCGGCGGCAATGTCGCGGTTGCTCATGCCTTTGTCCAGCATCACCAGCAACTGCTTCTGGCGTTTGGACAGTTTCTCGGGTTCGGTGCTGGCTTCCGGGTCGGCGCTGTCGTCCAGAAAAGTTTTCAGAACCTTGGCGATCTCGGTCGCACCGACAGATTTTTCAATGTAGACATCGGCGCCGGCTTCCAGCGAGAGGTCCTGGTAGTCCTGTGCCGGAGCGGCTGACAACACGACGATGGGCACCTCGGGAAACTGCTGACGCACCTCCCGCACGCCGGACACGCCATGGGTGTCCGGCAGTTTGAGGTCGAGGCAGATGATGTCCGGAATGCCATGCTGTTCCACAGCCGCGCCAATGGCCGCCAGCCTGTCCAGCTCGATGACGCTCGCTTTTGTATGCAGACGGCGAATAAGCATCACCACCGCTTCGCGCATGAGTGGATGGTCATCAATGACAAAAATACGCATGGGGCCTGCTGGTGAGAGTGTGAAAGACTGTCAATAACTGGAACAAAAAGTAAGCTTACCTGCTGACTGTCAAGTTGGCGAGGAAACGATAGATTCTAAGTCCGGAACTAGTTCACGTTTCAGTGCTAAAAACGCATCCTTTTTCATTACTCGTCAACCTGATACTCCGGCTGCAGGAGGTGTTTTGACAGCCGCGTTCCGATCGTCAGGACCGCGCTTCGACCAGCTGTTGCAAGGCCAGATCCAGTGCTGGCGCGGTGATTCCGGACAGAGGCTGCAGTTTGTCCCGCAATCCGTCGAGTGCGCTGGCGCCGTGGGTCTGCAGCAGGCCAATCGCCTGCGCGGCCTCCTTGGGGGCGTCGAAGCCGTGGCTTTGCAGCAACAGCTGTCCCTGGGAATCGACCAGCTTGAAATGAAACTTGCCGTCCGCTTCGCGGTATTGCTTGAAGACCGGCAGGGAGGCCTTGGCGGCCTTCTCTTGGGGGGCGGCGCTTGCCCGGGCACCCAGGTTGCGCAGGCCCACCGCGTGGCGCAGTTCCCGCAGGAAGGGCGCTGCCAGCTGGCGTGCCTTGTCGGCGCCGGCCTGCAGGATGGTTTCTATCCTGGCGGGGTCCTTCATCAGCGCCTCGTACTGGGCGCGCATGGGCGCCACTTCCTGGTCAATCCGCTCGAACAGGAGCTGCTTGGCGTCACCCCACGCAATCCCTTCGTTGTAGGCCTGGCGCAGCGCGGCGGTCTCAAGCTCGCTGGCAAAGGCCTGGTAAATCTGGAACAGGGCCGAGCCTTCAACGTCCTTGGGCTCGCCCGGTGCGCGCGAGTCGGTGACGATGCCGGCGATGAGTTTTTTCAGCTGCTCGCGCGGCGTGAACAGCGGGATGGTGTTGTCGTAACTCTTGCTCATCTTGCGGCCATCCAGGCCGGGCAGCAGTGCCACCGATTCCTCAATCAGCGCCTGCGGCAACACAAAGTGTTCACCATACAGATGGTTGAAACGCTGCGCCATGTCGCGCGCCATCTCGATGTGCTGAATCTGGTCGCGGCCGACCGGCACGTGGTGCGCCTTGAACATCAGGATGTCGGCGCCCATCAGTACCGGGTACATGAACAGGCCCGCGCTGACGTCGGCATCCGGGTCGTTGCCGGCTGCCGTGTTCTTGTCCACCGATGCCTTGTACGCGTGGGCACGGTTGAGCACCCCTTTGGCCGTCACGCAGGTCAGCAGCCAGGTGAGTTCGGGAATCTCGGGGATGTCGGACTGGCGGTAAAAGGTCACGCGCTCCGGGTCCAGCCCGGCGGCCAGCCAACTGGCAGCGATCTCCAGCGTCGAGCGCTGGATGCGCGCGGGCTCGTCGCACTTGATCAGCGCGTGGTAGTCGGCCAGGAAATAAAAGCTCTCTGCGCCGACGCCTGTGCTGGCTGCGACGGAGGGCCGGATCGAACCGACATAGTTGCCCAGGTGCGGCGTGCCGGTGGTGGTGATGCCGGTGAGAAAGCGTTGGGGCGAAGGCGAAGTGGCGGGGCGCACGGCGGGGTCGGAAGGCTTGGTTGTCATCATTTGTCCAGGGTCATTGCACCAGCATCGCCAGAGGCGTCAGCACGATTTCAAGAAGGGCGTAGGTCAGCGTCATCAGCGGCCGCATCCACAGGTTGGTGATCACGCCGGCAATCACCAACGCCATCACGATGAAGAACCCCCAAGGCTCCACGCGCGAGACCAGCATGGCTTGTTTCCACGGCAACAGGCCCACCAGTACACGACCTCCGTCGAGCGGCGGCAAGGGAAACAGGTTGAACACCAGCATCACCACATTGACCAGAATGCCGGCCTGGCACATCTTGATGAAAAACGGCTCGGTGATGGCCGCGCCCTGCAGCAGGTAGAGCGCAATTCCCCACAGCAGGGCCTGGGCCAGATTGGCGCCCGGACCGGCCAGCGCCACCCAGACCATGTCGCGCTTGGGGTTGCGCAGCTTGCCGAACTGCACCGGCACCGGCTTGGCATAACCGAACAAAAAGGCGCCCGAGGTCGCAAAGTAAAGCACCAGCGGCATCAGGATGGTTCCCACCGGGTCAATGTGCTTGAGCGGGTTGAGCGTCACGCGGCCCAGCATCCAGGCGGTGTTGTCGCCGAAATGCCGGGCCACATAACCGTGCGCCGCCTCGTGCACGGTGATGGCAAACAGCACGGGAAGTGCGTAGATGGCGACGGTTTGAATCAGGTTGGCGATATCCATGAATGGATTGTCTCAGAGGATGGTGCCCCCACGGTCGCTCGCTGCGTGTACTGCGCTGCCCCCAGGGGGGTCTCTTCAGACCAGCCGGGGCCGCGGGCGTAGCGGCCCCTCTTCCAGTGCAAGGGGCAGGGAGCTGCCGCTGGCTCGCAGTGAGCGACCGTGGGGGCTCTACAAGCCGAGCGCAGCCAGGTCACCGCGCCCCTGCCGCACCACCACCGGCTCGCCGCCCTGGCCCATGGGGGTCAGGTCGATCACCGTGGTGGCTTCCTTGGGGCAGGCGCCGGCATCAATGACCGCCGCCAGGTCGTGCTCCATGTGGTCGCGGATCTCGCTGGCGTCGTTCAGCGGCTCGGTCTGACCAGGTGGAATCAGCGTGGTGGCCAGCAGCGGCGCGCCGTGCAGCTCCAGCAGGCATTGCAGGGTTTTGTGCCCCGGCACACGCAGGCCGATGGTCTTGCGCGAGGGGTGGCTCAGGCGCCGCGGCACTTCCTTGCTGGCTTCGAGGATGAAGGTGTAGGGCCCCGGCGTGGCGGCCTTGATCAGGCGGAATTGCCTGTTGTCGACGCGTGCGTAGTTGGCCAGTTCGCTGAGGTCGCGGCACAGCAGGGTCAGGTGGTGTTTGTCGTCCACGCCGCGGATGCGGCGCAGGCTGTCGGCAGCGGCTTTATCGTCAAGGTGGCAGACCAGCGCGTAGCTGGAGTCCGTAGGCACGGCCACGACCGCGCCGCGCGTCAGCAGCGCCACCGCCTGCCTGAGCAGGCGCACTTGCGGGTTGTCAGGGTGAATCTCGAAATACTGGGCCATGGGGTGTGTTCCGCAATGATGTCAGGACTCGGCCGGCCGCACACTGAACTCTCTCAGCGCCCGGCTTTCGCGCGCCGTCAGCCAGGCCCCCAGCGCGCCGCAGATGGCAATCATCAGCATGCCGATCATGGACCAGCCGTCCGGCACATGCGAAAAGGCCATCCAGCCGCCGACCATCGCAAAGGCGATCTGCGCGTACAGGTAGGGCGTGAGGGTGGCGGCCGGCGCCCGCATGTAACCCAGAATCAGCATGAAATGGCCGACGGTGGCCGCCACACCCATCAACAGCAGCCAGCCCCACAGTGACCACGAGGGCAGGGTGATCCAGACAAAAGGCAGGGCCAGCGAGGCCAGCAGCGTGCCGACCCAGCCGGTGTACAGGTGCATGGTGATCGGGTCTTCGGTTTTGGCCAGTCGGCTGGTGAGCACCTGGAAGCCGGTGTTGGTCGCCACCATGCCCAGCGGCAGCAACAGCGTCCAGGTGAAGTCTTCGCCGCCGGGACGGATGATGATGAGCGTGCCGGCAAATCCGCCCAGCACCAGCGACCAGCGCAGTGCCGAGACTTTTTCCCCGAGCGCGGTGGCGGCCAGCAGGGTGATGAGCAGGGGCACGATGGCGCCGATGGCGGTGAACTCGGCCACCGGCATGTACTTGAGGCTCAGGAAGGCGAACAGGCTGCTGCACAGCAGCAGCAGGCCACGCAGGCACTGGAATTTCGGGTGGGCGGTGCGCAGCACGCTCAGGCCGCGCAGCGGCAGCACCACGGCCGTGGTGGCCAGCGCCTGGAAAAAGTAGCGAAACCACAGGGCCATCAACAGCGGCACGCTGGCACTGACAAACTTGGTGGTGGTGTCCAGCGTTGCAAAAAAGGCGGTGGCAGCAATCACCAGCGCAATGCCTGCAAGGGCTGAAGGTGTGCGGCTCACAGGATGCGGTCTTCCAGGATCTCCCAGACGGGCGTGAGGTGGCCGGGCAAAAAGGGCAGGGTGCCCAGGTCGGTGTGGCTTTCGTCGGGGCTGTGGAAGTCGCTGCCGCGCGAGGCGGCCAGGCCGAACTCCTGGGCGGTTTCGGCGTATTTCACGTATTCCTGCGTGCTGTGGCTGCCGGTCACGACCTCCACGGCCTGCCCGCCATGGGACTTGAACTCGGTGAACAGCGCGTATTCTTCGTTGGGAGTGAATTTGTAGCGCCCCGGGTGGGCGATCACTGCCACGCCTTTGGCGCTGGTGATCCAGGTCACGGCGTCCTGCAAGCTGGCCCAGCGGTGCGGCACGTAGCCGGGTTTGCCTTCGGTCAGGTACTTGCGAAACACCTCGGAGGTTTCCTTGCAGACACCGGTTTCCACCAGGAAGCGCGCAAAGTGGGTGCGCGAGATCAGGTCCGGGTTGCCGACAAACTTCAGTGCGCCTTCGTAGGCGCCGTGAATGCCTGCTTTGGCCAGCGAGTCGGACATTTCCATGGCGCGCTGTTCGCGGCCGCCACGCGTCTTGCGCAGGCCCTGCTGCATGGCCGCGTCGTCGGGGTCGAATCCGAGGCCGACGATGTGCACGGTTTCACCGGCAAACGTCACAGAAATTTCCGTGCCGGTCAGGTAGTGCATGCCCTGCGCCCGGGCCGCGGCGGCGGCGCGGTGCTGGCCGCCGATTTCGTCGTGGTCGGTCAGGGACCAGAGTTCGACGCCGTTGGTTTTGGCCCGCTCGGCCAGCGCTTCAGGGGTCATGGTGCCGTCGGACACCACGGAGTGACAGTGCAGATCAGCGTTCAGGATGTTTTTGAGGGTCACCGCTTCATTTTAGGCTTTATGCCCTGCTGGCGTGGCGCGCCGTGTCATGGCCTACCATGGCAACACTTCCTGAACTTCACCGGATGCTCCCATGATCACTGTCCATCACCTCAATCACTCCCGCTCGCAACGCATCCTCTGGTTGCTCGAAGAACTGGGCGTTGACTACGAGATCCAGCGTTACGAGCGCGACCCCCAAACCATGCTGGCGCCCGCGGCCCTGCGCGCCGTGCATCCGCTGGGCAAGTCGCCGGTCATCACCGACGGTGAGCTGACCCTGGCCGAGTCGGGGGCCATCATCGACTATCTGGTGGAGCGTTACGGAGCCGGAAAATTCTCTCCGGCGCCCGGAACGCCGGCGCGGCTGCGCTACACCTACTGGCTGCACTACGCCGAGGGCTCGGCCATGTCGCCGCTGCTGCTCAAGCTGGTGTTCGACAAGATAGAAACCACGCCCATGCCGTTTTTTGCCAAACCGATCGCCAAGGCGATCAGCAGCAAGACCAAGGCGGCCTTCATCGAGCCGCAAATCAGGCAGCACCTGGATTATCTGGAGGGGGAATTGGGAAAGAGCACCTGGTTTGCAGGTGAAGCTTTCAGCGGTGCGGACATCCAGCTGAGTTTTGTGCTGGAGGCAGCGGCAGCGCGCGGCGGGCTGGACGCCAGCCGCCCGAAGCTGATGGCCTTTCTGGAGCGCATTCACGCGCGTCCGGCCTACCAGCGGGCCATTCAGCGCGGCGGGGAATACACCCTGCTGCACTGAAAATGTTCAAGTCTTTTGTGCCTTCAGCCCATGAAGGACGGGCGCAAGCAGCTATCAATTAAATAGCGTTGGTCGCGCCGGTGTGGATTTCAGCGGAAGCCGAAATAGGACAGGATGAAGCCAATGATGACGACCAGGCCGACGATGTAAATGATGGTGTTCATGTTGTTCCTCTGGGAGTTTTATGGAAGCACCGGCGGGTGCACCTTCTGTCCCAGATCATGGACCGGGCCGCGGCTTGCGACTGTAGGCATGCCCTGTCAGGGGTCGTCAGACAAAAGCTACAGCGCGGGACGCGCCGCGCAAGGCGCAGGCGGCGCCCCGGCTTGAGCTCAGGCCTGGCGCGTCACGCCTTGTTTTTCATGGAGCAGGTGTTCCAGCCGAACAGGGCGTAAGGCGGGCACCAGCCGATGGCGCCGGTGGCCAGGGGGACGACACCAATCCAGCCCCACAGGCCAACCGTGCCGGTGGCGGCCAGCCCGATCAGGACCAGGCCGAGGACGATGCGAAGGGTGCGGTCGATGCCGCCGACGTTGGATTTCATGGTGGGCTCCTTTGAAAAGCGGAAACAAAAGCTGACACCTGCATTGGGCGCCCCGGCGCGGCCCGGGTCTGTGACCTGGGTCACGCAGCGGCCTGTTGGGCCGTGCGGAACTCAGGCGTGCAGGGCCGCGGCCATGGCGCGGAGTGCAGCGCTGTCGCGGATGTGGATGTGCTCACGCGCCAGCTCCAACCAGCCCTCGCGCTCAAAGCGGCGCAACAGGCGCGAGACGATTTCGCGCACGGTGCCCAGCTCGTCGGCCAGCGCCTGGTGCGTCAGCGCCAGGTCCTGGCCACGGCCCAGCAGGGCTGCCGCCAGCCGCTGGTCCAGTCGCTGGAAGGCGACGGCGTCGATCAAGCCGGTGAGGTCGGCCATGCGTTCGGCAAACAGTCCCAGCACCGCATTGCGGAACACCGGGGTTTCCAGCCAGCGGGCAAACACCGGCGGGGCAATCAGCAGCAGGGTGGTGGGCTTGGTGGTCAGGCCCTGGGCCGACAGCGGCTGGCTGCGAAACAGGCAGGCGCTGGAGACCAGGCACAACTCGCCGGGGACCACCCGGTAGAGTTCCAGCGAACGCCCGTCGCCGGAATGGCGCGAGACCTTGATCTCGCCGCTGAGCACCAGCGGAAAACCCTGGCAGGGCGCGTTTTCATCGAACAGCACGGTGCCGGCCGGCACGCTGAGCGGGCCGGCCTCCGGCCCCAGCTCGGCCAGCGCGGGCACGACCTGGGCCAGGGCGGGGTACAAGACGAGGGGGTCGTTCATGGGATGACGCTCACTTCCGGGGGTGATGGTGATGGCAGGCTGCGCCGGCCTAAAGTGCTACCAAATAAATAGCTGCTCGCGTACGTCCTTGTTGGGCTGGAGGCCAAAATCACTCAAATTTCTGCTGCCTCCACCAGAAAACGCACACGTTTGATGCCCTGCCACTCGTCGGCATCGAGCCGGAAGGCCAGCTTGACTCGTGCCGGCAGCGACTCGGTGTGGCCGAACCAGATGCCGTCCACCGGCTGGCCCTGGTGCTTGAGCTTGAGCGACAGGTGTTTTTCGCCCACCAGCCGCTGCGAGATGACCTCGACCTCCTCGCTGAAGGTCGGCGCCGCAAAACCCTGGCCCCAGACCTCCTTGTGCAGCGTGTCCACCAGGTCGGCGCGCCGGTACTCGGGTGCCAGCGGGCCGTCGGTGTCGAGGCGGCGCAGCAAGGTGGCCGCGTCCAGCCACTCGTGCGCCACCTGCTGCAGCGCCTGCTCGAACACCTCGAAGTGTTCCTCGGCAATCGTGCAGCCGGCCGCCATCGCGTGGCCGCCAAAACGCAACAAGACGCCGGGGTGGCGTTTGGCCACCAGGTCCAGCGCGTCGCGCAGGTGAAAGCCGGCGATCGAGCGGCCCGAGCCCTTGAGTTCATGTTCCTTGCCCGGCGCCTGGCTGGCCGCAAACACAAAGGTCGGCCGGTGCAGCTTGTCCTTGATGCGCGAGGCCACGATGCCGACCACGCCTTCGTGAAAGTCGGGGTCGAAGATGGCAATCGCCGGTGGCGGCCCATATTCCCCGTGAGCGTCTTCGTCGATCATCGCGTCGGCGGCCAACTGGGCCTGCTCGCGCATGCCGGCCTCGATGTCACGCCGCTCACGGTTGATGCCGTCCAGGGTTTTGGCGAGTTCCCCGGCGCGGCCCGCGTCGTCGGTCAGCAGGCACTCGATGCCCAGCGTCATGTCGCTGAGCCGGCCGGCGGCGTTGATGCGCGGGCCGACGGCAAACCCGAAGTCGAAACTGGTCGCCACCGCCGCGACGCGGCCGGCGGCGGTGAACAGCGCCGCCAGACCAGCCGGCAGGGCGCCACTGCGTATGCGCTTGAGGCCTTGCGCCACCAGGCGGCGGTTGTTGGTGTCGAGTTTGACCACATCGGCGACCGTGCCGAGTGCCACCAGCGGGAGCAGGACATCCAGTTTGGGCTGATTGGCTGAATCAAACATGCCGCGCTTTCGCAGCTCGGCACGCAGCGCCAGCAACACATAAAACATCACGCCGACGCCGGCCATGGCCTTGCTCTCGAACGTGCAGCCGGGCTGGTTCGGGTTCACGATCACGTCGGCGTCGGGCAGCACGATGGCACCGTCTTTCAACGCCGGCAGGTGGTGGTCGGTCACCAGCACCTGCATGCCCAGCGCGCGTGCGCGCGCCACGCCGTCGATGCTGGCGATGCCGTTGTCCACCGTGACCAGCAGGTCGGCGCCCGTGGCCTTGACGCGCTCCGCAATGCTTGCGGTCAGCCCGTAGCCGTCAACCACGCGGTCCGGCACGATGTAGCCGACCTGGGTGGCGCCCAGCAGGCGCAGGCCGCGCAGCGCGACGGCACAGGCGGTGGCGCCGTCGCAGTCGTAGTCGGCCACCACGCAGATCTTCCTGTTCGCGGCGATGGCGTCAGCCAGCAGCACGGCGGCCTCCGCAGTGCCTTTCATGGACGCTGGCGGCAGCAGCCGGGCCAGACCGTCGTCGAGCTCGTCGGCGGTGCGCACCCCGCGCGCCGCATACAACTGCGCCAGCAAGGGGTGAACGCCAGCCTGCTGCAGCGCCCAGACGCTGCGCGGCGGTGCCTCACGTACTATTATTTTCATAGCTGCTCGAGCAGAGCAGACAAGGACTGCTGGCCAAAAAGACGTTTCATTCTGGAGAAGATTCCGGTTTTTGCGGTTTCGAAGGTGATGGCATGACGTTCACCGCACAGGCTCAGCCGGACCGTCGCGCCGCCTTGCTGCAGGGCGAGCAGCCGCGCGCCTTCGCCGGCATCAAGCGCCATCCAGGCTTGTGCGTAAGCGGCCCAGTCGTCGCTGAATGCGGCGTGGGCCAGGCTGCGCGAGAGCGTGGTGGCCGACTGCACTTTGGCATGGAAGGTATCAGGCAGGGCGCCGCTGCCGCTGATCCAGAAGGAGTTGACGGTCAGCTGCCTTTTGGCCGCACGCGCGTCGTTGACCGCATGGGTGTAAAGCAGCATCTGCATTTCGTTCTGCAGCAAACGCATTGCTTTGGCCCCCACGGTTTTCGCTTCGTGGAATACGCTGCCCCCCGAGGGGGCTGTTTCGGCTTGGGGCGGCCCGGCGCCGAAACGGGCCCCCACGCTTCCAGCGCCGGGCAGCCAGGGGTCCACATTGCGGCCCAGCACGCGGTCCAGCGAGGCACTGGGCAGGTGGCGAAACAGCTCGCCTTCGGCGAGCCAGCGTGTCGGGTCCGCATAGTGCAGCGTGATGCCGTAGGTCTCGAAGTAGGGCTGCATGGCCGCCAGCAGCGTGCGCGACTCGCCCTCCGCCAGGTCCAGCGCGGCCGGGTCGGTCATGGTGGCGTGTTCGCGGCCCATGGCCCAATGGCAAGGCGTGATGACCGCCCAGGCCCGGTCCGGGGGCGTGCCGCCGGCCTGCAGGTGCTGCCAGGCGGCCCAGGGGATCAGGCCGTCGGACGCGGGCAGGCCCAGCGCCCGGGCCAGCACCCGCTCGTGCGGCGGCGACAGCGAGCGCACATCGCCGCTGTCGGTGTGGACCGGCTGCATGCCCTGCAGCAACTTGCCAAAGTTGCGAAAAGCACCGGTTGGCATGGCCTGGACGGCAGGCAGCCAGTCGTCAGAAGCGCAGGCGGCAAAAGGCAACACCCCATGGTGTGAGGGCGGGGGGAGGGAGTCGGGCATGCCCCTATTGTCCGGGATGCAAGGCCCCTCTGCATAACCCGTGCAGGGCGGGAGTTATGTGGAAGGTCCCCGGCTGATGCCACAATCGTCCCATGCAAATCCCCTATGAACTGATTCTGGGCTGGCGCTACACCCGCGCCGGCCGCGCCACGCGGCGCAACGGGTTTATTTCCTTCATCTCGGGCGTTTCCATGCTGGGCATCGCGCTCGGAGTAGCTGCGCTGATCATTGTGCTCAGCGTGATGAACGGCTTCCAGAAGGAAGTGCGCGACCGCATGCTGGGCGTGATCTCGCACATCGAGGTGTTTGCACCCAATGGCGCGGCGCTGCCGGACCCGCAGAAAACACTGTCCGAAATCAAGGCCAACCGGCAGGTGGTGGGTGCTGCGACGTTTATTTCCGCACAGGCCCTGCTGGCGCGTGGCGAAGACATGAAGGGCACGCTGGTGCGCGGCATCGATCCGGCGCTGGAGGGCCAGGTGACCGACCTCGCTGCCGCCTCGGTCAGCACGCTGGCCAGGCTCGTGCCCGGCCAGTTCGGCGTGGTGCTGGGCGGCGAACTCGCACGTTCGCTGGGGGTGCGTGAGGGTGACCAGGTGACGCTGATTGCCCCCAGTGGCCAGGTCACGCCGGCGGGTGTGGTGCCGCGCCTCAAGCAGATGACCGTGGTCGGCACCTTCGACTCGGGCCACTTCGAATACGACTCGGCGCTGGTGATGTTGCACCAGGACGACGCCGCCAGGATTTTCCGCCTTGAAGGCCCGACCGGCATCCGCGTCAAGCTCAAGGACCTGCACCAGGCGCGCGAAGTGGCGGCCGAGTTGTCGCGCAGCCTCAGCGGTGATTTGCTGATCCGCGACTGGACGCGGCAGAACAAGACCTGGTTTGCCGCCGTGCAGCTTGAAAAACGCATGATGTTCATCATCCTGACCCTGATCGTGGCCGTTGCCGCTTTCAACCTGGTCAGCACCCTGGTGATGACGGTCACCGACAAACGCGCCGACATCGCCATCCTGCGCACCCTGGGCGCCAGCCCCAAAAGCATCATGGGCATTTTCATGGTGCAGGGCGCGATGGTTGGCGTGATCGGCACCTTGTCCGGCCTGCTGCTGGGGCTGGGCATTGCGCTCAACATCGACGTGATCGTGCCCGCGCTGGAGCGCCTGCTCAACGCCAGCTTTTTACCTAAAGACATCTACCTGATCAGCCGCATGCCCAGTGAACCGCAGTACGCCGACATCATGCCCATCGTCGTGATTGCACTGGTGCTGGCTTTCCTGGCCACCATTTATCCGAGCTGGCGCGCCAGCCGCGTGAACCCCGCAGAGGCTCTCAGATATGAATAAAAGATTTTTTGGGTGTCTCCTATGAATGAGGTCGTGCTCAAGGCCCAGGGCCTGACCAAACGCTTCCACGAAGGCCCGATCGACCTGACCGTGCTGCACGGTGTGGACCTGCAGGTCTTTGCCGGTGAAACCCTGGCCATCGTCGGCGCCTCCGGCTCCGGCAAAAGCACCTTGCTGCACCTGATGGGCGGACTGGATGCACCCACCAGCGGGAGCGTCGAGCTCAAGGGGCAACAGATGTCTGCGCTGTCGCCGGCCGAACAGGGCGAGTTGCGCAACCGGCATCTGGGCTTTGTGTACCAGTTCCACCACCTGCTGCCGGAGTTCAGCGCGCTCGACAATGTGGCCATGCCGCTGTGGATACGGCGTGAGGATCGCGAGAAGGCGGCGCAAACCGCCGGCGCGATGCTGGCCAGCGTGGGCCTGAAAGACCGCATTCACCACCGCCCGGCTGAACTGTCGGGCGGCGAGCGACAGCGTGTGGCGATTGCGCGTGCGCTGGTCACACGGCCAGCCTGTGTGCTGGCCGACGAACCCACCGGCAACCTGGACCGGAGCACCGCCGACGGCGTGTTCGAACTGATGCTGCAACTCGCCCGCGAGCACGGCACGGCCTTTGTGATGGTGACTCATGACGAAACGCTGGCGGCGCGCTGTGGCCGGCGTTTCAGGCTGGTGTCGGGGCGCTTGTCGGCGTGGGCTTGAGGCCCCGGGCCGTCTTGAGCGCTTAACCCGGCCCGGCCGGTCGGGCGCAAGGGCATTCAACGGCCTCCCGCCCTGAAAAGGGCCGGGCGTGCATAATCCTGGGTCTCCCCGTCGCCCGCGCCTGTGCTTTTCCCTGCCGGTGAGCCCTTCAACATGCCGTGGCAGCGCCTTGCCTTCGGTCCAGCACAACCTCACCTGCGCATGACCGATCACTACACCGCCCTCGGGCTGGACAGCGCTGCCAGGCTGGCCGACGTCAAGAAGGCCTTTCGCCAGAAGGCTTCGTTCTGGCACCCCGACAAAAATGCTGATCCGCAGGCGCCGGCGCGTTTTCGGGCGGTGCAGGAAGCGTACGAAGTGCTGTCGGACACTGAAAAACGCCAGGCTTACGACGACAACCGCCGCCGCAACCTGCTGGACAGCCCGCTGGCCACCGCGACTGACATCTGGCAAAACTATTTCGACCCGCTGACCCAAGGAACTGAACCATGAAAACCCCGGCTGCATGAGCATCTCCCCCTACTTCCTTGAGTTGCGCTCGGCCTACCAGTCCGAGATGGAGGACCTGCGCTTCGACTCCGAAGGGCGCGACGTGCTGCAGCAGCGCCTGGCCGGCAAACGCCAGGAGATGGCCTTTCTGGTGCAGATGATGGATATCAGCCCGGAAATGGTGGCCGTCGTTTTTCACCAGGGTTTTGACTTCACCGGGAAAGCCGCCATGGAGCACCTGCTCACGCATGACGAGGATGTGTTTCCGCCCTGGAGCAGCCTGGCTGGCAGCCTGGCGCTGGCGCCCTGGGCACGGGAACTGGCCGAGATCGTGCTGCGGTCGCCGGGTGGGGAGAGGTTTTTGGCGGTGACGGCCGGTCTGGAGTACATGGCCGGTCTGCCGGTGGCCAGCGCGATCATCGTCAGCGACGAAGACCAGGATGAAGACCAAGACAGCGACCGGGACGACGACCAGGACCTGGTGATTTTTGAGGACGATGGCGAGGGCGGTCAGGGCAGCGACGCCCGGACACGCCAGGAGGCGGGCGCCGACTGGCTGGTCCAGCAGGGCTTTGACGCCAAAGACTGATGCAAGCAATTGGAACCCGAAAGTGAAACCCTGATGACCCAGCATCTTGCCCTGATAGCAAAAACCCAAAGCCTGATTGCGGCCGGCGACATCGTGGGTGCCGAGTCGGCGCTGGTGGAACTGGCCGATGCCGAAGGCGATGCCGCGCTGATGGTGGTGCTGGAGCAGTTGCCGCCCAAGGATGTGCTGGCCGTGATCCGCGAATACGACAACTCGAAGGAGTCGGTGGTCAGCCTGCTGGTATCACCGGCGCAGTTCGCGCGCGCCGTGGTGATCGAAAAACTCTACAAGGACCTGACCCGCACACACCTGCGCGGCATGGTCAACGCGGTGATCTTCCGGGAGGATGCGGACCCGGTGGAATTCCTCACGGCCATCGGTGACCTCGACGGCGGCGCCGAGGCTCTCGCCGACTATTTTTCGGATCAGTGGAGCCGTGTCGAGGGTTTCGCGCGCAGCGGCAGCTTCGAGCCGGCTGACGAGTACGGCAAGATGTTGTCGCAGTCCGCCCTGCTGGCTTCGGCTTACGAGAAGCCGCGCGTGCAGCAGGATGAAATCGCCGACAAGGACTGGATGGAACTCGCCTGGATCCTGCGTTACCAATTGCCCGACCTGTTCATCGAAATGCTGATGGTGCTGCGCGCCAAGGTCAGTGCGCATCAGGCCACGGCTTCGGAGGAAGAGGACGACGAGGAAGACACCGAGGACGATGGCAAGGTCGAGACCGGCGACACCGACCGTGGCAAGGCAACGCCGACAGCGCGCGAGTCCGACGAGGAATCGGCGATCTGACCTTGCACACGCCCATGCCTTCGCCGACCGCCGTCTCGCTCTACGACGCGCGCCCTTTTTTCGAAAAGGCGCTGCAGCACGGTGTGTTGCACGGCATCATCGGTCCGGAAAAAATCGGGGCCATGCGGATCGAGGGCCCCAAGGGCATGGTGCAGATCGCGCGTTATTTCGGCAACGAGTTTTTGCGCCCGGAGCTTGAAAAAGCCCGCGACCGCATGGTGAACCTGGTCAGCCTGTACCTCGAAGCCAGCTGCGACGGCGATGTGCAGCAGGCAGCCGAGTCGCTGCGCGATTTTTCGCTGCTGTCGCGCTCCAAGGGTGGCTCGGACATGCTCAAGGCCCTGATCGCCATGCCGCAGAACAGCCACTTTGGCATGAGCGAGCGCGGTGGTTTTCGCGACGAGCACATTCCGCTGCTGGCCAAGTGGTCGCTGCGCGATCTGGCCGACTACCAGGGCGAACTCGCCAGACGCAGCCAGGTGGCGCAGGTGGTGGACGCGGCGCTCTGGCTCGCCGGCGAGTTGGGCATGGACGCGGACGAACTCGAAGAGGCGGGCAAGGATGCCGAAGCGGTGATACGCAGCGCCTTGCTGGTGCTGGCGGCTGGCCGCACCGAGATGCCGGACTGGGTCGCGTTTGAAAAAATGATCACCGCCCTGCGCAAGAAGTTCGCCGTGGTGCCGGCGGCGCTACCGGTCGTTGTTCCGAAAAAATTGCCCATGCATCTGCGGCCGGCGGTGGAAGCGGTGCGGCAGTCGGTGCTGGCCGACGCGCCCAAAATTCTCGATGCGGCCCTGCCGGCGCGCGCCTTGTTCGACCGCAGCCCTGCTTTCATGGGCCGTTATTTCTGGGTGGAAGACGCCCTCCATGAAGTCGACCACCACGACCGCCAGGCGTCTGCGGCATGGAACAAGGTCACCGGCGGCAACAGCGACGATGGCTCGCTGCTGACCCTGCTGCTGTGCGTGGCCGCCGGCGCGCCCCCCAAAACCATGTTGACCGAAAAAAGTGCTGCGACCCTGGTGCGCAAGATCTGGAAATCAGGTTTCCATCCTGCGCTGGCCCACCAATACCTGCTCGACCACGCCCCGGCGCAACATCAGGACGCTTACGCCAGTTTGTGGGAAGACTTCGTGGAAGAGGCGCAGCCCACGCTGCAAAGCGATGCGATTCACGCGCTCAATGACGCGGTGGCGCTGTTGCGGCGGGAATGCCATGTGCAGTAGGTGCTTGCCGTCTGCGGTGGAAGAAACGTGGTTTTTCAAGTGATTTGGGGTTGTAGCCCTTATTGAACGTGTGCAGATAGCTATTGAATTTATAGCGAATGTTTTCTGTGCCTTGCCAACCTGGACTTGAGCCGGTATCCATGTTTGCCCACTACTCATTTTTTTGAAGCGCTGCAGTTTGCCTGCAAGCCGGGGGTTGCCCGGTGGCAACTTGCTTTCTTTTTGCGTCGCCAAAAAGAAAGTAAGCAAAGAAAAAGGCGACCCGATGGTCTGGGTCCCCTGCGCTGCGCTCCGGGGCAACCTCCGGTGCTCACCGAAAGCGGGGTCGAGCTCGAACTCGCCTTCGGCTCAGACAATCGCTCGCCCTGATCCGCTTTCGGCTGCGCTCCTCGGCCCAGCCCGACGGGTGGAGGAACAAATGCGAGAACGGATGCGGAGGCGGGGAGACATGACGCGCGAAGCGCGTCATGTCGGACTCAACAGACCGTCATGTTTGCACGCGAGCGCAGCACCCGCAGCCAAATGAGGCTCCCCGCCATCGCCCAGCGGGGCGAGGGAAGGGCGGGGGGTTGGGAGTGGGGAGTTGCGCCTACTGTCCTGGGCGAAGCATGGACGCAGCGTGATGCCGGGGAGCAGCAGGCTCAAAGAATCCGGTTGAACCAAAGCAGCGACAAGCCCGCCGACAGCAGCGCCAGCACCGACGCCACCAGCGCCAGCAAGCCGGAGATTTCGGTTTCCTTTTTCTCCACGGTCAGGCGCGAGCTCAAGGTCTCGTAGACTTTTTTCAGATCCGCCGCGGTGCCGGCATAGAAGTATTCAGCCTGTGTCTTGTTGGCAATCGCCTTGAGGGTTTCCTCGTCGAGCCGGACGCGCATGGACCAGCCTTCAAAACCGATGGTCTCACCGTCGACGGTGCCGACGCCCACGGTGTAGATGCGTACACCGCGGTCGGCCGCCATCTTGGCAGCCTCCATCGAGTCCACCCCCGTGGTGCGCTGGCCGTCGGTCAGCAGGATGATGGCGGCCGAGGTGTAGGAGCCGGGGGCCACGGGTGTGAACTCCTTTTTTTGCTCTTTCGGCGCCTGGTCAATCGCGATGCCGCTGTTGCGGTTGCGGCCGTAGGTCAGCGACGCCAGGTCAATACCGGCATCCGGAAACAATTCGGCCAGCGAGACGACGATGGCGTTGCCAATGGCGGTGGCGCGCTGCAGCTGGAACTTGTCGATGGCCGTGACCAGGTCTTCCCGGCTCAGGGTGGGCGACTGCACCACCGAGGCGGTGCCTGCAAACGCGACAATGCCCACCCGCACGCTGCGCGGCAGGTCGGCCAGGAAGGCCTTGGCGGCGTTTTGCGAGGCCACCAGGCGGTTCGGCAACACGTCGGTGGCGCGCATGCTTCCCGACACGTCCATCGCCAGGATGATGGTCTCCTGCTGCGAGGGCAGGGTGACGACGGCGAACGGCCGCGCGGCAGCCAGCAGCATCGCGGCGATGGCCAGCAGGAACAACAGCGGCGGAATGTGACGCCGCACACTCTGCCCCGTGCCCATGGCTTCGCGCACGATGGACAGGCTGGCATAACGCAGCGCCATTTTCTTTTTGCGGCGCAGCAGCCAGACATAAACCACTACCAGCAGGGGCAGGGCCAGCATCAGCCACAAGAACTGGGGCCAGAGAAAGGTCATGGGGGAGGTCATGGTGTCATCTCCTTGGGGCTCAGGCCGCCACCTTCAGGTGGCCGGGCAGCTTGCCGCGGCCACCTCGGCCAGCGGCGCCCGAGACCTGGCCGCGGCGCTTGCGCAGTTCGGTGAAACGCATGATGGCGTCAACCAGGTCGCCGTCGGTAGACAATTCCAGCGTGTCGACGCCGGCCTGCGCCAACGCCTGGCGCAAATCGGCTTCGCGCTGCGCGGCAATGCGGGCAAAGCGCTTGCGAAAACCCGCGTCGTGGGTGTCGACCAGCAACTGCTCGCCGGTTTCCGCATCGCGTATCGGGATCAGACCGAGGTCGGGCAGTTCAAGTTCCAGCGGGTCCAGCAGGCGCACGGCCACCACCTCGTGGCGCTGCGCCAGCTGCCCCAGCGCTTTTTCCCAGCCGGGTTCACTGATGAAGTCGGACACCACAAACACCGTGGAACGCCGGCGCACCAATTGGGCAGCCGAGGTCAGCAAATCGTCAAGGCGTGTGGTGACCGTGCCGGTGGTGGCGGGCCGGGTCTGCAGCGTGTGCAGCAGCTGCAACACATGCGCCCGCCCGCCGCGCGGCGGCAGCACGGTGTCCACGCCGGCGCCGTACAGCATGGCGCCCACACGGTTGCCGTGGCGTGTCAGCACGCGAGCCAGCACCGCTACAAACTCGGCGGAGACCTGGCTTTTGCGCTGGTCGCCCGAACCAAAATCGACGGACGGGCTCAGGTCCAGCAAAAACCAGCTGGCCATTTCGCGGTCTTCGGTGAACACGCGCACATGCGGCGACTGCAGGCGCGCTGTCACGTTCCAGTCGATGTGGCGCACGTCGTCGTGGTGCTGGTACTCGCGCAGGTCGGCCAGGTCCATGCCAGTGCCGCGCATCAGCGTGCGGTAGTCGCCCTGCAACAGCCCGTCGAGCCGGCGCAACACCGTCCATTCGAGGCGGCGCAGCACGTGCTCGGCGCCATGGCCTGGGGTGGGAGCGGCCGTCGCAGCTACCGAAGTGCTTGCGGCTTCGACAGGCTCAGCCCGAACAGCTTTGCGAAACCAGTTTTTCATGATCAGCGAGCTACCGTGGGGCATGCCTAGGCAGCCAGTTTTTCATGCTCGAGAGGGCGTGCGGGCGCTGGTACTTTCGCCATGATTCTGGCGACGACAGTGTCGGCGCTCAGGCCTTCGGACAGCGCTTCGTAGGACAACACCAGCCGGTGGCGCAGCACATCGGGCACCAGGTCCGTCATGTCTTCAGGCAGCACATAGCTGCGTCCGCGCAGCATGGCCAGGGCGCGCGCGCCTTCGGTCAGGTTGATGGTGGCGCGCGGGCTGGCGCCGAAGGTGATGAAGCGGGCCAGGTCCTTCAGGCCGTGTTTTTCGGGTGTGCGGGTGGCGGAGACCAGTCGCACGGCGTACTGGATCAGCGACGGGTCCACATAGACGCGCCGGCATTCGCGCTGCAGCTCCGCCAGCTGCGCGGTGGTGGCGACGCTGGAAACGGCCACGGCCGGCCCGATCACGCGCTCGACAATCACGAACTCTTCCTCGTCGGTCGGGTAGTCCACCAGCACCTTCATCATGAAACGGTCCACCTGCGCTTCCGGCAGCGGATAGGTGCCTTCGGTTTCGATCGGGTTCTGCGTGGCCATCACCAGAAAGGGCTCGGGCACGCGGTGCGTCTCGCCGGCGATCGTGACCTGGCGCTCCTGCATGACCTCCAGCAGGGCGCTTTGCACCTTGGCCGGCGCGCGGTTGATCTCGTCGGCCAGCAGCAGGTTGGTGAACACCGGACCGAGCGAGGTGCTGAAGTCGCCGGTTTTCTGGTTGTAGATGCGGGTGCCCACCAGGTCGGCCGGTACCAGGTCGGGCGTGAACTGGATGCGCTTGAAATTGCCCTGGATGGTATTGGCCAGGGTCTTGACGGTCAGGGTTTTGGCCAGGCCCGGCACACCTTCGACCAGCAGGTGCCCCTGCGCCAGAATGGCCACCATCACGCGTTCGAGAAAGCGGTCCTGGCCGACGACCACACGTTTGACCTCGTAGAGGATCTGCTCCATCAGTTGTGCGGTGTGCGGGTCCTGCGAAGTGGCGGGTGTTTGCATGGGGAGGTCCTTCAGAAAGGGGTCAGGCCGACGGCGGACGCGGCGTTTTCAATCGGCACGGCAAAAGCGATGCCGACAAAACTTCGCTGCTGGTTGGGGTTGAGGATGGCGGTGACGATGCCGACCACTTCGCCGTCCATGGTGACCAGCGGGCCGCCCGAATTTCCGGGGTTGGCGGCGGCGTCGAACTGGATCAGGTTGCGCATTTCCTGCTTGCCTTCGGGTGAGCGGAAGGTGCGCTTGAGGCCGGAGATCACACCAGCCGAGGCCGATGGCCCGATGCCGAAGGGGTAACCCACGGCCAGCACATGGTCGCCGGGCGCCAGGTCACCGGTGGAGCGCATGGTTGCCGCAATCATGTCGTCGGGAATCTTGTGGGCCTGCAACACCGCGAGGTCGTTTTCGGGCTGGGCGCCGGTGATGTGTGCGGTGGATTCCAGTCCGTCGGAAAACACCACCTTGATGGTCTGCGCCCCCTGCACCACATGCAGGTTGGTCAGGATGATGCCTTTGTCGACAATCACCACGCCAGTGCCGACGCCGACCTCCACGTCCTCCTTGCCGTTCTTGCTCTTGCCGTAGCCGGTGACGCGCACCACCGAGGGGCGAATGGTGTCGTAGGCCTTGGCGACGGCTGAGGGCAGCTGGGCGGTTTCGAGCGTTTTCAGGACGGCTGCATGGATGTCGGCCTGCGTCAGCTTGCGTGGCTGCGGCCGCAGCGCCAGCGAGAGGCTGAGGGCCAGCAGCAAGGCCATCACCGCGAGCGCGGCCCAGAGAAGGCGCGGGCTGGACAGCGAGAAAAAGCGTGTTCCGGGGGCATGCTCAATGACGGGCCCGGTTTGCGCCTGCTGCCCGGGCACCTCCGCCGGAGGGGGGCTGCTGGAGCTGCTGTAGAGGGCTGGCCTGCGCATCCGTGTCACCTGTCAAAAGGGTTTCCCGGGGATTTCCGGACTGACGAATGCACGGTATCACGTCTGATCCAACCCTGCACATTCTTCAGGCATCCGTGGGGTCATCGCGGCGGGCCGGCGATCAGGCATCATGGGAATATGCCGCGCTGGATAGACACCCATTGCCACCTCGATGCCCGGGAATTTGACAGGGACCGTGTCGCCGTGCGGGCGCGGGCGGCAGCCGCCGGCGTGGTGCATTGTGTTGTGCCGGCGGTCGGGGTGGCTGACTTTGCAGCCGTACGCACACTGGCGCACGATTTCGGCGACAGTTATGCCCTCGGCATTCACCCGCTGTTTGTCGGTCAGGCGCAGGAGGGCGACCTGGCCCTGCTCGATGCCGAACTTGCCCTGCGCAAAGCCGACGCCCGGCTGGTGGCGGTGGGTGAAATCGGGCTCGATTATTTTGTGCCGGCCCTGACACAAAGCCCCTTGCGCGAGCGCCAGGAGTTTTTCTACCGCGAGCAGCTCCTGCTGGCACGCAAGCACGGCCTGCCGGTGATCCTGCATGTGCGCCGCTCCGCCGACAAGCTGCTCAAACATCTGCGCGAGCTCGCGCCGCAGGAAGGCTGGCGCGGCATTGCCCACGCTTTCAACGGCAGCCGGCAACAGGCCGATGAATTCCTCAAGCTGGGCCTCAAGCTCGGTTTTGGCGGGGCCGTCACTTTTGAGCCGGCATTGCAGCTCAGGCGCCTGGCGACCGAATTGCCGCTGGAGGCGCTGGTGCTGGAAACCGATGCGCCGGACATTCCGCCGCACTGGCTGTACGCCACGGCGCAGCAGCGCGGCGCGGGCCAGGCCCAGGGGCGCAACGAACCGGCCGAGCTGCCGCGTATCGCCGCCGTGGTGGCGGAACTGCGCGGCATCACGGTCGACGCCCTGGCGCTGGCGACCACGGCCAACGCCGGCGCGGCGCTGCCCGGGCTGCAGGCCCTGTCCGCATGCTGACGGGCCTGGCGCCGCTGGTCAGCAGCCGGACCCGCGTGCTGATCCTCGGCAGTTTTCCCGGCGTCGCCTCGCTGGCGGCGCAGCAGTATTACGGCCACCCGCAAAACCAGTTCTGGAGAATCCTGCAAGCCATTTGGTCATCCAGCACAATACCAGTGGGCGCAGACAGCTATCAAAACCGTAGCGCATGGCTGCTGGACAGAGGGCTGGGCCTCTGGGACGTGTATGCGGCCTGCGAGCGCGAGGGCAGCCTGGACAGCCGCATCCGCCATCCGGTGGTCAACGATTTCGCGAAAATGCAGCGACAGTGCCCGGCGCTGGAGGCGATCGCCCACAATGGCGGGGAGAGTTTCAAACATGCCCGGTACACCGCGCTGCTGGGTCGGCCCGTTTATAAATTGCCCTCCACCAGCCCGGCCAACGCCTCCTGGTCGTTTGAGCGCAAACTCGCTGCCTGGCGTGACGTATTTGAAAAACACGGATTGACCGAATGACCGAATGACCGATTGACCGATTGACCGATTGACCTAATGGCCCGCAAAGAAACCAGCAACCACCACTCCCGGCTTCCACAGGCAGAACTGCCCGAGGTGAATTTTTCCGATTACGGCGACGTCCGTTACCTGCATCTGGGCACGCAATGGGTGCAGGGGTCGATGCTGCTGGACAAACCTTTCGACATCGAACTGGAGTATGTCCAGCGCATGATGGCCTGGCTGCTGCTTGCCGAGCCCGGAGCGGTGGCCGCGCGCCACGCGATGCAGCTGGGCCTGGGCTCGGCAGCACTGACCAAGTTCTGCTACAAAAAACTGAAGATGAAAACCACGGCCATCGAGCTCAACCCGCAGGTACTGGCCGCCTGCCGGCTGTGGTTCAAGCTCCCCGCCGATGACCTGCGCCTGAAGGTCATCGTGGCCGACGCTGCGCAGGAAATCCGCAAGGCGGAGCACCATGGCACGGTGGACGCGTTGCAGGTGGACCTGTACGACCACGAAGCTGCAGCGCCGGTGCTCGACAGCGCGGACTTTTATGCCGATTGCCGCGAACTGCTCAGTGAGGATGGCGTCATGACAGTCAACCTGTTCGGGCGCGACTCCAGCTACATCAGCTCGCTGGAAAAAATCGCCGAAGCTTTTGGCCCCGAGTCTGTCTGGGCCTTCAAACCAACGCGGGAGGGCAACACCGTCGTGGCGGCGCAACGCGAGCCGACCCGACCCGGGCGGGCAGAACTTTCGCAGAGGGCCGAGGGGATCGAGTCCCGCTTCGGCCTGCCCGCCAAAAAGTGGCTGAGGCTGTTCAAACCCGTTTTCTGAGCCTTGCCTGAGAAGTTTTCTGCCGCAAGGGGCGATCAGTTAAAGTGCCAGCATGCGTGCTGCCGTGCCTCCCAAAAACCCCTCTGAATCCACACCCCGGTCCGCCGCCCCGGCTGGACCACTGGACTGGCGCCGACTGGTGGAGTGGCTCAGTGAGGACGGGGTGATTTCGGCGGCCGAGTCGCAACGCACGATTGCGCGCTGCTCCCAGGTGCAGAGCGCGCAACACCCGCTGATCCGGCTGGCCAGCGTCAGCATGACCCGCGTGGCCGACGGCAAGCCGCTGGACATTGAAACCATTTCCCAGTGGCTGGCCGGCCGGGCCGGCCTGGGCTATCTGCGCATCGACCCCCTGAAGGTGGATGTGGGCAAGGTGGCCGACACCATGTCAGCGGTGTATGCCGAACGCCACAAGGTGCTGCCGGTGCAGGTCACCACGTCCGAGGTGGTGGTCGCAACCGCCGAGCCCTTCGTCACCGACTGGGTCTCCGAGGTCGAGCGCCAGTCCAAACGCAGCGTGCGCCTGGTGGTGGCCAATCCGACCGAAATTGCCCGCTACACCGCCGAATTTTTTGCGCTGGCCAAGTCGGTGAAAGCGGCGATGAAAGCAGGCGGCAATGCCGGTGCCGCCAGTTTCGAACAGCTGGTGGAGCTGGGCAAAACCAACAAGCAGCTCGACGCCAACGACCAGGGCGTGGTGCAGGTGGTGGACTGGCTCTGGCAATACGCCTTTGACCAGCGCGCCAGTGACATCCATCTCGAGCCGCGGCGCGACCAGGGCGTGATCCGCTTCCGCATCGACGGCGTGTTGCACCCGGTCTACCAGTTGCCCATGGGGGTGCACAACGCCATGACGGCGCGCATCAAGCTGCTAGGCCGCATGGACGTGGTCGAAAAGCGCCGGCCGCAGGATGGCCGCATCAAGACCCGTAACCCGCGCGGCGACGAAATCGAAATGCGGCTGTCGACCTTGCCGACGGCCTTCGGCGAAAAAATGGTGATGCGGATCTTTGACCCGGACACCACCGTCAAGGACCTCGATGCACTCGGGTTTTCCCAGCACGATGCGACGCGTTGGGAACAGCTCGTCAAGCGGCCCTACGGCATCGTGCTGGTGACGGGCCCGACCGGCTCGGGCAAAACCACCACCCTGTATTCAACGCTCAAACGTATCGCCACCGAAGAGGTCAACGTCAGCACGATCGAGGACCCGATCGAGATGATCGAGCCGGCCTTCAACCAGACGCAGGTTCAGGCGCACCTCGATTTCGATTTCCCTGAAGGCCTGCGCGCGCTGATGCGGCAGGACCCGGACATCATCATGGTCGGCGAGATCCGCGATCTGCAGACCGCGGAAATGGCGGTGCAGGCCGCGCTGACGGGCCACCTGGTGTTTTCCACGCTGCATACCAACGACGCCCCTTCGGCGGTGTCGCGCCTGATGGAACTCGGCGTGCCTTCCTATCTGATCAATGCCACCTTGCTGGGCGTGCTGGCGCAGCGGCTGGTGCGCACGTTGTGTCCGCAGTGCCGCGAGAAAGACGAAGGCAGTTCGCGCGAGACGCTCACCGAAATCGTCAAGCCCTGGCAGATCAACGGTGCCTACCAGCCCTACAAGCCGGTCGGCTGTGTCGACTGCCGGATGACCGGTTTTCTCGGCCGCATGGGGCTGTATGAACTGCTGACGGTGACCGAGGCCTTCAAGGACAAGGTCACCAAAGAGCCGAGCATCGACGCGCTGCGGCGCCAGGCCGTGGCCGACGGCATGCGGCCGCTGCGGCTGGCGGGTGCGCTCAAGGTGGCGGAAGGCCTGACCACCATCGAGGAAATACTTTCCACGACACCGCCGATGGCCTGAACCCTGTCCCCGGGGGGACAGGTGGACTCTTTTGGCGCTTTCTGCGCCTTTTTTGCGTAAGTGAAAGCCACATCCCCTTCAGGGGCAATTACATGCACAATCCACCGATTCATTCTTTAGTCAGAGGAGCCAAACCGTGAATATCAAGAGTCAGAAAGACTTTTTTGCCGGTCTCATGTTCATGGGTGTCGGTGTGGCATTTGCGTGGGGTGCAACGACTTACAACGTCGGCACCGGCGCACGCATGGGGCCGGGCTATTTCCCGCTGATGCTGGGCGTCCTGCTGGCGCTGATTGGGGCGGTGATTACGTTCAAGGCCCTCGTGGTCGAGACGGTGGGCGGAGACAGGATCGGCAAGTGGGCCTGGAAGCCCTTGTTCTACATCATTGCCGCCAACGTGGTGTTCGGCATTTTGCTGGCGGGCCTGCCGGCCATCAAGTTTCCGGCCTTCGGCATGATCGTGGCGATTTATGCGCTGACTTTCATTGCCAGCATGGCCGAGCCCGGCTGGAAATTCAAGACGACCCTCATTCTGGCGACCATCCTGGCCGTTGGCAGCTATCTGGCCTTTGTTCTTGCGCTGAAATTGCAGTTCCCGGTGTGGCCGTCCTTCATCACCGGCTAAGGAAAATAAAATGGATCTGATCGCAAACTTGTCTTTGGGTTTTGGCGTGGCATTCACGCCGATCAACCTGCTCTACGCTTTCGCCGGCTGCCTGCTCGGTACCCTGATTGGCGTGTTGCCCGGCATTGGACCGGTGGCCACCATTGCCATGCTGCTGCCGGCCACCTACGCCTTGCCCCCGGTGTCCGCACTCATCATGCTGGCCGGCATTTATTACGGCGCACAGTACGGCGGTTCGACCACCGCCATCCTCGTGAACCTGCCCGGCGAGTCTTCGTCCGTGGTGACCTGTATCGACGGCTACCAGATGGCCAGAAAGGGGCGAGCGGGGCCGGCCCTCGCCGCGGCTGGTTTGGGCTCGTTTTTTGCCGGCTGCGTCGGCACCCTGATCCTGGCCGCTTTTGCGCCGCCGCTGACGGAACTGGCGTTCAAGTTCGGCCCGGCCGAATATTTCGCCCTGATGGTGCTGGGCCTGATTGGTGCCGTGGTGCTGGCTTCGGGCTCGCTGCTCAAGGCGGTCGGCATGATTGTGCTGGGCCTGTTGCTGGGCCTGGTGGGCACCGACGTGAACTCTGGTGTGGCACGTTTCAGCTTTGACATTCCCGAACTCACCGACGGCATCGGTTTCATCGTGATCGCCATGGGTGTGTTCGGCTACGGCGAGATCATCAGCAATCTGGCCCAGCCCGAGCACGAACGTGAAGTGTTCACCGCCAAGGTGTCTGGCCTGTTTCCGACCAAGCAGGACTTCAAGGACATGACACCAGCCGTGTTGCGCGGCACCATTCTGGGTTCATCTTTGGGCATCCTGCCTGGCGGTGGAGCGCTGCTGGCCGCGTTTGCTGCCTACACGCTGGAAAAGAAAATCAAGATGAAACCGGGCGAAGTCCCCTTCGGCCAGGGCAATATCCGCGGCGTGGCCGGTCCCGAGTCGGCCAACAATGCCGGTGCGCAGACCTCCTTCATTCCGCTGCTCACCCTGGGTATTCCTCCCAACGCGGTCATGGCCCTGATGGTTGGCGCCATGACGATCCACAACATCCAGCCCGGCCCGCAGGTCATGACCAGCAACCCCGAGTTGTTCTGGGGCCTGATTGCCTCGATGTGGATCGGCAACGCCATGCTGATCATCCTGAACCTGCCGCTGATCGGCATCTGGATCAAGCTGCTGACCGTGCCTTACCGCTTCCTGTTCCCCGCGATTGTGTTGTTCTGCGCGATTGGTGTTTACTCGACCAACAACAACACCTGGGACATCTGGATGGTGGGTATTTTTGGCGTGATTGGCTACCTCTTCATCAAGCTGGGGACGGAACCCGCGCCGTTGCTGCTGGGCTTCATCCTCGGCCCCATGATGGAAGAAAACCTGCGCCGTGCGCTGCTGCTGTCACGCGGCGACTGGAGCGTGTTCGTGACGCGTCCGCTGTCTGCCGGCCTGCTTGCTGCCGGGGCCTTGCTGCTGGTGATCGTGCTTTTGCCGTCGGTCAAGAACAAGCGTGAAGAGGCTTTTGTCGAGGAATGATGACTCGATGAAACATCCCAACGGCACCCTCGGGTGCCGTTTTTTTTGAGTGAAACTGTTTGAACAGTGCCAATGGGAAAACCGTTGCACAATGTCGAAATGAAACGTAGACATATCATTTTCGTGACGACCGCCAGCCTGGCAATTGCGGCCGCGATGCCCGTTGCGGCACAGACTTCTGCGGCCGCCCCGGGCACGGCTTACCCTTCGCGGCCGATCCGCATGATCGTGCCCTTTCCGGCAGGCGGCGCCACTGACATCCTGGCGCGCGCGCTATCGCAGAAGCTCGGTGAAAAAATCGGGCAGACCGTGGTGGTCGACAACCGGCCCGGCGCCGGCGGGACCATAGGCGCCGACGCTGCATCCAAGGCCGCGCCGGATGGCTACACGCTGCTGTTGGCGACTTCCAGCACCCACAGCATAGGCCCGGCCATCAACCCGAAAATTCCTTACAACGCCGAGACCGATTTCACGCCGATCGCCTATGTCGCGAGTTCGCCCAACGTGGTGCTGGTGCCCATGTCTTCGCCGGCCAGGACCATGCGGGAGTTCATGGACCATGCGCGAAAAAATCCGGGTCGGCTGAACTACGCGTCCAGCGGCAACGGCACCATCGTGCACCTGACCACCGAGTACTTCAAGGCGCAGTCGGGCACCTTCATTCTTCACATTCCCTACCGGGGCACGGCGCTGGCCATGCCGGACCTGATCAGCGGCAAGCTCGACGTGTTGTTCGACTCCTTTGTGACCGGCATGCCGCATGTCAAGGACGGCAAGCTGCGCGCCCTGGCCGTGACCAGCCTCAAACGCACGGCGCTCGCACCTGACCTTCCGACGGTGTCCGAGAGCCTGCCGGGCTTCGAGTCAGTGACCTGGTTTGGCGTGTACGGCCCCAAAGGCCTGAATGCCGAGCTGACGGCGCGGGTGAACCAGGCGCTCAATGCGGCGCTGGCCGACCCCGACGTGAAGGATCGTTTTGCCCGGTTGGGCGCCGAGCCCACCGGTGGCACCCCGCAGGCTTTTGCGGCCATGGTCAGGACCGACAACGCCAAGTGGAAAAAAATCATTTCCGAGCGCAAGATCACCACCGACTGACAACGCTAATCCGGCGCCAGGGCCTGGCGCCAGCCCTCTTTTTTCAGAGCCGTCCATGAACTTCGACTACAACAATCCCTACACCTCCACCCGCATTCCGCTGTTTGCCCGCAATGTGGTGTCCACCTCGCACCCGCTGGGCGCGCAGGCCGGGCTGCGCATGCTGCTCAAGGGCGGGAACGCGGTGGATGCGGCGATTGCTGCGGCCGCTGCCATGACCATCGTCGAGCCGGTCAGCAACGGCCTGGGCAGCGACGCCTTCTGCATCCTGTGGGACGGCAAGGAATTGCATGGCCTCAACGCCTCGGGGCGTGCACCGCAGGCCTGGACGCCGGATTACTTCAAGCGCAAATACGGCGACGGCGCCGTCACCCCGCCCAAGCGCGGTCTTGATTCGGTGACCGTGCCCGGTGCCGTGGCCGGCTGGGTCGCCATGAGCGAGCGTTTTGGCCGGCTGCCGTTTGCCGACCTGATGGAGCCCGCGATTGAAATCGCCGAGCGGGGCTACCTGCTGCCGCCGGTGGTGCAACAGAAGTGGGCGGCCGCTACCGATGAACTCAAAGCCATGCCCGGTTTTGCCCAGTCTTTTCTGCCCTGGGGCCGCGCGCCGAATGTGGGCGAGCTGTTCCAGTTCAAGGCGGCGGCCAGGGCGCTGCGGGCAATCGCCCAGAGCAAGGGTGCGGCCTACTACGGCGGTGAGATTGCGCAGGCGATTGAAAAATTCTCCGCACAAAACGGCGGCAGCCTGACGGCCAAAGACTTTGCGTCCTACCAGCCGGAGTGGGTCCAGCCCATCGGCAAGGACTACCGCGGATACACGCTGCACGAAATTCCGCCGAACGGCCAGGGCATCTCGGCACTGATTGCGCTGGGCATCCTGGACAAGTTCGATGTCGCAGGCCTTGCGGTGGACGGGGTGGATTCACAGCACCTGCAGATTGAAGCCATGAAGCTGGCGTTTGCCGACGTCTACAAATACGTGGCGGAGCCATCGTCAATGGAGGTGAGCGTCGATCAAATGCTCGATGACAGCTACCTTGCCTCCCGTGCCAAACTCATCGACATGAAAAAAGCGCAGGACTTCGGCGCCGGCAACCCGGTCAAGGGCGGCACCATTTACCTCACCGCAGCCGACGAGGACGGCATGATGGTCAGCTTCATCCAGAGCAACTACATGGGGTTTGGCTCGGGTTGTGTCGAGCCCGAGTTCGGCATCAGCCTGCAGAACCGCGGCCACGGCTTCAGCCTGCAGACCGGCGTCAACCAGGTGGCGCCGGGCAAACGGCCTTTCCACACCATCATCCCGGCCTTCCTCACGAAGGACGGACAGCCCGTCATGTCTTACGGCGTCATGGGTGCCAACATGCAGCCCCAGGGCCACATGCAGACGCTGGTGCGCATGCTCGACTACGGGCAGAACCCGCAGGCCGCCTGTGATGCGCCGCGCTGGCGCTACAACGCCGGTTTTGAAATCAATGTCGAGGCGGCGATGAACCCGCAAACCGTGCAGGGCCTGTCGGAGCGCGGCCACCGCATGGAAGTGATCAACGACTCCTACCAGGACTTCGGCGCGGGCCAGTTCATCTGCCGCGCGGGCGATCCCAAGGTCGAAGGTTATGTGGCGGCCAGTGACAGCCGGCGCGACGGTCAGGCCGTCGGTTTCTAGAATTTCCTCTTGTCCAAAAGTTCAGAGTCAAAAACACTCCCAGCCCAAGACCAGCGGGCGCAGACAGCTCCTAAAAGCATAGCGACCGGGTTGCTGCTGGCAACCCTCGGCGCCATCGCCTTCAGCGGCAAGGCGATCATCGTCAAGCTCGCCTACCGTTACGGCGTCGATGCGGTCACGCTCATCATGTACCGCATGCTGTTTGCGTTGCCGATCTTTGCGGTCATGGCGTGGTGGGCCAGCCGGGGCAAGGCGGCCCTGACCCGCAAGGACTGGCTGGGTGTGCTCTGGCTGGGCTTCACCGGTTATTACCTGGCGAGTTTTCTGGACTTTGCCGGGCTCGCCTACATCAGCGCCTCGCTCGAGCGGCTGATCCTCTACCTGAACCCAACGCTGGTCTTGCTGCTGGGTCTGGTGCTGTACCGCAGGCGCATCAGCGCCCCGCAGATCATGGGCATGGCGATCAGCTACAGCGGCGTGGTGCTGGTCTTCGGCCACGAGATCACCCTGCTGGGGCCGGAGGCCGCCTGGGGTGCGCTTCTGGTGTTTCTGAGCGCCGTCAGTTACGCGCTCTACCTGGTCTACAGCGGCGAGATGGTCCAGCGCCTGGGCGCCTTGCGTCTGGTGGGGTTGGCCACCACGGTCGCCTGCCTGTTCTGCATCCTGCAGTTCGTGCTGCTCAGACCGTTCAGTGCTGCGGCGGTCGCGCCCGAGGTGGTCTGGCTGTCGGTGCTCAATGCCACGCTGTGCACGGCGGCCCCGGTGTTGATGGTGATGATGGCTATTGAACGCATAGGCGCCAGCATGGCCGCGCAGACCGGCATGGTCGGCCCGATGTCCACCATTTTGATGGGGGTGCTGATTCTGGGCGAGCCGTTTACCGCCTGGGTGGCGGCGGGGACGGTGCTGGTGATTACCGGCATCTTCGTGTTCTCCCGCGGGAAATAGCCCCTACGGTCGCTCACTGCGTGCGCAGCGGCAGGTGAACGTGCTGGTTATTTCTTGACGGGCGTGCGTTTGGGGGCGGGACCAGACGGCGCGGCGCTGGCGTTGGTATTTCGCCGTACTGCCAGGCCTTCCATGCGTTGGGCCACGGTGACGGCCTGCTGTCCGCTCAGGCCATCCATCCGGTTGCCCATGGCCTGCTCGAGCAGGTCCAGCCGCTGCTGCGCGGGCGGGTGGGTGCTGAGCGACAGTGCAAACAGGGGGTTGTCAGGCGTGGCGGTGCGCAGCTGCTGCAACACGGCCACCAGGCCGTAGGGGTCGAAACCGGCACGCGCGGCCAGTGCGACACCACTGCGATCGGCGTCGAATTCATCACTCTGGTCCAGCCCGCGTGAATACAGGTCGCGCCCCAGGCTCAGGAACTGGGCCGACACCGCGCCTGCCAGCTCCCCCTTGACCTGCGATCCGATGACCTGTGTGAGCAGGCCGGCGCGTGCGGTCTTAGCGATTGCCTGCAGGTGGTGTCTGGCGGTCACGTGGGTGATTTCATGCGCCAGGATGCCGGCGAGCTCGGCCTCGTCGGCAACACGCTCGATCAACCCCTTGGTCACGAACACATAACCGCCGGGCGCGGCAAAGGCGTTGAAGCCGGCATCGTCCAGCACCGCGAAGGTCCAGGGCAGTTGCGGCCGCGCGGACTGCAGGCTGATCCAGCGCCCGAGCTGGTTGACGTAACGCTGCAGCGCCATGTCGGGATGCAGCGGCTTGCTGCCCAGCAAGACGGCGGCCAGCTGGCGGCCGATTTCAATTTCCTTCGGTTCATCAATCTGTTCCAGCGACTGCGACAGCAGGCCGATCAGGTCACCGGCCCGTGCCGCCTGGCCAGCGCCGGCCGGCGCGAAGCTGGCGCCCAGCATGTTTCCCAGCATCCCGCCGGGCGTGGACGGCTGGGCTGGCGCCGGCGCTTCGGCAGGGGCCGCCTGGCGCAGAAAAGAGCCCAGCAGGTTCAGGGCCTTGCCGGCGTCCTGGCCGTGCGCTGGCAAACAGGCCAGACCGGCTGTCAGGGCCAGCGTCAACAGCCAGGCCGGTTGCGGGGAAAGGGGTGGCTGCGTCATGGCGGCTCCTAGTTGTTGTTATTGCCCGCAGGGCCGGTGTTTTGCAGCGGCGCCGGCGCCGGGTTGGGCAGGGCCTCCACCGGCCGGCTGCTCAGTGCCGCTGCGCTGGCGAACTGCCGGGCCTGGTCGGCATCCATGCGCAGCGTGTCGGCTTGCGCCACCGCCGCCATGTCGGGTTGCGCGCGCGCCAGGTCTTCCGCGCCGAGTCCCCGTATGCCCACCGTGGAGGTGGCGGTGGTGGTCCCCCCCTGGGCGCTGCCCTTGTTGAAGAAGCTGGTCAGGCCGCGCAGTGCATTGGCGCCGGTGCTGGGCGCCGTGGCGCTGCTGGCCGGGGCCACGTCGAACATGTGGACCCAGCCATTGGCGCCTTCGGCGGTGCGCACCTGGATCCATGCGCCCTGGCGCGCACCGGAGCGCGTGACCGGTGTGCGCGCCGCCAGCGGGGCCAGGCTGCGCGATGTTTCCCCAGGTGCCTCGCGCAATTCGGTGCTGCGCTTGACCAGCACTGCTTCCGTTTGTGCATGGGCCAGGGCGCCGGCCAGCAGAAGGGAGCAAGAGCCCAGCCAGTGAACGCGCTTGGATTTACTCAGTATCATGGCCCATCAACTTTCAACGAAGAAGCGGAAATTATTATGGATTTAGGTATCGCAGGCAAATGGGCATTGGTGTGCGGCGCAAGCAAGGGCCTCGGTCTGGGCTGTGCCCAGGCGCTGGTGCGCGAAGGTGTGAATGTGTTGATCGTCGCGCGGGGCGCCGAGGTCCTGGAAGCGACTGCTGCAAAATTGATAGCTGACAGCGCCCGACCGGCGAGCGCCAGCGTGCAGTTTGTTGCAGCAGACATCACAACCGTTGAAGGCCGCGCGGCGGTCTTCGCGGTGCGCAAGGACTTCGACATCGTGGTGACCAACGCCGGCGGTCCGCCACCAGGCGACTTCCGCGACTGGGACCGCGACGCCTGGATCAAGGCGGTGGACGCCAACATGCTGACCCCGATCGAGCTGATCAAGGCCACGGTGGACGGCATGGCGGCGCGCGGCTTCGGCCGCATCATCAACATCACCTCCAGCTCGGTGAAGGCGCCGATTGATATTCTGGGCTTGAGCAACGGTGCGCGCAGCGGGCTGACGGGGTTTGTTGCTGGCGTGGCACGCACCAAACTGGCAGCCCAGGGTGTCACGATCAACAACCTGCTGCCCGGCAAGTTCGACACCGACCGCATCGCTACCACCGTGCGTGCTGCTGCCGAGAAGTCCGGCAAGAGTGTCGAAGAGGTCCGCCGCGCGCAACAGGCGCAAATTCCAGCTGGCCGCTTTGGCACGCCCGACGAGTTCGGTGCGATCTGCGCCTTCTTGTGCAGCACCCATGCCGCGTACATGACGGGTCAGAACGTGTTGGCCGATGGTGGGGCTTATCCCGGGACCTATTGAACCTGATCCGCAGAGGGCGTTCCTTCGCAACTTCCTCGATCTCCGGAACGCGTCCGGTCGGGCACTGGATGGCGGCGTGCCTTGTGTGGGTGCGTGTGGGTTCACATCGCGCCTGACGGACGCTTTTTGACGGGCACGCTGCTCAGCCCAATGCCTGGGGCAGGCGCTGCAGCACCCTGACTTCCGAGCCGAAAATAACCCACGCCTGCACGGCGAACCCCGCCAGGGCCAGCACCAGGCAGGCGGGTTCGCCCCAGGTCGCACCAACCAAGCCGCCCAGTGCGGCGCCGATCGGCCTGGCCCCGGTATTGGCGGCCAGAAAAATCGCCGACACGCGCCCCAGCATCGCGCCGGGGGTGACGGTCTGCCGCAAGGTTGTGGAGGTGATGGTCCAGACAATCGGGCCGGCGCCAAAAAGAAAAAATGCCAGGCCCGCCAGCACGCCGGATGGAAGGGCAAGTGTGGCGAGCATGGTCAGCGCTGCCAGCACCGACACGGCCGGCCCCAGCTGAATGGCCCGGCCGAAGGGCAGCTTCGCAACCAGGTGCGGCGCCAGCAGCGCGCCCACCACCATGCCGGCGCCATACGCGGCGAGTGTCATGCCCACGGCCGCAGCACTCAGGCCGAGCAGACGGATGGCGTAGGGCACGTAGGCGGCCTGCAGGACGAACCAGGAGATATTCCAGGCCACAGCCGTCAGAAAAATGGGCCGCAACAGCGCATGACCCCAGACCCAGTGGGCGCCGTCCCGTATGTCGAGCAGGGGGTGGCGCCTGGCCATGAGGGCGCGCGGTGGCTCCACCAGTTGCAGCAGCAAAACCACCGCAGACCCTGACAACACGGCCGCCAGCACAAACGCAGCCGGTGCGCCGGCCCAGGTGACCAGCGCGCCGCCCAGCGCGGGCCCGGCGGCAAACGCGGCACTTCGGGCAAGCTCCAGCCGGCCATTGGCACGCGCCAGGGCTTCACGCGGCACCAGCGCGGGGACCAGCGCAGGCGCAGCCACGCTGAAACCCACCGTGCCGACCGCACCGAGAAATCCCAGCACGGCCAGCAGGCCGATGGAGAGCTGGCCGGACATCACGGCGGCCAGCAGGCCGAACATGGCCAGGCCGCGCAAGGTTTCGGCCCACACCATCAGGCGACGCCGCGACGTACGGTCGGCCAGCAGACCCAGGGGAATCGACAGCAGCAGAAAGGGCAGGGTCTGGGCGGTCGCCAGCAGACCGATGTCGCCGGGCCCGGCGCCCAGGGCCAGCACAGCGACGATGGGCACCGCCGCCAGACTCAGCTGCTCGGCCGACTGCGCCGCGAGGTTGGCGTTGGTGAGGGTCAGCAGGGAACGGGGAAGCGCAGGTGTCATGGGGTGGGTGTTTTCCGGAAACGGGCATCATGCCGCGGTCTCCGCGCGACGGCTGGCCATTGGCGGACCTGTCAACGAAGGCCTGCATGGTCGGCTGCAGGCTGCGCTCAAGGCTATAGTGCAGCCATGAAAAAGGCAACATGGATCGTGGTCTTGATGGTGGTGGCGGCGGGTGCGTACCTGAGTGGGTGGCCGGTACCGATAGAGCCCGTGAGCTGGAACGCAAACACGCCCCCTGGCTACACCGGAACGCACGCGGTCAACACCCGACTGGCGGGGCTGCAAATGATTTCGCTGGGTGCGGAAGAAGGGCCCGAGCATGTGGTGATCGCCAGGGACGGCAAGCTGTACGCCACCGTCGCCAGCGGCAACATCCTGCGCATGAATCCCGACGGCAGTGCGCAGGAGGTGTTCGCCAACACCGGCGGCAGGGTGCTGGGTTTTGATTTTGACGCCGCAGGCCAGCTGATAGCGGCCGATGCGGTCAAGGGCCTGCTGTCCATCAGTCCGGACAGAAAAATCACGCTGCTGACCGACCGGGTCGGGGCAGACCCGATCCGTTATGCGGACGCGGTCGTTGTGGCCGGCAACGGGAAAATGTATGTCAGCGATGCCTCCACACGTTTTTCGCCGGCCGCGTGGGGCGGCACCTTTGAAGCCAGTGTGCTGGACATTCTCGAGCAGTCCTCGACGGGGCGAATCCTGGAATACGACCCGGCGACCCGGGCCACCCGGGTGCTTGCCCAGGGCCTGAGTTTTGCCAATGGTGTGGCCTTGAGCCAGGACGGCCGGTTCCTGTTCGTCAACGAAACCGGCAAGTACCGTGTGTGGAAAATTTCCGTGGACGCCAGCCAGCTGGACGTGGCGCAACCGAATCCGCAAGCCAGTGTGCTGCTGGACAACCTGCCCGGTTACCCCGACAACCTCATGCGCGGCCTGGACGGCAGAATCTGGCTGGGCCTGGCCAAGCCCAGAAACCCGACGGTCGACAAACTCGCGGACCATCCTTTTCTACGCAAGCTCACCCTGCGGCTGCCGCGCGCGATGTGGCCC
This sequence comes from Polaromonas sp., assembly GCF_029945895.1. Lineage (GTDB taxonomy): Bacteria > Pseudomonadota > Gammaproteobacteria > Burkholderiales > Burkholderiaceae_C > Polaromonas. The sequence continues at coordinate 83,810 of NZ_JAQSDL010000084.1, read as the reverse complement.
ATTCCGTCCTCGTACGGGCATGTCTTGGCATTCACCGAAGACGGAAAAATCGTCGCCGACCTGCAGGACCCCAGCGGGGCTTACCCGGAAACCACCGGCGTCACGGAAACAGCTGACAGGCTTTACATCCAGAGCCTGCACGCCAAAGGCCTGGGCTGGCTGGCGAAGTAAACCAGCCGGTACGGCGACGACCCACCCAGGGTCAAGCCGCAACCACGGGGTGTTCAAGCCTGGACTGTGTATTTCCGCACCCCCTGTTCCGGGGATGGCGCAATCAGATGCCTGCCTCTAAGCTCCCCTTCTGTGTTGGCCCCGCAGGGAGATGGCCAACTTTCCGGATAACTCTCTGGGGAGAGAAAATGAAACATCGGTATTTGCTGGCCATATTGCTGGCCTTCTTTGCGGCGGGCGCGTCAGCGGCCGGCAACCCCGGCCGGAGCGCCATGGACTGTGTTTCCGCATCGCGCGACAGACAGGACATTGTTTTCAGGAACAGCTGCAACTACAAGGTTTTTGTGGTCTGGTGTGGCGAGCAGAAGTACACCAAAAAGAGGTGCGGTGACGGGCCCGCGGGAAACAGTTTTTATACCCACTCCAACAACATTGAAGCGGGAGCCAGCACGCGCGCCAGCGGCATCCAGGACTATCGCTATGCGGCCTGTGAGGGCAGCATCGGTTTTGGAAAGTCTGAAATCAAGGACTCACCCGACGGAAGTTTTCAGTGTATTGGCGCTGGCTCGGGCAAGCAGGCCTCGACCACGAAAGCTGAGCCGGCGCTACCGTCCAGCGTTGCCCCTCAAAGACCGGCGGCGCAGTCCACGCCGGTGGGCGTCTGGCAGGTGGTCACGGAAGCTGGCGAACGCGCAAGGCTGACCATTCAGGGCGAGGGCGCGGCGAGTTATGCGGACAAGTATCCTGCGCGCTGGAGCCGACAGGGCAACAGGGTTACCGTCATTGTGTATGCCAATGACGGTGCAATGCAGTCCAACCGGAGTGCAATGACCTATGAACTCGAGATGACCGGCAGCACCATGACGGGCACCAAGCTTGCGACGCGCATCAACAACCAGGACTTTCCAGCGCTTGCGCTCACGCTTTCGAGACTCGATTAGTTTTTTCGCACCTCGCCTTGCTGCGCGTCAATCATTGCCTGGCCGGCACGGACGCCGAGGGCAGCATCACCGACCGGCGCCGACCAGTCCATAGTGCCTTGGCTGGCGCTGGCAATCCGCAAGACCTTCTCCTCCAGATGCAGCGAACCATTGTCGGCCGTGGGATGAAGGCATACGTGTTACGTCACCGATCGGGACTGGTGAGCGGCTTATCGCCGCGCCGACACCACAATCCCGCCCACAATCAGCGCGAACGCCAGCCCGTGGTACAGGTGCGGCAACTCGCCCAGGAACGCGGCCGACATCAGGGCTGCAAACAGCGGCGTGAGGTTGGCGAAGAAGCCCGCCACTGCGGGACCGGCGCGCTGCACGCCCACGCCCCAGCAGCGGTAGGCCAGGATGGCCGGGCCGAGTGCGACATAGAGCAGCGCGGCGATCAGGGGCCAGCCCCACTGGATGTGGGCATCGGTCAGCGCCCATTCGCTGGCCGCGAACAGGCCGGACCAGCCCAGCCCGAAAATCATCTGCGCCATCAGGAAGGCCGCCCAGTCGTTGCGGATCTCCGGCGGCTCCGCGGGTTTGGCCAGCAGCCAGCTGTAAAACGCCCAGGCCATGGTGGCCAGCAGCACATACAGGTCGCCGGGGACCAGCCGGACCTGGGTCAGCAGGGACCACTGGCCGCGTGACAGGACCACCAGCACGCCGGCGATGGACAGCAGTGCCCCCATGATCTGCCGCCGCGACACCTTCTGGGAAAAACACAGCCAGCCTATGCCCAGCATCCACACCGGCGTGCTGGCCGCGACCAGCGTCACATTGAGCGGGGTCGATGTCTGCAGAGCCAGGTATTGCAGCGCGTTGTAGGCGCCCACCCCCAGCAGACCCAGCAGCGCAAAACGCCGCCAGTGGGCCCACAGGCCGCTGCGGCGGCGCAGCACCCAGCTGGCCAGCGGCAGCAGGATGACAAACGCCAGCGCCCAGCGCAGGAAGTTCAGCGTGATGGGCGGCACCAGCTGGTTGACCAGCCGCCCGACCACAGCATTGCCGGCCCAGAGCAGCGGCGGGATGATCAGGAGCAGGGCAGTGCGAGGAGTCAGGCCGGGCGTCATGCGGCGACTGTACCCAGCACGCGGCGCGATTGCTGAAGAAAGCCTGAACACCCGCCCGGTGCCCGGGTCCGCTGCGGCTGCGGCGAGCAGATCACGTTGATTCGTGGCAGGATGCAGGCCGCTTTCTTCTTTTTGCAGCCCTTCCATCGCATTCCAAGGAACCCCCATGGCCCAGACCACCTCGCTCGCCGTCCAGATTGACCGGAACGGCGGTCCCGAAGAACTCAAGCTGGTGCAGGTGACTGTCGGCGAACCCGGCCCCGGCGAGATCCGCATCCGTCACAAGGCGGTGGGCCTGAACTACATCGACGTCTACCAGCGCGCCGGCCTGTACAAGCTGCCGATGCCGCTGCAGCTGGGCATGGAGGCCTCGGGCGTGGTCGAGGCCGTCGGCGAGGGTGTCACGCACCTGAAGGCCGGTGACCGCGCGGCGTATGCGAGCCAGCCCCCCGGCAGCTACTGCGAGTTGCGCGTGATGCCGGCCAAGTGTGTCTGCAAGCTGCCCGACGACATTTCCTTCGAGACCGGCGCAGCCATGATGCTCAAGGGCCTGACGGTGCAGTACCTGCTGAACCGCACCCAGCCGCAAGGCGGCTTGCAGGCTGGCGATTTTGTGCTGTTTCACGCCGCGGCCGGCGGTGTCGGCCTGATCGCCTGCCAGTGGGCCCGGGCCATGGGTCTGCAACTCATAGGCACGGCCGGTTCGGACGACAAGTGCGCGCTGGCCAAGGCGCAAGGCGCGGCCTTTGTCATCAACTACGCGAAAGAGGATTTTGTCGCCCGCGTCAAGGAGATCACCGGCGGCCAGGGCGTGAAGGTGGTGTACGACTCGGTCGGCAAGGACACCTTCCTCAAGTCGCTCGACTGCCTGCGCCCGTTTGGCCTGCTGGCCAATTTCGGCAACGCCTCGGGCAAGGTCGAGCCGCTGGAAATCGGCCTGCTGGCCGCCAAGGGCTCGCTGTATGTGTCGCGCCCCACCTTGTTCACCCACATCGCCACGCGCGAAAGCACGCAGGACATGGCCGACCAGCTGTTTGCCATGGTCAGCAGCGGGAAGGTGAATATTCCGATTGACCAGCGTTTCCCGCTGGCCGAGGTGCAGCAGGCGCACATCTCGCTGGAAGCGCGCAAGACCACCGGCTGCACCATCCTCACGCTGTAGGCAGCGGCAAAGCTGTGTAAAGCTGCGGCTGCGGTTCAACGCCAGGCCTGGTCCCGGCGTTAAATGGGGCTTCAGGAGTGACCATGCCCACAGCCACCACGCTCAACCGACTGCTTGCAGGAATGCTGGCAGCATTGGCCAGCCTCGGCAGCCCCGCGCTGCGGGCGCAGACCGACGCCGGCGCGCCTTCCGCCAACACGGCGGCCGCCTGGCGTGCCACCTCGCGGCTCGGGTATGCGCCCACACCCGCATTGGCGCAGGCAGCCCAGGCCGGCCCCCGTGCCTGGGCGCTGCAGCAGGTTGACGTCGCCTACGCTGCCAGCCAGCGGCCGCCCCGGCTGCCGGCCGAGCTGGCGCGCATCAATGCACCGCTGAACGACATCGTCCGCGAATTCCATGAAGAACGCGAAGCCCGCAAAACCCTGCGCGAGCAGGCCAGGCCGGACGCTGCCGGGCGAACCCCATTGCCCGGCGCGGGCGGTGCGGAGGTGTTTAGCCGCGAGATGGCCCAGAGTGCCGCAGCCTGGCGGTTGGTGGCCTGCAGTAACCCGGCTGTCGAGGACCCCCTGCTGGCCCGAATGACCGAGTTCTGGTTCAACCATCTCAACGTGTTTGTCGGCAAGGGCACGGTGCGGCCTTTTGTCGGGCACTACGTCGTCAACGTGATCCGGCCCCACGCGCTCGGGCGTTTTGAAGACCTGCTGCTGGCCAGCGCGCAGCACCCGGCCATGCTGCTTTACCTGGACCAGGCGCAGAGCAACAGCCGCGGACTCAACGAAAACTACGCCCGTGAACTCATGGAGCTGCACACCCTGGGTGTGAACAGCGGGTACACCCAGGCCGACGTGCGCGAGCTGGCCCGCATCCTGACCGGCTGGACCGTGAATATTCGGGGCGGTGAGGGTTTTCGTTTTGTCGAGCGCCTGCACGACCACGGTGACAAGACCTTGCTGGGCCGTTCCTACGCCGCGCAGGGGATGGCCGAAGGCGAGGAGGCCATCCGGTTTCTGGCGCGCCAGCCGGCCACGGCGCGAAGAATTGCGACGCGCCTGGCCAGCTTTTTTGTGGCCGACCAGCCGCCGCCGGCGCTGGTGGACCGCCTGAGCAAGACCTTTCTGGCCACGCAAGGCGACATCCGCGCCGTGATGCGCACGCTTGTGTCGGCGCCGGAGTTCTGGGCAGCCGGGAACCAGCTCTTCAAGACGCCGCTGGACTATGCCTGCTCGGCGCTGACCGTTGCCGGCGGCGTGAAGGACCGGCGCGACCTGATGCAGACCCTGGGTTTTCTGACGCAGGCCGGCCAGCCCATGCATGGCTGGCAAACCCCGGACGGCTACAAGACCGATGCCGCCACCTGGCTGGCGCCCGAGGCCCTGACCCGGCGCGCGGATTATGCGTTGGGCCTGGCGCAGCGCATGGCAGAACCCGGCTACCTGAACGTGTTTCTGGGCGGCCCGACACGCGAGCGTATTGGCCGCGAGGCCGCGCCGCTGCGCACCGGCCTGTTGCTGGCCAGCCCCGATTTCATGCGCAAATAACACCGCGCCGAGGAGTTTTCATGCATCCAGATCTGTTCTTCCTGCAACGACGCCGCCTGCTTCAGGCGGGCGCACTGTCAGCACTGCCCCTGGGCGCGGGCGCCTGGGCGCAGGCACTGGCGCCGGGGACCACCTCGCTCGACGGCGGCCGCCTGGTGGTGGTCTTGCTGCGCGGCGCCTACGATGGTCTGTCGGCGCTGGTGCCTTATGCCGATAGCGACTACTACGCCGTGCGGCCGAATATCGCGATTGCCGCACCGGATGGCAGTACGCAAACCGCCTTGCGGCTGGACAACACCTTTGCGCTGCATCCGGCGCTGGCGCCCCTGTTGCCGCTGTGGCAGCAGGGTGTGCTGGGTTTTGTTCCGGCGGCCGGCCTGCCTGCACCAAACCGATCGCACTTCGACGCGCAGTACCAGATGGAAATTGCACAGCCCGGGCGCACCAGCAGTGCGCCGGGCTGGCTCAACCAGGTGGCCGGCCTGCGTGCCGGCGCCAAAGGCCCCGCAGCGGCACTGGGCGTGGGCGAGGCCAACCCGGCGATTCTCGGCGGGCCGGCGTCGGTCAAGCTGATCCCGCGCGGGCAGGCCGCCGAACGCACCGGTGTGCTGGCCAACGACAAAACGCGCCAGGCCCTGCTGGACCTCTATGCCGGTGACGACAACATCAGCCGGGCCTTCCGCCAGGGGGCGGGCAGCCGCATGCAGAGCGCGCAGGAATTGAGCAGCGAAAAAGCCGCTGCCGACGTCCGCCGCAACGCCATGGGTCAGGCTGGCATGCCCATGGCGGACCGCCAGCTGGACCGCGACGGCACCCCAGCTGGTGCCCAGGCCCAGTCCGCGCAAATGCTGGCGGCGAGCAACGGCGCACCGGACCCGGTGGGCCTGCAGCTCGATGCCCAACACCTGGGCACGCTGATGCGAAACGACCGCAGCCTTCGCCTGGGTTTCCTGTCGGCCGGCGGCTGGGACACCCACGCCAACCAGGGCGCGGTCACCGGCCTGCTGGCCAACAACCTCGGCAACCTGGCGCGCGGTGTGGCGCAGCTGCGTCGGGACTTCTCCGAACCGGGCGACGTGATCGTGGTCATGAGCGAGTTCGGCCGCACCACGGCGGAAAACGGCACCCGCGGCACCGACCACGGTTTCGGCAATGCGATGTGGCTGATCGGCAACCGTGTGAGCGGCGGCCGCTGGCACGGCCAGTGGACGGGCCTGGCGCGGGGCAACCTCAACGAAGGCCGCGACCTGCCGGCCCACCACGACTACCGTGCCGTGCTGGCCCAGGTGCTGCGCCGCACTTTTGCGCTGGGTGATGCGGCACTGGCCACGGCGCTGCCGGGCGCGCGCTGGGACAGCCGGCTCGATGGCCTGATGGCAAAAACCTGAGCCACCCGGCGTTGGCCCCGGTGCCAGTGCGACAGCTGTCACGGGCTTGCGTTGTAATACGGGCCATGAAATTGCCCACACCGGATCCGGACTACCTGCGCACCCTGCACGCCGCCGCCACGCAGCCTCCTTTGCGGCCGCGCGTGCCGCTGTGGGCGGGCGAGGTAGTGATCGGCTCGGTCGAGCCCGAGTTTTTAAGCAAAATCGTGCTCCAGCCCTTACCGGACGGGCGCGAGAAGCTATTAAAAGAGGAGCGATTCGGAGAGCCTGGCTGGCACCTCCAGGGAGAGCTGAGCGCCGGACTCCACCAGATCGCCGCAGCCTTGCACCAGCTGGGTCTGGCAGGTGCCTGGCGCGACGAACAACTGGCCGTGGCCGACGCGCAGGGGCAGGTGCTGGGCACGGTGGAAAGGGCGGCGGTGCGGCCGCTGGGCATCGTCACGCGGGCCGTGCATCTGGTCGGGCAGACGAGCGACGGACGCTTCTGGGTGCAGCAGCGCGCCCTCGACAAACCCAACGATCCCGGCCTCTGGGACACCCTGATGGGTGGCATGGTGTCTGCCGAAGACACACTGGACAGCGCGCTGGCGCGCGAGACCTGGGAAGAGGCCGGCCTGCATCTGGCCGATCTCCAGGCGCTGCGTTACGGCGGGCGCATCCACACCTGCCGTCCTGCCCGCGATGGCGGCGGTGCCGGTTATCTGCAGGAATATCTGGACTGGTACCACTGCACCGTGCCGGATGGTGTCACGCCGGTGAACCAGGACGGCGAGGTCGCGTGTTTCGCGCTGATGGACGGCTACGAGCTGCTGCAGAAGATGCGCGACGGTGAGTTCACGCTCGAGGCAGCCCTGATCCAGGCCGCGCTGCTGGCATAACACGTCAGCAGCGCGGGAGCTTTAAATTCAGCAGGGGCCGCGGATCTGGCTTCGCCAGTCCGCAGGCGCAGCGCCCCCTCGGGGGGCAGCGACCCGCGCAGCGGCGGAGCGGCGGAGCGTGGGGGCCTTAACTCCTTCCGATTTCGGGCCACCGGTGATGCAGGTAAAGCCAGGCCAGCAGGCCGATACCCATCATCAGCAGCGACGTTGCCGCCAGTGCCACGGTGGAATGCATGATCAGCGGCGCGATCACGCCGGCCACCAGGCCGTTGGCGGTGGAGCCGATAAAGGCCTGCAGCGACGACGCCATGCCGCGCCGCTCGGGGTAGAGGTCCAGCACCAGCAGCGTTACCACCGGCACCATCAGGGCCCAGCCGAAGGCGAACACGGCAATCGGGAACAGCGCCCAGGAAACGTGCGCCTTGAACAGCAGGTTGGCCGCCAGGTTGAGCACCGCAATCACCAGCATGATGACAAAGCCGTGGCGGATCTGCTGCTTGGGCGCGACCCTGCCCGCCATGCGGCCGCTGACCCATGCGCCGGCCATGATGCCGGAAATGGTCAGGACAAAAAACCAGAAAAATTCGGTGGGCGCCAGCCCCAGGTGCGAGCCCAGGAACTCGGGCGCCGCCAGCACGTAGAGAAACATGCCGTTGAAGGGCACCCCACTCGCCAGCGCCAGCAGCAGGAAGCGCGCGCTCGAACCCAGCTGCCAGTAGCCGCGCATCAGGTGTTTCACATTGAAGGGCTGGCGCTGTGAGACATGCAGTGTCTCGGGCAGCAGGCGGTAGTTGGCGCTCCACAGCAGCACGCCGACGCCGGTGAGAAACCAGAAGATCGCGTGCCAGTTCAGGTGCACAAACAGCCAGCCACCGATGATGGGCGCTATCGCCGGTGCCACGCCAAAATAAATTGTCACCTGGCTCATCATCTTCTGGGCCTGCGCGGGCGGGAACATGTCCCGGATCACGGCACGCGAGACCACAATGCCGGCGCCCGTGGACAGGCCCTGCAGCGCCCGGAAAAACACCAGCTGTTCAATGCTTTGCGACAGCGCGCAACCGGCCGAGGCGAGGGTGAACATCGCAATGCCCCACAGCACCACGGGGCGGCGGCCGAAGCTGTCGGCCAGCGCGCCATGAAAGAGGTTCATGAAGGCAAAACCGAACAGGTAGGCCGACAGCGTCTGCTGCATCTCGACCGGCGTCGCGCCCAGCGAATGCGCAATGCCCGAGAACGCCGGGATGTAGGTGTCGATGGAAAACGGCCCGAGCATGCCCAGCAGCGCCAGCAGCGCGGCCAGTGCCCAGCGCGGGGCGCGCCAGAGCTGTTGGGCGTCGGGATTCATCGCAACATGTTCCCGCGGTCAGCGGGAGACGGAATCACTGAAGGCGCTCTGGCGCAGACGGTTGGGCACCAGCGCACCGGCGGAGTCGAGGATGGGGTAGGCGATGGAGCAGATGTGCGAGTTGATGCGTTTGAGGTCGCTGATCAAATCGATGTGCAGTGAACTGGTTTCCATGCTCTGCATGGTGCGCTCGGACAGGCGGCCCAGATGGGTGGTGGCGTAGGCGCGCTCCAGGTCGCGGAAACGCGCTTTTTCTTCGAGCAGCTTTTTCGCGTCGCGCACACTGCCGTTGAGGAAGACGCTCATGCCCAGGCGCAGATTGTCGAGCAGGCGCTGGTGCAACTCGCAGATCTCGGCCATGCCGGCTTCCGAGAAGTTGCGGCCTGGCTTGATCTTCTTGTCCTCGATGTCGATCAGTACGCGTTCGATGATGTCGCCGATCTGCTCCATGTTGATGGTGAAGCTGATGATGTCGGTCCAGCGCCGGCTTTCCTCCTCGCCCAGGGCCTCGCGCGAAATCTTGGTCAGGTAGTACTTGATGGCCGAATACAGCTCGTCCACCGTGTCGTCCATCTTGCGCAGGTCTTCGGCCAGCCGCAGGTCGTTGCGGCGCATGACTTCCAGCATGCCGATCAGCATGCTTTCCACCACGTCAGCCTGGTGCAGCGCTTCGCGGGCGGCGCACGAGATGGCCAGAGACGGGGTCGTCAGCGCCGACGGGTCCAGATGGTGCGGGCGGCCGCCGGCCGCGGCACCTTTGACCGGGCGCGGCAGGAGTTTCTCGACCCAGCGTGCCACCACCTGCGTCGAGGTGATGAACACCAGCCCGACCAGCACGTTGAACATCAGGTGAAACAGGACGACCGTGGTGGCGGCCTCACCGAGGAGGGGGCGCACATGGCGCAGCCACAGGCCGACAAGGGGGGCGGCGGCAGCGACGCCGAGCAGCTTGAAAAGAAAGTTGCCCAGAGGCACCTGCCGCACTTCGATGGCCGAGCGGGCCGTGGTCAGCACCGCCAGCAGGCCGCTGCCGAGGTTGGCGCCCAGCACCAGCCCGAGCGCCACGTCCAGCGGAATCACGCCTGAGGCCGCCAGCGTGGCCGTCAGCAGCACGATGGCCAGGCTGGAGTAGGACACCACCGCCAGCACCGCACCGACCGTGATCTCCAGCAGCATGTCGCTGCTGAGCGTGCCCAGCAGGGCCTTGACGGCCGTGTTCGAGGTCAGCACTGCGGTCGAGTCGGTCACCAGGCGCAGCGCCAGCAGCATCAGCCCCAGGCCGATCAGGATGCGGCCGAAGCGCCCGACATTGGTGGTCTGGCGCGAGATGAACAGCACCACTCCGGTAAAGATGAACAGCGGCGAAAGCCAGGACAAGTCAAACGAGAACACCACGGCCATCAGGCTGGTGCCGATGTCGGCGCCCAGCATCACGGCCAGGGCCAGCGGCAGTGCAATCATCCCCTGGCCGACAAAGGAGGACACGATCAGTGAGGTGGCGGTGCTGGACTGCACCAGCGCGGTCACGCCGATGCCCGACAGGGCGGCGGTGAACCGGTTGCCGATGCTGTGGGATAACACATGGCGTAAGTTGGCCCCGAACACCCGCAGGATGCCGGTGCGAACCAGATGGGTACCCCAGACCAGCAGCGCTATGGCGGCCAGCAGATTCAACAGATGCTTCATAAACTGGGAATCACTATAACCTCCGCGCGCTGGCCGGGAGGCATTCTTCGAAGCCTCAGGAGGCGATGCGGGGAAGCACGATGGCAATCTCCTGCAAGCCGGGGCCGCGGAACCGGCTTGGCCGGGCCGCAGGCGCAGCGCCCCCTCGGGGCTGGCGCCTGCAGCTCCTAACCTGCTTGAGCCGGTTTGGACAGGCGTCAGAAGCGAAGCCTCTGGCGAGCGGCGGCCTGCAAGGTGCCGCGACCCGCGGAGCGGCGCAGCGTGGGGGGCTAACTTCTCTTCACGCGCAGCAATTCGTCCAGCACCAGGCAGATGGCGCCGACGGTGATGGCGCTGTCGGCCACGTTGAACGCGGGGAAGTGCCAGCCGGCGTAGTGGAAGTCCAGAAAGTCAACCACGTAGCCGTGCAAGGTGCGGTCAATCACGTTGCCGACGGCGCCGCCCAGAATGCAGGCCAGTGCAAAGGAGAACAGCTTTTGCCCCGCGTGCGACTTGAGCATCCACAGGATGAACAGCGCCGCAGCGATACCGATGGCGGTGAAGAACCAGCGTTGCCAGCCCGACGCGGAAGCCAGGAAGGAAAACGCGGCACCGGTGTTGTGCACCCGCACCACGTTGAAAAAAGAGGTGACATAGGTCGCGTCCCCAAGCTGGTAATAGCCCAGGATCAGCACCTTGGTGAGCTGGTCGGCAATCAGGAGGATCAACGCCAGGCCCAGCCAGGGCAGCAGGCTGGGGGAGGTGGTTCCGAAGGTGGTTTTGGTCATCAGGCGTACTTCCTTTCTTCCCCTGCACCGAACAGGTTGCTGGTGCAGCGGCCGCAGATCGTCGGGTGCGCGGCGTCGTGGCCCACGTCCTCGCGGTAATGCCAGCAGCGCTCACATTTGACGGCAGAACTGGCTTCAGTCCTTATGGATTGTGCGTCTCCAGCTATTAAATCAATAGCGGAAGTGATGAAGACGAACTTCAGATCCTCGCCAAGGCTGGCCAGCAGGGCGTGGTCGTCGGCGGTGACCTCCAGGCTCACTCTGGCCTGCAGCGATGAGCCGACCTTGCCGTCGGTACGCAGCGCCTCGATGTCCTTGTTGACCGCATCACGCAATTCGCGGATGCGTGTCCATTTGGCCAGCAGGGCCTCATCGGGCGCGGCCAGGTCGGCATAGGTTTCCATGAAGATGGACTCCGAACTGCCGAACACCTGCCAGGCTTCTTCGGCCGTGAAGCTCAAGAACGGCGCCATCCAGCGCAGCATGGCGTGGGTGATCTGGTGCAAGGCCGTCTGCGCGCTGCGTCGGGCCAGCGACTTCGGTGCGGTGGTGTACAGCCTGTCTTTCAGGATGTCCAGGTAGAAGGAGCCCAGGTTTTCGCTGCAGTAGATCTGCAGCCTGGAGACCACCGGGTGGAACTCGTAGACCTCGTAGTGCGCCAGGATGTCGGCCTGCAGCTGGGCTGCGCGGCTCAGCGCGTAACGGTCGATCTCCAGCATCTGCTCCAGCGGCACGGTGTCCTGGTTCGGGTCGAAGTCGCTGACATTGGCCAGCAGAAAACGCAGCGTGTTGCGGATGCGGCGGTAGGCGTCCACCACACGGGCCAGGATCTTGTCGTCGATCGCCAGGTCGCCCGAGTAGTCGGTGGATGCGCACCACAGGCGGATGATTTCGGCACCCAGCTTGCCCGAGATCTCCTGCGGCGCGACGACGTTGCCTTCGCTCTTGCTCATCTTGCGGCCCTTGCCGTCCACCGTGAAGCCGTGCGTCAGCAGGCCCTTGTAGGGCGCGTGGTCGTACATCGCGCACGAGGTGAGCAGCGAGGAGTGGAACCAGCCGCGGTGCTGGTCGTGGCCTTCGAGATACAGGTCGGCCGGCCAGGCCGACTGTTCGGCATGGCTGCGCTTGAGCACGTGAAAATGGGTGGTGCCCGAGTCAAACCAGACGTCGAGGATGTCGGTGCTCTTGATGTAGTTGGGGGCCCCATGTTCACCGTCGGCGCCGATGATGGACTCGGCGCTGGCCTTGCTCCAGGCCTCGATGCCACCGGCCTCCACCATGGCGGCGGCCTGGTCCATGATCTCCATGGTGCGCGGGTGCAATTCACCGGTGGCGGTATGGACAAAAAACGGCAAGGGCACGCCCCAGTTGCGCTGGCGGCTGATGCACCAGTCGGGCCGGCCGGCAATCATGTCGTGCAGGCGGGCCCTGCCATTTTCCGGGTAGAAGCTGGTTTCCTCGATCGCGGCCAGTGCCAGCTGGCGCAGGGTGCGCGGCGCCTTGTCCTGGGTGAACACGCCTTCGCCCTCGTCCATGCGGATGAACCATTGGGCGGCGGCGCGGTAGATCACCGGCGTCTTGTGACGCCAGCAGTGCGGGTAGCTGTGCACGATGTCATGCGTGGCAAACAGGCGGCCGGCGTCGCGCAGGGCCTCGATCACCATCGGTGCGGCTTTCCAGATGTTCAGGCCGCCGAACAACGGTAGCTCGTCAACGTAACGGCCGTTGCCCTGCACCGGGTTCAGGATGTCGTCGTAGGCAATGCCGTTGGCCACGCAGGAGTTGAAGTCTTCCACGCCGTAGGCGGGCGAGGAGTGCACGATACCGGTGCCGTCGTCGGCGGTCGCGTAGTCGGCCAGGAAGACCGGGCTCAGGCGCCGATAGCCGTGGTTTCCGTTGCTGTCTTTCACGTCGTACAGCGGATGTCTGAAATTGATCAGCGCCAGGTGTTTGCCGGCCGTGGTGGCCAGCACCGTGCCGGTCAACTGGTAACGCTCCAGGCACTTGTCCACCAGCGAGGCGGCCAGCAGCAGGATGCCGCGTTCGGTATCGACCAGCGCGTAGTCCAGATCGGGGTTCAGGTTCAGCGCCTGGTTGGCCGGAATGGTCCACGCGGTGGTGGTCCAGATCACGGCGAAGGCGTCCTTGGTCAGGCTCTTCAGGCCGAAGGCGGCGGCCAGCCTGTCCGGCTGGTCGCACGGGAAGCCGACGTCCAGGGTCTGCGATTTTTTGTCGGCGTATTCGATCTCGAACTCGGCCAGCGAGGAGCCGCAGTCAAAACACCAGTAGACAGGCTTGAGGCCGCGGTAGACAAAACCGCGTTCCATGATGCGTTTGAGCGCGCGGATCTCGTCGGCTTCGTTGCCGGGGTTCATGGTCAGGTAGGGGTTGGCCCATTCACCGAGCACGCCCAGGCGCTTGAAGTCTTCTTTCTGCTGCGCGATCTGCCCGGTGGCAAAAGCACGGCTCTTGGCCTGCACGTCGTCTCTTGAAAGATTTCGGCCATGGAGTTTTTCGATGGCGTTTTCGATCGGCAGGCCGTGGCAGTCCCAGCCCGGCACATACACGGCGTCCAGCCCCTTGAGCTGGCGCGCCTTGACGATCATGTCCTTGAGGATCTTGTTGGCTGCGTGGCCGATGTGGATCTGGCCGTTGGCATACGGCGGGCCGTCATGCAGCACAAACTTCGGTTTGCCGGCGCGCACGTCGCGCAGCTTCTTGTAGATGCCCTTGTCGTCCCACGCCTTGACCCAGCCGGCTTCGCGTTTGGGCAGGTCGCCGCGCATGGGGAAAGGTGTGTCGGGCAGGTTCAGGGTGCTGCGGTAATCGGTCTTGTTGTCGGACATGGGATGCTCTTGTTGAAGCGGCCTGATGAGGCCAAGCCGCCGGAAATACGGGTCGGGAAGAAAGCCGGTCGCCCGGAGGAAGGGGCGGGGCCAGGAGCGACGAGATCGTCTAAATTCGGTCGCGCGTGGTCTGGCGGCTGGTTTCCGTGTGCATGGACGCTGAAAATGACTTTGCGGCCTCGGCAAAAAATGCCCGCGCATCATCGCAGTCTCTGGTGATGCCCGCCTTGAGGCTGTTCAGACCGTCGTATTTCAGTTCGTCGTGCAGTTTGTGTAGCAGTTCCACCCGAATGATTTTACCGTATGCCTCCTCCGGCCCCAAGCCGGCCGGCCAGGCCAGGCAATGGGTCTCCAGCAACACGCGTCCGCCGTTCACGTCGGCGGGGTCCAGCGAGGGCCGGATGCCCAGGTTGGCCACACCGGGCACGGGCTGGTCCGTCAGGCCAAACACCTGCACCGCAAAAATTCCGCTGGCTGCCGGTTTCCAGTGGGAAAAGCGCAGGTTCAGGGTGCGAAACCCGAGCTCGCGCCCGAGCTTGCGGCCGTGCACCACATGACCGGAAATGCTGTATGGCCGGCCCAGCAGGCTGGCCACGCGGCTCATCTGGCCCTGGCCCAGGGCTTCCCGCACGGCTGAACTGGAGACCCGGGTGTTACTCACTTCATAACTGTTCATGCGGGCCACGTCAAAACCCAGTTGCTCGCCGGCTGCGTCCAGCATGGCGTAGTCGCCCGCGCGTTTGGCACCAAAGCGGAAGTCGTCACCCACCAGCACATAACGCACGCCCAGGCCTTTGACCAGCACGTCTTCGATGAAGGCTTCGGCCGGTTGGGACGCCAGCCGCGCATTGAAGGGCAGCACCACACACTGGTCGATGCCGCAACGCGCCAGCTCGGTCAGCTTGTCGCGCAGGGTGGCGATGCGCGCCGGCGCCAGTTCGGGCTTGCGCGTCACAGCCGCGAAGTAGTCGCGCGGATGGGGCTCAAAACTCATCACGCAGCTGGGCACGCCGCGGTGCTGAGCCTCGTTTTTCAGCAGTGCCAGCATGGCCTGGTGGCCGCGGTGCACGCCGTCGAAGTTGCCGATCGTCAGCGCGCACTGCGCCGCCAGCTGGGGGTGGAGGTAGCCGCGGAAAACTTTCATCGTTTTATTATCGTTTTAATAGCACTTGGCGCCGGTCCCATGCGGCCCGGGCGCCTTGAAAGGGCTTGTGACCAGGCTTTGTCACAAATTCCCTGTATATTGAGGGCTCAAGCAGTTTAAGTCCGGTTTCCATGTGGTTTTTGACTAATGGAGGTTCGTTTGAAGGTCTTGAAGCTCTCAGCCCAGGGGTTGCCACAATCGTGGATCAGCCTCGAACAAGCCGTGCTGCACTATGCCTCGGATGAAGTGCGCTGGGAGATGGGTGCGCAGGTGGCCACGTTTCATGGCGGCCACAACGCCATCACCGGCAACCAGTCCATCATCAACGTCAACAGCATCATCGGCACCAAGGGCGTGCCCAACATCAACCCCTTCGACCTCAAGCCCGGGCTGACCAACAGCAAGCTGTTCGCCCGTGACCGCAACGTGTGCGCCTACTGCGGCGACCATTTCCATGAAGAAGACCTGACCCGCGAGCACATCATCCCGTTCGCGCAGAACGGCATCGACACCTGGATGAATGTGGTCACTGCCTGCCGCGCCTGCAACCACCGCAAGAGCAGCCGCACCCCCGAGCAGGCACACATGCCGTTGCTCTACACACCGTATGTTCCCAGCCTCTGGGAAGACTTCATTCTGCGCAACCGCCGCATCCTGGCGGACCAGATGGAGTTTCTGATGGCGCATGTGCCGAGGACGTCGCGGCTGCTGGTGTGAGCTGGACGGCTTCTGCTGCAAAATTTGCTGAGTGCAGATATCCGCGAACGGATGGGCAAGTTTCATCCGGCTTGAGACCCTGCCCGCCTTTGTTTCGGGAGCTATCCAGCTAACTTTCAATGCAGCTTTTTACACGTCATTCGCCGGACACTTTCTTGCCGCTAGCCTGCACAGCAAGCCCCGGGGCTTGGCCTTCCTTGCTTCGGATATCAGACAGGCCGGTGTAGCTAACGTACGGCGAGAAATTGCCCCCAGTCCTTTGGGGGCTTGCGTGAGCAGCTATTAAAGTGATAGCGAACCCTGTTCACACAATAGGCGAGGGTGACCTTGCCACCGAGCGGACTTCGACACGCTCAGCCCCATTGCCGAGCGGTGATTTCAGAAACTCAGTAGGTCAGCTCCAGCACCACCAGGTGCCCCTCCGCCATGGGCCAGGTCCGGCCGGTGATTTTTTCGCCGTTGAACTCCGCCGCAATCGGCCGGACACCTTCCTGGCTCAGGTTGATCTTGGAACTCGACACGCCTGCGCCCGCGGGCGGCACGCCAGGCAGCGCTTTGCCGTCGAAGGACATCTTGTCGCGCGCGGCGTCGAAGTAGCCGCGCGGCCGGGTGAGGGTGACGCTGGACTTGGCGCTCTTGTCGGCCTCGGCGGATCGGTCTGCGCGCATGTGTATCAGTTGGCTGGAGCGTGCAAACGGGCTGCGGTAGATGTGGGTGGTCGCATACCCTGGCGCGCTGATGACAAATTCATAAGGCGTGCCGGGCTGGGCGGTGAAGGGGCCCCAGAGGCCGTCGGCGCCAACCGTTTTGCTGTGCACCGCGTTGCCCACGCGTGCGCCGGTGGCCGGGTCGGTGGCGTAGACCGTGAGTTGCGCGCCGGGCAGCGGCAGGTTGTTCGAATAGTTGCCCGACGCCGGGTCGGTCGGGCGCAGGCCCATGCCGGTGATCTTGCCGTTCAGCACCACCGGTGTTTCACTCTGGATCGCTGAAGACTGGGGCGCCCGGCCGGTGATGAAGCGGTAGGTCGCCTCAAACGCAGCAGGAGAAAAAGAAGTCTCGCGGTGGTCCACACGCGGCAGCACGGTGTTGGTCGCACCCTTGAGCGCCGGGCCCTCGAAGCTGACGTTGGTGGGTGTGCCTTTGGCGCCTATCCACAGGCCGTCTGGCTGGGCGAATTTATCGTTGTTGTCAGAGCGCAGGGTCAGCCACTTGACCGGGCCGCTGACTTCGTCGCCGGCGGCATTCTTGGGCGCATTGAGCCCTGTCAGGAAAGGCCCGGTGCCGGAAAACTCGTTGGCTTCGCGGAAGCCTTTCGTCGCCCAGACGCCGTGATTCGGTGTGCCGCCCAGGATGGCGTGGCTCACGCGCGCGGCGCCGCCGCCGTTGTAGATGTAGTTGCGGATGGCGTTGCCGCCGCGCGAGTTGCCGACCAGCACCACCTGGCGGGCGCCCGTGGCCTGCAGCACTTTGTCGACTTCCGCCTTCAGGTAGGCCATGTGTTCCGCGGTCGAGGTGCGTCCCGGCTGGGCCTTGCCGTCATCGTCGCGCGCCAGCGGGTAGGGCAGATCGATGGCGTGCAGGCGTTCGCGCGGCCAGCCGTTGGACTCAAAACGCCAGACCGTGCTTTGCCAGATCGAGGCACTGTCGCCGTTGCCGTGCACAAAAACAATCGGTGGCTGCGATTCAAGGCTGGGCGCTGTGGCACAGGCCGCCAGCAGCAGGCTGCTGGCGAGGATGGCAAATAGGCTGCGGCGTGAGGTCATGGTTGTCTCCCGATGAAAAAAGCCCGCGAGGGCGGGCTGATGCTTGTTGTGATCGTGATCAGGCGAATACGCCTGCGGTGTCTTGCATTCTCGCCGACACCTCGCCCAAATGGTGCAGAGTGTCGCCAAAACTCATCTCCATTTGTGTCAGCCGCTTGAAGTAGTGGCTCACGATGTATTCGTCGGTCACGCCGATGCCGCCATGCAGCTGCACCGCCTGCTGGCCAACAAAACGCATGGAGACGCCGAGCTGGTACTTGGCTCTCGCCATGGCGGCGCGGCGTTCGGCGGCCGGCGCGTTGAGTTTGAGCGAGGCGTAATAACTCATGGAGCGGGCCAGCTCCAGCTGCATCTTCATGTCGGCCACGCGATGCCGCAGCGCCTGGAAGCTGCTGATCACCACGCCGAACTGCTTGCGCGTGTTCATGTACTCGACCGTGATGGCCAGGGTCTTGTCCATCACGCCGACGGCTTCGGCGCAGGTGGCGGCGATGCCGATGTCGGTGGCATGCTCCAGCGCCGCCAGGCCGTCCAGCGTGATCAGCGTGGCCGGCGCGTCCTGAAGCACCACGTCGGCCGCACGGCCGCCGTCCTGTGTGCCGTAGCCGCGGGTGGTGACGCCCTGGGCCGTGCGCTCGACCAGGAACAGCGCGATCTTGCCCTTGGCCTGCGCCGGTACGATGAAGGCATCGGCCTGGTCACCGGCGGGCACTATGTTTTTGGTAGCTGTCAGCGTCCATCCAGCGCCGGCTGGAGCCGCTTTTGCTTCACAGACATCAAGTTGGTAGCGGGCGGCGCGCTCCTGCGCGGCGAGTACCACCAGCGCTTCGCCGCCGGCGATTTTTGGCAGCCAGGCGGCTTTGACATCGGCGGGTGCGTAGCCGGACAACACAGCGCCGGCAATCAGCGCCTGGGCCAGCGGCTCGAGCACGATACCGCGACCGAGTTCCTCCATCACGACCATGCCTTCCACCGGGCCCATGCCGAGTCCACCGTCGTCCTCCGGAATGTAGAGACCGGTCAGGCCGAGTTCGGCCAGCTGCCCATAGGCCTCTCGCGAGAAACCGCCGGCCTTGGCAATGCCGCGACGGCGTTCGAAGTCGTAAGCCTTGGCTACCCATTTGCCCACGGCATCGCGCAGTTGTTCCTGATCGTCGCTGAAATCAAAATCCATGATGTGTCCTTGTTAACCGAGCACGAACTGCGACACGATGTTGCGCTGAACCTCGTTGGATCCGCCGTAAATCGTGGTCTTGCGCATATTGAAATAGGTCGAGGCCAGCGGCGCGTCGGCCGTGATGCCGCCGGGAAAGTCGCCTTGCCAGCCGGCTTCCATGGCTTCCTCGATGAAGGGCAGGCTGAAAGGGCCGGCCGCCAGCATCATGAGTTCGGTGTAGCGCTGCTGGATTTCACTGCCGCGGATTTTCAGCAGGCCGGCGATGTCCAGCGAGTTCTTGCCGGACTTCTCGGCGGAAAGCACACGCAACACCAGCATCTCCAGCGCCACCACATCGACTTCCATCTTTGCGATTTCGTCGCGGAAGCGCAGATCGTCATAAACGCCCTCGGCTCTGGCGACGCGTTTGAGGCGTTCAAGCTCGCGCTTGGCGCGGTTCACGTCGGCAATGTTGGTGCGCTCGTGGCTGAGCAGGTGTTTGGCGTAAGTCCAGCCCTTGTTTTCCTCGCCGACCAGGTTCTCTGCCGGGACTTCGACGTTGTCGAACCAGACCTCGTTGACCTCGGCCTCACCGTCGAGCAGCACGATGGGGCGCACGGTCACGCCGGGCGACTTCATGTCGATCAGCAAAAAGGAAATGCCGGTCTGCGGCTTGCCTTCGGTACTGGTGCGCACCAGGCAGAAAATCCACTCACCGTACTGGCCCAGCGTGGTCCAGGTTTTCTGGCCGTTGACGATGTATTTGTCACCCTGCCGTTCGGCGCGGCATTTGACCGAGGCCAGGTCCGAGCCCGAACCCGGTTCGCTGTAACCCTGGCTCCACCAGACCTCGCCGCTGGCGATGCCGGGCAGAAAACGTTTCTGCTGCTCGGGTGTGCCAAAGGCCATGATCACCGGCGCCACCATCACCGGGCCAAAAGGCACAACGCGGGGCGCGCCGGCGAGCGCACATTCTTCCTCGAACAGGTGTTTTTGCACCGCGTTCCAGCCGGGGCCGCCAAATTCCTTGGGCCAGCCGTGGCCGAGCCAGCCTTTTTTGCCGAGGATTTTTGCCCAGCGCTGCATGTCGTCACGGCTCAGGCGCAGGGCGTTGTGCACCTTGTGCGAAATGTCGGCCGGCAGATTGGCATGAACCCAGGCGCGAATGTCTTCGCGGAATGTCTGTTCTTCGGGGGTGAAAGCGAGATCCATAAGATGCGTGTCTCCGTGGGGTTCAAGTTACTGCCGCATTTTTAGCACGGTCGTTCGGAATTTTATGTCCCAGTTGGGACAAATAGCGAGCGATTCCGCCTTGCAGAATCGGGCGCAGGCCAGCGTTTTTTGCCGCCCCGGATAATCACTCCACTTTGCCTTCCTACCGCACCATCATCAGCGCCCTCAGTGTCGGCCAGATTCTTGTCTGGGCCGTCATGTATTACGGCTTTTCTTCCTTTGTGCTGCCGATGCAGCGCGACATGGGCTGGAGCCAGCCCGACATCATGGGGGCCTTCACGCTGGGCCTGATGGTCTGGGGCCTGGCGACTTATGCGGTCGGCGCCGCGATTGACCGCGGACGCGGGCGTTTTGTGCTGACCGGCGGGGCGCTGCTCGGCGCGGCCGGCTGTGCCCTCTGGTCGCAGGCGCACAGCCTGCCGCTGCTGTACGCTGCGTGGGCGCTGCTCGGGCTGGCCATGGCGATGACGCTGTACGAGCCCGCTTTCATGGAGATCACCAAACGTTTCCCTGACCGCTACCGCCAGGGCATCACCACCATCACGCTGGTCGGCGGCTTTGCGAGCACGCTCTCCTTTCCCGCCGCGGCGTGGTTGCTGCTCACCCTGGGCTGGCGGCCTGCGCTGCTGGTGATGGCCGGGGTGCTGCTGCTGGTGGCGCCGCTGCATGCCTGGGTGCTGCGCGGCCCCTGGAAGCGCCCCACCGTGCCCGGCACCGTGCCGGCCGGCGCGGTGCTGCAGGACCAGGCGACCTTGCGCCAGGCCATGCAGGGGCGCACCTTCTGGCTGCTGACCGCGACTTTCACGCTGTATGCGTTTGCGCTGTCGACGATCTGGGCGCACCTGATGCCGGCGTTCGAATCGCGCGGGCTGTCGCAGACCGAGGCGGTGGCGGTCATGGTGTGGTTCGGTCCGGCCCAGGTGGCGGGGCGTTTTGCCTTCCTGTGGCTGGGCCGGGGGCTGAACCACCGGGCGCTGGGCCTCGTGGTGCTGGCCTTGTTTCCGCTGGCGCTAGGGATTTTTGCACTCGGCCGCCAGCCGCTGGTGCTGGTGGGGTTTGCCGTGCTGTTTGGGGTGGCCAACGGCCTGATCACCATTGTGCGCAGCAACATCGTTCCCGACTTTTATGGCCGGGAACATGTGGGACGCATCACTGGCGCGATGTCGGGCATTGCACTGTGCACCCGCGCGGCGGCGCCCTTCCTGACGGCCTGGGCCTTGCTGGGGCTGGGCGGCTACACCGGGCTGCTCTGGCTGCTGGTCGGCATGGGTGTGGTGACGCTGGCGCTGTTTGCCCTGGCCAGGCCGCCGCAGCCGCGGGCGTGATCGGGGTTGCGATAATCCATGCACCCATGCCAAACCGGATGCCCCAGCCCAAAAACATCGTGATCCTGATTTCGGGCAGTGGCTCGAACATGGCGGCCATCGTCCGGACCGCGCAGGCGCAGCAGTGGCAGCAGCAGTTCGGTGCCCGGGTTGCCGCGGTGATCAGCAACCGGCCCGACGCGGCCGGGCTGCAACTCGCGCAGTCGCTGGGCGCGGCCACGCAGGTCCTGCGCCACCAGGCGTTTGAATCGCGCGAGGACTTTGATGCCGCGCTGATGGCGCTGATCGACGCCCATGAGCCCGCCCTGGTGGTGCTGGCCGGGTTCATGCGCATCCTCACGCCGGGTTTTGTCGGGCATTACGCGGGGCGGCTGGTCAACATTCACCCGTCGTTGCTGCCGGCCTTTACGGGCCTGAACACGCACCAGCGCGCCATTGATGCGGGTTGCCGCGAGGCCGGTTGCACGGTGCACCAGGTGACGGCCGAGCTGGACCACGGGCCCATCCTGGCGCAAGCGGTGGTACCGGTGCTGCCGGACGACACCGCAGACACGCTGGCCGCGCGTGTGCTGGTGCAGGAGCACCTGCTGTACCCCCAGGCGGTGCACGACTGGCTGCAGGCGCAGCCCTGAGCGGCGGCGGATACAAAAAGATACCCGAGTACCGGACGCGGTTGAATCCAGTCGCCCAGCGCGGCCGTATCCAACACAGCCGTTGATGTCCCATCCTGGATGTCGGCTTTTTGTTCAACTTCAAAGGGTATCTACATGCAAACGAAACACAAACTGGCGTCCATCGGTCTCGCCGTGGTCATGTCCATGGCTGCGGCTTCTTCCTTCGCCCAGGTGATGGTCGGCGGCGCGCCCATGCTGGCTTCGAAAGACATCATCGACAACGCCGTCAATTCCAAGGACCACACCACCCTGGTCGCCGCCGTCAAGGCCGCCGGCCTGGTCGAGACCCTGAAAGGCCCCGGCCCGTTCACCGTGTTTGCGCCGACCAACGCCGCCTTTGCCGCGTTGCCTGCCGGCACCGTGGACACGCTGCTCAAGCCAGAGAACAAGGCCACGCTGAGCGGCATCCTGACCTACCACGTGGTGGCCGGCAAGATGGACGCCGCCGCACTGACCAAGGCGATTGCCGCGGGCAAGGGGTCGGCATCGCTGAAAACCGTGGCTGGCGGCACGCTGACGGCCAAGGCCATGGGCGGCAAAGTCATGGTGACGGATGAAAAAGGCGGCTCGGCCACCGTGACCATCGCCGACGTGTACCAGTCCAATGGCGTGATCCACGTGGTCGACAAGGTGCTGCTGCCGAAGTGATGTCCGCTGCGCCTGCCCCCGGGGCCGGCCTGGAATGAAAGGCCCCCGCACGGTGTGCGCCGCGCGGGGGCCTTGTCTGTTGGGACCTTGTTTCAGGCCTGTGCCAACTGGTGCAGCGCCGCCCCGACAATGCTGGCCGCGTCCACACCGAAGAAACCGCGCAGGGCTGCACGCGTGTCGCTGCGGCCGAAACCGTCGGTGCCCAGCGTCAGGTAACTGCGGCCCGGTGGCAGGAAGGCGCGGATGCTTTCAGGCACAGCGCGAACGTAATCGGTGGCGGCAATGATGGGGCCTGCGCTGTCCTTGAGCTGTTCTGCGATGAAGGGCGCGGACGCCGGCTGGCCCTGAAGCGCGCGCTGCTGGCAGGCCGCGCCGTCACGCGCGAGTTCGCTCCAGCTGGTCACGCTGTACACCGTGACGTCGATGCCGCGTTCGGTCAGCTGCTGTGCCGCCTTGATGACCTCGGTCAAAATCGCGCCGGAGCCCATCAGCGTCACGTTTTCAAGCTTTTTCGGGCTCCGGCCCTTGTCGGATGTGCGTGAATAGCTACCAAATTTATAGCAACCGCGAACGATGCCGGCTTCCGAGCCGGGCCGCAGATCGGGCTGGGCATAGTTCTCGTTCATCAGCGTGACGTAGTAAAAAACGTCCTGCTGCTCCACCATCATTTCCTGTGTACCCCGGTCGATGATGACGGCCAGCTCGCAGGCGAAGGCCGGGTCGTAAGCCTTGCAGTTGGGAATGGTCGCGGCCACCAGGTGGCTGGAGCCGTCCTGGTGCTGCAGGCCCTCGCCGCCCAGCGTGGTACGGCCCGAGGTGGCACCCAGCAAAAAACCGCGCGCGCGCTGGTCGGCCGCGGCCCAGATCTGGTCGCCGACGCGCTGGAAGCCGAACATGGAGTAGTAAATGTAGAAGGGCAGCATGGCCAGCCCGTGCACGCTGTAGCTGGTGGCAGCCGCCGTCCAGCTGGCCAGGGCGCCGGCCTCGCTGATGCCTTCTTCCAGGATCTGTCCGTCCAGCGCCTCGCGGTAACTGAGCACCGAACCGATGTCTTCCGGCGCGTACTTCTGGCCGACGCTCGAATAAATGCCGACCTGTTTGAACAGATTGGCCATGCCGAAGGTGCGTGCCTCGTCGGCGACGATGGGCACGATGCGCGGGCCGAGTGACGCGTCTTTCAGCAGGCCGCCCAGCATGCGCACAAAGGCCATGGTGGTGCTCATCTCCTTGCCGTCGGCAGCCAGCGCAAAGTTGGCGTAGGCGGGCAGGGCCGGGATCGCCACCGTTTCGGCATGGGTGTCGCGTTTGGGCAGATAACCGCCTAGCGCGGTGCGTCGGGCATGCAGGTACTGCATTTCCGGGCTGTCTGCGGCCGGCTTGTAAAACGCCAGCTGCCGGGCCTGTTCGTCGCTGAGCGGCAGGTTGAATCGGTTGCGGAATTCGAGCAAGTCGTTTTCGTCAAACTTCTTCTGCGAATGTGTGGTCATCTTGCCCTGGCCCGCGCTGCCCATGCCGTAGCCTTTTTTGGTGTGCGCCAGGATGACTGTGGGCTGCCCGGTGTGCTTGGCTGCCGCGGCGTAGGCGGCGTGGATTTTCACCAAGTCGTGGCCGCCGCGTTTGAGCCGGTCGATCTGCTCGTCCGTCATGCCTTGCGCCAGGCGCGCAAGCTCCTCGTTCTGGCCGAAGAAGTTGTCGCGGTTGAAGCGGCCGTCTTTCGCGGCAAAAGTCTGCATCTGGCCGTCCACCGTGTGGGCGAAGGCCTGGGTCAGCGCGCCCGTCAGATCGCGCGCAAACAGGCCGTCCCAGTCGCTGCCCCAGACCAGCTTGATGACGTTCCAGCCCGCGCCTGCAAACAGTTTTTCAAGCTCGTCGATGATGCGGCCGTTGCCGCGCACCGGGCCGTCCAGCCGCTGCAGGTTGCAATTGACGACCCAGACCAGGTTGTCCAGGCCTTCGCGTGCGGCCAGCGTCAGCGCGCTCATGGATTCGGGCTCATCCATCTCGCCGTCGCCGAACACCCCCCACACTTTGCGCCCGGCGCAGTCCAGCAGGCGGCGGTGCGTGAGGTAATGCATGAAACGCGCGTGGTAAATCGAACTGATCGGACCGATCCCCATGGAGCCGGTCGGGAACTGCCAGAAGTCCGGCATCAGGTAAGGGTGCGGGTAGCTCGACAGGCCTCTGGCCGAACCGTCGCCTTGCCTGGCCGCAGAGAGTTCCTGCCGGTAAAAACCCAGATCCTTCTCGTTGAGACGGCCCTCGAGGTAGGCACGGGCATACACGCCGGGCGCGCTGTGCGGCTGGAAAAACACCAGGTCTCCCCTGTGCTGGCCTTCGCCGAGTCCTTCACGCGCATGGAAAAAGTGGTTGAAGCCGGTTTCGAACAGGTCGGCCGCGCTCGCATAACTGGCGATGTGGCCGCCCAGCTCGGCCGATCCGCCGGACTCGGCCTGGTTGGCACGTACCACCATGGCCAGGGCGTTCCAGCGCATCAGCGAGGCCAGCCGTTCTTCCATCGCCAGGTCGCCGGGAAACACCGGCTGCTCGTTGACCCCCACGGTGTTGACATAAGGGGTGGCAAGTTCCGGCTTCCAGCCGATACGCTGCTCGCGTGCGAGCCGGGCCAGCTCATCCAGCAGGTAACGCGCCCGGGCCTGGCCCTGCGTCGCGGCCAGCGCCATGAACGCTTCGCGCCATTCGGCGGTTTCCTGCGGATCGGTGTCGGGTGTGGTCAGGGCAGCTGGCTGCAGGGCGTGGAGGGGGACGGGTGCATTCATACTCTCAATATAGGCCGATGGCCCCCCTATGAGCTGTCAAAATGCGCCGTCAAGGGCCTTGTTAACGGCATAAAATGCTGCAAACTGGAGAGATGAAGCGCCATGAAGCTGGATGCACTGGATTTGCGGATACTCGACGAACTGCAGCGCGACGGTTCGCTGTCCAATGTAGAGTTGGCCAGGCGCGTGCATTTGAGCCCGTCCCCCTGCCTGGCCCGGGTCAAAGCGCTGGAGGCGGCCCGGGTGATCGACCGTTATGTGGCGATCGCCAATGCCGCCGCACTGGGGCTGGGTCTGAGTGTGTTTATTTCCATCAGCCTGCGCTCGCAAAACAAGGACTCGCTCGCCGGGTTCGAGCGGCGCATTGCCGAGCACGACGAGGTCATGGAGTGTTACCTGATGACGGGCGACAGCGACTACCTGATCCGCGTCGCCGTGGCCGACATCGCTGCGCTCGAAAAATTCATCCTCGAGCAGCTCACGCCGATTCCGGGCATTGAAAAAATACGCTCGAGTTTTGCGCTCAAGCAGGTGCGCTACAAGACCGCGTTGCCGCTGCCTGCGCCCTGACGGGGGTGTTCCTGGAGCCCGGCTTGTGCGGCCGGATCCAGCAGCTGTGCCTGCGTTTCGCTGGTCAGGGCCGGGTGCGAGACTTCGATCGCATTGATTTTGGCGACCAGGTCTTCCCGCCTGGCACCGGCCTCCGCCGGAACGCTCGCAGGTTCGCCGCCAGCATCGACAAACTGGACGTAACGCCTCGGTCCCGACGTCATTCGCCGCAAGCGGGTTTTGAGGCTGTCGATGATTTGCTGCCCGGTCTGGTCGCCGGGGTTGCCATGCCAGATGGCCATGTGCAGGTTGAAGGCGTTGGGGTCGTCCAGTTTTTCGGACAGGCGGATGCAGTCGGCCTGGATTTTGGTGGCGACTTCGGTGACGGCCTCGCGGTTGACCGGGCCCTCAATCAGCATCAGAAAGAGGTTCTCGTCGTAGCGAACCACTGTGTCCATGTCGCGTGCAGCCCGGCGCAGGATTTCCCCGACGCGCGACAGCGCGGTGCTGCGCTTGTGATCGCTCAGTTCGTCCGGGCTGGGGGCCTGGTCGAGCCAGCTCAGCATGATCAGGCCGCATTCCGAGCGTTTGCGACGCGCGCGCACCAGCATTTGCGCCAGCCGGTTGTCGATGACCCGGGGCAGCATCAGTCCGCTGGCCGGATCATAGGTAGCGAGGGCGGCTCCGCGCTGGTTGGAAAACAGTGCCGCCCGGCTGCGCCACGCCAGCACCAGGAAGATCCAGAGCAGCCCGACCATGGCCGACAGGACACCGGCGGCCTGTGCCGCCTCGACGTTCTGCACCCAGCCCGCGTTGTGCGAAAGCCGGGCCAGCGCCGCCAGCGCGATGGGCGCCGTGCCCACCAACAACAACAGGTTCCACGCCTGCCCACGCAGGGACATCCACACCAGGCTGCCGAGGATCGCCAGGGTGGCCAGTGCCAGCCACAGATTGCGCAGGTCGCGCGGGATGAAGTCCCGATCAATTGCCATCAGCCCGGCCATGAGCAGGCTGCCCGCCGCGACCGTGGCCAGCAGCCGGTAAATCCGCGGGTGGGCGCTCCTGGCGTAACTGGCCTGGGCGCAGAACCATGCCCCGGCGGCCATGCTCAGCGCGGCCGAAACCCAGCCCATGACCTGGTTGAGGTGAGCACTGCCTGGCCAGATGCGCCAGCCGCCATAACCGATCAGCACCAGCTGCGTGAACATCAGCGTCACCACCACGGCGCAAAACCACAGGAACACACGGTTGCGCGCCATCGCCAGAGCGGCCAGGCTCAGCGCGGCCAGCACGCTGAACATGCCCCACATCAGGCCGATCACCACCCCCACCCGGGACGCGCCGTCAACGTACTCCACGGGAGACAGCAGCATGGGCTGCCCGGTGAGGGCCCGGTTGTTCTCAAAGCGCATGTAAAAGGTCTGTACGCGATCCGTGCGGGTTTGCAGTTCAAAGCTGGGCACACGCGTGCGCAAGGACCAGTCGGCCGGCGCAATCACTTCGCCGGCGGACTGGACCAGCCACTCGTCCCGGGGACCACGGGAAAAAAGGCTGGCCTTGATGAGCGCCTGGCCCGGCAACCGGATGAACCAGGTCTGAAGCGACTCGGTGGCCGGCAACGAGAAGGTGGCCCAGACGTCATGCTTGCCGGAGGTGGGTAGCTCCGTGCCGTCGGCGTAGGGCTGCAAGGGCCACGGGCCGGCGGCGGTGAAGGCGTCAGGCGAGGTGATGCTGCCTTTGGGCACGGCCACCCACTGCAGCGGTTCAGCCAGCGTGATGGTGACGCTGTCGCTGTAAAGACGGCCAAAGTCCTGCGTGTGGCCTGCCCGCAGCACCAGGCCAAGCAGAACCAGGAAAAAAACGCGCAAGCTGGCCTTTCCGAACATTCGCATAGCTTATTGCATAAGTGTCGCTTGTCCGATAGCGGTCCGCCCGGTCATCACGATGTCACAGGAAATGACCCCCATGCGTCTTTTCTCAACAACGGATATCACATGCCCTGTTTTCGCTTCACCCGAGTCCGTCGCCTGACGATGCAGCCGGTTCTTGCTGCGCTGGCGGCCGCACCGCTGCAGGCACAGACCGCCTACCCGGCCACGCTGGCCTGCCACGCACTGCTGCCAGCACAGTCCTTCATGGCCGCGCCCAAGGACGCCCCGCAGGATCTCAGGAACGCCGGAAAATTCACCACCGGCAAACGCGTCGAGGCTTTGGGCACGGTCCAAGGCCTGTCGGCCGGACGCCCTACCGGCGTGTCGCGGCCATTCAACGGTCAGCCTCTTCAAGGCCATTCGGGCATCACGCCGGGTGCACCCGGTGGCGTGGTGGATTTCCAGGTGCGTCGCTCCAAGGGATTTGAAGGCATGGCGTCCTCGAAAGACGGCAGCAAGCTGTATGCGCTGCTCGAAGGCGCCTTGTGGGACACGTCCACCAAGGGCAACGAAAAACTCGACGGCAGGGACTACCTGCGCGTGCTTGAGTTCGATGTCAAAAGCGAATCCTGGACCGGCCGCCACTGAAAGTATGTGCTGGAAGGCGCCAGCCATGCGATCGGCGACTTCAACATGATCGACGGCACGACGGGACTGATCATCGAACGCGACAACGGCGAAGGCACGGCCGACAAGGCTTGCCCGGAAGGCCAGAAACACCCCGACTGCTTCCATGGCCTCGCCAAATTCAAGCGCGTCTACAAGATCGAGCTGAGCCAGGCCAATGTCGGCGCGGCGGTGCGCAAGATTGGCTACATCGACCTGATGGTGATTGCCGACCCGAACAGGCTGGCGCGCAAGCCGCTGAACAATGGGGTGTTGACTTTTCCCTTCTCACGATCGAAAACGTGGATGTGGTGGATGCCACGCACATCATCGTGGGCAATGACAACAACCTGCCGTTTTCGAGCAGCCGCGAGCCGAACAAGGCCGACGACAACGCGCTGATCCTGCTGGAAGTCGGCGACTTCCTCAAGGCGCAGTGACGGGGGCAGGGCGCAGATGCTATTGAATCAATAGCTGCTTGCGCCCGTCCTTGCTGGGCTGGAGGCCTGTGGGGGGCTGAGGGAGGCCTCGGAATCTATATTTTCGACTGGAACACCAGGCCCGCGTGTTCACGCAGCGCGTGGAAGCGGATCTTGGGCCACTGCTGTTCCACCGCACGCAAGGTGGCGCTGTGGTCCACCAGCAGCGTGGGCGCATCCACCGCGTCAAGTGCCACCCGGTGCGCATTGGCGTCGATGAATTTTTTCAGCTCGTTCGGGTCGTCGCAGGTGACCCAGCGCGCGAGGTTGAAGTTGCTCGGCATGATGCGCGCCTTGACGCCGTATTCGTGCTCGAGCCGGTGCGCCACCACTTCAAACTGCAGCTGGCCCACCGCGCCCAGCAGCAGCAGGGAGCCGGCAATCGGCCGGAACACCTGGATCGCGCCTTCCTCGCCGAGCTGGGTCAGGCCGGCACGCAGCTGCTTGCTGCGCAGCGGGTCGGCGACCTCGACTGCACGGAACATTTCCGGCGCGAAGAAGGGCAGGCCGGTGAACTGCAGCGCCTCGCCTTCGGTGAGCGTGTCGCCGAGCTGCAGGATGCCGTGGTTCGGAATGCCGATGATGTCGCCCGCAAAAGCGGTGTCCAGCAGTTCGCGGCGCTGGCTCATGAAACTCACCACGGTGTTGGGCCGGATTTCCTTGCCGCTGCGCACCACCTTCAGGCGCATGCCGCGTGTGAACTCGCCGCTGGCCACGCGCAAAAACGCGATGCGGTCGCGGTGCGCCGGGTCCATGTTGGCCTGGATCTTGAAGACCACGCCCGAGAATTTCTTCTCCTCCGGATGCACCACGCGCTGCAGGGCGCTGCGGTCGGCCGGCGCCGGTGCCAGGTCGACCAGCGCGTCCAGCACTTCCTGCACACCAAAGTTGTTGATCGCCGAGCCGAAAAACATCGGGGTCTGTTTGCCGGCGAGGAACGCGGCACGGTCAAACTCCGGCGAGGCGCCTTCCAGCAGTTCGAGCTCGCCCTGCGCCTGGCTGAACTCGGCACCAAAACGCCGGGCCGCTTCGGCGTTGTCCAGGCCGGCCAGGATCTCATCGTCGCCGCCGGCCTTGTCCTCGCCGGGACTGAACACACGCATGCGCTTTTCGCGCCGGTCATAGACCCCGTGGAACAGCTTGCCCATGCCGACCGGCCAGGTGAAGGGCACGACCGTCATGCCGAGCTCCTGCTCGATCTCGTCCATCACGCTCATCGGGTCCTGCACCTCGCGGTCCATCTTGTTGACAAAGGTCAGGATGGGCGTGTTGCGGGCGCGGCAGACCTGCAGCAGGCGCCGTGTCTGCGGCTCGACGCCATTGGCCGCGTCGATCACCATCAGCGCAGCGTCCACCGCGGTCAGCACGCGGTAGGTGTCTTCCGAAAAGTCCTGGTGACCGGGGGTGTCCAGCAGGTTGATCACGCAGTCGCGGTATTCCATCTGCATGACCGAGCTGGCCACCGAGATGCCGCGCTGCTTTTCGATTTCCATCCAGTCGGAGGTGGCGTGGCGCGCGGCCTTGCGCGCCTTGACACTGCCGGCGATCTGGATCGCGCCCGAAAAGAGCAGCAGCTTTTCCGTCAGCGTGGTCTTGCCGGCGTCAGGGTGGGAGATGATGGCAAACGTGCGGCGGCGCTTGACCTGTTTTTCGATTTCAGTGGATTCGGACATAACCCACGATTATCGTTGACCAGCTAAGACGCCCACGCTTTTCACTGCGAGTCATACGTTGCGCCCCGAGGGGGCTGGCCTTGCCTGGGGCGGCCCTGCGCTGCGGCCGCTTCTGTTTTTAACCAGCTTGCCGTGTAAAGCGTGGTTGCCTCACGCCGTCGATCACCACCTCTTCATTGAACATCGCGGCCGGTCGCACCCACAGGCCATGCTCGCCGTAAAGCGCCCGGTAGAGCGTCAGCGGTTCGAGGGTTTCACTGTGGCGCACCGTGCCCACCACTTCATACAGCATGCCCTTGTAATGACGGTACAAGCCGGGCGGGGTGGTGATCAGCGGGGGAAGGTTGTCAGGCATGGTCATCCAGATGCAAAAAGGCGTGCTGCGGGCCCGCAGTGGGACAATAGGGGGATGCATCCTAACGCCTTACTCGACAGTTGTGCCACGCTTCTCAAGCAGGTCCTCAGATTTGAACACCCCGCCGACATGGTGGTGTCGCGCCATTTTCGTGAACAGCGCCTCGGCCCGCGCGAGCGCGCGACCGTGGCCGAGACGATTTACGGTGTCCTGCGCAAAAAAAATCTCTACACCTATCTGGCCCAGCACGGCAGCGGCCCGACCGAGCGGCGCCTCGCCATTCTGGGTTTTGCAGCCGAACGCGATTTCCTGCTCGGTGCCCTGACGGACCAGGAAAAAGACTGGCTGTCGCGCTGCGACCAGGTCAAGCCGGACGACCTGATGGAGCCGCACCGCCACAACCTGCCGGCGTGGCTGGTCGAGCCACTCAAGGCCCAGCTCGGCGACGACTTCTGGCCGCTGGTGGAAAGCCTCAATGCGCCGGCCGGGCTGGACCTGCGGGTCAATACCCTGAAAGACAAGCGCGCCGACATCCAGAAGGAGCTGGCCAAGGCCGGCATCAAGGCCGTCGCCACGCCGTATTCCCCCTGGGGGCTGCGGCTGGCCGGTAAACCGGCGCTCAACAAGCTGGACGCGTTCACCCGCGGCGCGATCGAGGTGCAGGACGAGGGCTCCCAGTTGCTCGCCTTGCTGGTCGATGCCAAACGCGGTGAAATGGTGGTGGACTTCTGCGCCGGCGCAGGCGGCAAGACGCTTGCCCTGGGCGCCAGCATGCGCAACACCGGCCGGCTCTACGCCTTTGACACCTCGGGCCACCGGCTCGACGCGCTCAAACCGCGGCTGGCCCGTAGCGGTCTGTCCAATGTCCACCCGGTGGCGATCGCGCACGAGCGGGACGAGCGCATCAAGCGCCTGGCCGGCAAGATTGACCGG
The DNA here is from genome assembly GCF_029945895.1 of Polaromonas sp. Classification (GTDB taxonomy): domain Bacteria; phylum Pseudomonadota; class Gammaproteobacteria; order Burkholderiales; family Burkholderiaceae_C; genus Polaromonas. The sequence continues at coordinate 52,013 of NZ_JAQSDL010000084.1, read as the reverse complement.
GTGCTGGTCGATGCGCCCTGTTCGGGCCTGGGGACCCTGCGCCGCAACCCCGACCTCAAATGGCGGCACAACCCCCAGGCCATTGAGGAACTGACCGCCAAGCAGACCGCCATCTTGCAGAGCGCCGCAAGGCTGCTCAAGCCGGGCGGACGGCTGGTGTATGCCACCTGCAGCATCCTGCGCGAGGAAAACGAGGCGATCGCCGAGGCCTTCAGCGCCGCGAATAAAGAATTCGCCGTCCTTGAAACCGGACCCTTGTTGACCCATCTAGGGGTAGAAAAGGCGGAAACACTCTGCCGGGGTCCCTACCTGCGGCTCTGGCCCTACCTGCATCAGACGGACGGGTTTTTCGCCGCGGTATGGCAAAAGATTTGATATATTTGACGGAAAAAGAAGGCGAGTAAGCCGAAGTTTCCGGTTAATCGGCGATTTTGTTCGTTTTTTGCCGGTTTTGGTGCGGGTGCTCCGGCTTGATGTTTGGCACGGGCCCAATTACAATGGAAAGTTGTCCGGCGCAGCCTCCGGAGACAACTTTGATATGCGTGGCTGGTGACTGTTTAAAGGATTCTCATGGTCTTGTTTGATGCCGCCCTTGACTGGCTGGCCAATGGTTTGCTCGCCGCCAGCTGGTGGCAAATTGTGCTGTACACCCTGGTGACGACCCATATCACCATTGCCAGCGTGACGATTTATCTGCACCGCCACCAGGCGCACCGCGCGATGGACCTGCACGCCATCCCCTCGCATTTTTTCCGCTTCTGGCTCTGGCTGGGTACCGGTCAGGTCACCAAGGAGTGGGTGTCCATCCACCGCAAGCACCACGCCAAATGCGAAACGGCGGAAGATCCGCACAGCCCGCAGGCCTACGGCATCAAGAAGGTGTTCTGGGAAGGTGCCGAGTTGTACCGTGCTGAAAGCAAGAACAAGGAGACCATGGTCAAGTACGGCCATGGAACGCCGAACGACTGGATCGAGCGCAACCTCTACACCCGTTACAGCTGGCAGGGTGTTGGCCTGATGATGATCATCAATCTGGCTTTGTTCGGCGCAGCCGGTCTGGCAGTCTGGGCTGTCCAGATGATCTGGATCCCCGTGACGGCCGCCGGCATCATCAATGGCATTGGCCACTACTGGGGTTATCGCAACTTCGAGGCGCCGGATGCCAGCACCAACGTCTCGCCCTGGGGCATCATCATCGGCGGCGAAGAACTGCACAACAACCACCACACCTATCCCACCTCGGCCAAGTTCTCTGTCAAGCCCTACGAATTCGACATCGGCTGGGTGTACATCCGCGCCATGGAAAAAGTCGGCCTGGCGACGGTCAAGAAGGTTCCGCCCCGGCTTCAGCTCGGGGACATCCAGCCTGTGGCCGACGAGAAAACCCTCGAAGCCCTGATTGCCCACCGCTATGAGGTGATGGCCGGCTTTGCGCGTGAACTGCGCCGCGCCGGCAAGGCCGAAATCGAGGCGCTCAAGGCCCGCAAGGCCGACATCTCGGTGCTGCAGACGGCCAACCGCTGGTTGCATCGTGACGATGACAAGGTACCTGCCGCCGCCAAGCCCCAGGTGGCGCAGGCCCGTGCCGAGCACCCGGTGCTCGACAAAATGGTCACCATGCGTGAAGAGTTGCGCCAGATGTGGCTGTCGAGGTCGGCATCGCGCGAGCAGCTGGCTGCCGACCTGCAGGCCTGGTGCCGCCGCGCCGAGGAAAGTGGCATTGCCGCCTTGCAGGATTTTTCGATGAAGCTGCGCGCCGCACGCGCCTGATACCGCTGTCAGGGGGGGGGGGCTTGCTCCCCCACGCTGCAAACCGCCTCGGTGCTCCGCGCCCTGGCGGTTTTTCTTTGGCCCTTGTTCCGCCCATCGACACGGAAGGGGCGGCCGTGAGCAAGTCCGGGAGGCTGCCTTGTTGCGGGACAGCCCTGGGCCCACGCCGTGAAGGCCTGCCGGATGGCCCATGGCGACGGCCGAGCAGACGGGTACGGCCATGAAAAAACCCGCCAGGACACTCGGTCAGGGCGGGTTTTTTCAGGGTGCAGCACAAGTGCTGCAGGTTCAGGCTGAATTACTTCAGCTTGATTTCCTTGTATTCCACATGCTTGCGTGCCTTGGGATCAAACTTCATGATCAGCATCTTGTCGGGCGTGGTTTTCTTGTTTTTGGTGGTCGTGTAGAAGTGACCCGTGCCGGCAGTCGATTCCAGCTTGATTTTTTCGCGTGCGCCTTTTGCCATGATGACTCTCCTTAGATTTCACCGCGGGCACGAAGGTCCACCAGGACCGCGTCGATGCCGAGCTTGTCGACAAGGCGCAAACCGGCGCTGGACGTACGCAGGCGCACCCAGCGGTTTTCCGTCTCGACCCAGAAACGGCGGTATTGCAGATTAGGCAAAAACCGGCGCTTGGTTTTGTTGTTCGCGTGAGAAACGTTGTTTCCCACCATCGGGCCTTTGCCCGTAACCTGACAGACGCGTGCCATGAGCACTCTCCGTATAAAAAAAGAAAAAAAGGGATGCTGGCACCCGTCGGATACTCAGCCAAGCCTGCGATTATAACCTGAAAACCAGCAGCCCTCAAGTCTCAAGTTTCCTGCGGTGAAGGCGGAGAGCCTGATGGCCTGCCGTTCCCCGGAAAAAATCAAGCAGGGGCCGCAGGGCCGGCTTCACCGGTCCGCAGGCGTAGCGCGCCCTCGGGGGGCAGTGCAGTACGCGAGGCGACAAGCGTGGAGGCCTAACTCTGTTCCAGAAAACGCTGGGCGTCGAGGGCCGCCATGCAGCCGGTGCCGGCACTCGTGATGGCCTGGCGATAGACATGGTCCTGTACGTCACCGGCGGCAAAAACGCCAGGCACGCTGGTCATGGTGGCAAAGCCCTGCAAGCCTGCGCGGGTGACGATGTAACCGTCCTTCATGTCCAGCTGGCCGGCAAAAATGTCGGTGTTCGGCTGGTGGCCGATGGCGATGAAACAGCCCTGTACGGGGAGATCTTCAGTGGCACCGGTTTGCGTGTGTTTGAGCCGCACACCATTGACACCGGCGGCATCCCCCAGCACTTCATCGAGTGTCTGGTGCAGCTTCAGCACGATCTTGCCGGCAGCCACCTTTTCGTGGAGCTTGTCGATCAGGATGGCTTCGGCCTTGAACTTGTCACGCCGGTGCACCAGGTGGACCTTGCTCGCAATGTTGGACAGGTACAAGGCCTCTTCCACCGCGGTGTTGCCGCCGCCGACCACGCAGACTTCCTGGTCGCGGTAGAAAAAACCGTCGCAGGTGGCACAACCCGACACGCCCCGGCCCATGAAGGCCGTCTCGGAGTCCAGGCCCAGGTATTTGGCGGACGCACCGGTGGCGATGATCAGCGCGTCGCAGGTGTAGGTGCCGCTGTCGCCGGTCAATGTGAAGGGACGCTGGCTGAAGTCGACCTTGTTGATGTGGTCGAAGATGATTTCTGTCTTGAAGCGCTCGGCATGTTCCAGAAAACGCTGCATCAGCGCCGGGCCCTGTACGCCCAGCGGATCGGCTGGCCAGTTGTCCACGTCCGTGGTGGTCATCAGCTGCCCCCCTTGCGCGATCCCGGTGATCAACACCGGGTTGAGGTTGGCGCGCGCCGCATAAACAGCCGCGGTGTAGCCTGCGGGGCCAGACCCCAGAATGAGAACTTTAGAATGTCGCATGGTGAAAATCTGTAGGGGAAAGCATTTGAACTCAGTTAGAGTCGGGGCTGACCACAGGGTTTAAAACCCCCGATGGGCGTAAATAGTTGGCACAACACACGCTATTGTAAGAACCCGTTTCAGAAGTTTGCATCCTGGGGCCCTTGTTCGGGCGCCGGCAGGCTTTTGGAGCCCTTTCACCGCGCGGTCTGGAGAAGTCTGTCATGTCTACGATGGTGTCTAACCTTGAACTGATTCGTCGGGTACCTCTGTTCTCGATGCTGACAACCAGTCAGGCCGAATCCGTGGCCCAGGCCGTGATCAAGCGCCGCTACAAGCGGGGGGAGGCCATTGTCGAGCAGGGCAAGAAGTCCAATGCACTGGCCATCATCCTGACAGGACGGGCGCGCGTCGTGACGACCGATGCACGTGGCCGCGAAGTGATCCTGGCCACACTGCACCCCGGTGACTACGTTGGCGAGATGAGCCTGATCGACAACGAACCCCATTCGGCCACCGTGCGCACCGAAGTCCAGACCGACGTGCTGGTGGTCGGCCGGCCGGAGTTTGCCCGTTGCCTGCCCGAAAACAGTTCCATGGCCTACGCGGTCATGAAAGGTCTGGTGCAACGCCTGCGCCAGGCCGACCGCAAGATTGAATCACTGGCCCTGATGGATGTCTACGGCCGCGTGGCCCGAGCCTTGCTGGAGTCGGCGGTGCCGGACCGCGAGGGAAACACCGTGATCCGCGAGAAGGTCTCGCGCCAGGACCTCGCCAAAATGGTCGGGGCTTCGCGCGAGATGGTCAGCCGCGTGATGAAAGACCTGGAAGAGCGCGGCTTTATCGAGACCCGCGCCGATGGCTCGATGTGGGTCAAGGACAGGCTCAATACCCTGGGCTGACGACAGCTTTTCTGTCACCTTTTTGCGCCGTGCAGGGCAGGTTAACTGAGGTAAGCTCAGTCCTTGCCCTATGACTTATTCGCTTGATACCCTGAACTCCCGAACCTCTGCCACCGCCGGTCCCGCAGGTGGTGTGAAACGCTTCGCGCATGAAGTCAGCCTGATTTTGGGCCTGCTCGCGCTGGTCTTCTGGATCGGAGCCCTGCTCAGCTATTCGCCGCAGGATGCGGCCTGGTCCACCACCGGCAGCACCGAAGCGGCCGGCGCGCTCAAGGCGGGCCAGGCCGTTACACGCAACTGGGGAGGACGCCTGGGCGCGCATCTTGCCGATGCCAGCTATTTCCTGTTCGGTTTTTCCGTCTGGTGGGCGCTGGCTGCGGGGGTGCGCGCCTGGCTGGGCTCGCTGGCGCGCGGTCTGCGTGGCCAGCCGGCGGCCAGCACGGCGTTTGATCGCGTCAGGTTCTGGTCCTGTCTGGCGCTGCTGCTGCTGGCCAGCGCGGCGCTCGAATGGTCGCGGCTGTACCGCTTTGAATTCAGGCTGCCCGGCCATGCAGGCGGGGTGTTGGGTTACCTGGCGGGGCCCGCCAGCGTGAAGTGGCTGGGTTTCACAGGGTCCGGCCTGGTCTGGATTGCTGTCGGCGTGATTGCGGTGTCTGTGGTGTTTGCTTTTTCCTGGGCTCACACGGCCCAGCGCATAGGCGCATGGCTGGACGAGCTGATCGAGTCGCGCCGCGAAAAACGCGAGATCGCCGAGGATCTGGCCGTGGGCCGCGTCGCAGCCCGCGAACGCGAGGAAGTCCTGCAGGAAGAACGCACCGAGATCGAGGAGCATCACCCGGTGCCGGTTCTGATCGAGCCGACGCTGGTCGAGATTCCAAAAAGCGAGCGGGTTGCCAAGGAGCGGCAAAAGCCGCTGTTCAGCGAGATGCCCGACTCCAAGCTGCCTCAGGTGGATCTGCTCGACGGTGCGCTGATACGTCAGGAAACCGTGGCACCCGAGACGCTGGAGATGACCTCGCGGCTGATCGAGAAAAAGCTCAAGGACTTTGGCGTGGACGTGCGTGTCGTGGCAGCGGCGCCCGGTCCGGTCATCACGCGGTACGAGATCGAGCCGGCCACCGGTGTCAAGGGCGCGCAGATTGTCAATCTGGCCAAGGATCTGGCCCGTGCGCTCAGCCTGGTGTCCATCCGCGTGATCGAGACCATTCCCGGCAAGAACTACATGGCGCTCGAGCTGCCCAACGCCAAGCGCCAGTCCATCAAGCTCAGTGAAATTCTGGGCTCGCAGGTCTACAACGAAGCCAAGTCCATGCTGACCATCGGCCTGGGCAAGGACATCAGCGGCGCGCCGGTGGTGGCCGACCTCGCCAAGATGCCGCATTGCCTGGTGGCCGGCACCACCGGCTCGGGCAAGTCGGTCGGCATCAACGCCATGATCCTGAGCCTGCTCTACAAGGCCGATGCCCGTGATGTGCGCCTGCTGCTGATCGACCCGAAGATGCTCGAGATGAGTGTTTACGAAGGCATTCCGCATCTGCTGGCCCCGGTGGTGACCGACATGCGCCAGGCCGCGCACGGCCTGAACTGGTGTGTGGCCGAGATGGAAAAACGCTACAAGCTGATGAGCAAGATGGGTGTGCGCAACCTCGCCGGCTACAACGTCAAGATCGACGAAGCCAAGGTGCGCGGCGAGTTCATCTACAACCCCTTCAGCTTGACACCCGAGCAGCCCGAGCCGCTGGAGCGCCTGCCCTACATCGTGGTTGTGATCGACGAGCTGGCCGACCTGATGATGGTGGTCGGCAAGAAGATCGAGGAGCTGATCGCCCGGCTGGCGCAAAAGGCGCGCGCTGCCGGCATCCACCTGGTGTTGGCCACCCAGCGCCCCAGCGTGGACGTGATCACCGGCCTGATCAAGGCCAACATTCCGACGCGGCTGAGCTTCCAGGTCAGCAGCAAGATTGACAGCCGCACCATTCTGGACCAGATGGGCGCCGAAGCGCTGCTGGGCATGGGCGACATGCTGTACATGCCCAGCGGCACCGGTTTTCCGATTCGCGTGCACGGCGCCTTTGTCAGCGACGATGAGGTGCATCGCGTCGTTGCCTATCTGAAGCAGCAGGGCGAGCCCAACTACATCGACGGTGTGCTCGAAGGCGGTACCGTGGACGGCGAGGGCGACCTGCTGGGTGACGGCAACGGCGGCAGCGAGGGCGACAAGGACCCGATGTACGACCAGGCGGTCGAGATCGTGCTGAAAAACCGCAAGGCCTCGATCTCGCTGGTGCAGCGCCACCTCAAGATCGGTTACAACCGTGCCGCCCGCATGCTTGAGGAGATGGAGAAGTCGGGCATGATCAGCGCGATGTCGGGCAGCGGGCAGCGTGAAATTCTGGTGCCCGCACGCGCCGAATGACGACAGCGGGGCATTTACCGCAGCGATACATTCTTCAGGCAACCAATGCCCGTCGCATGAGTCCCACAAGCACTGTTCACCCAACGGGGCTTACCCCTCCATTTGCCATGATCCATTCCCTTCCATTTCCCGCCCTCGCCGCCCGCCGCCCCCTGGGGGGCGCATTCCGGGCCGCATCGGCCGCTTTTCTGGCTGTTTTTGCCATCGCTGCCAGCGCGCAGGTGAACACTGCCAACGGCCTGGAAAGCCTGGAGGCTTTTGTCAAGAACACGAAAAGCGGGCGCGCTGTGTTCACCCAGGTGGTGACCAGCCCCGCGCGCGAAGGGCAAACCGCCAAGACAAAGACCTCCAGCGGCAGCTTCGAATTTTTGCGGCCCAACCGGTTCAAGTTTGTCTACAAAAAGCCGTTCGAGCAAAGCATCGTGTCCGACGGCCAGACCCTGTGGCTGCACGACGTGGACCTGAACCAGGTGACCGCCCGCAAACTCACGCAGGTGCTCGGCGGCACGCCCGCCGCCGTGATCGCGGCGGCGGCAGACATCAAGGCCTTGCAGGCCGATTTCACCCTGGTGCCGCAGCCCGACCGGGCCGGACTCGAGTGGGTCCAGGCCTCACCCAGAACCCGGGACGGCCAGGTGCAGAGCATCACCGTGGGTTTCAGGAACACCGGCAAGGGCAGCGAGCTGGCGGTGCTGGAAATCCTCGACAGCTTCGGCCAGCGCTCGGTGATGACCTTCACCCAGTTCGAGGTCAATCCGGCCCTGGGCGCCAGCGTATTCGAGTTCAAGCCGCCTGCCGGCGCGGACGTGATTCGCCAATAGAACAAACAGAAGAAGACAGGCATGGCCGCTCTCGACGGGACCCCTTTCGGGCAGGACGCCGATGCCCGGGCCGCGGCCCCGCTGGCCGAGCGCCTGCGTCCGAAAAACCTCGGTGAGGTGATCGGCCAGCAGCACCTGCTCGGCGCGGACATGCCGCTGCGTATTGCCTTTGAGTCGGGCCAACCCCACAGCTGCATCCTCTGGGGCCCGCCCGGCGTGGGAAAGACCACGATCGCACGATTGATGGCCAGCAGTTTCGACGCCCACTTCATCACCATTTCGGCCGTGCTGGGCGGCGTCAAGGAAATCCGGGAAGCGGTCGAGCAGGCCAGCATCTGGCAGGGGCAGGGCGGCAAACGCACCATCGTGTTTGTCGACGAGGTGCATCGCTTCAACAAAAGCCAGCAGGATGCGTTCCTGCCGCATGTGGAAAGCGGCCTGTTCACCTTCATCGGTGCGACCACCGAGAACCCCTCGTTTGAAGTCAACTCGGCCCTGTTGTCACGCGCCGCGGTGTATGTGCTGCAGCCCCTGGGGGAAGAAGATCTCAAGCAAATCATTGCCAGAGTCCTTGCCGAGAAAGCGCTACCAGCTATCAAAAGCATAGCGTCTGATGCTGCCGGCCAGCTCGTGGCCTACGCCGACGGCGATGCCCGGCGGCTGCTCAACACGCTGGAGTCGCTCAACGTGGCGGCCCAGCGTGAAACAAAGGGCGGCAGCCTGGAGGTCTCGGCGGCCTGGCTGCTCAAGGTGCTGGGCGAACGCATGCGCCGCTACGACAAGGGCGGCGAGCAGTTTTACGACACCGTCTCGGCGTTGCACAAGTCGGTGCGCGGCTCCGACCCGGATGCCGCGCTGTACTGGCTGGTGCGCATGCTCGACGGCGGCGCCGAGCCCAAATACATGGCGCGGCGCCTGATCCGCATGGCCAGCGAAGACATTGGCTTGGCCGACCCGCGTGCGCTGCGGCTGGCGCTGGACGCCGCCGAGGTGTACGAGCGGCTGGGCTCGCCCGAGGGCGAGCTGGCGCTGGCCGAATGTGTGGTCTACCTGGCCATCGCCCCCAAGTCGAACGCGGTATACAAGGCCTTCAACGAGGCGCGCGCCCTGGTGAAAAAAGACGGCACCCGACCGGTGCCGCTGCACCTGCGCAATGCGCCGACCAAGCTGATGAAAGACCTCGACTACGGCAAGAACTACCGCTATGCCCATGATGAGGAGGGCGGCTTTGCTGCCGGCGAAAGCTACTTTCCCGATGGCATGCCGGTCCCGGTGTTTTACCGCCCCGTGAACCGGGGTCTGGAGATCCGGATTGCCGATAAGCTGAATGAGTTGAAGCTGCTGAACAAGCAGAAAAACTAATGAAAAACAAATCCTGCTGATAAAGCCTGATCCGGTTCGATAAATGCGGTTTCTCAAGGGTAAACCCCGCGAAAACCGGCTTGCTGGCCCGTTTCTCGCTAGAGACGCATGGCTACAATTTGCGGATTAGCTCGCCACCCAATCCAGTTGTCTTCTGGTGTTGATAGGCGGGCTTTTTGTTAACTCACACGGCCTCACGGTGATCCCGGGGGGTCGTGGCCGCCAGGCGGCGTTGACAATTTCAACCAATCGGGAGAGTGAGTTATGGAAGTTTTGCTTCAGCAGATCATCAACGGGCTGGTGCTGGGCAGCATGTATGCCCTGGTCGCCCTGGGCTACACCATGGTGTACGGCATCATCAACCTGATCAACTTCGCGCATGGCGAGGTGCTGATGGTGGGCGCGCTGACCAGCTGGACCATCATTGTGTGGATGCAGGAAGCCATGCCCGGCACGCCGGGCTGGGTCATTCTGGTGATCTCGCTGCTGATCGCCTTTGTGGTGTGTGGTGCGCTCAATTTCGCGATTGAAAAAGTCGCCTACCGGCCGCTTCGCAACTCGCCCAAGCTGGCGCCGCTGATCACCGCCATTGGCATGTCCATCCTGCTGCAGACCCTGGCCATGATCATCTGGAAGCCCAACTACAAGCCTTACCCGACGCTGCTGCCGTCCGAGCCGCTGCAGTTCGCCGGCGCGGTGATCACTGTCACGCAAATTTTCATTCTGGGTGCCACGGCGGTGTCGCTGGCCATCCTCATGTACCTGGTCAACTACACCCGGCTGGGCCGGGCCATGCGTGCCACCGCCGAGAACCCGCGAGTGGCCGCGCTGATGGGGGTCAAGCCCGACACCGTCATCTCGGCGACCTTCATCATCGGCGCCGTGCTGGCCGCACTGGCCGGTGTGATGTACGCATCCAACTACGGCACGGTGCAGCACACCATGGGCTTCCTGCCCGGCCTCAAGGCGTTCACCGCCGCCGTGTTTGGCGGCATCGGCAACCTCGGCGGCGCGGTGCTGGGCGGCATCCTGCTCGGGCTGATCGAAGCCATTGGCGCCGGCTACATCGGCCCGCTGACCGGGGGTGTACTGGGCAGCCAGTACTCGGACATCTTCGCCTTCATCGTGCTTATTTTTGTGCTCACGCTGCGGCCTTCAGGGCTGCTCGGAGAACGTGTGGCGGACAGGGCCTAGGAGACCACCATGATGAAAAAACACAGACTCCTTTCTTTCCTGGTGGTGGCCGTGCTGCTGCTGGTGCTTCCGTTATTTTTACAGGAAATTTTGCCCCGGCTTTTTGGTCAAACGGGTGGCAACGCATACGTCCGTATTCTGGACATGGCGCTGCTGTATGTGCTGCTGGCGCTGGGGTTAAACATCGTTGTGGGATATGCGGGCTTGCTTGACCTCGGGTATGTCGCTTTCTTCGCGGTCGGTGCCTATCTGTTCGCGCTTCTGGGGTCTCCTCATCTGGCCAGCGCTTTTCCCTGGATTGCAGCTGAATTCCCGAACGGCCTGCACCTGCCGATCTGGGCCATCATTCCGATGGCGGCGGCTCTCGCCGGCCTCTTCGGCGTGATCCTCGGCGCGCCCACGCTCAAGTTGCGTGGCGACTACCTGGCGATTGTCACACTGGGTTTCGGCGAGATCATCCGCGTGTTCCTGAACAACTTGGACCGCCCGATCAACCTGACCAACGGGCCCAAGGGCATCAACCAGATCGATTCGATCAAGTTTTTTGGTTTCGACCTCGGTAAGACGCACAGCTTCTTCGGCATCGAGGTGGCATCGGTCTCGATGTATTACTACCTGTTTCTGGTGTTGGTGATTGTGTCGGTGGTCATCTGCCACCGGCTTGAAAATTCGCGCATCGGCCGCGCCTGGATGGCGATTCGCGAAGACGAGATTGCCGCCAAGGCCATGGGCATCAACACCCGCAACCTCAAGCTGCTGGCGTTCGGCATGGGCGCGACGTTTGGCGGCGTGTCCGGCTCCATGTTTGCCGCTTTCCAGGGTTTTGTCTCGCCCGAGTCCTTCAGCCTGATGGAGTCGGTCATGATTGTGGCCATGGTCGTGCTGGGCGGCATCGGCCACCTGCCGGGTGTCATTCTCGGCGCGCTGCTGCTGGCCGCGCTGCCCGAAGTGTTGCGTCACGTGGCCGGGCCGCTGCAGGCCATGACGGGCGGCCGTCTCGACTCCGCCATCCTGCGCCAGTTGCTGATTGCGCTGGCCATGATCACCATCATGCTGTCCAGGCCGCGCGGCCTGTGGCCGGCGCCTGACCATGGCAAATCGCTGGTCAACACCGGCAACGGCAAATAAGGGCAAGGTCATGAGCGAAACCATTCTCAAAGTCTCGGGCGTGTCCAAGCGTTTTGGCGGCCTGCAGGCCCTCAGCGACGTCGGCATCCACATCGAACGCGGCCAGGTCTACGGCCTGATTGGCCCCAACGGCGCCGGCAAGACCACCTTCTTCAACGTGCTGACCGGGCTGTACACGCCCGACAGCGGCACCTTCGAACTCGCCGGCAAGCCGTACAAGCCGTCGGCCGTGCATGAGGTGGCCAAGGCCGGCATTGCGCGCACCTTCCAGAACATCCGCCTGTTTGCCGACATGACGGCGCTGGAAAACGTCATGGTGGGACGGCACATCCGCACCAAATCGGGCCTGATCGGTGCGGTTTTTCGCACACCCGGTTTCAAGGCCGAAGAAGCGGCGATTTCCAGGCGCGCTCAGGAACTGCTCGACTACGTCGGCATCGGCAAATACGCGGACTTCAAGGCGCGCACGCTGAGCTACGGCGACCAGCGCCGCCTCGAGATCGCGCGGGCACTGGCGACCGACCCGCAGCTGATTGCCCTTGACGAACCTGCCGCGGGCATGAATGCCACCGAGAAGGTGCAGCTGCGCGAGCTGATCGACCAGATCCGCAAGGACAACCGCACCATCTTGCTGATCGAACACGACGTGAAGCTCGTCATGGGCCTGTGCGACCGTGTCACCGTGCTCGATTACGGCAAGCAGATTGCCGAAGGCCCGCCTTCCGAGGTGCAGAAAAATGAAAAAGTGATCACCGCCTATCTGGGCACAGGTCATTGAAGGAAACCAAGAACATGGCCACTACAAGTCATACCACCCTGCTCAAAGTCACCGGCCTCAAAGTGGCCTATGGCGGCATCCAGGCGGTCAAGGGCATCGATTTCGAAGTCAAGGAGGGTGAGCTGGTCACGCTGATCGGCTCCAACGGCGCCGGCAAGACCACCACCATGAAGGCCATCACCGGCACGCTGCCGCTGCTGGGCGGCGACATCGAATACCTGGGCAAAAGCATCAAAGGCCAGGGCGCCTGGGACCTGGTCAAGGAAGGCCTGGCCATGGTGCCGGAAGGCCGCGGCGTGTTCACCCGCATGACCATCACGGAAAACCTGCAGATGGGCGCGTACATCCGCGATGACAAGGCTGGAATCGCCGCTGACATGGAAAAGATGTTTGCGCTGTTCCCGCGCCTGCGCGAACGCAAGGACCAGCTCGCCGGCACCATGTCCGGCGGCGAGCAGCAGATGCTGGCCATGGGCCGCGCGCTCATGAGCCGTCCGCGCGTCCTGCTGCTCGACGAACCGTCCATGGGCCTGTCCCCCATCATGGTCGACAAGATTTTCGAAGTGGTCCGGGACGTGTCGGCGCAGGGCGTCACCGTGCTGCTGGTCGAACAGAACGCCAGCCGGGCCCTGGGCATTGCCGACCGCGGTTATGTCATGGAGTCGGGCCTGGTCACGATGAATGGCGAGGCGAAGGAGCTGCTCAATGATCCGCGGGTGAGAGCGGCTTATCTGGGCGAGTGATTCTTCAAGAATTGTGCGCGCCTGGCCCTTATGGGGTGGGCGCAAGCAGCTATTTGATTCATAGCGTCATCTGAGTTCACCGGTTCGGGACGCGTCGGCGGAAGACGGTACAGGTTGGCTCCGATCGAAGTTGTCCGGGATTGTCACAGTGACGCGGCCGGCATTTTTTTGCACAATCGGGGCATGACATCTTCATTCCTCCCTTCCTTCGCGGCCCGTACGCTGGCCCTCACGGCCTTTGCCCTGCTGGCCCTGTCTTCCACTGTTGCCACCGCGCAGCCCAAGGTCATGCGCATCATCGTGCCGTATGCACCCGGCGGCCCGATCGACGTGACCGCGCGCCTGATGGCCGAGCGCGTCAAGGACTCGCTGGGTACCGTGATCATTGAAAACCGCCCAGGCGGAGGCGGCAACATCGGGGTGGACGCCATCGCCAAGGCAGCACCCGACGGCCTGACCATCGGCATCGCCGCCGTCGCCACCCACGCCATCAACCCGTGGCTCTACAGCAAGATGCCCTACAACGCGGCCACCGACTTTGCGCCCATCACGCAGATGCTGCGCGTGCCGAACGTGCTGGTGATGAACGCTGACACCGCCAGACGCCTGAACATCAACACGCTGGCGGACCTGATTGCCTATGCCAAGGCCAACCCGGGCAAACTCAATTACGCCAGCGGCGGCAACGGCAGCGCCGGCCACCTCGCCGGGGAAATGTTCAAGAAAGACGCGGGCATTTTTGCGCTGCACATTCCCTACAACGGCGGCAACCCGGCGCAGCTGGCGCTGCTCAGCGGCCAGGTGGACTTCAACTTTGACAACCTCGCGACCGCCTCCGCCAACATCAAGGCCGGCAAACTCAAGGCGCTGGCCGTGACCACCGAAAAACGCAGCGCGGCGCTGCCCGATGTGCCGGCCGTGGCCGAAACGCTCAAGGGTTTTGCCATCGACACCTGGTGGGGCCTGGTGGCCCCGGCCGCCACGCCGAAAGACGTGGTCGCCAAACTGAACCAGGCCTTTGTCGCCGCGCTGAACTCGCCGGAAGCCAAAGCCCGCTTTGCCACCCTGCTGGCCGAACCGGTGGCCAGCACGCCCGAGCAGTTTGGCGCTTTCATGAAAAGCGAGCTGGCCAAGTATGAGAAGGTGGTGAAGGCTTCCGGGGCTCGGGTGGATTGATTTTGTTGAGCCTTTTGAGGCTTCAGCCCTTATGGGATGTGCGCAGATAGCTATGTAATTCATAGCTAAAGTGTGCTTCGCAGTTGTCATCCCGGACCTGATCCGGGATACATGTGTGCTGACTACCTTGTTCCACTTTTCGTGGTTTGCCAGCAAGCCGGGTCTCGCCCCGGCGGGCGAGTTACCTTTCTTTGTCTCGCCAAAGAAACCTAACGGAAAGAAAGGCGACCCGATGGTCTGGGTCCCTCCGCTTCGCTACGGGCAACCTCCGGTGCTCGGTAAAAGCGGGGTCTCGCTCGAACTCGCCTTCGGCTCAGACAATCGCGAGCCCTGATCCGCTTTTGCCTGCGCTCCTCGGCCCAGCCCGACGGGTGGAGGGACAAATGCGGATTCGGGTTCGGGTTCGGGTTCGGGTTCGGGTTCGGGTTCGGGTTCGGGGAGGCGATGACGCGCTTTGCGCGTCATCGTCGGAGTACGGGACCGTCATGTTTGCACGTGAGAGCAGCACACGGAGCCAAATGAAGTCCCCTCCATCGCCCAGCGGGGCGAGGGCAGGGGCTAGGGGTGGGAGTGGGGAGTCCGTCCTACTGTCCAGGGTGAACCGGGGACGCAGCGTGACGCCTCAACTCCGAGCTTTCACGCCAAAGCCTTGGCCTTGTCCGCCTCCGTCGTGAACGAGTCCGCAAAAAACTCTTCTTCCGGCAGGCCGCCGAGCGCGCTGTAGTCAGCGCGGGCCGAATCGACCACGATGGGGGCGCCGCAGGCATAGACCTGGTGGCCCGACAGGTCGGGAAAATCTTCCAGCACCGATTGGTGCACAAAGCCAGTACGGCCGGTCCAGTTGTCTTCCGGCAGCGCGTTGGAGATCACCGGCACATAGGTCAGGGTGGGCATGTCGGCCACCTTGGCCATCACCCAGTCGTTCATGTAGAGGTCGGCCGGGCGGCGGCCGCCCCAGTACAGTATTGCGGGCCGGGTGATGCCCTTGAACTGCATGTGTTCGATCAGCGCCTTGATGGGCGCAAAACCGGTGCCCGAGGCCAGCAGCACCATGGGTTTTTTGCTGTCTTCGCGCAGGAAGAAGCTGCCGTAAGGCCCTTCGATGCGCAGGATGTCTTTTTCCTTCATGGTGCCAAACACCTGCTCGGTGAACTTGCCGCCCGGCATGTGGCGGATGTGCAGCTCGATGCCCGGGGTGTCCGCCTGCGTGTGTGGCGCATTGGCCATGGAGTAGCTTCGGCGATCTCCGTCGCGCAGCAAAAACTCCACATACTGGCCGGCGTGGTACTTGAACACATCGCTGGCCGGCAGCTGCAGGCGGATCACGACGACGTCGAGCGAGGCGCGCGCCAGGCTGCTCACGCGGGCCGGCATTTTCTTGATCGGGAAGGCGCTTTCGTCGGTCACCTGGCGCGACTCCAGCACCACGTCGGTTTGCGCCACGCCGCAGCAGGTGAGAATGAAGCCCGCGGCTTCTTCCTCGTGACTCAGCGCCTTGAGCTGGTGCGGGCCGTGCACGACCGTGCCCTCGATCTTTTTGCATTTGCAGGAACCGCAGGCGCCGTCCTTGCATCCATAAGGCATGCCTATGCCCTGGCGGATGGCCGCGGCCAGCAGCGCTTCGTCGGGGTTGGCGGTGAACGAGCGGCCGCTGGGCAGCACGGTGACGTTGAAAGTCATACTGGTTATCCTCTGACGTAATCCTGTTTTTTATAACTCTGGCTGTTCCCAGCCCATTCCCCAATTTTGCCCTCAAACCAAAGTCCCCTCGGTGCCCTGCCTTCGCGCTTTCGCCGCCAGCGCATTCTGATCATCGGCTGCGGCGACGTCGGCCTGCGTGTCGCGCGCCAGCTGGCGCCGCGTGTGCGGCTGCTGGCCCTGACCTCGTCGCCCGAGCGTTGCCCTGAACTGCGCGCCCGTCACATCACGCCGCTGGCCGGCAACCTGGACCAATCCGCCACCCTGCGCCGGCTGGCCGGGCTGGCCACCCGCGTGGTGCACCTGGCGCCGCCGCCCGGCGAAAACCTGCCCGACTGGCGCCGCGACCCGCGCACGCTGGCCTTGCTGCGAGCCTTGCGCCTGCGCGGCTTGCCGCAGGCGGTGGTGTATGGCTCAACCAGCGGCGTGTACGGCGATTGCCAGGGAGAGTGGGCGAGTGAAACCCGCGCCGTCAACCCGCACACGCCGCGCGCCTGGCGCCGCGTCGATGCCGAAGCGCAGCTGCGCTTTTTTGGACGGTCCAGCGGTGTGCGGGTGCACACGCTGCGCATTCCGGGCATCTACGCGCCGGACCGCGAGGGTGGCACGCCGCGCGGGCGCCTGCTCAAGGGGACGCCGGTGCTGGCGCCGGCCGACGACGTGTTCACCAACCACATCCATGCCGACGACCTGGCGCGCGCCTGCGTGGCGGCCCTGTGGCGCGGCAAACCGCAGCGCAGCACCAATGCCAGCGACGACACCGAGCTGAAGATGGGCGACTACTTCGACCTGGCCGCCGACCTGTATCGCCTGCCGCGCCCGCCGCGGGTGGCGCGCAGCACCGCGCAGGACGAGTTGCCGCTGATGCTGCTGAGCTTCATGAGCGAGTCGCGCCGGCTTGACAACACGCGGCTCAAAGAGGAACTGCGCGTGGCGCTGCGTTACCCGACAGTGGCACAAGGGCTGGTGCTACCGCCCGCCTGCTGATTTGCTATTAAATCAGGAGCTGTTTGCGAACGCTACACAAGGGCTGGTGGCCGATTTGACCTGAAATTTCAGATGCCGGATGGTTTCCTGAGTGTGAGCAGCCGGTCCTGCGCTTTCAGCACCAGAGTCCTGACCTCGGCGCCCTGCAGCACTGTCAGGGAGACCTCCGCATCGGGGGTGGCGCGACTCCAGAGCTTTTTGTAAAAAGCCTCCAGCGTGGCGACGGTGGCGCCGTCCACCGCCAGCACCACGTCGCCGGCTTCCAGCCCGGCCAGTTCGGCCGGACTGTCCTTGCTGACGCGCACGATCTGGATGCGCCCGCCCTGGTCGCTGGAATTCAGGCCCAGCCAGGGCCGGTGGCTTTGGGCGCTGCTGCCGGAGCGCTGCATGTCGGCCAGGATGGGGCGCAGCAGGTCTACCGGCACAAACATGTTGCCGGGCAGGCGCTGGTTCTGCCCGCTGGCGTCGGCCACCAGCAGCGAGCCAATGCCCACCAGCTCCCCTTTCTGGTTGAACAGCGGTGCGCCGCTGTGGTTGGCGCCGTTGCCCAGCAGGGGCGGACTGGTGAACAGGGCCGTGTCGATGTGGTACTCCCAGTTGCCGGAAAACGCGCGCTTGCTGACCAGCTGCGTCATGCTGACCTCGCCGTCGTCTCTGCCCTGCGGGCCGGTCACCGCCATCAGCGCCTCGCCCGGTTGCAGGGGCTGGCTGCTGCCCAGCACGGCGGCACTGACGCCGCTGCCAGCGCGCAGGGGCAGCAAGGGCCGCAGCAGCCCGAAACCGGTCGCCAGGTCGTAGGCCACGGCGCGCGCCGGCAGGGTCTTGTTGTCCTGGGTGACGATTTCAATCTGCTCGGCCTCCAGCATCAGGTAGCCAATGGTCAGGATCAGGCCGTCCGGCGCAATCATCACTCCGGAGCCGCGGCGCTGCTGACCCAGGGTTTTGGCCGACTGCGCCTCCTCGTCCACCAAAACACGCACGCCCACCACCGAGGCATTGGCCCTGGCCAGCGCGGCAATCATTTCCTGTGCGGTCGGCGGCTGCACCGTGGCCGCCTGCAGGGGCAGGGCACCCAGCAGGAAGGCCGCAACAAGGGGTTGGGTCCAACGAGGAAGTGAGCGCATGACGGACTCCCGAAGCCGCAGAAAAAACTGCGATTCGAGAATGCGCCTAATTCAATGCCATGGCAAGGCGCTGGGTCAAATTTGCCCGGCCCCTGCGCCTTGCGGCGGGCACTCAGGGGCGCAGGCGCGCGTGCACCCAGTGCGCTGCCGCCAGCAGGCGGTGGTCCTCGCCAGCAGCGCCCACCAGTTGCAGGCCCACCGGCAGGCCGTTGCGACCGCGGGCAAAAGGCAGGTGCACGCAGGGCAGGCCCAGCAGCGTCCAGCTGCGGCAAAACAGCGGGTCCCCCGTGCCGTCCAGCCCGGCCGGCGCCTCGCCGATGCTGCTGGGAGCCAGCAACACGTCGTGGGGGCCAAACAAGTCCTGCACCTGGCGCCGTGCCTGCGCGGTCACCCGCAGGTTGTGCGCATGTGTTTCACCACGGATGGCCAGCCCCGCGGCGATCAGCGCCTGCAGCGGCGCACTGAGCCAGTCGCGGTGCCGCAGGCGCTCATCGCTCAGGGAGCGCGCGGTCTCAAAGGCCTGCACCTCCTTCTGCACGGCAACCAGGTCCGACAACCCGGGCGGCAGCGCCATGGGCGTGCCGTGGCCGGCCAGCGCGGCTTCGGCCTGGGCCCAGGCCTGCTGCGTGTCCTCATCGGCCTGCGCCCACTCGGGTGTGCGGCAAAAGCCGATGCGCGGCGCGGCCGTCTGTGCAAAAGCAGCGGGGTCGGCCAGCCGCGCATCACCGGTCAGCACGGCGCCCAGCAGTGCCACGTCGCGCACGCTGCGCGCAAAGCCGCCCACCGTGTCCAGCGTTTCCGACAGGCTTTTGACGCCGGCCCGCGGCACCCGGTTGTGGCTGGGCTTGTACCCGACCACGCCGCAGAAAGCCGCCGGCCGAATCAGCGAGCCGGCCGTTTGTGTGCCCAGCGCCAGCGGCAGCATGGCATCGGCCACGGCGGCGGCCGAGCCACTGGACGAGCCGCCCGGCGTGTGCGCCGGGCTGTGCGGGTTGCGCGTGGCGCCGGGGAACATGTTGGCCAGCTCGGTGGTCACGGTTTTGCCCAGCAGCACCGCACCGGCTTCACGGCACAACGCCACCGCCGCCGCGTCGGCCGGCGGCTGTTGCCCGGCATAAATCGGCGAGCCGTAAGCCGTGGGCAGGTCAAAGGTGTCGAACAGATCCTTCACGCCAAACGGCAGGCCGTGCAACAGGCCGCGCACCGGCCCGGCGTCGAGTTCGCGGGCTGTTGCCAGCGCGGCATCGGCGCCCCGTTGCACAAAAGCCTGCAGCTGCGGCTCACGTTCGGCCATTCGGTCCAGGCAGGCGCGGACCAGGTCCACGGCCTTGAGTTCGCGGCGTGTGAGCAGGCTGGCGGCTTGCCAGGCGTCGAGTTGGTGCAGGGGTGTGGCGGAGCGTGTGGTCATGTCCGCCAGTATCTGTGCTTCTGCGTTTTTGCGCGCAAACGCCCACAAAAAAGGCCCCGCCAAAACTGGAAGGGCCTGTATCTGGTGCCGGGGCCGGAATCGAGCCCGCGCACGAAGTGTGCCTTGTCAATATCGCCCAAAGGCGTGCTGGTTCGCGAGAGCCAACAAACAAGTATTCAGAGGAGGTGGTGCCCGGGGCCGGGATCGAACCCGCGCACGAAGTGCGCTTTGTCAATATCGCCCAAAGGCGTGCTGGTTCGCGAGAGCCAACAAACAAGTATTCAGAGGAGGTGGTGCCCGGGGCCGGAATCGAACCGGCACGCCTTGCGGCGGGGGATTTTGAGTCCCCTGCGTCTACCAATTTCACCACCCGGGCTGCAAGAAGCAAAGAGGCAAATTATGGCACAGTGCAGGGTATGAATTATCCGACCATTGAAGACGCCATTGGCAAAACGCCCCTGGTGGCACTGCAACGCATCCAGGCTGACAGCAACACCCAACGCCACAACGTCGTCCTCGGCAAGCTCGAGGGCAACAACCCCGCCGGCTCGGTGAAAGACCGGCCCGCGCTGTCGATGATCAAGCGCGCCGAGGAGCGCGGTGACATCAAACCGGGCGACACGCTGATCGAGGCCACCTCCGGCAACACCGGCATCGCGCTGGCCATGGCCGCGGCCATCAAGGGTTACCGCATGGTGCTGATCATGCCGGAGGACCTGTCGATTGAACGCGCGCAAACCATGAAGGCTTTCGGCGCCGAACTGATCCTCACGCCCAAAAGCGGAGGCATTGAGCACTCACGTGACCTGGCCGACCAGATGCAGCGCGAGGGCAAGGGCCGCGTGCTGGACCAGTTTGCCAACCCCGACAACCCGCGCGTCCACTACGAGACCACCGGCCCCGAGATCTGGGCCGACACAGCGGGCAAGGTCACGCACTTTGTCAGCGCCATGGGCACCACCGGCACCATCACCGGCGTGTCTCGCTTCCTGAAAGAAAAAAACCCGGCGATCCGCATCATCGGCGCGCAGCCCAGCGAAGGTTCGCGCATTCCCGGCATCCGCAAGTGGCCCGAAGCCTACATGCCGAAAATTTACGATGCCCGCCATATTGACGAGACCGTGCTGGTCAGCCAGAGCGACGCCGAAGACATGTGCCGCCGTCTGGCGCGCGAAGAAGGCATCTTCGCCGGCATCTCGGCCGCCGGCGCCTGCTGGGTGGCGCAGGAGATTGCCAAAACCGTGGAAAACGCGGTGATTGTTTTTATCGTCTGCGACCGCGGCGACCGTTATCTTTCCACCGGCGTGTTTCCGGCCTGATGCCGACAAGCTCCGAGCGAACGGTTGAGCCGGGTTTGTATATAAAAAGTGGCTGTTGCCCTTGTCCTTCGGGCGCAAGCAGCTATCAAAAAAGAAGCAAAAAGGTCTGCATGCCATGAGCCACGAATTCAAGTTTTGCCCCAGCTGCGCCACCCCGCTGGCGATGATTTCCCAGCTGGAAGACAGCGGCGAGACCGTGCGCCTGCGTTGCCCGGCCTGTGACTACACCCACTGGAACAACCCGGTGCCGGTGCTGGCCGCGGTCATCGAGCACCAGGGCAAGATCCTGCTGGCGCGCAACGCCGCATGGTCCGGCAAGATGTACGCGCTGATCACTGGTTTCATGGAAGCCGGCGAAACGCCCGAGGGCGGCATCACCCGCGAGATCAAGGAAGAAACCAGCCTGGACGTGACCGACCTCCAGCTGATTGGCGTCTACGACTTCCAGCGCATGAACCAGATCATCATTGCCTACAGCGCCGTCGGCCACGGTGAAGTCAAACTCTCGCCCGAGCTGGTGGACTACCGGCTGTACGCCCATGAAGACGTCAAGTGCTGGCCGGCCGGCACTGGGTACGCCCTGGCAGACTTTTTGAAGTCCAGGGGTTACCAGCCGGAGTTTGTGGAGTGGGCCAAGCGGGACTGAGGGTCTTGGCCCGGGCGGCCGGAAGCTTCAAGATCTTTTTGGCCACCAGCCCTTGCTGGATGGGCGCAGGCAGCTATTAAAGTTGTAGCGGGTGATGGCCGTCAGATGGAACCTGTCTACCGCCATCGCCATCGCCATCGCCTGAAGCTGGACGGCTTCAGACCTTTTATTTTTTCTGCCCCCACGTCACAAGCTGCAACGCTGGATCGTCAATACGGTGTCACCTCCAACTTTTAAAGGAAAACACCATGACTGCCACCGCCACTGCTGCACATACCGCGCCCATCCGTCTGGACCTCGTCATTCCGGAAGTCTTCCCCGTCCTGCTCAAGGTGAGAGAGGTGATTGACGGCCTGGGCCTGGAGAAAAAGCTTCACCACCTGGTGCACCTGCGCGCCTCGCAGCTCAACGGCTGCGGCTTTTGCGTGAAAATGCACACCCGCGAGGCCCGTGAAGACGGCGAAACCAGTGACAGGCTGGACCGCCTCATTGTCTGGGCCCATGTGAGCGACTTCAGCGAGGCCGAAAAAGCCGCACTGGCCTGGACCGAAGCGCTGACCGTGCTTGACCACAAAACCGACTACGCCAGCCTGCGCGGCCGGCTGCGCAAGTCGTTCAGCGACAAGGAGATCGGCGCGCTGACCGCCACGATTGCCATGATCAACCTCTGGAACCGCACCCAGGTCTCGGCGCATTAGGCCCCACCATGCAAGGCATCAGCCCCACGGCCGTGTTTGAAGAAAGGCGCAGGCACCTGTTCGGCCTGGCCTACCGCATCCTCGGTTCACGGGCTGATGCCGAAGACGCCGTGCACGACGTCTACATCAAGTGGCTGGGGGCCGACCATGCCAGCATTGCCACGCCGGCGGCCTGGCTCACCACGCTGTGTACGCGGCACTGCATTGACATGCTGCGCGACGCGCAGCGCAGCCGGGTGGACTACGTTGGCACCTGGCTGCCCGAACCCATCCACACCCGCACCGAAGAGACACCCGAAACGCATGCCTTGCTGGCCTCGTCGCTGAGCATGGCCTTTTTGCTGCTGCTCGAACGGCTCACGCCCAGGGAGCGCGCCGCCTACCTGCTGCACGAGATTTTTGAAACGCCCTACGCCGAGGTGGCCGGCATACTGGACATGGAAGAAGCCGCCTGCCGCAAGCTGGTCTCGCGCGCCAGCGTCAACATCGCCCAGGGCAGGGTGCGCCACGTGACGCCGCCCAAGGTGCAGGACGAGCTGCTCGCCGCTTTTCGCGAGGCCATTACCGGCGGCAGCACCGAGTCGCTGGCCAGTCTGCTGTCGGACGACATCGCCGTCAGCGCCGACAGCGGCGGCAAGGTCCCCTCCGTCGAAGGCGTGTTTCAGGGCAAGGGCAGCGTGCTCACGCTGGTCACCACCCAGCTGGCGCGCTACTGGGCGGCTTACGAATGGGTGCCCTGCGAGATCAACGGCGGCCGCGCCATCCAGCTGCGCGCGAACGGCGAGATCGTGACCGCCATCACCTTTGCCTACAACGACGAAGGCCAGGCGACCAATATCTACATCCTGCGCAACCCCGACAAGCTCGACGGGCTGGCCTTTGGGCCGGAGGTGTTGGCGTGAGGCCGGTGCGCTGCGGCGGCAAATGCGCCTGAAACGGTATTTGCACAGGTGTTTGAGCTCTCCAGACCTGATGCGGTGGGCGCAAGCAGCTATCAAAGCAGGAGCGATACTTCCCCGCGTCTGCCTTGACTGAACTCAAAGGGGCTCGCCCCTTCGTAGAGGATGTTCAGACAAGCTTCATGGACAAAAACACGGTTGCGGCGCTGCCCGGTCAGTTCACGGGCAATCCCCCAGTCCTCCAGTCCACCAGAGCCTGCATGGATCTGGAGGCGGTGGAGAAGCTCATGCTTGCGCCGGATTGCCTCCAGGCGCCCGCCCAAGAAGGCCTGCGATTCCCCGCCGCAGCGCGGCCAGCCGGCACCGGCCTGTTCACCCTTGTTAAACTACGCGTCTGCCTTTGTAGCTCAGTGGATAGAGCGATCCCCTCCTAAGGGATAGGTCGCAGGTCCGATTCCTGCCAAGGGCACCATCTTGCAATTCACGGCCCTAGTCAAACGGCACCGTGTAGATCAGGTCCACCGCGCTTTGCTGGCCGGCTTCGGCCCGGATGGTGAAGCGCTGCGACAAATCGTAAAACAGGTACAGCGTGCCGAGTGCGCCCGACAGGCTGCGTTCGTAGGCCGCATAGAAGTTGCGCGAAAAACGTTTGCCCAGCGTAACCGCGCCTTCGGCAGCACTGCCGTCGGTGTTGCTTGATGCGCCGCGGAACGACAGCTCGTCCAGCCCCAGCGAGGCCGCCAGCCCGCCGGACATGCCGCCGGTCTTGCTGCCCAGCAGCGCAATCGCCGCCTGCTGCAGCAGCGCGGCTTCGGCGCCGCCGCTGGCCGAGGCGCGGCCCACCACCAGCCAGGACAGTTTCTCTGCGTCGGACAGCTCGGGCTGCGCGTACAGGCGCACGCGCGGCAGTAGCGCCGTGCCGGTGATCTGCACCCCCACGCGCTGCGTGAGGTTGGGGCGAATCGCCAGGATGTCCAGCGTCGGGTTGTCGATGGCGCCGGTAAAACGCAGTTGCCCCTGCTCGACATCCAGGCGCTGGCCGTAAGCGCGGTATTGACCGCCCACGGTGCGCACCGTGCCGTTCAGGCGCGCGTTGCCCAGGGACTCACCGCTGAGCGCGAGTACGCCCTGCACGCGCGTGTCCAGCCCCTTGCCGCGAATGCGGAAGTCCTGGCCCAGGTCGATCTGCACCGCCAGGCTCAGGCTGCGGCTGTCCTGGCTGGCGGGCGCGGCGGCGGGCGCATGGGCCTCGGCCGGCGCTTTTTTGCCGGCGGCTGCGCCGCTGCTGCTGCGCACCACCACGTCGTCACCGAGCTGCGGCGTGCTTTCGTCGGGCAACAGGATGCGCGCCTGGTCGATCAGCAGCTTGCCGGTCAGCGTCGCCGCCTTGCCGACCAGGCTGGCCCGCAGGTCGCCCGACACGGTGAGCGCCCGGTCGGTGCGCAGGCTGGCGCGCAGGCGTTCCAGTTTGGCGTCCAGCCGCACCTCCGGTTTGCCATTGATCCAGCCGGCTTCGCCCTGCGCGCGCAGCAGGCCGCCGGTGCCCTGGCCGCCAGCGCCCTGCAGGGTGAACTCGCTGATGCGCATGCGGGTGCCGTCCAGCGTGGCGCGCAGCGTGCCCTTGCCGAACTCGATGCCGTCCACCACCGAGCGCAATGCCAGGTCGTCGGCCTGCAAGGTGCCGGCCAGCTGCGGCGCGGCGCGGTTGCCGCTGAGGGCCACATTGGCGGCCAGAGAACCGCGCAGCCGCCAGCCCGGTGGCGCCAGCACGGACCACACACCGATCCGCGGCAGTTGCGCGCGCAGGCGGCCGTTGAGCGGCGCATCTGCCGGCCAGGCCCAGCCGGCGCTGCTTCTGGCCAGCCGCGTGGTGAGCTGGCCGTCGGCGTTGCCGGCGCGCTCGCTGTCCCAGCGCAGGCCCAGGGTGAGGGCGTCGCCGTTGCTTTCCAGTGTCAGGCGCGCCTCCTTCACCCCGGCGGCGACCCGTGTGGCGCTGCCTTGCGCGGTTTCGGCCTGCACCGTGATGTCGCCGCGGCTGCGCGCCAGGCTGGCCTTCAGGCGCAGGGTGCTGCCCAGCGCCGCGTCCCACTGGCCGTCGAACACCAGATCACCGGCCAGGCCAGCGCCCGCCAGTTGCGGGCCGGCGACAAGCTCCAGCCAGGCCAGCGGCAAACCGGTGAGGGTGCCAGCGGTGAGCAACTCGCCGGCGCGCCAGCGCACCGGCTGCCAGGCCAGGGTGGCTTGTGAAGGGGAACCTGCCGCGGCTGCGCGCGCGGGGGCAGTCAGCAGGGCCTGGCCAGCGCCGGCTTCCAGTGCGCCGCCGGCCGATGTTGGCGTCCACTTCAGCGGCACCGCTTTCTGCGTGGCCAGGCGCCAGGCGCCAGCGCCCAGGGCCGGGTCTTCGACCGACAGCTGCAGTGGCTGCACCAGGGCTTGCCACGGCGCGGTGCTCCATGCGGCAAGGCTGGCCGGGGCCGGGCCGCTGCGGCCACCGCTGGCGGCCAGTTGCAGGGCGTAGCGGCGCTGCTGCTGGTGCAGCCGGCCCTGGAGCTTGAGTTCGGCCTGGCTCAGGCGGCCCGACAGGGTGGCCTGGACAGCGCGGAACTGCAGCACGCCGGCAGGGGCTGCGGGGCGGGTGGGAGTCGAAGTTTTTTCAGATGTGCTGGAAGATGGGTTTGAAGATGTGTTGGAAGACGGGCTGGCAGGGGCGACGCCATTGCGCCAGTCCAAGGCGGGCAGGCTCAGGCTGGCCTGCAACGACGGGTCGCGCCAGCCGCCTTGCCAGCCGAGCTGGAGTTCGGCGCTGCCGCTGGCCGAGGCCTGTTGCAGGGCGGCCGGTGCGCCTGGCAGGCGCTGCAGCCAGCGCAAGGCCAGGGCCGCATCGCGGCCGCGCAGGCTGAGCCGGCCCGCGCCCCGTGTGGCCTGCAGTTCACCCTGCAGCTGGGCGGCCAGGCCGGGCGCGGTCAGGTCCAGCCGGCCCTTGCCGCTGCGGGCGGCGGGCTGCACTTGCAGCGTGCCGGCCAACTCGGCGTCGTCGGTGCGAAGTTGCAGTGCCGACAGCGTCAGCGTGTCGCCCGCCCAGCGCCCGGTGGCGCTTGCGTCGCGCAGGCGCAGGGCGGCCAATGGGTTGTTGGCGGAACGGTCGGAACGGTCGGAACGGTCGGAACGGTCGGAACGGGCGGAACGGGTGGGCGGTGCGGCGGTTTTGCCGCTGGCTGCAACGGCGGCATCGAACTCGATCGCGCCCGCCTGCCCATTCACGTCCGCGCGCCCGTCCACCGGCAGTGCCGCCAGTTGGGTGTGCAGCGCAGCGGGGTTGATGTTTTTCAGCGTGGCCTGCACCTGCCAGCCCTGCGCGCCGGCAGCAACAGGCGCCGCGGGCGTTGTGGGGGAGGCGGTGGCAGGGGCCGCCTGCGACCACTGGCCGCTGGCCGTGATCTCGCCACCAGCCAGCCGGGCCTGCAGGCTGCGCACCATGGCCACGCCGCCGCGCCACTCGCCCTCGGCCTGCAGCTTGTCCAGCGGCAGGCGCTGCTGGTCCCAGGGGCCGGGCAGGCTGTTGCTGAGGGTGGTCTGCAGTTGCCAGGCGTCGCTGCGGCGGCTGTCGGGCCGCACACTGAGCTTGCCGCTGAGCCCGGTCTGCGGCGCGCCCGGCCAGAGGCTGGCCAGGTCGAGCGCGACAAAGCTGGCATCGGCCTGCGGCAGCGGTTGCGCCGCCCAGGGCGTGATGCGCGCGGTGGCGCTGGCCTGCGGCGTGGCGCCGGGGCGGGTGGGTGTGCCGACCTGCTGAAGGGCGCCGCTGGCCTGCAAGTCAGCCAGCGGGCCTTGGGCCGTGGCCTGAAACGCCAGTGGCACGCGGGCCGCGCTGCCGGGCACGGTGGCTTCCAGCACGCCCGACATGGCAGCGTCCAGCGTCAGTGCACCGGTGGCCAGCAGGCTGGCGCGGCCGCTGTAACGTCCGTCAGCGATGAGTGCGTTCGCCAGCTCGATCCGGTGGTGCACGCCATCAAAGGCATAACGCGCGCGAATGGCTTTGGCTTCCAGCGCGGGCGGGCCCAGCCACAGCAGCCGGTCGATGGCCAGTTCATCCAGGGTGATGCGAAAGGGCAGCGCCACCGAGACCGGCGGAGCGGCGGCGGCTTCAGCCGGCGGGCGCTGGTCGTCCACCGTCAGGCTGGCTGCGGCCAGGCGCTCGAGCCGGAGGGTGCCGGTCAGCAGCGACAGCGGGTGCCAGCGCAGCTGGACATCGCTGGCGACGAGTTGCAGGCGCTCTTGCTGCCAGCGCAATGTCTGCACCTGGCCGCCGGCGCGCAGTGAGCCGCTCACCCCTTCGGCGCTGAGCGGTTGCGCGCGCCCGGCCCAGCGCAGCGCGCTGGCCAGCGAGCCTTCGGTGCCCGACCACACCCAGAGGCCCGCCAGGGCCAGCAGCAGCGCCAGCACCATGGCGCTGCATGCCGCGGCCACCGCCTTGCGCCAGCGGCGCCGTGGCGGTGGTGCCGCGCTATCGGGAGCGTTGCGGGGAGCGGTGGCGGGCATGACCATCAGAAAACAAAACCCACACTCATGTGCAGCCGCAGTTTTTTGGGGGTCAAACCGTAGGCCAGGTCAATCTGCAGCGGACCGATCGGGCTGCGCCAGCGCACGCCGGTGCCCACGCCGACCCTGGCCTTCAGCTCTTTCGGCGTTTCGGCGACCGAACCGGCGTCGACAAACAGCGTGTGCTCCCATTCGGTGGGCAGGCCGTTGCGCCGTATTGGCCTTTGCCACTCGACGCTGCCGACGGCGAGGTAACGGCCCGGCCCGGTCACGCCGCTGGCGCGCTCGACGCCGATGTCGCGGTAGCCGTAACCGCGCACGGTGTTGTCGCCGCCCGTGCGAAAAAGCTGTGTGGCGGGAATGCGCGCCGAGTCCGCAGCCACCACCGCGCCGGCTTCGGCGCGCAGGGCGAGGCGGCCACTGGTCAGCGACTTCACGCCCAGCCAGCGTCCGGTGGTGCGCAGGAAAGGCTTGCGTTCATTGCCCAGCGTCACGCCGCCGCCGAGTTCAAAGCCCAGCCCGTAACCCTTGCTGGGAAAAGGCAGGCTGTCGAAATAGCGGCCGGTCCAGACGTAGTTGGCGCTCAGGGCCGAACCGTCGCCGATGTCGCTGCCGGCCAGGGCGCCGGCCTGCCGGGTCTGCACACTCGCGCGGTCGTACTGCAGGTAGAGGTTGCGGTCGATGCGTTCGCCGGCCTGCGAGCGGCCGAATCGCAGGCGCTGCGCGCGGGTGACGAGCTCGTCGTCGTCCAGGCGTTCGGCCCGGCCGAGCGCGCCCCAGCGCCAGCCGTCGTCATCGGGGATGCCGGTCCATTCGGTTTGTGCAAACGGGGACTTGCGCTCGAGCTGCAGTTTGGTGACGGCGCGCCAGCCGATGCCGGGCACGCGGTGGTGGGTGTGTTCCACCGACGCGCGCGGCCCGCTGTCGGTGGTGATGCCCACGCCCAACACCACTTTCTGCAGCGCTGCCTCACGCACCTGCACCTGCACCGGGGCGGCCGCCGGGTCGCTGTCGGGATCGACAAAAATCGCGGCCGAATCAAAATAACCGCTGGCAGCCAGGCGCTGCTGGGCTTCGACCAGCCGGTTCTGGTCGTACACCGAGCCGGGCGGCAGGCGTGCCAGCCGCGGCACCAGCAGCGGGTCGTAGCGCTGGATGCCGCTGACCTGCATGGGCCCCAGCCGGTACAGCGGTCCGGAATCAAGCCGCAGCGAGAGCTTCGCGCTCTCGCTGGCGGGGTCGATGTCGGCCAGGCTGTCGGCGAGCCGGCCCGCCGGGTAGCGCCTGGCCACCAGTCCGCGCAGAGCCTGGGTTTTGGCGCTGTCCCAGTTGTCCTGGGTGAAGCGCTGGCCGGCGGGCAGGCGCCAGTCGCTGCGGATTTCCTCGCGCTGCGCCACTGCGTCGGTGTCGGACGAGGTGGCGATGTCGCCGGTGAAATCGATGGCCACGTCCTGGATGCGGGTGAGTTCGCCGGGTGTCACGGCAATCGCAATGGTGGGGTGCTGCGCGGCGGCCCCTTCCTGCGTGATGCGGATCTCGGGGCTGAAGTAACCGAGTGTGCCCACCAGGTTGCGCACATTGCGCTCGGCCAGCACGATCAGGCGGGCCAGCTCGGCATCGTCGAGGTCGGTCACTGCGCGGTAGCGCTGCAGTTCGAGGTGGCGCTCGAGCAGCTCACGCACGCCGTCGGGCGCGCGTACCTGAATGTCGAAGGCGGTGACCTCGGTCTGCGCCTGCGTCGGCCCGACCGAGCCTGCCGGGGTGGGCGGCGGGGTCACGCTGGCGGGCGGGGCGGCGGGGGCGGGTGCGGTTTGCGTCACGCCCGAAGCGGGCGAGGTGTTGACTTCCATCGGCGGTGCCGATGGCACGGCCGCAGCCGGCTGCGCTGCGGCGGCCGTGGCCAGGACAAGGAGAAGCGAGGCGAGTGGCGCGGCGATCAGGAACCGGGTCAGCGCCCGGTACGTGCGGCAGAAACTGGGGTGGGGCACATTTCCAGTTTACTTGGACAACAGGCGCATTGCCTCTTCAAGGCCTTTGATGGTGAGGGGGTACATGCGCTGGTTGACCAGCTGCTGGATCACGCTGATGCTCTGGCGGTACTGCCAGACGCCCTGCGGCTCGGGGTTGATCCAGACGAATTTCGGGAAGGCGTTGGTCAGCCGCTGCATCCATTCGACGCCGGCCTCCTCGTTGTTGTATTCGACGCTGCCGCCCGGCTGCAGGATTTCGTAAGGGCTCATGGTCGCGTCGCCGACAAAGATCAGCTTGTAGTCCTTGTTGTACTTGCGGATGATGTCCCAGGTCGCGAACTTCTCGCTGAAGCGGCGCCGGTTGTTCTTCCACATAAAGTCGTAGACGCAGTTGTGGAAGTAATAGAACTCGATGTGCTTGAACTCGGTCTTGGTGGCCGAGAACAGTTCTTCCACGCGGCTGATGTGTTCGTCCATGGTGCCGCCCACGTCCATCAGCAGCAGCACCTTCACGTTGTTGTGGCGCTCGGGCACCATCTTGATGTCCAGCCAGCCGGCGTTGGCGGCGGTGGAACGTATGGTGTCGTCCAGGTCCAGTTCCTCGACATGGCCCTCGCGCGCGAACTTGCGCAGGCGGCGCAGCGCGACCTTGATGTTGCGCGTGCCCAGCTCCTGCGTGTCGTCGTAGTCCTTGTAGGCGCGCTGGTCCCACACCTTTACCGCACTTTTGTTGCGGCTTTTTTCCTGGCCGATGCGTATACCCTGCGGGTTGAAACCGTTGGCGCCGAAGGGCGAGGTGCCGCCCGTGCCTATCCACTTGCTGCCGCCTTCGTGGCGTTCCTTCTGCTCTTCGAAACGTTTTTTGAGCGTTTCCATGAGCTCGTCCCAACCCATCTTCTCGATCTTGGCCTTGTCCTCGGCGCTGAGTTCCAGCTCCAGGTTCTTGCGCAGCCATTCGAGCGGAATGTCCTTGGTGAAGTCGGCAATCATCTCCACACCCTTGAAGTAGGCCGCGAAGGCGCGGTCAAACTTGTCGTAGTGTTTCTCGTCCTTCACCAGCACGGTGCGGCTCAGGTAGTAGAAGTCGTCGATTTTGTACGCGCCCTCGCCGATCTCGCCGTCCGCAGCATCCTTGCCGCTGTTGGGCCCGACCACGCCGGCCTGCAAGGCCTCGAGCAGCATCAGGTATTCCTTGACCGAGACCGGCAGCTTGGCCGAACGGAGGGTGTAGAAGAAGTCGATCAACATGGCAGGACTCCTTTCAGCCTTTGGGCGCGCGTGGTTTGTCCAGCAGGTACAGCAGCTGCGCCTTGACTTCCGGCCACTCGCCCGAGCGCAGGCTGTACATCACCGTATCGCGAATCGTGCCGTCGCGGCGCAGCGCGTGACCGCGGATCACGCCGTCCTTTTTGGCGCCCAGGCGCTCGATGGCTCGCTGCGAGGCGAAGTTGAAATTGTCGGTGCGCCAGCCGACCACCTGGCAACCCAGGGTTTCAAACGCGTGCGTGAGCATCAGCAGCTTGCAGGTGGTGTTGACATGGGTGCGCTGGCAACGCGCGGCGTACCAGGTGTAGCCAATCTCCACGCGTTTCACGGCCGGCAAAATGTCGTGGTAACTGGTGCTGCCCAACACCGTGCCGCTGGCCTGATCACGCACGGCGAAGGCGAAGCGGTGGCCGGCGTCGCGGGCCTTGAGCGCGTCGTCAATATAGGTGCGGGTCTGGTCTGGCTCCGGCACCGAGGTGACACGCAGCTTCCAGAGTTCACCGTCGGCGGCCGCGGCGCGCAGGCCGGCTTCGTGGTCGAGTGCCAGCGGCACCAGCTCGACGCCGCGCCCGGAAAGAATGACGGGTTGCACAAAACTCATGGCTCTTTGCCCTGTTTTTTTGCCTGCGCACGGCGCCAGCGCCGCGCGATCTGCAACCCCAGCCCGCCGCCCAGGCCCACCAGCACGATGCCGCCGATGGCGCTGTTGCCGTAACCCGCGGCAAAGATGTCGAGGCCAAACATCCGGCCCAGCCAGAAGCCGAGCAGGGCGCCGCCGACAAAACCGACGGCGTCGGACAGGCCTTCGATCAGGAGATTGCGCTTGTCGCTTGCCATGGCCGGTCTAGCGGTTGTGGCGTTGCATGAACACCAGTTTTTCAAACAGGGTGACGTCCTGCTCGTTTTTGAGCAGCGCGCCCACCAGTGGCGGCACGGACACCTTGTCTTCCTTGCTTTGCAGGGCTTCCAGCGGAATGTCTTCGGCCACCAGCAGCTTGAGCCAGTCCAGCAGCTCGCTGGTGGATGGCTTTTTCTTCAGGCCGGGCAGGTTGCGCACATCGTAAAAGGTCTTCATGGCCGCCGCCAGCAATTCCTTTTTGAGATCGGGGAAGTGCACATCGACGATCAGTTTCATCGTGTCGGCATCGGGAAACTTGATGTAGTGGAAGAAGCAGCGGCGCAAAAAGGCGTCGGGCAGCTCTTTCTCGTTGTTCGAGGTGATGAAGACCAGCGGCCGGTGTTTGGCCTTGATCAACTCGCGCGTTTCGTAGCAGTAGAACTCCATGCGGTCGATCTCGCGCAGCAGGTCGTTCGGGAACTCGATGTCTGCCTTGTCGATTTCGTCGATCAGCAGCGCCACCGGCTCATCGGCCGTGAAGGCCTGCCAGAGCACGCCCTTGATGATGTAGTTGTGGATGTCCTTGACCTTCTCGTCGCCGAGCTGCGAGTCGCGCAGGCGCGACACCGCGTCGTATTCATACAGGCCCTGCTGCGCCTTGGTGGTGGACTTGATGTGCCACTGCAACAGCGGCAACTTCAGGGCTTCGGCCACTTCCTCGGCCAGCATGGTCTTGCCGGTGCCGGGCTCGCCCTTGACCAGCAGCGGCTTTTTCAGGGTGGCGGAGGCGTTGACGGCGAGCATCAGGTCCTGGGTGGCGACGTAGTTTTTGGAGCCTTGGAATTTCATGATGGGCAGGAGGTAAGGACAGGAAAGTTGGGTGAATCTGCGGTGATCAAGCCGGGGCAGAACCGGGCCGCGGCGGTCGCAGATATAATCAGCGGTTGTTTTTTATAACAAATTCTCACCTGATTGTGCGCGCAAAATGACCAAGCTGTTCACCACCTTATTCGCTCTGGCTGTCTCGTTTGTGACGGTTTCCGCCCATTCCCAGGACATCAAGGGTGATGTCAAGGCCGGCGAGAGCAAAAATGCCATGTGTATTGGCTGCCACGGCATCAAGGGTTACCAGGCCAACTTTCCAGAGGTCTATAAAGTCCCCATGATTTCGGGCCAGAACGCCAAGTACATTGACGCGGCCCTGCATGCCTACAAAAAGGGCGAACGCAAACACCCCACGATGCGTGGCATCGCTGAATCGCTGAACGACCAGGACATTGCCGACCTGGCCGCTTATTACTCCCAGCATGGCGTGACCGAAGGTGCAGCTGCCGCAGCGCACACCGCCAAAACGCCAAGCCCTGCCGTTGCTGCCCTGCTCGGCAAGGCCAATTGCGCATCCTGCCATGGCGCCGACTTCAGCAAGCCGATCGACCCGTCCTATCCCAAGCTCGGCGGCCAGCATGCCGACTACCTGTTTGTGGCGCTCAAGGCCTACAAGGTCGAGAACAACCCCAAGGTCGGCCGCGGCAACGCCATCATGGCCGGCATGGCCAAGCAGTACACCAATGCAGAACTCAAGCAGCTGGCCAACTACCTGGCATCGGTGGAAGGGGACCTGAAAACCATTCCGCAGAGCAAGTTCCGTTAAGCGCACCTTGCATCCACGAAAAAGCCGCTGACCCAGCGGCTTTTTTTTGTGAGCCACCGACACAGGCGCGCAAAGGAAGCTCTTCTCTTTTCAAGCGGGGGCCGCGGAGCCAGCGACCGTGGGGGGCTAATCTCTAGTGGCGTGGCGCTGCACACAGGCAAGGTAGGCGTCGCCGTCGGGCGGCCTGCCCCCCCGCTGGCTTTCCCAGACCATCTGACCCAGGCAGTCCATGGCCTCGTGGTGGGCGTCGTGCAGCGAATTGCGGCGGGCGGTCAGCAACTCGACGGCCTGCCGGATGCCGCGCGGCTGATCGATCGAACACTGTTCGCTGATCGACAGGTGCATGGACAGATGCAGGAAGGGGTTGGTCCTGCCGCCTTCCACGTCGTACATCTTCTCCATCGCCGCATCGGCATCGGCAAAATCGGCGTGGTACTCGGGGTGCTCGTCCAGCCACTGACTTGCTATGATTTCAATAGCTTCCAGCGCTTGCCCTGAGCGGGCTTTGGCGTAAACAGAGCAGAAAAAACGACGAACGTCGGCTTGCGAAGGCGTGAACATGGGGCAAGCGTAGCATGGGCTCTGTTGCCGCTGCCGCCGTGGTGTTTTCCGGACGCCGGAATCGTCCATCGGCAATGTCCTACGGCCCCGCAGGCCTTTATCGGCTAGATTA
Organism: Polaromonas sp.; assembly: GCF_029945895.1. Lineage (GTDB taxonomy): Bacteria > Pseudomonadota > Gammaproteobacteria > Burkholderiales > Burkholderiaceae_C > Polaromonas. Next base: position 18,127 of record NZ_JAQSDL010000084.1, on the reverse strand, counting down.
GCTTCATGGCAGCGTGATTCCGGCAAGCGCGCGCCGACATCACCATCATCCGGCGAGGAGAACTTCATGAATGCAGTCAGAATCACAGGCATTGTCCTGATCGTGCTGGGCCTGGCCGGTTTTTTCACCGGCGGTTTCAGCTTCACCAAAGACACCACCAAAGCCAACATTGGCCCGCTGGAACTGGTCGTCAAGGAAAAAGAGTCGATCAATGTGCCCCAGTGGCTCAGCATTGGCGCGATTGTCCTGGGCGCCGTGGTGCTGGTGATGGGTTCGCGCAAGTCGTAGTCCCCACGGTTGCTCACTGCGTGTAGCGCCCGCACCTTGCAGGCCGCCGCTCGCCGGAGGCTTTGCTTCTGGCGCCTGTCCAACCTGCCCAGGCAGGTTCGGAGCCGCTGCCACCAGCCCCGAGGGGGCCGCTGCGCCTGCGGGCCGGCAAAGTCGGACCCGCGGCCCCTGCTTGAAAAGAGAAGAGCCCCCACGCTTGTCGCTGCGTGTACTGCGCGGCCCCGGCTGGATTGAAGAGCCACGTTCGTTCACTGCGTGTAACGCTTTGCCCTCCAAAGGCGCGAATTGCCTGCCCTGCTCATCCCTTGTTCTGCACCGCCAGCAGGCGTGAAATCGTTTGCGCCGCCTGGAGCAGGGGCGGCAGCATGCTTTCCTGCATGGCCCTGGCGCTGGTCCGGTTGGCCTGGCCGCTGATGTTCAGGGCTGCCACCGTCTTGCCCTGCCGGTCCTGAATCGGCGCGGCCATAGACACCAGGCCTTCTTCCAGTTCCTGATTCACCAGGCACCAGCCCTGCCTGCGCGTCTGCGCTATTTTTTGGCGCAAGGCGTCCAGATCGGTCACCGTGTGGCGGGTGAGGGGCGCCAGTTCCGAGGCTTTCAGGCAGGCCAGCGCTTCGCCCTCCGGCAAGCCGGCCAGCAGCACGCGTCCCATGGAGGTGCAGTAAGCCGGCAGGCGCGAGCCCACCCCCAGCGTGATGCTCATGATCTTGTGGGTGGCCACCCGCATCACATACACGATGTCCGTGCCTTCCAGCACGGCGGCAGAACACGACTCTCTCACCTCTTCGGCCAGACCCTCCATCACCGGTTCGGCGAGGTTCCAGATCGGCATGGACGACAGATAGGCAAAGCCCAGATCCAGGATGCGCGGGGTCAGCGAAAAATGTTTGCCGTCGCTGTTCACATAGCCCAGGGTCTGCAGGGTCAGCAGGATTCGTCGCGCACCGGCGCGGGTCAAGCCGCTGCGCGCGGCCACTTCGCTCAGTGTCTGGCGGGGCGACTGTGCGCTGAAGGAGCGGATGACCTCCAGCCCGCGCGCAAAGGACTGGACATAGCTGTCGCCCGGCACGGGACCGGGCGCACTGTCGGGACGCAGGGAGGAAGCTGCAATTGCCATGGCTGTCAAAATCTCCTAAAATTCATTATACGAACATTTGTTCTACATAAGAACAAATATCAGACGAGTCATTTTTCCGACGGAGACAGCTTGATGATCAACAAGACAGCCCGCTCGGTGGCTGAGGCGCTGGCCGGTGTGCAGGACGGAGCGACCGTGCTGATTGGCGGCTTTGGCACAGCAGGTATTCCGAACGAATTGATTGACGGGCTGATAGAGCAAGGCGCCAAAGACCTGACGGTCGTCAACAACAACGCCGGCAATGGCGAATCGGGACTGGCGGCGTTGCTCAAGATGGGCAGGGTACGCAAGATCATCTGCAGTTTTCCGCGTCAGGCAGACAGTCAGGTGTTTGACGGCTTGTACCGCGCAGGCAAGCTCGAGCTGGAACTGGTGCCGCAGGGCAACCTGGCCGAGCGTCTGCGCGCGGCGGGCGCGGGGATAGGCGCATTCTTTTCCCCGACCGGCTACGGCACTGAACTGGCAAAACATGCCGATGGTTCGCCCAAGGAAACCCGTGAAATCAACGGCCGGCACTACGTGCTGGAAATGCCGATTTACGGCGACGTGGCGCTGATCAAGGCCGAGCGCGGCGACCGCTGGGGCAACCTGGTGTACCGCAAGGCGGCGCGCAACTTCGGCCCGGTCATGGCGACGGCGGCCAGACACACAGTGGCGACCGTGCACGAGATCGTGGAGCTCGGTGCGCTGGACCCCGAGCACATCGTGACCCCCGGCATCTTTGTGCAGCAGATCGTGAAAATTGACCGTGTCGCCACGCAGGCCGGCGGCTTCAAACAGGCAGCCTGACATGACTTACCAGAAACGCAGCAAAGAGCAGCTGGCCGCCCGCGTGGCGCGCGACATCCATGACGGCGCCTATGTGAACCTGGGCATAGGCATGCCGACGCAGGTCGCCAACCACCTGCCCGAAGGCATCGAGGTCATCCTGCAGAGCGAGAACGGCATTCTGGGCATGGGCCCTGCGCCCGCCGAGGCTGAGAAGGACTTCGACCTGATCAATGCCGGCAAGCAGCCGGTGACGCTGCTCAAGGGCGGCGCCTATTTCCACCATGCCGACAGCTTCGCGATGATGCGCGGCGGCCACCTGGACATCTGCGTGCTAGGTGCCTTTCAGGTGTCCGCCACTGGCGATCTGGCCAACTGGAGCACCGGCGAGCCTGGCGCCATTCCGGCGGTGGGTGGCGCCATGGACCTGGCCATCGGTGCCCGTCAGACCTGGGTCATGATGGACCTGCTGACCAAAAAAGGCGAAAGCAAGGTGGTCAAGACCTGCAGCTACCCGCTGACCGGCATCGGCTGTGTCAAACGCATTTACTCCGACCTGGCCACTCTGGAATGCACGCCGCAAGGCCTGCGGCTGGTGGATAAAGTCGAGGGGTTGGCGCACGACGAGCTGGAGAAGCTGGTCGGCCTTCCCATTGCGGTGTAAGGCCGCGAAAATTTCCGTTCGGGCCAGCCTGTCCAGGCCCTTTGACAACCCATCCGAGAGAACCACCATGACTCCCCAAGCTTTTATCTGCGACGCCATCCGTACTCCTTTCGGCCGTTATGGCGGCGCGCTCAGCAGCGTGCGCACCGACGACCTGGCCGCCGTGCCGCTCAAGGCGCTGATGGCGCGCAACCCGAATGTCGACTGGCTGGCCGTGACCGACGTGATCTACGGTTGCGTGAACCAGGCCGGTGAAGACAACCGCAACGTCGCCCACATGGCGACCCTGCTGGCCGGCCTGCCGCTGGAGCTGCCGGGCGCCACCATCAACCGCCTCTGCGGTTCGGGCATGGACGCGGTGGGTACGGCGGCCCGTGCCATCAAGGCCGGCGAGGCACGTTTGATGATTGCCGGCGGTGTGGAAAGCATGAGCCGCGCGCCCTTTGTGATGGCCAAGGCCGAGAGTGCCTTCAGCCGCGCCGCGCAGATGTACGACACCACCATCGGCTGGCGCTTCGTCAACAAGCTGATGAAGGAAAAATACGGCACGGACGCCATGCCGGAAACCGCTGAAAACGTGGCGCTGGAATACAAGATCAGCCGCGAAGACCAGGACAAGATGGCGTTGGCCTCCCAGCTCAAGGCGGTGGCCGCGCAGAAGTCGGGTTTCTTCGACGCCGAGATCACGCCGGTGACCATTGCCCAGAAAAAAGGCGACCCCGTGGTGGTGAGCAAGGACGAACACCCGCGCGAAACCTCAATGGAGGCCCTGGCCAAGCTCAAGGGCGCGGTACGGCCTGACGGCAGTGTCACGGCGGGCAATGCCTCGGGCGTGAACGACGGCGCCTGCGCGCTGCTGATCGCCAACGAAGAGGCCGCGAAGCAGAACGGCCTGACGCCACGCGCGCGCATCGTCGGCATGGCGACCGCCGGCGTGCCGCCGCGCATCATGGGCATCGGCCCGGCACCTGCCACCGAGAAGGTGTTGGCGCTGACCGGCCTGAGCCTGGCGCAGATGGATGTGATCGAACTCAACGAAGCCTTCGCCGCCCAGGGCCTGGCGGTGCTGCGGCTGCTGGGCCTGCAGGACGACGACGTGCGCGTCAACCCGAACGGCGGCGCGATTGCACTCGGCCATCCGTTGGGAGCCTCGGGAGCACGCCTTGTCACCACCGCAGTGAACCAGCTGCACCGCACCGGCGGGCGTTATGCGCTGTGCACCATGTGTATCGGCGTGGGGCAGGGCATTGCGTTGGTGCTGGAACGGGTGTGAGCTGAACCAGACAAGGCCGGCGCCACGGTGCGCCCCGGCCGCAACGCTTCCTGGGTGAAGGGGCGGGCCCTGGTGGCCCACCTGCCGCACGGGCAGGCGCCAGTCGCGCCACAGACCGTGCTGCGGCTCACTGCAGCCCGATCAAAAAACGGGAAAAACAATGGGCAAGCGCATCCCATGGGCCTCGGCCGGGGCGTCCGACGGGCAGCGCCTCGACGCCTGAAAAAACGCGGGCGGTCGCCATGGCGGAGAAGCCGCGTTTCCAGTGATTCGCCATTTTCGGATGGCGGTATTAGACTTGCGTCCTCTGTGGACAGACCCGTGTTGTCATGGAAATTCTTGTTCTGCTGCTGATGGTCACCGCCTTAGGCGCCTGGAAGCTCAAATCGGAAAACCGGACCCGGCGTGTTGCCTTGCTGGACGGCTTTGTTGGTCGCTACCAGCTGGACCGGCTGATGGAAAACCTGATCGAAGGCTACTTCAAGGCGCTGGAGGAGAAAGCTCCAGAGCGTCAGACCCGACTCTGGCGCATGCTGGCCTTGTCCGAGGAGCAACTGTGTGAGCAGTTACGGTGTCTTGCCACGGATTTTTCGTCGGTGGACGAAGCCGAGGCCCGCGTCAGCAAGCTGCCGGCGTTTCTGCCCGAGGCTGAGCGGTTTTTTCCTGACAACACCTTCGACATGCGGCGCGCCCTGCTTGTTCATGCAGAGGGGATGGAGCGCGCGGCAAAAAATGCACAGGGCCGCGCGCCGCGTGACAAGGCGTACACGCTCACGGCCGAACTGTTGTTGTTGCAGCACACCTGCCACTGGTACTGCCGCTCCCGGGCTGTCGCCTCGGCCCGCGTGCTGGCCCGGCACAAGACGCCCTACCAGCAACTGCTGACGTCGGTGGACCCGGAGACACGGAAGGCTTATCTGGCGGTGGTAGGCCGCTGAACAGACGGGGTGCTAACAGGATTTCAGTCAAATCGGGAACCAGCCCATATCAGACGGGCGCGAACAGCTATCAAATCAGTAGCGGTTGAGGCTGGTCAGAACGTGCCGTCGGCATGCCCGCTGGCTTGTTTCAGCACCTGCAGGGCCTGCCGGCCGTTGTTGCCGCGCCAGGCCACGATCTGGTCCGGACGGATCAGGGCCAGCGGCGCTTCGTAGAGCCCCCGCAGCGCCTCTGACGGATGCGCCACCACCTCCAGATCCAGGCCCAGCGCCGCCGCTGCGTCCACAAAGCCGCGCGTGTCGGGTGCCTCCGGCCCCAGGGCCAGCAGCGTCCATTCGAAGTTGAAACTGTCGTACAGCGAGCGGCCGTCCTCCAGCCACGCGTGCGGCGCGCGGCCACCGGGGCTGGCGCTGGGCTGGTAGTGGCCGGCGTCGTCCGGCGGTGGTGTGCTGCCGTCCTTCACGATCAGGGGCGAGCCGTCGTAACGTCCGCCGAAGGTCACGCCGGGAATGTTGAACTCCAGGCGCACGTGCTGGTTCAGGTAGCTGGCGGCACGTTCGCGCTCGGCCTGCCCGTTGGCATCTTCCTGCTCCAGCAGGGCGGTGGCGCGGAAGCTGCCGACCGAATCGGCAAAACGCCGGGCATAGCCGGTGTTTCGTTCGGCCAGCGGCTGACGCTCCGGTCCGTAACTGTCCAGCAACTGCGGCAGCGCCTTGCCGCGCACCACGGCGGCCAGTTTCCAGCCGAGGTTGACTGCGTCTTCGACCGCGGTGTTGTAGCCGAGGCCGCCGGTCGGCGTGAACAGGTGGGCCGCATCACCGCCCAGGAAGACCCGCCCGCGCTGAAAACTCTGCGCCACCAGCGAATGTCCGGCGGTCCAGGTGCCGACCGACAAGACCTCGATGGCCAGATGCACGCCCATGGCTTCGTCGACGATGCGCTGCGCATCTTCGGCGGACCAGGCCTCGGCATCCTCGCCCTCATGCACGGCGGCGTGAAAGGCAAACTCCGACTGACCATCCACCGAGGCCATGAAGGCGCGGCGCTGGGGATTGACCGACACATACATCCAGGCGCGAGCATGTGGGAAGACGGTGTAGAAATCCGGCGCGCGCAGGTAGACCGCAAACATCTTGCCGCCCATGAACTCGCGCCTGACGCCGCTGGCGCCATCCCAGGCGATGCCCAGCGTGCTGCGCACCAGGCTGCGCGGGCCGTCGGCGCCGACCAGGTACGCGGCCTGCACGTCCAGGGACTCGCCGCCGGCGGTGGCGCGCACTTGCGCCTGCACATGGCTGCCGCGGTCCTCGAAATCTTCAAGGCCCCAGCCGTAACGCACATCGACGCCGGGCAGGACTTCAGCGTGGCGGCGCAAGGTGGCTTCGACAAACTTCTGCGATACCCGGTGCGGCAACTCGGCCGCACTCCAGGAGCCGCCCATGGCCTTGATGTTGTTCACCGCCTGCGCGGCGGTGGGCAGGTGCAGGCGGGCCAGCTCATGCCCGGTGTAACGCGTGAAGTAGGCAATGTCGGTGGGGTGGTCGGCCGGCAGGCCCTGGGCGCGGATCTCGCCGGCAAAACCGAGGCGGCGGAAATGTTCCATGGTGCGCGCCTGCGTGGCGTTGGCCTGCGGGTTGAAGGCGGTGCCGGGTTTGGGGTCCACCAGCAGGCAAGGTATGCCGCGGCGGCCGAGTTCGTTGGCCAGCATCAGGCCGCAGGGGCCGCCGCCGGCGATCAGTACATCGGTTTGAATCAGTTTGCGCATGGATCATTACACGCCAAAACGACCCGTCCACGCGCGCTCATCGTCCTGCCTGGCGAAGTGTGCGGCGGCGAAGTCGATGAAGGTGCGCACTTCGGCGGCGCGGGCCAGGCTGGCGGTTTCGGCCACCCGCACAAACAGTTCAATTTCCGTGCAGCGAGCCCAGTCTCCATTTGCCAGCCCTTGTGGTGGTCTGCAATGTGGGGCAGACTGCAGGACGTTTCTTCCGCCGCGTGAAAAAGTCATTGTCGCCCGCCGGATTCTCCTTCCCCAACTTCTGCCCGCCTCCTGCATTTCTGGCTCAGAGAGCTCACCTGATGAAACCCATGCAACCCCACGATCACCTTTGTTCGCCGACCCCCCAGAGAACGCAAGCCCGCCCCGAGACGGCATGGCGGAAAGCCTGACGTGCGAAACCTCAACCAGGACACGATCACCCAGGCGGTGCTTGCACGTTTTGCCGGCACGCCTGATGCGCGGCTGAAGGAACTGATGACCAGCCTGGTGCAGCATCTGCATGCCTTTGCCCGTGAAGTGAAGCTGACCGAGGAAGAGTGGCTGGCGGGCATTGAGTTTCTCACCGCCACTGGACAGAAATGCGACGACAAGCGCCAGGAGTTCATTTTGCTCAGCGACACGCTGGGTCTGTCGATGTTGACCGTGGCCATGAACAATGACAAGCCGCAGGGCTGCACCGAAGCCACGGTGTTCGGCCCCTTCCATGTTGAAGGCGCGCCGCATTACGAACACGGTGCCGATGTGGCCAACGGTGCGGCGGGTGAGCCCTGTATCGTGCGGGGCAGGGTGCTGGGCCGGGACGGCGAAGAGGTGGCCGACGCCGTGGTGGAGGTCTGGCAGGCCGACGCCGAGGGCAACTACGACGTGCAATACCCGGGCCTGGACAAACACCGGGCGCGCGGTGTGCTTACCTCCGGTACGGACGGACGCTTCCATTTCAAAACCATCGTGGCCGAGGCCTACCCCATTCCCGTCGACGGGCCGGTGGGCGAGATGCTGCGCGCCACCAAGCGTCACCCCTGGCGGCCGGCGCACCTGCATTTCATGATCACGGCGCCGGGGTATGAAAAGCTGGTCACGCACGTGTTCCGCAGCGGCGACCCTTACCTCGACTCGGACGCGGTGTTCGGCGTGCGCCAGTCGCTGGTGGCCGACTGGATCAAACAGCCCGACGGTGTTTACAGCCTGGACTTCGACTTTGTCCTTAACCCAGTTCAACCTGTTCAACCTGTTCAACCGATTCAACCGATTCAACCGCGTCCACCGGCCCCATAAAGCGATCCATCCCTTTTTCCGGATCGACAAACCCGGCAGGAGCGAGCTGCGCCAGCGCATGCGGCCTGAAGACAAGGCTTACCTGGCTGCCGTGGCAGACCGCACCGGCGACAGCTACGCGTTGTGCGCCATGTGTATCGGCGCGGGGCAGGGCATAGCGTTGGTGCGGGAACGGGTTTCAACAGGCCCGGTTTGCTCTGATTTTGATAGCTGTTGGCGCAATATCCACGGGCGTAATAGCTACATTTTTATCAAAACCTGGGTTTCAGCCCCCGCAAATCGCCGGCAGGAGGGGGGCGGGCAGGCAGGCAGGCAGGAGGTCTTGCCCTTGCCCATCAGCTGGCGGTCGGCTTGTCCTTGTTGGCAGGGGACGAGCGCCCCTACAGCGCCATGGACGGCCGCTGCGCCATGGCCGCACGCCAGCGCATGAGTTCCGGGTGCTGCTCGCCGGGCTTGACCTTGACGATGCGGGCAAAGTCCACCGCCACCACGGCGGTGATGTCGGCCACGCTGAACCGGTCTGCCGCAATGAACGCGCGCCCCTGCAGCCGTTCATTGAGCATGGCAAAGAACTGCTGTACACGGAGCAGTCCGCGCTGGGCCAGCTCGGGAATCTGCGGGTAGTCCACCGGCCCGGGCAGGGCGCGGTTGGCCATGGCCGGAGAACTGTTGCGCAGGCACTCGGCGATGGCCGTCAGGCCTTCGAACTCGACGCGCCATTGCCAGCTGGCGATGTCGGCTTTTTCCAGCGCGGTACTGCCCAGCAAAGGGGGCTGGGGGCAGTACGCTTCCAGCCAGGCGGCAATCGCGGCGTTGTCGGCGAGCACCGTACCGTCGTCGATACGCAGCGCCGGCACGGTGCACTGTGGATTGATCCGGCGGAAGGCTTCACCCATCTGCTCGTTGGTGCGCAGATCAATCTGCACCGTGTCGTGGGCCACGCCTTTTTCAGCCAGCAGGATGCGGGCGCGCCGCGGGCTCGGAGCGGTGGCGCAGTCGTACAGGGTGATCATGGGGCCAGCTTGTCCTGGGTGCGGGTGTCAAAGTCGCTCGCATCATGGCGCTCATGCAACTGGCTGGAGGGCTCGCCCCAGGTGCGGTTGACCATGCGGCCGCGCCTGGCGGCGGGGCGCCTGGCGATTTCGTCCGTCCAGCGCAGCACATGGGCATAGGTCTGTACCTGCAGGAACTCGCCCGCTTCGTACAGCTGGCCTTTGACCAGGGCGCCGTACCAGGGCCACACCGCCATGTCGGCAATGGTGTAGTCGTCACCCGCCAGATACGGCACCTCGGCCAGACGGCGGTCCAGCACGTCCAGCTGGCGTTTGACCTCCATTGCATAACGGTCGATGGCATATTCAATCTTGCTGGGCGCATAGGCATAGAAATGGCCGAAGCCACCGCCCAGGAAGGGGGCGCTGCCCATCAACCAGTTGAGCCACGACAGGCATTCGGCGCGCGGCGCTCCGCTGGCGGGTAAAAACGCGCCGAACTTCTCGGCCAGATACTGCAAAATCGCGCCCGACTCGAACACCCGCTGGGGGACAGAGCCGCTGTGGTCCACCAGCACCGGGATCTTGGAGTTGGGGTTGGCCGCCACAAAGCCACTGCCGAACTGTTCGCCCTCGTGGATGCGGATCAGCCAGGCGTCGTATTCTGCGCCGCTGTGGCCCAGGGCCAGCAACTCTTCCAGCATCACCGTGACCTTGATGCCATTGGGCGTGCCCAGCGAATACAGCTGCAAGGGGTGGCGGCCCACCGGGAGTTCCTTGTCATGGGTGGGGCCGGCCACGGGCCGGTTGATGTTGGCAAAACGTCCGCCGCTGGAGGGTGGCGGCGACCAGATTTTGGGAGGGGTGTAGGAGGCAGAGTCGTTCATGCGGGCCATATTGCCTGAGTTTGGATTTGTCTGCACAGCACCGCAGCATGAAAAAACAGTCGATCTTGCAAGGCGTCATTTCGTCAGCGCTGCCATGCCGCAAGCTGCTCCTGAAACAATAGCTATTCGCGCCCGCCCAGCAGGGGCTGGGGCCTGATTTGATGCATCAACACCCATGCGGCACGGGTCTGTCGGATGGACGGCCCGGCGCCGCCGCCATCCTTGCAGGCGTGATAATCAGCAGCCTCCACCTCCCCCGCAAGCCCGTGCCCTTTCCATTCATCACCGACCCCTTTTTTTACGGCGTGGCGGTACCCGCCGTGCTCTTGCTGGGGATCAGCAAAAGCGGCTTCGGGGCGGGTTTCGGCTCGCTGGCCGTTCCCCTCATGGCGCTGGCGGTGACCGTGCCGCAGGCGGCGGCCATCCTGATGCCGGTGCTGCTGCTGATGGACCTGCTCGGCATGGCGGCTTTCCGCAAGGACTTCGACCTCAAACTGCTGAAGTTCCTGGTGCCTTGCGGCCTGGTCGGCACGCTAACAGGCGCGCTGTTGTTCAGCCTGCTCGACGGCAAGATGGTGGCCGGCATCGTGGGTTTTTTCACCCTGCTGTTTCTGGCACAGCGCCTGCTGTTTCCGCCCCGGCCCGACAGCCCGCCGCCGCCGAAATGGCTGGGTGCGCTGCTGACCGCAACCTCGGGTTTCACCAGTTTTGTGGCCCATGCCGGCGGCCCGCCCATCAGCGCCTACGTCATTCCCCTGCGCCTGAGCCCGCTCAAGTTCACCGCCACACTGGCCTTTTTCTTCTTTGTGATCAACCTCTCCAAGTGGATTCCCTATGCCTGGCTGGGGCTGTTGGACCTGCGCAACATGGCGACCTCGCTGGTCCTGCTGCCGCTGGCGCCGGTGGGTGTCTGGGCTGGTGTGCGCATGGCCAGGCGCATCAGCCAGCTGCTTTTTTACCGGGTGCTGTACGGCGGCATGTTCCTCACCGGCTGCAAGTTGCTGTGGGACGGTTTGCGCTGACCGCGGGGTCTCACGGTAAAAACGTCACACGCGGGAGGGGCTGATTTTCTGTAAAAATCGCCCACATGAGAACAAAAGGTTACGTGTTGCCGTCTGACACCGTGTGCGTGCCGGCTTGTTCAACCTTCTGGTTTTCCAGAAAGTTTTCATGACGACCGTCGTTTTTGCCGATCTTGTCGGCAGCACCAGCATGTTCGAGCGGCTGGGGGACGAAACCGCCTCGCGCTTTGTGACGCAGCTGGTGGGCGCGCTGAGCCAGGTCTTTCAGCAGCACGGCGGCCGTGTCGTCAAGCTGCTTGGCGACGGCTTGTTTGTGGTGTTTTCGCAGGAGGGCGACGCGCTGGCCGCCTGCGTTGCCATCCAGAAACGCCTCCTCGACAAACCCATCCTTCCCGGTGGCAATGGCGCGCCGGTGCAGATGCAGATGGGCATGGAGTCCGGCGAGGTGATCGAGATCGACGGCGACTGCTTCGGCGATACCGTCAATTCGGCGGCGCGCCTGGCCGACCTGGCCGGCGCCGCACAGATTCTCACCACGCACAACGTCTGGTCGGCCCTGGGGCCCGTGCAGCGCGCTTCCTTGCGCAGCCTGGGGCCCATGCACCTGCGCGGCAAGGCGGAAGCGGGTCTGGTGTACCGGGTGGAATGGCAGGCTGGCCGGGATGACGATGCCACCATGATGGGGCGCTCGATGGCCACTCAGGCCGGGCCGCTGGTACTGGAGCTGGTGACCGGTGCGCAGACCGTGCAAATCAACGCCGGCAGCGCCAGGATGTCCATCGGCCGGGGTGCCGACGCCTCACTGGCCCTGAACGATCCGCGGGTGTCCCGCATGCACGCCACGCTGGAGTGGCGCGGTGGGCAGTTCGTGCTCAGCGATGCCTCCAGTTATGGCACCTGGGTCTACTTCGGCAACCAGAACGAAGCCGTGGTGTTGCGCCGCACCGAGTGTTACCTGGTCGGCAACGGCCAGATCAGCGCAGGGTGCGAACGCAAGGAAGGCAGCCCCTTGATCAGTTTTTCTATCCGGAGCTGACGCTCCGACCCTAGAATTGGTGTTTCCAAACGTATCCAGTGCCCTTCCCCTTTTTTTTCTTTTCCCCCTTCACCCCATGAGCCTGAACAAGCTGGGACGCTACGACATCATTCGCGTGCTGGGCAAAGGCGCGATGGGGCTGGTCTACGAGGCGCGCGATCCCAACCTGAACCGCCGCGTGGCGATCAAGACCATCAAGGTTGAAAACCTGTCGGAAGAGGCCGCTGCCGAGTACGAGGCGCGGTTTCGCACCGAGGCACATTCGGCCGCGCGCTTGCAGCACCCCCATATTGTCAGTGTGTATGACTCGGACCGTCATGGCGACATGGCCTTTCTGGTCATGGAGTTCATCCAGGGCGAAGACCTCAAACACCATCTGGACGCGGGCCGGCGTTATTCGCTGGAGGAAACCCTGCGCATGGTCCGGGACCTGCTGTCTGCGCTGGACTATGCGCACCGGCAGAACGTCGTGCATCGCGATGTCAAGCCTGCCAATCTGCTGATCGAAGCCGATGGCCGGGTCAAACTCACCGATTTCGGCGTGGCCCGCATCCAGGACTCCAGCGAAGCCACACGCACCCAGGGAACCATGGTGGGCACCCTCAAATACATGTCGCCCGAGCAGGTGCAGGGCCTGCCGATCGATGCGCGGGCCGACCTGTTTGCGGTGGGGGTGGTGCTGTACCAGCTGCTCACGGGCAAGCGGCCCTTCGACGGCGATACCGACTTTGCGATCATCCAGCAGATCGTGAACCACACGCCGGCAGCGCCCAGCAGCTTCAACACGCTGTTGCCGGCCGCCATCGATGCGGTGATGGTGCGGGCACTGGCCAAAAAACGCGACCAGCGTTTTGCGACGGCGCAGGAATTTTCGGCTGCGTTGCTGGAGGCCAGCGGCCAGGCAACGGATCCGACCATCGTGCCGCCGGTGAGCGCGTCTGGCGGGCGCGCAGGCACGGCCACCGACACCGGCCGCTCCCGCGCGGGTGGCTCCACCGTCAAACTCAACACGACCGGCACCGACACCGGCACCGGCTCTACCGTGACGCAGGAGCTTGAGCTGGTCTACTGGAAGGACATCAAGGACTCCGGGGACCTGGAAGACCTGGAAGTGTTTCTGGACAAATTTCCTTCCGGCATCTACGCCGATCTGGCGCGCCGGCGCCTGCGGAAACTGGGGAGCATGGTGGAGGCCGACGGCTCTGGCACCGGCACCGGCGCTTTCTCTGAAGAAGTCAGTGAATGGACGCGGCTGCAGGGGCTCAACGCCGGAGCGGTCCCGCCGCCGACCCCAGACACGCCGCCCGGCCCCGCCGCAACGACTGCGGCCAGGCCGGACGCCGAAGAGCCTGACGGGCGCCAGGATGTTGCAGCGGTGCCGTTTTCGGCTCCGGCTTCGGTCGATGCTGCTGCCGACATGAGCCCGCCGCCGATGAGCGCAGCGGCGGCGCCGAAGGAGGCAGGCACACCCACGCCGCCGGCACCCCGCTCAAGGACGCCTCTGTTCGCGCTGGCCGGGGTGGCGGCCCTGGTGCTGGCCGGCGTGCTGTTCAAGGGCTTGTCCAGCCCGCCGGCGCCCGTGGTGGCGGCGCCGGCTGATGCAACTGCGGCGCCCACCGCTGCCGATGCGGCCCCGGTCAACCCTGCTCCCTCAGCAAGGGCGCCGGGATCACCGCCTCCAGCGAAGGTGGAAGCAGCGCCGGCCTCCGTCACTCCGTCGGTCAAACGCGCCAGCCCGGTGCGCACGGACAAGCCAGCGCCATCGCGGCCCGCAGCGGGCCCGGAGGGCGCGGGCGCTGCAGTGACAGCGCCTGCTGCTGCCCCGGCGCAGCCTTCCAGTCCGGTGCAGGCCTGTGAAGGCCGTGTGCTGCTTGGGTATCAGATCTGCATGAACGAACAATGTGCCAAACCGGCTTACAGCAGGCACCCGGTCTGCGTCGAACGGCGCGCGATGGAAAAGATGCGCCGGGAGGCGCAGGACCAGCGCAATTGAGGCGGTTTTGAGAGGCGATCCGAGTGCCGCATGGCTGCGCTTGTCACCGTCACTATAAAAACAGGAGCTGCACACGCCCGCCTGTCAAGGGCTGCGGAGGTATTTGACTCACATGGTGGGGTGACGTGGCGGACATGGCTGCAGCCCGGGCCAAACCGGGCCGATCTGTGGGCAGCCGCCAGCCCTTCCCGCGGTTTGGCCAATGTTGTGGCCAGCCGTTACCATAGGGTCCAAATTCCGGGAGATTCGCATGCCTGTGGTTGTGATTGCCAATCCGAAGGGCGGCGTCGGTAAAACGACGCTGTCGACCAATATTGCGGGTTATTTCGCCAGCCAGGGCCATGCGGTCATGCTGGGCGATGCAGACCGCCAGCAGTCGTCCCGGCTCTGGCTGGGCTTGCGGCCGCCCGCGGCGCGGCCGATCTCGACTTGGGATGTCAACGCCGACCTGATCGTCAAACCGCCCAAGGGTACGACCCACGTGGTACTCGACACCCCCGCCGGCCTGCATGGCTGGCGTTTTAACGACGTGCTCAAGCTGGCCGACAAGGTGATCGTGCCGCTGCAGCCCAGCGTGTTTGATATTTTTGCCACCCGCAGCTTTCTGGACCAGCTCGCCGAACACCGCCATGCCGGCAAGATGCAGGTCGGCATCGTCGGCATGCGCGTCGATGCCCGCACCATTGCGGCTGACAAGCTGCGTGCTTTTGTTGAAGGCCTGGGCCTGCCGGTGCTCGGTTATGTGCGCGATACCCAGAACTACATCCATCTGGCGGCCCGCGGCCTGACCGTGTTCGATGTCGCCCCGGGGCGGGTGGAAAAAGACCTGCAGCAATGGCAGGGCATCTGCCGCTGGCTGGACCAGTGACAGGGGCGGCTTGCGGGGCCGGCCATGTCGCTGGCTGGACAGGCCGCCATCGGTGCGGACGTTAAAGTCCGGGCATGAAAACCTTCCAGACCCTCTCCGAACTGGCGGCCTGTGTCGGCCAGGAAGTCGCGATCAGCGACTGGCTGACCATCACCCAGGAGCAGGTCAACCTGTTTGCCCAAGCCACTGGCGACCACCAGTGGATCCATGTGGACCCGGAAAAAGCCAGAGAAGGTCCGTTTGGCGGGCCGATTGCACACGGCTTCCTGACCCTGTCGCTGTTGCCTAAATTTTTTGAATCGTCCCTGGAGATCGTTCAGTCCCGCATGGGCGTCAATTACGGGCTCAACCGGGTGCGGTTTACGGCGCCGGTGCCGGTTGGCAGTCGCTTGCGCGCCCGTCTGAAGCTGCTAGCCTGCGCGCCGGTTGACAATGACGGGCAGCAGATGACCTGGGAAGTGACGGTCGAGCGGGAAGGATCTGCCAGGCCGGTGTGTGTGGCCGAATCTCTGGTGCGACGTTACCCCTGACAAGCCATCAGGCCTGAGCCATCTGAGCCACGCAAAAAAGCCCGCTGCAGTCAAGCAGCGGGCTTTTTTTTCGGGAGCGGCAGGCCTCCCGGGCGGCAGGCTTACATGTAGCCGATTTCGCCCTGCGGGATTTCCCCGTTCCGCAATGCTGCGATGGCTTTGGCGCGCACGGCGCTACGCTCGAGGCCGGAGTTGGTCACGCCGACAAAGCCGGTGCTGCCATTGGTGATTTTCACCGGGTTGAGTGCTTCAGCCCGGACTTCGGCGACAGAGCGGGTCGAATTGAACTGAACCGCAAATTGCGAACCGTCAGCCTCGTCGGCATGGGCGCCGAAGGCGGCAAGGGTGGAAAAAGCAGCGACAGCAAACAGTTGGGTGGTTTTCATGATGAATCCTTTCAGGGTTGGTACAGAGTTCCGGCCAAGGTGGGCATCATCATTCCCGTCTTGTCCAGTCTCGGTGAGTCGGTTTGTGCTCATCGATGGGTTGAACTTTAAACCTGTATCGGTCAAATTAAAACTACATAGTCATCAATTAACCATTTCAGTAATTGAAACAATAAAGAATCAAGAATACAATCTGTTGCACTATGGATCGTTTCAGTTCAATGAGGGTCTTCCAGCGCGTGATTGACGAGGGTGGTTTCGCCTCAGCGGCACGCTCCCTCGACATGTCGCCTGCTGGCGTCACGCGCATGATCGCGGCCCTGGAAGAACACCTGGGCGTACGGCTGCTCCAGCGCACGACACGCAAGCTGGCGCTCACTGATGCAGGTGAGGCTTACCTGCTGCGGGTGCGCAGCATCCTGCACGAGGTGGAAGACGCCGAGTCGGCGGCGGCTGAACACACGCGCGAATTGCAGGGCACCCTTCACGTGCTGGCAACACCAGTGCTGGCCTCGTATTTCCTGTCGCCGCGCATTGCCACCTGGCAAGCGCGTCACCCCGGGGTGATGCTGGATCTGCAGATCGATCCCTTCCCCCAGCCGCGTATCGAGGAGTTTGACGTGACCTTCCTGGTGGTGGACGAGGGCTTTGACGGAGACATCGTGGCCCGGCCGCTGGCCACGACCGACTGGATCGCCTGCGCATCGCCCGGGTATCTCCAGCGTGCCGGAACGCCGGAGACTCCAGACCAGTTGCTTGGCCACACCTACCTGAAATTCCAGTGGCCGCAGAACTCCGGCCACTATGGCCGGCAGACGCGCCTGCAACCGGCAGCCGGCGGTGAAGCCGTGGACGTGGACCTCCGGCCTTCCCTGCAAACCACGAGCTTTGACGTGTTGCTGCGGGCCGCGCTGGATGGCGCCGGCATCACCTTCCTGTCACGCATGTTGGTGGCATCGCATCTGGAGCGCGGCTCGCTCGTGCATCTTTTGCCGGACTGGGTGTTTGGTCGCTTCACGATTTACGCCGCGCTGCCCACGCGCAAGTTCATGCCGTCGCGGACCCGGGCCTTCCTTGATTTCCTGGCGGAGATTGCTCCGCAGGAAGGGACCGGTCGTCCTAAATCGGGGTGAGCTGGGCTGCAGGCAGCCAGCCGCGGAAGGTGCCCAGCAGGGCGTTGATGCGTCTGGCGGCTTCCGCCTGATCGCGTGCGCGCGAGATGCATTGGTACAGATCGCAGCGCAACAGCCAGAGATCGGCCGGGGTATCGGCGGTGTTGATCCTGAAAATGATGCGTTGAGCGTCAATGTTCTTGCAGTCATGCAGGGTCTGGTGCAGTTGATGCCGGATCTGCTCAATCGGCATCCGGTCCGGAGCGTCGGGCGCGCCGGCAACTGGCCGCATCGCGGCAAAAATGGAGGAAAGAGCCATGGGAACCTGTGGATTCCTGAGGTCGGGTAGACCGCAGGGGGAGGGCGAGGGAAACGTTGGTGAGCCGGATCGCGGCCATCAAACGTAAGCGTGCTAACCGATTTTAGGGTCTACCCTGTGACGGGGTAGGCAGGTGGCCCTAACCCGATGTGACATTTGCCGCAACGGTGCTGCAAGGGGCCGGCAGTGCACCGGGCGCGTCCGGGGGGTTCCGGAACGAAAAAACCGCCCGGAGCGAGCCCCGGGCGGTTTTGAAAGGAGCCGCAAATCGGCCGGTCAACTCAATTACATGTAGCTGGCTTCGCCGCGCGGGATCTGGCCCAGGCGGACAGCGTCAGCGGCTTGTGCACGGACAGTGGCGCGGTCGGTGGAAGACTGCACGGTGGCTGCCACGCGCGAGCCGGCAGGCTCCTGGCTGTGGGTGGCCACTTTGGCGGCGGCTTCGGCGCGGACTTCGGCCACGGAACGGGTCGAGTTGAACTGGACGGCAAATTGCGAACCGTCAGCCTCGTCGGCGTGGGCGCCAAAAGAGGCAACGGTGGCAAGAGCGGCAACAGCGAAGAATTTGGATGCGTTCATGATGAAATTTCCTTGTGAGAATGAATAAACATTTCCGGGCATGGCGGGCTTGTTGATCCCCGTCTGTCCAGCCTCGGTGAGTCGTTTATTGGTTGCGGCTCATCGATGTATGAACTGTACTGTTGCCAATAACAAAGAAAAATAGCAAATCAATCAATTACTAATTGCTGTTTATGGAACAATAAGAGCTTGAACTCCTGGTAATAACCCTATGGACCGACTTTTATCCATGCGCGCCTTCCAGCAAGTCGTGGACGACGGCGGATTTGCCGCCGCCG
>NZ_JAQSDL010000083.1 GCF_029945895.1 Polaromonas sp. | reverse complement strand
CTGGCCGGCCCCCTGGTTCCGGGTGATCCGGGCCTTCCCCGTTCCCCGTTCCCCGCCATGAAGCCATGTTCCGACTTCATTTTGCTATTCAAATAATAGCGACCTCCGCTTGACTGTATTGGGCTCGGAGCCAATTTGATGCATGAACTTCGACACCCCCGGTGCTTGTGCGCCCAGCCCTGTTTTCACCGGCAAGCGTCGGCGCACACTGGGGAGCGTGGCCTTTGGACGCCGTCATCACTGCCCCTCGACCTACAGCGCCGGTTGAACTAAAGGGGAAAAATGGACACAAACTAGGGTTATTACTTATTAGTCTTGCTCTATTAACACCATTGAACCTATCGCTTAGCACTCTATCGAACAGAGTGCTAATATTACTTCTATAAAGGAGTTTCACCCTATGTCCTACGCTCTGTCCCCTCAAGTGGCCCCCGCGACAACCCAGTTGGCACCTGCCAACCCGTGGTCGCTGCTGCCACCGCTGGGCAATCTGGATGCCTACATTTCGGCGGTCAACCGCCTGCCCATGCTCACGCTGGAGCAGGAGCAGGAATTCGCCCGAAAGCTGAAGGACGAGAACGATCTGGACGCGGCCGGAAAGCTGGTGCTGTCCCACCTGCGGCTGGTGGTGGCCACGTCGCGCAAGTACCTCGGCTACGGCCTGCCTCACGCCGACCTGATTCAGGAAGGCAACATCGGCCTGATGAAGGCGGTCAAACGTTTTGATCCGGACCAGGGCGTGCGCCTGGTGAGCTATGCGCTGCACTGGATCAAGGCCGAGATGCACGAGTACATCCTGAAAAACTGGCGCATGGTCAAGGTCGCCACGACCAAGGCCCAGCGAAAGCTGTTTTTCAACCTGCGCTCCATGAAACAGGGTTTCAAGGACGACGCCGATGTGGCAACGCACCGCGACACGCTGACCGCGGACCAGATCAGCTCGATGGCGAAGACGCTCAACGTCAAGCGCGAAGAAGTCATCGAGATGGAGCAGCGCATGTCCGGCGGCGATGTGCTGCTGGACCCGAGCCCAAGCGACGACGGCGAAGAAGCCTACGGCCCGATTGCCTACCTCTCGGATGCCACACAGGAGCCGACCCAGCTGATGGAGTCGCGCCAGCGCGACCACTTGGCCAGCGACGGCATCGCCACCGCGCTGGAAGGCCTGGACGACCGTTCGCGCCGCATCGTCGAGGAACGCTGGCTCAAGGTCAACGACGACGGCTCAGGCGGCATGACGCTGCATGACCTGGCGGCTGAATACAAGGTCAGCGCCGAACGGATTCGCCAGATCGAAGTGGCAGCGATGAAAAAAATGAAAAAGGTCCTGGCCGCTTATGCCTGACCGTGCCTGATACCTTGCCTGCAACGCCGCGCAAGCGGTGATTGCCAAAGCCTGCATTCGACCATCGTTTGCAGGCTTTTTTTTGCCCTCGACAGGCACGATGCCGGGCGGCGCTTCAGTTGCCCTGCAGCAGCAGGCGGATGTCGGCAGCCAGTGGCGCCGCACCGGTGCCGTAGCGGCTGTACAGGCGCACCCGGCCCTGCGGGTCGAAGATGTAGCTGCCGGCCGAATGGTCCAGCGTGTAGCTGCCGGGCGTCTTGCCGTCGACCTTCTTGTAGAAGATCTTGAAGTCCTTGGCCAGCTGCGGCAGCTTGTCGAGGTCGGGGCGCAGCGCCAGGAAGCTCGGGTCAAAGTTGCCCATGTAGGCCTTGAGCACCTCCTGCGTGTCGCGCTCGGGATCCAGCGAGACGAACAGTCCCTGCAGCCGCGCGCCGTCGGCGCCCAGCATTTTCTTGATCTCGGCGAGCTCGGCCATGGAGGTCGGACACACGTCCGGGCACTGGGTGAAACCAAAAAAGATCACCACCACCTTGCCCTGGAAGTCCTTGATGCTGCGCGCCTGGCCGTTGTGGTCGGTCAGGGAAAAGTCGCGCGCGTAGTCGGCGCCGGTGATGTCGATGCTGGTGAACTGCGGCTTTTTTTCCCCGGAGCACGCGCCTAAAAGGCCGGCAGCGCCCGCCAGGAAAGCGCCTCCAGCTATCAACTTAATAGTATTTCGTTTGCGGGGAGAAGTCGGGAGCATGCTCATACGAGGTAGTGGTCCAGCAGCAGTGCTGCGAACAAAACAGACAGGTGGATCAGCGAAAAACGGAAGGTCTTGCGGGCCAGGGCATCGGAGTAATTGCGCCACAGGCGCCAGCCGTACCAGCTGAAGCCAAAACTCAGGCCAATCGCCACCACCAGGTAAAGCCAGCCGCTCATCTTGAAGACAAAGGGCATCAGGCAGGCCGCAAACAGCACCAGCGTGTACAGAAACACCTGCAGGCGCGTGAATTCATTGCCGTGGGTGACCGGCAGCATGGGCAGGCCGGACTTGCGGTAGTCCTCCACCCGGTACAGCGCCAGCGCCCAGAAGTGCGGCGGCGTCCAGAGAAAGATGATCAGAAAAAGAATCAGGGCTTCGGGGCTCACCGCGCCGGTCATCGCGGCCCAGCCCAGCACCGGCGGCATCGCTCCCGAGGCCCCACCGATCACGATGTTCTGTGGCGTCAGCGGTTTCAGGATCACGGTGTAGACCACCGCGTAACCGACAAAGGTCGCAAAAGTCAGCCACATCGTCAGCGGATTGACCCAGACGTACAGAATCACGGAGCCGATCGCACACAGCAAGGTGGAAAACGCCAGGGTCAGCGGGTTGCTGATCTGCCCCTGCGCCGTGGCGCGCCAGGCGGTGCGTTTCATTTTGGCGTCAATCTGCTGCTCGACCAGGCAATTGAAGGCTGCCGCAGCACCGGCCACCAGCCAAATGCCGGCACTGGCCACCAGCGCCAGCCTCACATCGGCCCAGCTGGGCACGCCGGGAACGGCCAGCACCATGCCGATCAGTGCGCAAAACACGATCAGCTGCACCACGCGTGGCTTGGTCAGCGCGTAAAACTGCGCAAACTTCGAGGGCACAAAAGGGGCGACCGCAACGGAGGCGGAGGCAGAAGAATCGGCGGGGTTCATAGGCTGGAAACCCTCGATTTTGACTCACTCGCCATCGCAGGGCTGCGGTAGCTCGAAAAAATGGTGCCCGTCAGCACCACCACCAGGGCGGCCGCACCGCCCGTGTGGGAGACCGCCGCCACCAGCGGCCAGCCCAGCACGACGTTGCTCAGGCCGGTGGCAAACTGCCACAAGGCCAATCCACCGATCCAGAGAGCATGGGAGCGCATGGCAGGCAGGTGCCGCAGGCGGCTGGCCAGCCACAGCAGGGCCGCAAAAACAACATAGGCGCTCAGCCGGTGCACATAGTGAATCGCCGTCAGTGCCTGGAAGCTGATGTTGTCGCCGTCCAGCCCGGCACCCAGTGCGCGCCACAGCGTGAAGCCCTCCCGGAAATCCATCTGCGGCCAGAAACTGGCCTGACAGGCGGGAAAGTCGGTGCAGGCCAGCACCGCGTAGTTGGTGCTGACCCAGCCGCCCAGCGCGATCTGGACCCACAGCAGGGCAAAGGTTACCGCCAGCAGCAGCCACGTGGCCGCAGACAGGGGCACCGGCAGGGCGTCGCCCTGGGCCTGCGCATAACGCACGGCCTGAGCGCGCAGCAATGCCAGCAGCACCAGCCCGCCCATCAGGTGCAGCGTGACAATCAGCGGGAACAGCTTCATGGTGACGGTGAGTGCGCCAAAAGCGCCCTGCACGCAGACCCAGACCAGCGTCACCATCGGCCACCACGCGGAAATAGTGCCCCCACGCTCCCCACTGCGTGTGGTTCGCTCCCCCCCGAGGGGGCCGCTGCGCCTGCGGCCCGGCAAAGCCGGTTCCGCGGCCCCTGCTTGAAGGGATGCCGGTGTATGGCCTCCACGCGCTGCTGCACGGCGCTCCAGCCATGTAAAAACTGCCAGCGTCAGGATCAGTACCCCCACCCCGGTGGCGAGGTAACGGTGAATCATTTCTATCCAGGCCTTGCCATGCGTCACCGGCCCGCTGGGCATGGCAGCCTGAGCCACGCTGATCGGGTGCTGAGCCCCGACCGGGCTGGCGTGGCCGTAACAGCCCGGCCAATCGGGGCAGCCGAGGCCGGAGTCGGTGAGGCGGGTGAAGGCGCCAAAAAGCACAAGATCAAAGGTCAGAAACAGCGTCACCAGCGTGAGCACCCGCAGGCGCCGCGCCATCGGCTGGTTCTTGTTGCGCAGCCAGACCCAGGCCAGCGGTCCCAAAGCCAGCACCAGGCCCATGCCCATCAGGCGCAGCGCCGGACTGAGGTTGTAGAGGTCTTGCGTGTCCATGTTTAAAACGATGCGCTTTGCGCCAAGTGCACACGCAGCGCAGTGTTCCCATTCCAGCCAGGGCCGCGGGTCCGGCTCCGCCGGCCCGCAGGCGCAGCGGTCCCCTCGGGGGGCAGCGCATTACCCGCAGCCGAAGGCGAAGTGAAAAGCGTGGGGGCCACGTTCACCTGCCCTCCTTGTCCCAGGAGGCTGACGCGCGCATCAGGCGTTCGAGGTCGCGCTTGGCCTTCGCGGCGCCGGCCGCATCCATGTTCGCCGGAAAACGCATCATCCAGTTGCCCAGCGGATCCACCACATACAGGTGGTCCTGCAAACGCTGCCCGGGCGCGGCCTGCAGCCACTGGTCCAGGCCGGACACACGCAGCACGGTGGAACCGAGCAGCGCCGTTTCCAGCTTGTCCGGAATGGCCGCGTCGTCACTGACCAGCCAGACGCGGTCCAGCCGGTCTTTTTCCCGGCCCAGGGACTCGCGCAGCTGGCGCTGGAAATACAGATGCTGCTCGCAGGTCGTGTCGCAGGCGCCGCCGGCCACACTGAGCAGCAGCCACTGGCCCTTGAGCGCCGGCAGCTCGATGCGGCTGCCGTCGGGTGCCACGGCGGCCAGAGCGGGCAACGGGCGCTGCGGGTCGATCAGCTCGCCATAGTTGCGCCGGCCTTCCGGACGGATCACGTAGTAGGTGAAATAAGACGCGATCACGGGCGCGGCACAGATCAGCAGAACAGCCAGCATTTTCCAGCGCCCCGCCCGGGTATCGGGCGCGCGTGCGGCCGTGGCAGCGTCGAGTTGCGGCATGCCATGAACGGTCAGGCCCAGGGGTTGGTCCTGATCGTGCGGATCGGCACGGCCCGTTGGGGCCAGGGAAGGATCGGGCTGCGGAGCTTGCACTTGAAAATCGCCGTTCAGGGTTGGGGATGCGGTAAATGCCGCTGTTTGCGGCGCGGGGAAATCAGCTGGAACCAGAGATACAAGCCCACCACCAGGGCGCACAAGCCAAACCACTGGAAGGCATAACCATAATGCTTGTCGACGCCGACGGTGGGCGCAGGCCAGTCGCGCAGCAAGCCTTCACTGGCAGCGCCGGTCTGAAGCAGTGACACGGCCATCAGGGGTTCACCGATTTCCGCGCCAAAGGCTACGACGTCGAGATTTTGCCGGATGCGCCCGCCGGGCTCACCGGTGAACTCATATAGCTTGGACGGCGGCGGGGCCATGCGGCCAGCCACACTGACCAGCCCGGGCGGCGTTGGCACAACTGGCAGGCGGGTGCGGTCATTGAAATCGCGCGGCACCCAGCCACGCTGCACCAGGATCCATGGTCGCCCGCCTTCGAGTGCCAACGGTGTGACAACCCAGAAGCCGGATCTGCCGCCCATCGGACGGTTGTCCAGATACACCGTGTGCGCCTCCTGCCAGACGCCCTGCAGCAGGGCCTGCCGGTGCACCACCGTTGCGACGTCCCGCGTCGCCAACAATGCCCCGTTGTTGAGGGCGGGCAGCCTGGCCTGGGCACTGATTGCAGCCTGCAGCGCAACCTTCTCGGCGGCGCGGCGCAGTTGCCACTGACCCAGTGAAAAGGTCAGGCCCGCCATCAGCAAGGCAGCCAGGGTCACAACCCAAAAGCGCATGCTCGGCAAGGGTGAACTCATGCGCGGATAATCCTGTTCATGAATTACCTTGTCGCCATTGCATTTTTGGCCATCATTGCCAGCCTCGGATCCGCTCTGTTTTTCATGTTGAAGGGTGGTAGCGGCAGCAAAGCCAAAAGCGGCAACATGGCACGCGCGCTCGCCTTTCGCGTTGGTTTTTCAATTCTGCTTTTTGTCTGCATCCTGATTGCCTGGAAAATGGGCTACATCCAGCCCACCGGGATTGCGGCGGGCAAATAGGAAAAAAACAAAGGCCGCGTGAGCGGCCTTTTCTGTGTGCGCCGCCGGGAACACGCGGCGAGCGAAACTGCCCCGCAACACGCCTGCGGCAGCTCCTGCGTTCTAGAGCCAGTAAACGAGGATGTACAGGCCCAGCCAGACCACGTCGACAAAGTGCCAGTACCAGGCCGCACCTTCAAAACCGAAATGACGGTCTGCCGTGAAATGCCCTTTTTGCAGGCGCAGCGTGATGAACAGCAGCATCAACATGCCGACAAACACGTGAAAGCCGTGAAAACCGGTCAACATGAAAAAGGTCGAGCCGTAGACGCCGGAAGAAAGTTTCAGGTTCAGTTCGGAGTAAGCGTGAAAGTACTCGTAACCCTGAACACAGAGGAAGATGACGCCGAGCAGCACGGTCATCCACATGAACGCAATGGTTTTGCCGCGATGGTTTTCACGCAGCGCATGGTGGGCAATGGTCAGCGTCACACCGGAGCTCAGCAGCAAGGCCGTGTTGATGGTGGGCAGCCAGAAGGGGCCCATGGTCGTGAACGGCTCGATGATGTCGGCCGGTGAACCGGTCACGCCGGCAGCAACGCTGGGCCAGACCGCCTTGAAATCGGGCCAGAGCAAGGCATTTTCCAGACTGCCCAGCGTCGGCACAGAGTGCACACGCGCCCACCACAGGGCCGTGAAGAAAGCCCCGAAAAACATCACTTCCGAGAAGATGAACCAGCTCATGCTCCAGCGGTAGGACAGATCGATCTTGTGTCCGTACAGCCCGCCTTCGCTTTCACTGACCGCGGCACGAAACCAGAAAAACAACACGCCCAGCCACCAGGCCAGTCCAAACGCGAGCGAGTACGCGCCCCAGCCCGAGCCGTTGATCCACTGCCCCGCACCTAAAAAGAGGAAAAACAGGCCGATGGACGCCATCACCGGGTACGCCGAAGGCGCCGGGACGAAGTAATACGGGGTTCCTGCATGTGCTGCTGAAGACATTTCCAACTCCTGTTTCGCTAAATTCTCAAATTCAATAATCACGGCCTGGCGGGCGCCCTGCACGCTACCTGCTACTTGCCCACCACCCAGGTGGCCAGAAGAATCAGGCCACCGACAAAAACCAGCACCCCGACCAGGCCAACCACCACGATGTGGACCGGGTTGAGCTGCTGCACATCCTTCTCGTAATCACCCCGGCTGCGCAGGCCGACAAACGACCAGCTCACCGCCTTGATGGTGCGCCAGATGGAACCTTTGCGCTGTGTGGGCGGTGTGGTCATGCGCCGGGCTCACGCGCAGGTCGCGCCAGATCCACGGCAGCAACAGGGCCGCCGGGCGGAGCGGCCGGCGTCTTTCCGCCCACTTCGAAAAATGTGTACGACAGCGTGATGGTGGTCACGTCTTTGGACAACTTCGGGTCAATCACAAACACCACTGGCCACTGCTTTTTTTCACCTGGCGCCAGCGTGTACTGGCTGAAGCAGAAGCATTCAAGCTTGTTGAAGTGGGCGCCGGCCTGCACCGGCGCGTAGCTCGGGATCGCCTGTGCCGACATCGTGCGGTTCTGCACATTCTGGAACTCGTACATCACCGTCATCAATTCACCCGGATGCACCTGCAGCGAACGCTGCGCCGGCTTGAACACCCACGGGCCGCGTGAGTTCGCGTCGAACTCGACCGTGATGCTGCGGCTGGTATCGACCTGCGTGTTGGCTGACATCTTTGGCGTCGCGCCGGGAATTTGCCGGTCGCCCAAGGCCAGGATATTGATGCCAGTCATCTCGCAGATGGCCTTGTAAATCGGCACCAGCGCATAACCGAAGGCAAACATGGCCAGAACAATCACGCCCAGCTTGCCCACCATCCTGAAATTTTCGCCCTTCAGCCCCATACGTCACCCTTTGCCGAAAAAAACCAGCTTGGCCATGAAGCCGAGGAAAAACACCACCGCGATCGAGGCAAGAATCAGCCCCAGCCGCAGGTTGTTTTTTTTCTGTTCAGGTGTCATGAGGCGCAGATTGTTTCTTCAAACGACTCAGTAGCCGATCACCTTGGTTGCCGTGGCATCCAGGCGGGGCGGTGTCTCAAAGGTATGGAAGGGCGCAGGCGAAGCCACTTCCCACTCCAGGCCTTCGGCGCCAGCGCCGTCCGGGTCGTTCCATGGACGCTGGGGTGCTTTTTCACCCTTGCCGCGCATCGTGGGCAGAACCACAAAGAGGAAGAAATAAACCTGGGCGAAACCGAAGAAGAAGGCACCCACGCTGGCAATCGCGTTGAAGTCTGCAAACTGCATCGGGTAATCGGCATAACGGCGCGGCATGCCTGCCAGACCCAGGAAGTGCATCGGGAAGAAAGTCACGTTGAAGGAAATCAGCGACCACCAGAAGTGGATCTTCCCGCGCTTCTCGTTGTACATCACACCGGTCCACTTGGGCGACCAGTAGTAGTAACCGGCAAACAGCGCATACAGCGAGCCGGCCACGAGAACGTAGTGAAAGTGGGCCACCACGTAGTAGGTATCCTGCACCTGGATGTCAATCGGCGCGACCGCCAGGATCAGGCCGGTGAAGCCGCCCATGGTGAACACAAAGATGAACCCGACGGCAAACAGCATGGGCGTCTCGAAGGTCATGGAGCCCTTCCACATCGTCGCGATCCAGTTGAAGATCTTCACGCCGGTCGGCACGGCAATCAGCATGGTCGAATACATGAAGAAGAGCTGGCCAGTCACCGGCATGCCGGTGGTGAACATGTGATGCGCCCAGACGACAAAGCTCAGGATGGCGATGGAGCCAGTCGCGTACACCATGGAGGCGTAACCGAACAGGCGCTTGCGGGCAAATGCCGGAATGATCTGGCTGATGATGCCGAAAGCCGGCAGGATCATGATGTAGACCTCGGGGTGGCCGAAGAACCAGAAGATGTGCTGGAACATCACCGGGTCACCGCCGCCGGCAGGGTTGAAGAAGCTGGTGCCAAAGTGGCGATCAGTCAGCGTCATGGTGATGGCGCCGGCCAGCACGGGCATCACGGCGATCAGCAGGTAGGCGGTGATCAACCAGGTCCAGCAGAACATCGGCATCTTCATCAGCGTCATGCCGGGAGCGCGCATGTTCAGGATGGTCACGATGATGTTGATCGAACCCATGATGGACGAAGCACCCAGGATGTGCAGCGCAAAAATGCCGGCATCCATGGACGGGCCCATTTGAAGCGACAGCGGTGCGTACAGCGTCCAGCCACCTGCCGGAGCACCACCGGGCATAAAGAAGGAGCCTACGATCATGAGGCCGGCAGGAATCAACAGCCAGAAGCTGAAGTTGTTCATGCGGGCAAACGCCATGTCGGCTGCGCCGATCTGCAGAGGAATCATCCAGTTCGCAAAACCGACAAAGGCCGGCATGATCGCGCCGAACACCATGATCAACCCGTGCATGGTCGTGAGCTGGTTGAACAGCTCGGGGTTGACCAGCTGCAGGCCGGGTTGGAACAACTCGGCACGTATGCCCAGTGCCAGCACACCGCCAAACATCAGCATCGTGAAGCTGAACAGCAGGTAGAGCGTTCCGATGTCTTTGTGGTTGGTCGCGAATACCCAGCGACGCCAGCCCGTCGGGGCATGGTCGTGGTCGTCATGCGCGTGATCGTGATGGTCTAGAACTGCACTCATCTTTGCTTCCTTTGGTGGCTCATTCAGGCAGTGGGCCTGATAACTTTGTCATTGCGGCCGACGGGATGGTCTGGCGACTGGGAAATGGGTTCTGCAAAATGCTGCGCAGCTTACTTGCGCGCAGCCAGGACTTCAGAAGGCTGCACCAGCTGACCGGTCTGGTTGGACCAGTTGTTCTTGGTGTAGGTGGCCACTGCGGCCAGATCGGTGTCGCTCAGGGCTTTCCAGGAAGGCATCGCGCCGGCGACAGCACCATTGAGCAGAATCTGGATCTGTTTGCCGTGATCAGCATCGAGCACGATGGCCGAGCCGTCCAGCGGCTTGATCGGGCCCGCACCCTTGCCGTTGGCCTGATGGCAGGCCGCACAGTTGGCCGCATAGACCTTTTCACCACGGGCCTTGAGTTCGGGAAGCGCCCAGACCTTCGCAGGATCATCGGCCTTGGCAGCGGCTTCCTTGACCTTGACGCCAACCCATTTGCTGTAGTCCTCGGCAGAAAGAACCTTCACATGGATGGGCATGTAAGCGTGCTCCTTGCCGCAGAGCTCGGCACACTGGCCGTAGAAATCGCCGACTTTTTCAGCGCGGAACCACGTGTCGCGGACAAAGCCCGGAATGGCGTCCTGCTTGATGCCGAAGGCTGGCACCATGAATGCGTGAATCACGTCGTTGGCAGTGGTGATGATCCGGATTTTCCGGTCGACAGGCACCACGAGCGGGTTGTCCACCTTGAGCAGGTAGTCGTCGGGGGCTTCACCTTTTTTCGGGCCACCGTTGTTGGACATTTCGCGCTGCGTGCTGTCCAGTGCCGAGACAAAGCCGATACCTTCGCCTTCGCCCTTGATGTAGTCATAGCCCCATTTCCACTGCATGCCGGTGGCCTTGATGGTCAGGTCGGCACCGGTCGTGTCCTTGGACGCGACCAGGACCTTGGTGGCCGGCAGCGCCATCAGGATCACGATGACGAAAGGAACAATGGTCCAGATGATCTCGACCGTGGCGGACTCGTGGAAGTTGGCAGCCTTGTGGCCGACCGACTTGCGATGCTTCCAGATGGAATAAAACATCACACCGAAAACGGCCAGGAAAATGACCAGGCAAATGATCATCATGAACCAGTGCAGCCAGTGCTGCTCTTCCGCGATTTTGGTCACAGCGGGGTGCAGGTTGAGCTGATTGACGGCCGGCCCGCCGGGGAGGTCGTTGACTGCGTAGGCCGCTGTGCTCATCCATGCAGCCGACAGGGCCGTGACAGCAGCCAGCTTGCGGCCGGCTTGCAGGGACAGGGACTTCAAAACTTCGACTGCGTGCTTCATGCCTGACCCTGTTGTTGTGCGTACGTTCATCCTGATCACTTTTAATGCCTCAATTACCGACTGATTATAAAGACAGCCCTGACACCCACCGGACAGCACGGGCCTGACGCGCCGCCGCCCGGCTTGACTCAACACCCACGCAATGCGTGACGGATCTCCCGGGCCAATGCCGGCCGCAGCTCCGGACGCATATGTCGCCCCACCCTGACCGAACGCCCCTGACCCGACACTTCGATCAGCGAGCCATCTCCGTTTTTGGGCTCGACACGAACCCACTCACGGTTGAACTCCGCCCGCTCAAGTCGGCCCGCACTCTCGAGCTCCACCACCAGCTGACCGCCCTGCAGGACGATACGTTCACCGTCGGTTGCGTGGCGGGCATAAACCCGAAAGGCCGCTCCCACCACCACCAGCTCCAGCCAGGCGAAGGGCATGACCAGCGTGGCACCCTGCGACCAGAAAAATCCGGCAATGCCGAGCGAGACGACACACAGCGAGACATACAGCCATACCAACTGCGCCGGCGTCACCGAGCAGTTACGTTTGAGCAGCCACTGGACTGCCTGCTGCCCCTGACCGCTCTGGCCGGGTGCTCTGGCAAATCGAAACGATGGGGTGGTGTGCAACACGAAACAACTTTGACGCTGATCAAACACTTTCGGCTGCCAGCTCTGTAGGATAGCCAAAATCCGAGACTGGATTGTAGCCGGGTTTGTTTTGCGAAAAGCCGCCACAAAGGCCAATCCCGAGTGTTCTGCAGGCCGTCCCGCAGACCTCAGGAAACACCACGTGAGCCCTGCAGCATGGCGCGCATGTCCTGCACCGAGACCGCACTCATGGGGCTGACCCTGACTTTGGGCTGCGCCTTGAGCGCATGACCATAAATGACCTCGAAGGTCAGCATCAGCCGGCCGTCGCTCTGGCGTGGCAAACGCTCGAGGGCATCCAGCAGGCGCGCCTTCCAGGCGCGTCCGCGCAGGCCGGAAAAACGCCGAGGATGAAAGTTGCGCCCCAGCTCGCGCAATTCCTGCAACAGGCGCTGCGGTGTCTCGTAAGTCAGCGTGATGCGCTCCATGTCCATCACGGGTTCGGCAAAACCGGTTTGCACCAGCATGTCGCCCCAGTCATGCATGTCGGTCAGTTCGTGGCCGGCCGGTGGCCAATCCAGCGCCCGGTAGACCTCGCGCAGCTCGCGTGCGCTGTCCGGTCCGAGGCAGGAAAACATCAGAAAGCCACCGACCTTCAGCGCCCGATGCCATTGCGCCAGCAGGTCCTGCGGATCCGCAGCCTCATGCAGGGTCATGTTGGCCCACAGCATGTCCACCCCGGCCGGCGGCGGGACCTCAAAATGCACCGTCGGCTTTGCCCAGCGCTTCGGGTTCCACCATGGTTTTGCTATATTTTTAATAGCCTCCTGCGCTTGCAGGCTCTGGGCTTCGACCACAAAACACTCTGCATCCGGATAACTGTCGGCGAGTTGCCGGTGCGCCTGCATGCCCCCGCGCATCGCGCCCCAATGTGCCCAGGCTTGCGGCTTGAGCTTGATCCACTGCAGCCGGTCCCGCATGCGTTGCGCCACCTCCTCATGCAGCCAGGGCGATGTCGCCGGTGCCACGCGCTGCCAGCGGGCAACAGCGATGGGATCCAGGGTGGGAGGGCGGTCGTTGGGCATCAGAGGGACAGGGAGAGAATCAACAAGGCAGAGCGACGAGTATATTGACATGATGTCGCTGCGCCTGCCCACTCCGGCTTTCCTGACCCTGCAGAACCTTGCCAGCCAGTGCGCGGTGTGCCACAGCTGGCCGGCGCGCCGTGTCTGCGCGGCCTGCATCGCGCGCTTCGGCCAGCCGGCGGCGCGCTGCAGCACCTGTGCAATCCGCCTGGCAAGCGGTCAGGCCCAGTGTGCCGCCTGCGTAGGCCAGCCGCCACCGCTGGACGCGTGTTTTGCCGCCGTGACCTATGCCTATCCCTGGTCGACCCTGATGGCCGTGTACAAATTCGGCCAGGACCCGGCCTGGGCTGCGGTTTTTGCCGGTCTGCTTCTGCGGACACCCGGCCTTGCCGCGTTGCTGGCCGCCCTGCAATCAGGCGACTGGCTGCTTCCGATGCCCCTGTCGCCCGAACGGCTGCAGGCACGCGGCTTCAACCAGTCCTGGGAACTGGCGAAGGCACTGGCAGGCCAAAGTGGAACGTGCGCCCGCCCCGACGCACGGCTGCTGCTGCGCATCAGGAACACACCACCCCAGTCCCAGCTCAAACGCGAAGCGAGACTGCAAAACGTCAGGGGCGCATTTGCCGTCGACCCCCTGCGCGCAGGCCTGCTGGCGCGCCGACAGGTGCTGCTGGTCGATGATGTGATGACCAGCGGCGCGACCCTGTTTGCAGCCGCGCAGGCCCTGCGCGACGCGGGCGCCGCCGGCGTCAGCGGGCTGGTGGTCGCGCGCACTGAATGATGCGCCCCCACGGTTGCTCGCTGCGCGTAGCGCCCTGCCCCCCCGAGGGGGCCGCTGCGTCTGCGGCCCGGCGAAACCGGTTCCGTAGCCCCCGCTTGAAGAAAGAGCACCTCTGAGAGTGCGAGCCCATGCTCCCCCGAGAGTCCCTCCAGAGCGACAATCAGGCGATGTTCAATATCGTTCTGGTCGAGCCCGAAATCCCCCCCAACACCGGTAACGTGATCCGGCTGGCGGCCAACACCGGCTGCCGCCTGCATCTGGTGGAGCCGCTGGGGTTTTCGATGGACGACAAACACATGCGCCGCGCCGGGCTGGACTACCACGAGTACG
>NZ_JAQSDL010000082.1 GCF_029945895.1 Polaromonas sp. | reverse complement strand
GGTCGATCGCCAGCGTGTACTGGATCAGGTCGTTGGTGCCTATCGAGAGGAAATCGAAGTACTTCAGGAACAGCTTGAGCGTCAGCGCAGCCGCCGGGATTTCAATCATGGCGCCCAGCCGCACCGGCCCGTAGGCCACGCCCTTGTTGTCGAGTTCGGCGCGGGCATGGTCGATCAGCGACAGCGTCTGGCGGATTTCGCTGCCGTGGGCCAGCATGGGCACCAGCAGGTTGACCTGACCGTGCACCGCCGCGCGCAGGATGGCGCGCAGCTGCGTCAGGAACATCGGCGGGTCAGCCAGGCTCCAGCGGATGGCGCGCAGGCCCAGCGCCGGGTTCAGCTGGCCGTCCTGCGCCCGCCCCGCCAGCTTGTCCAGCGGCTTGTCCGAGCCGATGTCCACCGTGCGGATGGTGACCGGCAGGCCCCGCATGCCTTCGATGGCCTTGCGGTAAGCCAGGTACTGCTCCTGCTCGCCGGGCAGGTTGCCGGGCCGGCCCATGAAAAGGAATTCGCTGCGGAACAGGCCCACACCCACAGCCCCGACGGCCACGGCGCCGTTGGTGTCGTCGGGCATTTCGATGTTGGCGAGCAGTTCGACCTTCTGCCCGTCGATGGTCAGCGAAGGTGTGTGTTTGAGCCGGTTCAGGCGCTGGCGCTCAAGTTCGCCCTGGCGCTGCTTGAAGCCGTATTCGGCCAGGATGATGGGCGAAGGATCGACGATCAGCACACCGGCGTCGCCGTCGATGATGACCCAGTCGTCCTGCTCGATCAGCTGGCTGGCGCTGCGCGCGCCCACCACCGCCGGAATGTCCAGGCTGCGCGCCACGATGGCCGTGTGCGAGGTCTTGCCGCCCACGTCGGTCGCAAAACCCACAAACAGGCTCTGCTTGAACTGCAGCATGTCGGCCGGTGCGATGTCGTGTGCGATCAGCACCAGCGGCACGTCCATGGTGTCGTCCAGCAGCAGGTCCTGCTGGCGCGGCAGGCGGTTGGCGGCAGACTGCGCGGCCGGCAGCACCGGCGAGGCCACACCCTTCATGAACCCCAGGATGCGTTCGACCACCTGCTCCAGGTCGGCCTTGCGCTCGCGCAGGTACTCGTCTTCCATCTCGTCGAACTGCCGGGCGATGATTTCGTACTGCGTGGTCAGCGCCCATTCGGCGTTGTAGAGCCGGTCGACGATCCAGTGCTTGACGCCGCTGATCAGCTGCTCGTCCTGCAGCAGCATCAGGTGCACATCGAGCAGCGCGGAGAGCTCATGCGGCGCGTCCTTGGGCAGGTCGCGCTGCACCCGGGTGATTTCCTCGGACACCGCATCGCGCGCCACGCGCAGGCGCTGGATTTCCTCAATCGTTTTGGAGGCATCGATGAAGTAGTGCGCCACATCGGCCCGGCTCGACGCCACCAGCACGGCGCGGCCAATCGCCACCCCGCGGGAGACAGCCAGACCGTGGACCGAGAAAGTCATGGTGCCCCCACGCTTGTCACTGCGTGTACTTCGCTGCCCCCCGAGGGGGCCGCCCCGCCTGCGGCCCGGCAAAGCCGGTTCCGCGGCTCGGACTGGACTGAAGACCCCTCTGTGCGCGAAGCGAGCGACCGTGGGGGCATTTATTCCCCCTCGCCAAACTTGTCGTGAATCAGGGCCAGCAGCGCGTCCATCGCCTGCTGTTCGTCGGCGCCGTCGGTTTCGATGTCCACGATGCTGCCAATGCCGGCGGCCAGCATCATCACGCCCATGATGCTTTTGGCATTGACGCGGCGCTCGCCTTTGGAGATCCAGACCTCGCAGGGGAAACTGCCGGCGAGCTTGGTCAGCTTGGCCGAGGCGCGGGCGTGCAGGCCCAGCTTATTGTTGATGGTCGTGCTGGTCTTGATCATGGTTTCTGCGTACCTGGTTCTGCGGTGCGGTGATGGCCACCTGCATGACGCCCTGCGTTCCGCCCATCACCGCCCGGGCCACCAGCGCGTCCAGTGGCTCATGACGGTAGGAGACGGTGCGCAGCAGCATGGGCAGGTTGACGCCGGTGATCAGTTTGGAATGAACACCATCGACCAGTTTCTGCGCCACATTGCAGGGCGTGGCGCCAAACACGTCGGCCAGCACCAGCGCGTGCGAGGTGCCCATCTGTTTGAACACAATGCGCGCCTGTGCCAGGGTTTCTTCGGGCGGCATGTTGGGCTGCACGTCCAGCGCGGCCACACTGGCCGGGTTGTCGGGAAAAACATGCAAGACACATTGCCGCAGGGCCGAGGCCAGCGGAGCATGGGCGATGATGAGAATGCCGTTCATTGCGTTGAATTATCGGGGGTGGGGTCTGCTTTGGCGCCGTGGAAGAAGGCATACGATGCGAGACAACAACACAAAAACACGGCCAGCGCTGCCTGGAAGCTGGCCACGTCGGCCAGCCCCATGGCCTGAAAAACGTCGATCAGCAGGCCGATGCCCCACTGCATGACAAACACGCCGGCAAAAATCACGAGGTTGTAGGCGGTCAGTGCGCGACCGGCCAGCACCTGCGGAAACGCCATGCCCACCGCCGGCTGGGCCAGGCCCAGCACACTGGAGCTCATGCAGAACAGCGCCCAGCCGGCCCAGCCGGTGGCCGACCCGGCTGCGATATTGCCGACGAGCACCAGCAGGCTGACCGGCACACCCCAGGTGATCAGGCGGTTGGCGCTCCAGCCATGCTGCGAGAGCCACGGGTTGGCCAGCCCCCAGGCCCAGAAGGTGACCAGCATGCAGGCGTTGATCCAGAACAGGCCGGTGGCTGCCTGCAGCGGCGTGTAGCCCGCCACCCGGACCATCCACGGCCCGGCCCACAGGGTTTGTATGGCGATCACGCCCCCGTAGTGGAAAAAGGCCACCGGCGACATTTTCTGGAAATAGCGGCTGCGCCAGATCTGGAGGTAACGGGCCTGCTGATGCGACACAGAGGGAGAGACCGTCGCAGAAGCGATCTTCCATGACGGGACCACCCACGCAATCGCCGCCATCGCCAGCAAAATCAGCGCCGCCAGAATCCAGAACAGCGGCCGCCAGCCGGTCAGCGGCATCAGCCACTGCACCGGCAGGGTGGACGCCAGCATGCCGAGAGAACCGGTCATCAACATCCAGGAGTTGGCGCGCAGCAGGGTGCCGGCGTCAAACCAGCGGCGGTAACCGGTCAGCGGCGCCATCAGGCAGGCGCTGACGCCCATGCCCAGCAACACGCGGGCGACCAGCAGGCCGGCAAAACTGCTTGCCGCTGAAAACGCCAGGCAGGCCAGCACCGCCAGGCTCAGAAAGCCCAGGATCACGCGTTTGGGCCCATGCCGGTCCAGCCAGGTGCCCAGCGGCAGCTGGGTCACGGCAAAACCCAGAAAATAACCACCGGCCAGCAGCCCCAGGTCGCGCGCATGCAATGAAAACTCCTGCGTGAGCACCGGCGACAGCGTGGCCGTGATGGCCCGCACCAGCGTCGAACAGAAGTAGGCCGCGGCAAACGCCAGAAACACCACCATGCCGGCGCGCCGGCTCAACAGGCCAGACGCAGCGACGGCTGCCGGCAGGCGCCCGGCGTCCCGAACGGCGCTCATCAGCGGGGGTTTCCAGCGTCCAGCTTAAGGCTGGAGAAAAAGGTCTCGGCCACCTCGGCGTCCATCTTGTCGGCGTAGATCACCGCCTGAAAAACCTGCCGGCCCTGGGAAAAATACGCCGCCTGGCTTTGCACCGCGCGGCCGTCGGCGCGCTGGCCGCTGGCCCGCACCAGCACGGCCGCAGGCAGCGCGTCTGCGCCGGTCAGCTTCAGGGGGCTGGTCTGGCCGCCGCCTGCGGCCTTGAGGTTGGCCAGCGTGGCGGTTTGCCAGCCGGCCAGCACGGCCGCCGCCTGCGCCGCGTCGTCCAGCGTGGCCACCGCGACCGCAAACGTGGCGTCGCCGGCATCGCAGCCGAGCATGGCCAGCTCGGTCGGTCGCCCACCCAGCGGCACGCTGCGCTGGGCCTTGTCGGGTTTGCAGGGCAGCAGCAGGGCCAGCGCGGTGTTGTCCGGGCGGACTTCGCGCCAGTTGAAAACCGGGTTGCACGCCGAGAGCAACAGAAGCAGACTGACCGCCGTCAAACGGATCATCAAGGAAGCCATCAAAGGGGTCATGAAAGGGGAAACTGGCGCCATGGTCTTTTGGGAAGGGGAACTCTGACTTTACAGGGATTCGCCGAAACCACCTGTTTTGGGGCAATCCGGCGCCGCAGCCCGGCGACGCACCGATTTGGCGCCTGGGCAGCCCAGGCGCCCACAACATCGCGCACCAAGCTGGGCACGATGTTTGCTCATAAGCTGCCATGTTTGCAGAAACCGCCCCGCTGTCCGCCCCCCTGCACCTGCCTGGCGCCGACCAGCCGGTCTGGCGCGACAAGCTCCTGCAGTTGCTGGAGTCCACCGGCGAAGGCATCTTCGGCATCGACATGGACGGCTGCTGCACCTTCATCAACCGCGCCGGCGCCGAACAGCTCGGTTTTGCCCCTGGCGAGGTGCTGGGCAAAAACATGCACGAGCTGGCGCACCACAGCCATGCCGACGGTGCGCACTACCCCGAGCACCTGTGCCCCATCTTCAACGCCTTCCGCATGGCGCTGCCCTGCCGCATCGACACCGAGCTGTTCTGGCGCCGCGACGGTAGCGCGTTTGCGGTCGAATACTCGTCCTACCCCATCGTGGACGGCGGCGTGGTGCAGGGCGCGGTGGTCACCTTCGTCGATATCTCGGCGCGCAAGCGGGCCGAGGAAGCCCTGCGCCACGCCAACGATGTGCTGGAGCAGCGTGTCAGTGAGCGCACACAGGCGCTGTCCGAGGCGCTGCAACAGCTGCGCGAACTCTCGGCCTACACCCACACGGTGCGCGAGGAAGAGCGCACCCGCATCGCGCGCGAGGTGCACGACGAGCTCGGTAGCCTGCTGGTGGCGCTCAAGATGGACGTCGGCTGGCTGGACAAGCGCCTGGGCGAGCAGCAGCAGCGCGAGCCGGTGCAGGCGCAGGCCATGCGCGACACCATGCGCAGCAAGTGCCAGAACATGGGCCGGCTGATCGAGGCCGCGGTGGACAACGTGGGCCGCATCATCACAGACCTGCGCCCCAGCATCCTGGACCACCAGGGCCTGTGGGCCGCGCTGGACTGGCAGGCGCACGAGTTTGTGCAATCGGCAGAGCTTGAGCTCGACTGGCAGATGGACGTGGAGCAGGCGGTGCCACTGCCCGAGCCCTCGGCCATGGCGATCTTTCGCATCTTCCAGGAAATGCTCAGCAACGTCGGCCGCCATGCGCAGGCCAGCCACCTCGCCATCACCATCCTGGCGACGGCCGCAGAGATCAGCATCAGCGTGCAGGACAACGGCCGGGGCGCCGCGGCGGCGGCCTTCGAGGCGGCCAATGCCTACGGCGTGATGGGCATGCGCGAGCGCGCGCGCCACCTTGGCGGCAGCCTGGAGATTTCGAGCCAAATCGGCCTCGGGTCCTTGTTCCACCTGCGCATCCAGCTACCAAACTCATAGCGTCATGACCACCCTGAACATCCTGATCGGCGACGACCACCGCATCGTGCGCGAGGGTCTGAAACAGGTGCTGGCCGACGCCCCCGAGATCACCGTGGTGGCCGAAGCCGAGACCGGCCCCGACATACTGGCGAAGGTCGAGGCGCTGGGCGGCCACGCCGGGCTGGCGGCCGTGCTGCTCGACATCGCGCTGCCCGGCCGCGACGGCATGGACGTGCTGCAGGCGCTGAAAAAAGCCTGGCCGCAACTGCCGGTGCTGATGCTCAGTACCTATCCCGAAAAACAATACGCGGTGCGCTGCATCAAGCTGGGCGCCGCCGGCTACCTCAACAAAAGCGCCAACCCGGACGACATGATTGCCGCCGTGCGCAAGGTGGCCAGCGGCGGCCTGTACGTGTCGGCCCTCACCGCCGAGGCGCTGGCCAGCGCGGTGGGCGGCAGCGGCGGGCGCAGCGGCGCCGAAGCGCTGTCGCACCGCGAGCACCAGGTGTTCCGCCTGCTCACAGCGGGCAAGTCGGTGGGCGAGATCGGCACGCAGCTCGGCCTGGCGTCCAACACCGTCAGCACCTACCGCCTGCGCATTCTTGAAAAAACCGGCACCAAGAACGACGTGGAACTGGCGCTCTACGCCGAGCGCCACGCCAGGGCACCCGCCAACTCCTGAGCGCGCCCGCCCGCAAGACCTGGCGCGGCCTTGTCCTACGGCCGCTTGGGTAGCCGCTGCTTAACAAGGCGCCGGCGATGCGCCATGCTGGCTGCAGCCGGCGCCGCCGCCTTAGCCTTAACCTCTGGAGAATTTTCATGACCACAGTCACCGACGTGATGACCCGCAATGTACGAACCCTGACCCCTGGCGATACCGTGGCCGCAGCCGCCAAAGCCATGGACGAACTCAACGTGGGTGTGATCCCCGTGTGCGAGGGCGACAAGCTGCTCGGCGTGGTGACCGACCGCGACATCGTGGTGCGCGCCGTGGCGCAAGGCCTGGATGGCAACACGCCGCTGAGCAAGGTGATGAGCCGCGACGTGCGCACCGCCCGCGAAACCGACGACCTCGACACCGTGCTTGCCGACATGGCCTCCAGCCAGATCCGCCGCCTGCCCGTGCTGGACGGCTCGGAGCGCCTGATCGGCATCGTTTCCATCGGCGACATCGCGGTCAAGGGCCAGGACGAGGAAGATGTCGGCCAGTCGCTGGGCGACATTTCCGCGCCGGCGTAAGCCACCGCAGCGGGGCGCCGGCCGGCGTCCCTGCGCCAATTTGGTGCGACGACGGACCCAGCCACGCGGCGGTGTGCCCGGCGCGGCGCTGGTGACACGTTAAAAACGCTTCCAAACCCCTCCAAAGCCTTCCACCTGGGCCCGCGACGGCTTCATGACGGACCGGCCGCGCCGGTTTGTAGTGCCCGCCCTACACGGCGTCATTCCATCAACAGCGA
This sequence comes from Polaromonas sp., assembly GCF_029945895.1. Taxonomy (GTDB): domain Bacteria; phylum Pseudomonadota; class Gammaproteobacteria; order Burkholderiales; family Burkholderiaceae_C; genus Polaromonas. Next base: position 9,001 of record NZ_JAQSDL010000082.1, on the reverse strand, counting down.
AATGCGGCGCATGCCGCCTTCCCGGCCAAAGTGGCCCGCAGCTTGCAAGACATCCGCATCTTCAACTGAAAGGTGCGCGCCATGTCCGACTACTTCTCGCCTTACGACGCCGACCAACCCCTGATGCTCAAGTGCAGCTGCGGCAAGGACCACACGCTGGCCGACCACCATGCCGCCGTGGCTGCCGACAGCGCCGCCATCGAGCTGCGCCGCCGCAGCCAGACCAGCGAGTTTGAGGCCTACTCCAACGAGTTCATTGAAGCCACCCTGGTCAAGGCCCTGTTTCCGCAGGACGAGGTGCGCCGCCGCTTCCTGCGCGCCGTCGGCAAGGGCACGGCCATGGCCGCGATTGCCAGCGTGCTGCCGGTCGGCACCATGCAGGCCCTGGCGCAGGACGCCGGCAAAAAACCCGGCACGCTGGAAAAAACCAACCTGAAGATCGGCTTCATCCCCATCACCTGCGCCACGCCGCTGATCATGGCGCACCCGTTGGGGTTCTATAAGCAGCAGGGCCTCAATGTCGAAGTGACCAAGACCGCCGGCTGGGCGCTGATCCGCGACAAGATGATCAACAAGGAATACGACGCGACGCATTTCCTCTCGCCAATGCCGCTGGCGATCTCCATGGGCCTGGGCTCCAACGCCACACCCATGAACGTGGCCACCATCCAGAACATCAACGGCCAGGCCATCACCATGGCCCTGAAACACAAGGACAACCGCGATCCAAAAAACTGGAAGGGCTTCAAGTTCGCGATCCCCTTCGAGTTCTCGATGCACAACTTCCTGCTGCGTTATTACCTGGCCGAAGCCGGCCTGAACCCCGATACCGACGTGCAGCTGCGTGTGGTGCCGCCGGCCGAGATGGTGGCCAACCTGCGCGCCGGCAACATCGACGGCTTCCTCGGCCCCGATCCTTTCAACCAGCGCGCCGTGTACGAGGAAGTCGGTTTCATCCACGTGCTGACCAAAGACCTGTGGAACGGCCACCCCTGCTGCGCCTTCGGCACCAGCACCGAGTTCATCCAGAAGAACCCCAACACCTTTGCCGCGCTCTACCGCTCGGTGCTGACGGCCGCCGCCATGGCGCGCGACCCGAAAAACCGCGAGCTGATCGCCAAGGTGATCGCCCCGGCGCAGTACCTGAACCAGCCCGAGGCCGTGATCAACCAGGTGCTGACCGGCAAGTTTGCCGACGGCCTGGGCAACATCAAGAATGTGCCGGACCGCGCCGACTTCGACCCGATGCCGTGGCAGTCGATGGCGGTGTGGATGCTGACGCAGATGAAACGCTGGGGCTACGTCAAGGGCGAAGTCAACTACAAGCAGATCGCCGAAAAGGTCTTCCTGATCACCGACGCCAAGAAATACATGAAGGAGCTCGGCCAGCCGGTGCCCGAAGGCGCGTATCCGAAGTTCAAGATCATGGGGAAGGAGTTCGACGCGGCCAAGGCGGATGCCTACGCCAAAGGGTTTGCCATCAACAAGATGGGCTGAAGAAACCAGCAAGACGCCGCCACTCCCTGCCCGTTCGGGCTGAGCCTGTCGAAGCCTCTGTACAAGATACGGAAAACCCTTCGCCAAGCTCAGGGCGAACGGAAAGAGAGACCCAGCCCCTGCGACTGGTAACGGCCAACGCAACCCACTGACACCACCATGAACATTTTCAAATCCCTGGGCTTCCGCGCAGCCATCGTCTCCATCGTGATCTTTGTGGCCTTCATCGCCATCTGGTCTGCCGCAACGATGGCGCCTGCCAGCACCGGCGGCAACGCCACCGGCATGACGGTCGAGCAGATCGAGTACCAGAAAATGATGGGCAAGGACCCGGGCGCCGGCAAGGCATCCGGCTTCCCCACGCCCGTGCAGATGGGCCGCACCTTTGTGGACCAGCTCAGCGACCCGTTTTATGACCGCGGCCCCAACGACAAGGGCATTGCCATCCAGCTCGGGCATTCGCTGGGCCGGGTGGCGCTGGGCTTTCTGCTGGCCTGCGTGGTTGCCATACCGCTGGGTTTTGTGATCGGCATGTCGCCGCTGCTGCGCCGCGCGCTCGACCCCTTCATTCAGGTGCTCAAACCCATCTCGCCGCTGGCCTGGATGCCGCTGGCGCTGTACACCATCAAGGACTCGTCCACCTCGGGCATCTTTGTGATCTTCATCTGCTCGGTCTGGCCCATGCTGATCAACACTGCCTTTGGTGTGTCGGCCGTCAAGCGTGAATGGCTCAACGTTGCCAAGACGCTGGAAGTCAAGCCGCTGCGCAAGGCCTTCCTGGTCATCCTGCCGGCTGCCGCGCCGACCATCCTGACCGGCATGCGCATCTCCATGGGCATCGCCTGGCTGGTGATCGTCGCCGCCGAGATGCTGGTGGGCGGCACCGGCATTGGCTACTTTGTCTGGAACGAATGGAACAACCTCTCGCTGACCAACGTGATTTTTGCCATCGTCGTGATCGGCGTGATGGGCATGCTGCTGGACCTGATGTTTGCACGCATGCAGAAATGGGTGACCTATGCTGAATAATCCTTCTCCCGCCGCCGCAACGGGGCGCCCCTTCCTGCAGGTCGAAGGCCTGGCCAAGTCCTACCCCGGCACCACCGAGCCGGTGTTCGACGAGGTCAACTTCAGCATCAACCGCGGCGAGTTTGTCTGCATCATCGGCCACTCGGGCTGCGGCAAAACCACCATCCTCAACGTGCTGGCGGGGCTGGAAAGCGCCAGCGCCGGCCACGTCTTCATGGACGGCCGCGAGGTCGCTGGCCCCAGCCTGGAGCGTGGCGTGGTGTTTCAGGGCCATGCGCTCATGCCCTGGCTCACAGTACGCAAGAACATTGCCTTTGCGGTGCGCTCCAAGTGGCCCGACTGGACTGCGGCGCAGGTTGATGCCCATGTGAAAAAGTATGTGGACCTGGTGGGCCTGTCCGCCGCCATCGACAAAAAACCCTCGGCGCTGTCGGGCGGCATGAAGCAGCGTGTGGGCATTGCCCGTGCCTTTGCCATCGAACCCAAGATGCTGCTGCTCGACGAGCCTTTCGGCGCACTCGACGCACTGACACGCGGCACCATCCAGGACGAGTTGCTGAGCATCGTGCACGAGACACACCAGACGGTGTTCATGATCACGCACGACGTCGATGAAGCCGTGCTGCTGGCCGACAAGATCCTCTTGATGAGCAACGGCCCGGTGGCCCGCGTGGCCGAGATCGTGCGCAACACCATGCCGCGCGACCGCCAGCGCGCCACCGTGCACCACGACCCGCAGTACTACCCGCTGCGCAACCACCTGGTGGACTTTCTGGTGGCGCGATCGAAAGACCTGTCACATGGCCGGGCGCCGGCGCACCCGCCCACGGTGGAACCCGGTCGCGGCGCGCTGGCCGATGCGCCCCCTGCCGTCACCCTGAAAGCCGTTGCATGAGCAGCACCGAACAAGCCCGCCCGCCGCTGCCACCCTTCACGCTGGAAACCGCGAAAGAAAAGGTGCAGAAGGCCGAAGACGCCTGGAACAGCTGCGACCCGGACCGCGTGGCGCTGGCCTACACCGAAGACTCGGTCTGGCGCAACCGCGCCGACTTCTTCTCGGGCCGCCCCATGATCCGCGAGTTCCTCAAACGCAAGTGGGCCAAGGAACTGGACTACCGGCTGAAGAAGGAACTCTGGGCTTTCACCGGTAACCGCATCTCGGTGCGCTTTGAATACGAGTGGCACGACGACGCCGGCTTCTGGTTCCGATCCCACGGCAACGAGCAATGGGAGTTTGACGAGCTGGGCCTGATGCGCCGCCGCGAGGCCAGCATCAACGACGTGCCGATCAAGGCCGCCGAGCGCAAATTCCACTGGCCGCGCCCCGTCGCAGTCTGACCGTCAACTTTTTTCCCTCTTCAATTTTTCAAACACAGGAGCAAACCACATGAACCGCATGGAAGTCACCGAGAAAATCATTACCGCCAAAGTGTCCAAAGGCATCACCTGGGAGTCGGTCGCCAAAAAGGTCGGCCTCAGCAAGGAGTGGGTCACTGCCGGCTGCCTGGGCCAGATGACGTTTGACGAGAAGCAGGCCAAGATCATCGGCAAGATTTTTGGCCTGAACGCCGAGGAGCAGAAGTGGCTGCAGGTTGTGCCGTACAAAGGCTCGCTGCCCACACCGGTGCCGACCGACCCGCTGATCTACCGCTGGTACGAGATCGTCAGCGTCTACGGCACCACGATCAAGGAACTGATCCACGAAGAGTTCGGCGACGGCATCATGAGCGCGATCGATTTTTCGATGGACATCGTGCGCACGCCTGACCCCAAGGGTGACCGCGTGAATGTGGTGTTGTCGGGCAAGTTCCTGCCTTACAAGCAGTACTGATCTTCTTACGGGCCAGGGGTGCCGCCCGGCACCTCGGGCGCCTCGCGCCGGAAGTTCTAGAGTCCCTTGACCCGGCAGGCGATTAGCAGCAAGCCAAAGCCGATGATCCACGACCATGTCGCAATCGGTGCGCCCAGGCGGACCACACCAAACTGTGCGAGCAGCGCGACCACAAACAGTACCAGGGAGATCACCCACACGACGAAGGTCGGGGCTTTGCCGGAAAAGTTGCGCATGGTGTGTTCCTTGGTAGTTGTGGGATGACGCAGCCGAGTCTAGGGCTCGCCAACTGCCCGCAATCGACAAAGGCGTGAGGTCCCACACCTTCACGAGCGATGCGGCTACGTGGCCGAGGCGCTCAGCGATTTGCTCGATGTTGGTGTATGTATCTAACGTAAAAATGACCGGACCACCAACATTGGCGGCGAAGCCGCAGCCTGCTGTTGTGGGTCCGTGTCGATTGACAAGTTAGAGCTCACCGCGCACCCCCTCGGCCACCGGTAGCCGTACTTCGCTGAAGCGCCACTCCTTCAGGTCGCCTTCCGCGAGCACGTGCCCAAAGGCCACAAGTTCCTCGAGACGTTCGGCAAGCGTCTCATACTCGTCCTCGTCTTCCGCGAACACAAGACCCGGGACTTTCGCGGCACGACCCAAGACCATCGCCACCTTCGCCCAGCGCGGTCCGATGGATGCCATGAGGGCGGCGTCGAGTTGTGAAGCTGCGACCATGTGCGCTCTAACGTCTGAGTTGAGGGGCAGCCGGAGCAAAGCGGAGGGAACCAAAATGCGCAGCATTTTGGCTGTCCCGCTCGAACGATGGGTTAGGGCTCATAGGCGCTTTACGGGTTGAGTTTTTACGAGCAACCACGATAAACCAATGACAACAATTTCGTAAATGTAATTTACCCACATGCCGCCAAGAGCCAAAACGGAAGCAGTGATTGAAACACCCATAAGCACACTGACTGCGACCCAGAAATGATTCGCCCAACTCAGGTTTCGAAAAAATGCGAAGCTTGCGACCAGGACGGAACCCCCCAAAACTCCGTAGGAAGCGAAATAGATCCCGAGCTCATCACGTGTTTTTAGCATTTCTTCCTGAGAGTACATATCCAACGGTGATGCTGGCGCCGCTAGCACTTCACGCAATTGGAAGTAGGCTTGCCAAGAAATGGCTGAATGAGCGACGAGATAGAGGCCAAACGACCCCACGAACAGCGCAAGCATTCGACGATTGCTCATGAGAGCCCTAACGTTGGAGGCCACCAGCACGCAGCAACTGCCGCGCAGCAGCAACCTGCTGCTGTGTGTCTGAGTGGGCCGACCTGTTATCCGGCATCGATTGTGATGTTGATATGAACTCCCAATTCCGCAAGATCTCGCTGTAACGCCGGAGCCATTTCCACAAGCGCAGATCCAGAGACGCTGACGAAGCAGTCCAGCTCGCATTTGTAGCCTGCGTCCTGCAATTTGCGCAGTTCTGCGGCACGTCCACCCAAGAGAGCAACCCAGGCCTTGAGTTCTTCAGCGAATGGGTCTCCCTCGTATTTTGAAGGAAGCCACTTCTTCCAGCCGCCCCAGTCATGCAATTTGTTCCCAACCCGCTTCGCATCGCCGCGCCGCCAACTGTCATCGGGCACGAGCCCAAGCGCTACGGTAACGTTCGACGGAACCAAGTCGATATCGGTGATGACCAGACCAATGCTGCTTACAAACTCTCGATCACTGCGACTCTCTGTCATGCTGGATAACGTCGAAGGCCAGGCGACGCCGAAGACGGCCGCCACTGGGCCGACCAGTTAGAAGGCATCGGCTTACTCACCACGATATCGCTCCCAAATGCAAACGGCCCCGACAACGACCAGCATACCTGCGCCCGTGAGAAGCCATCCCAGCACCGTGGAGCAGCCAAACGAATACTCATTGGCCACACAGGTCACCTTGTCGCCTTCAGTCATCCAGCGGTAGATCGCCGTACCCACCAGTGCGAGGGCCGTGGCACTGGTCAGGATCAAAGACGTGATTAACAACCGCTTCACATCGTGCCTTCTAACGTCGAAGTTGTGGGGCGGCGCAGCCGTCCCACACGAACGACCTGTTATGCGGCTTGAACTTGCTAGCAACCATCGCCGCCTCCACCATCGCCGCTACATGCAGCCCCGCCGCTTCCACCATCCCCCCCGGTTGCAGATGTGTCGGCTTTCTTATACGGAACGGCCGGGAAAGGCTTTGTCCGCGACCCTGCGTCCAATGCAGCCGTTTTGGCGATGCGCCGCCGGTCCCATAACAGGAAAGCGATGACTCCCGCTACGGCAACTGCCGCAGCAAACCAGTAGCTAGCGCCCATGAGTCAGGCCCTCCATCTGCAGACATTGCCCTTGCCTGCTGCATAACGTGGAGATGACCGGGCCACAACACTTGGCGGCGAAGCCGCCTCCTGATGTGGTGGATCCGTGTCGATTGTCAGGTTAGAACGCATGCTGCAATTAGTACTCATGACTTGCCCTGCCCGCCCACAGTCGTTGGGCTGTGAAATGCGACCCATGCAACTACACCAACCCATACCAAGAGAGTCGCACCAGCGATGCTCAGAACTGCGTTGTGCCCGCAGAACACGCCGAATAGACCAGTGGCACATCCCACCCAAGTGATCGCATAGCCACCCACAGGCCCGGCAAGAACCGCTAAGAGAAGGCGCAGTGCCACCTTCATGCTTTCTAACGTTGGCGCTGACCGGAACACGCTACCTGCGGCAAAGCCGCTTCGTGCGAGTGTGTTTCCGTGTCGAGCAACATGTTAACCAGCGTGCCCGGAAGCGAACTATTACAGGAAAAGGTCAATGACTTCTCCTACTGCTAAATACGCACCGATTCCCGCCATCCATGTGCCTGCGAGCAAGCAAAAGGCAGCCAGCCACCCGGGACCGGGTTGACGCAGAAGCTGGAAGAAAACCTCCAAGCTCATGATTACCCGGGGACTCCGATATAAGGCCTTCCGATACTCATTGAGTAGCGCCAAGCCCGCTCCTGCAACCGCGATGCCAGCCAAGAAGAACAAGAGCGCACGAAACATGCCGGTTAACGTTGGCGTTGTCCGGCGTGCAACGCACGCCGCGCAGCGGCCTTCTGATGCTGCATGTCCGCGACGAACAACCTGTTAACCATACAACTCACTTCTGCACTCCCGCCTTGAATTTCTCGTACATAGCCCACTTGGGGTCGGCGGCCGTATGTACATCAATTGGGAAGGCAGATTTGCCAGCGAGCGCCTTGTTCAAGCGAGCCAAGAACTCGCGTTCGGATTTCGCATAGTAGGTCCACTCTCGCAAGTTCTCACCTGTGGAAACCAGCGCCAGAGTTGCAAATCCATCCTTTTCCATCAGAGGCTCCAACGCGTCCTCCATTAGATCCATCCGCTGCCGCTCCTCCAAGACTGGCATGCCTTTTTCGGATTGATATTTCCACACAAGAATGATGCGATCAGGTTGACTCGTCCGGTTGAAGTTGGGGCCAAATTCGTTGATGTAACGAAAGATGATGACCCGGCCATCGCTTTGGTTCGTTGACGTTGCCGTAGCCCATGTCTGGGCATGTGCATTGGTACTCATAGCAATTGCAAAGAGTGTGAGAACAATCAGGCGCTTCATTGGATGGTTAACGTTGGCGCTGCCCGGCACGCAACCCGTGCCGCGCAGCGGCTGTCTTCGGTTGCGTGTCCGAGCCGAGCAACCTGTTATCCGAAGCCGTGCTGGTCAGCGCCAACGACGACCGCGCGCCTGCGCGCAACTGGCACACGGAATGTGGAAATGAGAACGGCGACATGACCGCATTTTGCTTCACGCACGGTGGCGCGCCAGCCATGGTCGCGCTGGCGCTTGGACATGCCGGAAGCTGTGAACGCCTCTGAGCTAAACGTTGCAAGCAAAAAGTGCCGCCAGCCCTCGTGGAATGTGCGCGAGCAGCTACCGTTTTCATAGCGTACCGTTTGCCCGAAGTCATACCGGATAACGTTGGCGCTGGCCGGCACGCAACACCTGCGGCGAAGCCGCCTCCTGATGTTGCGCGTCCGTGCCGAGCAACCAGTTAGCTTGCATGCGCCTCCTACCGCGGCGCATACAAAAACACAGCCAGGAGGACGGCCGTCAACATAAGGAAGAAAGCAGCACGGCGCCCTAGCCAGGTATCCACTGCCGTGCAGAGCACGATGAAAGCGCACAGGCCCACGAACGCTACGACGCCGGACACTGTAGTGAACCACGCGGAGAAGGCCAACAAGCACAGGCTGGTAGCCGCCAACGCTCCGGCTATCCACCACCATCGTGCCGACTTCTGGGCGGCGAAAAACCCAAGAGATACAACTAGTAGTGGAGGCGCAACGAAGCGCGCCCAACCTTGCGTCCAGGGAACCATAGCTCGATAGGTCTCGTACCTACCAACGCTCAATACGAGAACTTCCCCCGTTGAAAGGGCAGATACCACAGCCGACCCGAGCGACCAAATCGCCGGCAGACTTACGAGAGCGGCGAACCCCAACAGCAATGTGCTGAAGGTCCTAAGCGATTGAGAGTGCGACGCGATTTCCATGCAAGCTAACGTTGGCGTTGACCGGCGCACAGGAACTGACTGAGCGAAACGCACGGAAGCC
>NZ_JAQSDL010000081.1 GCF_029945895.1 Polaromonas sp. | reverse complement strand
CTTCGGCCGGCGGGTGGACCAGGTGGAGTTTCACCCGAGTTATCACGTGCTCATGAACGCCGCAACCAGGGCCGGCCTGCATGGCACGCCCTGGAACGGATCTGTGGCCCCCACGCTTGTCGCTTCGCGTACTACGCTGCCCCCCGAGGGGGCTGCTTCGGCTTGGGACGGCCCGGCGCCGAAGCCAGGCGCATCGCCGCACGTACTGAGAGCCGCCGGCTTCATGCTGTTCACCGAGCTGGAACCCTCCATCCTCTGCCCGATCTCCATGACCTACGCGGTCACGCCGGCGCTGCGCAGCAACGCCGCCATCCATGCCGACTGGGCGCCCCGGCTCACCAGCCGGGCTTACGACCCGGCACTCAAGTTGTTCTCGGAAAAGGCCGGTGTGACCATGGGCATGGGCATGACCGAAAAGCAGGGCGGCTCGGACGTGCGCGCCAACACGACACAGGCCGTGCCCGACGGCAGCGACGCCTGGGGCCAGCGCTTTCGACTGACGGGCCACAAGTGGTTTTTTTCGGCACCCATGTGTGACGCCTTCCTGGTGCTGGCGCAGGCGCCCGCGGGCTTGAGCTGCTTTTTCATTCCGCGCGTGCTTCCTGACAAGAGCCTCAACACCATCCGCATCCAGCGTCTGAAAGACAAACTCGGCAACAAGGCCAATGCGAGCTCCGAGGTCGAGTTCGACAGCGCCACCGTCTGGCTGGTCGGGGAGGAAGGCCGCGGTGTGCCGCAAATCCTCGAGATGGGCACCATGACGCGGCTGGACTGCGCACTCGGCACCAGCGGCCTGATGCGTCAGGCGCTGAGCATTGCGCTGAACCATTGCGCGCAGCGCGAGGCCTTCGGCCGGCCGCTGATCGACCAGCCGCTGATGCGCAACGTGCTGGCCGACCTGGCCCTCGAATCCGAAGCGGCCACGGCGCTGTCCATCCGGCTGGCGCGGGCCTTCGACCACAGCGCCGACCCGCACGAGCAGGCCATGGCGCGCCTGCTCACGCCGGTTGCCAAGTTCTGGATCTGCAAACGCGGCAGCCATTTTGCGCAGGAAGCCATGGAATGCCTGGGCGGCAACGGTTATGTGGAAGAGGGCGGCGAAGGCATCATGGCCCGCATCTACCGTGAGATGCCGCTCAATTCGATCTGGGAAGGTGCCGGCAACATCATGGCGCTGGACCTGCTGCGCGCTCTGCGCAAGGCCGATGCCGCCGCAGCGCTGGCGCAGGAACTGGCACCCGCCCAAGGCGCACACCCGGCGCTGGACCGGCTGGCCGCAGCCTTGCCGACCCGCGTCGAGGAGATGGCCACCGAAATGGAAGCCCGGCGGCTGGCGCAGGACGTGGCGCTGGCCGTGCAGGCAGCGCTGCTGTACCAGAGCGCGCCCGCGGCCGTGTTCGAGGCCTTCTGCGATTCACGGCTGGGCGGCGACTGGGGCCAGGCTTTCGGCACCCTGGGCGCCGATGTGGACTTCGACGCCCTGATCACCCGCGCCATGCCGCGCTAAGCAAGCACCAAAAGGAAACCCACCATGGCCGACCTGATTCTTCACCACTACCCGAACTCGCCCTTCTCGGAAAAAATCCGGCTGATCATGGGCTACAAACAACTCGCCTGGAAGTCGGTGGTCATTCCGGCCCTGATGCCCAAACCCGACGTGGTGGCGTTGACCGGCGGCTACCGCAAGACCCCGTTCATGCAGGTGGGCGCCGACATTTTTTGCGACAGTGCACTGATCGCCGACGTGCTCGAACACCTGCAACCCAACCCGTCCATCTACCCCGAACCGGGCAAAGGCCTGGCGCGCACGCTGGCGCAGTGGGCCGACAGCACCCTGTTCTGGGCCGCCATGGCGCACAACCTCGGCCCCAAAGGCGCTGCCCACATGTTTGACGGTGCGCCGCCTGAAGCGGCCCGCGCGTTTGGCGACGACCGCAAGGCCATGAGCGCCGGCATGGTGCGCCTGCGGCCGGCGGACGCCGCAGCCGCCTACAAGTCTTACCTGCGGCGCCTGTCGGACATGCTTGACGAACAGCCTTTTCTGCTCGGCCAGGTGCCCTGCATCGCCGACTTCGCCGCCTACCACCCGCTGTGGTTCACCCGGGTGCGCACGCCCGTGGTAGCCGACATCCTCCAGCTCACACCGGCTGTACTCGACTGGATGGACCGCATGGCCGCCATCGGGCAGGGCAGCATGGAAAAATTCGATGCAGCCCAAGCCATCGCCGCAGCGGCTGGCGCCGAACCCATGGTAGTGGGCCACGGCCTGCTGCGCGACAGCACCTTCCAGGACGAACACGGCATCCCGCTTGGCAGCCGCGTCAGCATCACCGCGGAGAGTTTCGGCCCGGAACCCACCGAAGGCGAACTGATCGCCGCGACCCGCACGCACTACACGCTGAGCCGCAGCGACGAACGCGCCGGCATGCTGCATGTGCACTTCCCGCGCATCGGTTACGCCCTCAAGAAAGTGGAAGCCTGAGGCTTTCGCCCCCCCGACAACCAAGGACACCCCATGATCTCGGAATTCAAAGGCAAAACCGCCGTTCTCACCGGTGCAGGCTCGGGCTTTGGCCTTGAGTGCGCGCGTATAGGCGCCCGGCTCGGCATGAATCTGGTGCTGGCCGATGTGCAGCAGGACGCGCTGGACAAGGCCGCAGCTGAAATGACGGCCGCCGGCGCGCAGGTGCTGGCTTTCCGCCTCGACGTGTCCAAAGCCGCCGAGGTCGAAGCGCTGGGGGCCGCCGTGCTGGCACGTTTCGGTGCGCCGCATTTTGTTTTCAACAACGCCGGCGTCGGGGCAGGGGGACTGATCTGGGAAAACACGCTGAAAGACTGGGAATGGGTCATCGGCGTCAACCTCATGGGCGTGGCACATGGCGTGCGCGTCTTCACGCCCATGATGCTGGAAGCCGCCAGGAAAGACCCGGCCTGGCAGGGCCACATCGTCAATACGGCTAGCATGGCCGGCCTGCTGAACGCGCCCAACATGGGCATTTACAACGTCAGCAAACATGCAGTCGTGGCGATGAGCGAAACCCTGTACCAGGACCTCGCGCTGGTCACCGACCAGATCAGTGCCTCGGTGCTGTGCCCTTTCTTTGTGCCCACCGGCATCAGCCAGAGCCAGCGCAACCGGCCCGATGAGCTGCCGGCCGCCAAACCGACCAAAAGCCAGCTGATCGGCCAGGCCATGAGCGACAAGGCCGTGGGTTCCGGCAAGGTCACTGCGGCCGAGGTCGCGCAAAAAGTGTTCGATGCGATCGCGGCCAACCAGTTCTACATCTACAGCCACCCCAAGGCCATCGGCTCGGTGCAGACGCGGCTGGAAGACATCTTGCAGGCACGCAACCCGACGAATCCTTTTGCGCACAAGCCCGAGATCGGCGTCGAACTGAAGAAGGCCTTGCGCGAGGCCTGAAGCAGAGGCGTTCATGCTGACCGCCACCGAACTGCAGTCCGGCCCGATCGAGGTTGTGGACTACCGCTGCAGCACCGGACCCGATGCCAGGCCTTTCACCGAGCTGCACCAGGGTTATTCGGTCTCCTATGTGCGCAAGGGCAGCTTCGGCTATCGGGTGCGCGGCGAGTGTTATGAACTGGTCGCCGGCTCGGTGCTGGTGGGGCACCCTGGCGACGAGTTCATGTGCACACACGACAACCATGTCTGCGGCGACGAATGCCTGGCTTTTCACCTCTCGCCGGGTTTTGTCGATCTTCTTGGCGGCGACGCCAGCACCTGGCGCACCGGCGGCCTGCCGCCTTTGCCCGAACTCATGGTGCTGGGCGAGCTGGCACAGGCAGCAGCCGAAAGCCGGAGTGATGTCGGCCTGAACGAAGCCGGCCTGTGGTTTGCCTCCCGTTTTGTTGACGTGGTGTCGGGCCGCAGGCGGACGCCGCAGCGCGCAGGCGCGCGTGATCGCCAGCGCGCTGTCGACGCGGCAATGTGGATCCACGCCCATTCGCACGACGACATCGCCCTGGACCACGCAGCCAGCCAGGCGGGACTGAGCCCGTTTCACTTCCTGCGGCTGTTCTCGAGGGTGCTTGGTGTCTCGCCTCACCAGTACCTGGTGCGCTGCCGGCTGCGCCATGCGGCGCGGCTGTTGGCCGATGGCGACCAGTTCGTCACCGATGTGGCGCTGGACGTCGGGTTTGCCGACCTCAGCAATTTTGTACGCACCTTCCACCGCGCGGCCGGCCTCTCGCCGCGTGCCTTCCGCCAGGTCGCAAAAAAAGGCCTGAAAGGAGAGCGCAAGATTCTCCAAGACCGCATGGCTGCACTGCTCGATGATGGACACCTGATCCACTCATCCAGCAGGAAAGCACCATGTACGACCACCTCGGCATAAAAGTCAGCAACCTCGCCGCCAGCATCCGTTTTTACGAAACCGCCCTCGCGCCGCTGGGCCATGTGCTGGGCTCCCACGACGACAGCTACGCCGGCATCGGCCCGGCCGACGCACCGGCCTTGTGGCTGTATGCGTCCCAAGACGCCAAGGGCCCCGGCACCCACATCGCGTTCCGGGCAGCCAGCCACAAGGCGGTGGATGCTTTTTACAAGGCTGGCCTGAAAGCAGGCGCCAGCGACAACGGCGGACCCGGCCCGCGCCCGGACTACAGCCCGACCTACTACGCGGCCTTCCTGATCGACCCCGACGGCAACAATGTCGAAGCCGTCTGCCCCTGAGCAACCGTCTGCGGGGAGGGGCGCCGCCCCTCAGGCGGGCTGAAGCGCAAACGTCACCTGGACGGCGGGCGCCGCCTGCGCACGATGGGCGGGACGCGCGGTGGCCACCGAAGGCTCCACGACCAGGCTGAGGGAAGACGGCTGCATCGCGTAGATCAGCGCACGGCGGTGTTCCGTGGTCAGGAAGCTGCCGCCCGCGTCCAGCACGATATCGCGCGGATCATCATCAAGCGTGAGCCACAGGCTGCCTTCATGGCAGAGGATCTGCACGCCGGCAGCGTCGGACACGGTGAACATCGCCTGGTGGGCAAGGTTCAGGTCCAGAGCGGGTGAATGGGTCGTCATGACAAGCCTCGCTTTCGTTTCACATTCGTGGAGGAAATGAATATACTGGCCGTCTCCATTGTGTTCAAACGGTGATTTGGAATCATTTGCATGCGCCCAGAGAATGTGAAAACCACCGCACCGCAAGCGGCCACCCCGGCCATCCGGCGCAATCAGCTGCCGCGCCTGGACCTGCTTTACAGCTTCGAGGCGGCCGCCCGCACACTGAGTTTCACGCGTGCAGCCGCAGAGCTGTTTCTCACGCAATCGGCCGTCAGCCGGCAGATCCAGCAGATCGAGGCCGACCTGGGCACAGTCCTGTTTGAGCGGCGGCACCGCGCCCTGGCGCTCACCGAGGCCGGGCGCCTGATGCAACGTGCCGTCTCCGACTGTCTGGAGCGGCTGCGTGATGCCACCGCCAGCGTGCGTGCCACCACAGCGATGCGGCAGGTCGCGATCACCACCACGCCGGGTTTTGCGTCGCTCTGGCTGATTCCGCGCCTGAGCCGCTTTACCGCCACGCACCCGGGGGTGGACGTGCGCATTTCCGCCACGCTGGAAGTACTGGACCTGGACCGCAGCGGCATTGACGTTTCGGTGCGCCTGAGCGCCCTCAGCCGCGCCGTGGGAAGTGTCCTGTTCGAGGAAACCGTCACACCTGTGTGTTCACCGCAGCTGCTGAAAAACCTCAGCCTGCCTTTGAAAAAACCCGCCGACCTGGCCGGCCACACCCTGTTGGCAACCGACATGCCGCAGGGACAGCCCCTGACGATGGACTGGGAGCCGTGGTTCCGCGTCATGGGCCTGCCGGACCTGCGCATGAAGAACACGCTGCGCTTTTCGCAGTACTCGGATGTGGTCGCGGCGGCCGTCGCAGGGCAGGGCGTGGCCATCGGTCGCCTGCCGCTGCTGGCGGAACTGTTGCGCGACGGCCGGCTGGTTGCGCCTTTCAGCGGGGCGGTCTCCCGTTTTGGCTATTTTGTGACCCTCGGGCCGCGCTCGGCGGCCAATCAGGACGCGCAGGATTTCGTTCGCTGGCTGATGGCGGAAGGCGAATCCGCAAAAATCGTGTGTGCCTGAGCTGTGCAGCGGCGTGTGACGCCAGCCCTGGTTATGCCTTTCCCCTCCGCGCGCGGCGGGGTCATCCCGGCGGGCACTGCAGGCTCAGGGCCTGCAGGGTTTTGCCGCTTCGCGGCTCGAACACCACGAGGTTGACCTGACGCTCGTGGCCCGGGGTGGCGGCAATGCTGCGCAAGCCGAGCCTTTTCGGGCTGACGTCGCTCCCCCTGTATTCTCCGGCCGGGGTGTACTGGCGGACCACGAAGTCGTGTTTGAGGAACTCGCCGGCATTTTCTCCGGCCTTCACGCTGGAGTTGTGAGCATGTTCGGTCACCGTCCAGTAGGCCGCCCAGGTCTGTGCGGCAGGGGCCGCGCCGGAGGGGGTGACGGTGGCTTCGAACTGGTCGTCGGCCAGCCGCCGGATCATCAATTGGAGCTGTGCGGTTTCGCGCCCGGTCGTGACACGCGATGACGCGCCCTGCCACTGCGGCCAGTCGCGGCCGTCGAGCACCACCTGCGGGGTGTAGATGTTGCGCAGCCGGTTTCTCGCTGCCACATCGCGCTGGCGCTGGGTGTAGGCGGGCGTTGCAAAACGGTCTACCCAACCGATGTAGTCCCAGTAACCGACATGAAAGGCCTGCACCACCACCTCCTTGCCCTTGAAGCTGGAAGCCCACTGGTCGGCGGGCGGACAGGAACTGCAGCCCTCCGAGGTATACAACTCCAGTACCGGCGTGACCAGGGGCCCGGAGCTTGCCGTGCACTGGTTTTGCATGCCAAAAGTGGCTGTAGCCCCCGCCAACAGGGCGCAAGCAGCTATGAATTTAGGAGTTTTGATGACCACGGCGGCGTCCTTGTGCAACGGTGAAGTCCGTTGGTCGCCGGGTCGGGCGGGTTCTTACAGCGGCTTGCGCTGTGCCTGCGCTTGCGGCTGGCCGTCAGAGCCGCGTCGAACTGTCCGCGAGCAACACAGGCCGGCTCCCGCCATCGCGCTTTTCGAGCCGGTCTTCGAGCTCGCCGATATAGGCCGCCAGCGTGTTGCCGGACTGCTCGATCTTGCTCGACAAGGCCTCCTGGCTTTGGGCCAGTCGCTCAGCCAGAACCGTCGCCTGGGCCGCATCCCGCTGCTGGGTGCTCAGCGCCTGGGCTTCAAGGTACTGGCGCAGTTCGGTGAAACGCGAGCCTTCCGCCTTGTCGGCCAGCTCGCGCTGGGCTGTCAGCGCCCGGGTGGTCTGCCGCATTTCCAGCAGGTGGGTGCTCTGGATGTACAGCGTGGTCGCCAGAAACACCAGCAGCACCGCGGCCAGCAGCACCAGCATGACCAGGCCCAGCGGCACCTGCACGGTGGTGAAGCCCAGGCTCAGCACGGAGGGGCGGCTGAACTCGTCGAGGTTGAGCGCCGCAAAACCGGCCATCAGCACAATGGCAATGATCAACACAATGGTTCGGATACGCATGGTCGGGCTCCAGGAATTGAAGTCCTGATGATGGATGCCGCCGCCCGCCTTGTCTGTAGGAAAAAAGCCTGACCGTGCGAGCGCCGACGGTGCGATCAGCCGGGCCTGGCGCGGTCGCCGGCCACTTGCGGCCCCTCGGCTGCACCGGAACCGGTGGGCTCCAGGGCCTGGGCGGCCTGCTCGTTGAGCGCCTTCCCGGACTGTTTGGGCCGGGTCAGCGGCGCCGGTGTCCAGCGCCCGCCGTGCATCAGGTCGATGCCGCTGCTGATGTCGCCGCACAGTTGCAGCTGCAGTCGTTCGGCGTCGCGGCGGCGGATGTCTTCAGCGATCTCGGCCACATCGACTTCTTCCACGCCGAGTTTTCGCAGGGCTTCGCTGCTGAAGGCCAGGGCCGACTCCAGGGTTTCGCGCAGCTGGTAGTCCACGCCGAAGCGGATCAGCTCGATCGCGTGCTGGCGGTCGTAGGCGCGGGCCAGCACCGGGGTCAGGGGGAACTCATGCTTGGCCAGCTCCACGATGCGGCTGGTCGCCTCTTTTTTGTCCACGCAGACCAGGATGGCGCGTGCATGGTCAGCGCCGCTGGCGTGCAACACGTCCAGCCGGGTGCCGTCGCCGTAATACACCTTGAAACCGAACTGCGCCGCCGCGCGGATCATGTCGGTGTCGTTTTCGATGATGGCGATGTCGATGCCGCGCGCCAGCAGCGACTGGCTGGCGATCTGGCCGAAGCGGCCGAAACCGATGATCAGCACGCTGCCCTTGAGGCCCTGGGCCTTTTCCACACTCTCCACGCCGTCCATGTCCTGGCCCGGCTTGTCAGGCAGGAGCCAGCGAAGCGACAACACGGCCAGCGGCGTCAGCGCCATCGAGATGATGATGGCGGCCGTCAGCACGGCATTGACACTGGCTTCCACGATGCCGGCCGCAGCGGCGGCCGAATACAGCACAAAGGCAAATTCGCCGCCCTGGGCCATCATGGCGGTGCGCTGCAGCGCATCGCCATGATTTGACTTGGTGAGGCGGGCCACGGTGTAGATGCCCAGGCCCTTGAACGCCATGTAGGCCAGCACGCCGCCGAGAATCAGCGGCCAGTCCGCCAGCACCAGCGTGAGGTCCAGCGACATGCCTACGCCCATGAAAAACAGGCCCAGCAAAATGCCGCGGAAGGGCTCAATGTCGGCTTCCAGCTGATGCCGGAACGTCGACTCCGACAACATCACCCCGGCAGCAAACGCGCCCAAGGCCATCGACAGCCCGCCCCACTGCATGGCCAGCGCAGCGCCCAGCACCACCAGCAGGGCGGCGGCCGTCATCACCTCGCGGGCCTTGGCCTTGGCCAGCACGCGAAACAGCGGGTTGAGCAGCCAGCGGCTCACCGCCACCAGGCCCATGATGGCCGCCAGCGCCACCCCGATGCTGACCCAGCGCGATACACCCGAGCCATCGGTCGCATCCGGCGCCAGGAAAGCCACAATTGCCAGCAAGGGCACGATGGCAAGGTCTTCCAGCAGCAGGATGGACACCATGCGCTGGCCGCGCGGGGTGGAGGTGTCGCCGCGTTCCTCAAGCAACTGCATCACGATGGCGGTAGACGACAGCACAAAACCCATGGCCGCGATGAAAGCCACCACGGGTTTGAGCCCGGCGCCCATGCCCAGGGCCGTGAGCAGGGCACCGCAGACCACCACCTGCGCCAGCCCCAGGCCGAAGATCTGGCGCCGCAGCGTCCAGAGCCGGGTCGGCTGCATCTCCAGCCCGATGACGAACAGGAACATCACCACACCCAGTTCCGCCAGGTGAAGGATGGTGCCGGCCTCGCTGAACAAGCCCAGGCCAAACGGGCCGATGGCCAGACCGGCCGCCAGATAACCGAGTACCGAGCCCAGACCCAGCCGTTTGAACAGCGGCACAGCCAGCACGCCCGCGGCCAGCAACACCACCACCTTGACGAGCTCGCTGCCTTGTTCGACTGCCATGAGATTCCTGCGTGCCGGGTTGATGAAAGGGGAGTCAGGATGGTAGCGGACTTTGCGGTGGCAGGGCGACCCCGGCGGTGTGGCACACTCGCCCACTTTGCCGCCCATTCCAGCAGCGCCATTTCAGACATCCATGCAAAAAATCATTCGCCAGATCGCCGCAGAAATCAAGGTCCAGGAACACCAGGTCAAGACCGCCGTGGAGCTGCTTGACGGCGGCGCCACCGTGCCGTTCATCGCGCGTTACCGCAAGGAAGTCACCGGTGGGCTCGACGACATCCAGCTGCGCGAGCTCGAATTTCGCCTCGGCTACCTGCGCGAGCTCGAAGAGCGCCGCGAAGCCGTGCTCAAAAGTATTGATGAACAAGGCAAGCTGACGCCCGAGCTGGCGGCCGCTATTGCCGCCGCGCCGACCAAGCAGGAGCTCGAAGACCTTTATTTGCCCTTCAAGCAGAAACGCCGCACCAAGGGCCAGATGGCGCGCGAAGCCGGCATTGAGCCACTGGCCGACAAACTGTTTGCCGATCCGACGCTGGTGCCGGCGGACGAGGCGGTGGCCTTTGTCAAAGCCGAAAAAATGGAAAGCGGCGACGACTTCACCTCGGTGCAGGCGGTGCTCGACGGCGTGCGCGACATCCTGAGCGAACGCTGGGCCGAAGACGCGGGCCTGCTGCAGATGCTGCGCCAGTGGCTGTGGAGCGAAGGGCTGCTGTCATCGAAGCTGGTGACCGGCAAGGATGAGAACAACATCGACAACAGCAAGTTCCGCGACTACTTCGACTACGACGAACCGATTGGCCGCGTGCCTTCGCACCGCGCACTGGCGGTGTTCCGCGGCCGCGGGCTGGAAATTCTGGACGCCAAGCTGCTGCTGCCCGAGATGCCCGAGCCCGGCAAACCCAGCATCGCCGAAGGCAAAATCGCCGTCCACCTGGGCTGGAGCCACAAGGGCAGGGCGGCCGACGATCTGCTGCGCAAATGTGTGGGCTGGACCTGGAAGGTCAAACTGAGCCTGTCGATAGAGCGCGACCTGTTCAGCCGCCTGCGTGAAGAGGCCGAAAAAGTCGCGATCAAGGTGTTTGCCGACAACCTGCGCGACCTGCTTCTGGCCGCGCCGGCCGGCCCGCGTGTGGTGATGGGCCTGGACCCGGGCATACGTACCGGGGTCAAGATCGCGGTGGTGGATGCCACCGGCAAGCTGGTCGAAACCTCCACCGTGTACCCGCATGAGCCGCGCAAGGACTGGGAAGGCTCGCTGCACACCCTGGCCAAGCTGTGCGAGAAACACGGCGTCAACCTGATCGCCATCGGCAACGGCACGGCCAGCCGCGAAACCGACAAACTCGCGGCCGATTTGATCAAGGGTTTGGCCAAGGTAGAGCAAGTCATTGAAAAAGTCGTGGTCAGCGAAGCCGGCGCCTCGGTCTATTCGGCCAGCGAATTTGCCAGCCAGGAGATGCCCGACGTGGACGTCAGCCTGCGCGGCGCCGCGAGTATTGCGCGCCGCCTGCAGGACCCGCTGGCTGAACTGGTCAAGATTGACCCCAAGTCCATCGGCGTCGGCCAGTACCAGCACGACGTGAACCAGAGCGACCTGATGCGCAGCCTGGACACCGTGGTCGAGGATTGCGTCAACAGTGTGGGCGTGGACCTGAACACCGCGAGTGTGCCGCTGCTGGCAAGGGTCTCCGGCCTGAGCAACACCGTGGCCAAGGCCGTGGTGCGCTGGCGCGACGCCAACGGCGCGTTTGCCAGCCGGGCCGATTTGTTGAAAGTCAGCGGCCTGGGCGCCAAGACCTTTGAACAAAGCGCTGGCTTTCTGCGCCTGCGCAGCCAGGCCGAAGGCAGCAACCCGCTGGACATGACGGGTGTGCACCCCGAGACTTACCCGGTGGTGGAAAAAATCATGGCGCACACCGGCAAGCCGGTGGCCGAGTTGATGGGCCGCGCCGACATGCTCAAGACGCTGAAACCCGAGCTGTTTGCCAACGAGCAGTTCGGCGTGATCACGGTGAAAGACATCCTCGCCGAGCTCGAAAAACCCGGCCGCGATCCGCGCCCCGACTTCAAGGTCGCGCGTTTCAACGACGGCGTGGAAGACATCAAGGATTTGAAGGAAGGCATGACGCTCGAAGGCACGGTCAGCAACGTCGCCGCTTTCGGCGCCTTCATCGACATTGGCGTGCACCAGGACGGCCTGGTTCATGTGAGCCAGCTCTCCAACAAGTTCGTCACCGATGCGCGTGAGGTGGTCAAGACCGGCGACATCGTGAAAGTGCGCGTGACCGAGGTGGACGTGGCGCGCAAACGCATTGCCCTGACCATGAAGCTGGATGCTGCCCCGGCGCGCCGCGATGGTCCACGCGAGAACCGTTTTGAAGGCGCGCGGCCGGGGACGGCGCAGAACCGCAGCGGCAGTTATGGGGGAGGGCAGAACCGGGCGCCCCAACCGGCGGCATCGACCGCGATGGAATCCGCCTTCAGCAAGCTGACTGCCCTGAAAAAATAGCGTCTGTCCCGGAGAAGGCTGCAGTGCGTGGTTTTTTGATGTCAAATCGGCATCTGGCCCAATCAGCACGGGCGCAAGCAGCTCCTGAAACCATAGCAGGCAAAACCTTTCATGCAAGCCCTACGCCTTTACGCCGGCCCCCAGGCCCGACGCCACATCGAACAACACGGCCTGCAGCCGCAGGACGTGCGCGTGGTGCCAGGCGCGGCGGGCGGGCCCAAGGGCCTGGTGCTGGGGCCGCTGGACCGCTTCATTTTTGGCGAATGGCTGGCATCTTCAAATCAGCCAGTCCATCTGGTTGGCGCGTCGATAGGCGCCTGGCGCATGGCGACCGCCTGCCTGGACGAGCCGGTGGCGGCCTTCCAGCGGCTGGAAGACGACTACATCCGGCAGCATTTCGATTGGCAGCCCGGCCAGAAACGACCCAGCGCGCAACACGTCAGCGAGCAGTTCGGCCAGAGCCTGCAGGACTTTTACGGCGGCCGCGTGCAGCAGGTGCTGCAGCACCCGCGTTACCGCCTGCACATCGTCACCTCGCGCGGACGCCACCTGCTGGGGCGAGAACACGGCCTGCGCACGCCGCTGGGCTACCTGGGCGCTTTCCTGACCAACACCGTGCGCCGCAAGGCCATGGGTGCCTGGCTGGAGCGCGTGATTTTTTCCAGCCAGGGTGCGCCCTTGCCCTTTGGCACCAGCGACTACCGCACGCGCCAGCTGGCACTGACCGAGGCCAACTTCAACCCGGCGCTGCAGGCCAGCTGCTCCATCCCCTTCATGCTGCAGGCCGTGCACAACATTCCCGGCGCGCCCCCCGGCGCTTACTGGGACGGCGGCATCACCGACTACCACCTGCACCTCAACTATGCTTCTGATTTCATAGCTGCTCACGCAGTCGGGACGGGGGCTGAAGGCCAAAATGGCTCACAAAATCCGGGGCTGGTGCTGTACCCGCACTTCCAGAAAGCCGTGGTGCCCGGCTGGCTCGACAAGGGCCTGAAGTGGCGCCACGGCGCGACCCATTTCCTCGACAACATGCTGCTGCTGGCGCCCGACCCGGCGTGGGTGAAGACGCTGCCAAACCAGAAGCTGCCCGACCGCAACGATTTCCTGCGCTACGGCGCCGACCTGCCCGGACGCATCAAGGCCTGGAGCACGGCGGTCACAGCCAGCGCGCAACTGGTCGATGAACTGCAGGAGTGGTTGCTGCGGCCGGATATGGGGCGGGTTGAGGCGATTTGAGGCGGCGACGGCGGGGACCCTAAGGTACTGGACGGATCGCCGGCATCGTCTGCATGCTCTGTTTTTGATAGCTGCATGCGCATGCGGAGCAAGGGCTGAAGGCCAAGCAGAAAGTTGGCATCGGAAACTTCTTGATCGAGCAGTGACTGCATGGACGCATGTTAGGGACTTGGTGGGGAAGTCACTGCGGACAAATTAATGTGCTCTTCAAAGCGAATCCACCAACATCTGTTCATACTCCGCCGCCGTCGCAATCCGCGGATTCGTCTTGTGGCAGTGGTCGGCCATCGCGCCCTTGATGATGTCGGGGAACTGTTCACGCGTCACACCCATGGCGGCCAAGCCGGTGGGCAGGCCGAGGCGGGCGTTCATGTCGCGCACGGCGTCGGCGACGTCGCTGCCGGGCGGCAAGCCCATGGCGTGGGCCATGCGTTCCAGGCGTTTTTCTTTCTGAATCGATTCGGCGCCGGCGTTGAAGCGGATCACGGCCGGCAAAAACATCGCGTTGAGTGAGCCGTGGTGCAGGCGCGGGTCCACGCCGCCCAGGCTGTGACTCAGGCTGTGCACGCAACCGAGGCCTTTCTGGAAGGCCATCGCGCCCTGCATGGACGCACTCATCATGTTGAGCCTGGCTTCGCGGTCGCTGCCGTCCTTGGTGGCGCGTTCGATATTCGCCCAGCCGCGCTGCAGGCCGTCGAGTGCAATGCCGTCGGCCGGCGGGTTGAAGGCCGGCGCCATGAAGGTTTCCATGCAGTGCGCAATCGCGTCCATGCCGGTCGCGGCGGTCAGTTTGGCGGGCAGGCCCAGGGTCAGCTCGGGGTCGCAGATCGCGGTTTTGGGCACGATGTGCCAGGAGTGAAAGCCCAGCTTGCGGTGGTCGTCCACGATGATGATGGCACCGCGCGCGACTTCGCTGCCGGTGCCGCTGGTGGTGGGCACGGCGATCAGCGGCGCGACACGGTCGGTGATCTTCAGCGAACCGCCCTCGATGGTGGCGTAGGTGGTCAGCGGGCCTTCGTGGGTGGCGGCAATCGCCACGCCCTTGGCACAGTCGATGGCCGAGCCGCCACCAACGGCGATCAGGCCATCGCAGTTGTTCGCCTTGTACATGGCGGCGGCGGCACGCACCGCGGCTTCGGTCGGGTTGGACGGTGTTTCGTCGAACACGGTGACAGCCAGGCCGGGCAGGGCGTCGAGCGCCTTCTGCAACACACCGGCGGCCTTGACGCCGGCGTCGGTGACGATCAGCGGGCGGCGGATGCCGACACGTTCACACTCCTGCTTGAGCAGCTTGACCGCGCCGTACTCGAACTGGATCTGGGTGACGTAATAGATGAAAGCCATGGTGTGTTGTCTCTTTGTATGAGCGTTGTACGATCTGGAGACTCTACTTTAATGGCTGGAGGCGCCTTGAGAACCCGTCCAACCCGGAGATCCGTCACGTGGGTGATAGCCCTGCCGCCTCCCGACTTCCTGAATTGATGACACATTCCGCTGTTCCCAAAGACCCCTTGACCCCGGCGATGCGCGACGTGCTGGTACGCATGGCACGCGCGGAGCGGCCGCCGCTGCACACGCTCAGCCCGCAGCAGGCGCGCGCCGCCTACGAGGCCGGCGCGGGAGTGCTGGAAATCCCGCCGGCGCCACTGGCACGCGTGGAAGACTTCAGCATTCCGGCGCGCGATGGTTCTGCGCTGCCGCTGCGCCTCTACGCACCGTCGCACGCCAGGCTGCCGGTGCTGATGTATTTTCATGGCGGCGGTTTCACCATCGGCAGCGTGGCCTCGCACGACATCCTGTGCCGCCAGCTTTGCCACCTGGCCGGTTGCGCGGTGATCTCGGTGGACTACCGGCTCGCACCTGAACACAAATTTCCGACCGCCGCCAACGACGCCTGGGATGCGCTGGCCTGGCTGTCATTTCATGCTGATGACAAGGGCCTGGACGGCACCCGGCTTGCAGTCGGTGGCGACAGCGCCGGCGGCACACTCGCCGCGGCCTGCGCCATCCATGCGCGCGACATGGCCATGCCGCTGGAGCTGCAACTGCTGATTTACCCCGGCTGCGCGCCGCAGCAGGACAGCGCCTCGCACCGGCGTTTTGCCGAAGGCTTTGTACTGGAAGCGTCACACATCGACTATTTCTTTGGCCAGTATTTGCGCAGCCCGGCTGACCGGCACGACTGGCGTTTTGCGCCCCTGACCGCGCCCGACGTGGACGGCGTGGCGCCGGCCTGGGTAGGCCTGGCCGAGTGCGACCCGCTGGTGGACGAAGGCTTGGCCTATGCCGATAAACTGCGCATGGCCGGCGTCACGGTGGACCTGGAGATTTACCGCGGCGTGACGCATGAGTTCATCAAGATGGGCCGCATCATTGTCGAAGCCCGGCAGGCCCATGCCCATGCGGCGCACGCGCTCCGCCATGCATTTTTCAAGTAGGTAAGAGACATGAAACGACAGGACTTCCGATTTTTTCACCGCCTGCGTGTGCGCTGGGCCGAAGTGGACATGCAGAAAATTGTCTTCAACGCGCACTACCTGATGTACTTCGACACGGCAGTCACCGACTACTGGCGCGCGCTCGCCCTGCCGTATGAACAGGCCATGCACCTGCTGGGCGGCGAGCTGTATGTGAAGAAAGCCACGGTCGAATTCCATGCGTCAGCGCGTTGTGACGACCAACTGGACGTCGCCATGAAGTGCTCGCGCATAGGCACCTCGTCCATGGTGTTCACCGGCGCCATTTTCCGCGGCGAGCAGTTGCTGATCACCAGCGAG
>NZ_JAQSDL010000080.1 GCF_029945895.1 Polaromonas sp. | reverse complement strand
CAGTTTCGAAGTGACCTTCTGGCGCAGTTTTTTCACGCTGCTGTCGCTGCTGGTCCTCCTGCCGCTGTTTCAGGGGCGTGCGGTGTTCTCCAGAATCCGCCATGCGGGCCGCTTCCTGTGGCTCTCGGGGGTTTGCTGGAGCATCATGTTCACCGCCTTCATGCTGGCGCTGACCATGACCAGTGTGGCCAATGTGCTGGTCACCATGGCGCTCGGGCCTTTCCTGACCGCGCTGATCGCCAGGATGTTCATTGGCCACCGGATCGCGCCGCGCACCTGGCTCGCGATTGCCGTGGCGGGCGTGGGCATTGCCTGGATGTACGGCAGCCAGCTCACCATGGGCGGCGGTATCGCGCAGTTCACCGGCACACTGGTCGCCTTGCTGGTGCCCATGGCCGCGGCCGTGAACTGGACCGTGGTGCAGCGCAGCCAGGCGCATGGCGAGAAAATCGACCTGGTGCCGGCCGTGCTGGTGGGCGCTGCGATTTCTTCGCTGCTGACGCTGCCGCTGGCGTTTCCGTTTGTGGCGACGCCGCACGACATCGGCCTGCTGGCCCTGCTGGGCCTGGTTCAGCTGGCGATCCCCTGCGTGCTGTCGGTGGTCTGTGCCCGGGTGCTGAAAGCGCCCGAGATGGCCTTGCTGGCGCTGCTGGAGATCATTTTCGGCATTCTGCTGGCCTGGGCCGGCGCGGGCGAGGTGCCTGCTGCCAGCGTGCTGACCGGCGGCCTGCTGGTTATCGGGGCGCTGGTTGCCAATGAATTGATGGGATGGAGACAGAGAGCATGAACCAGACAACAACACATACACCGACCCACAGCGACATCCTGACCGAGGTGCGCGGGGGTGTCGGCTTCATCACGTTGAACCGGCCCAAGGCGCTCAATGCGCTCTCGCTGTCCATGGTGCGCGACCTGACGGCGGCGCTGACAGCATGGCAGGGTGATGCGGCCGTGGTGGCTGTGGCCATTCGCGGGACCAACAAGGCGGGGCGACCCGGCACGCCGGAGAGCCTGTTCGGCGGATTTTGCGCCGGCGGCGACATCCGCTTTTTTCACCAGGCCGCGCTGGCCGGTGATTCGGACCTGGACGCTTTTTTCACCGAGGAATACCGCCTCAACCACCTGATCCACAACTATCCCAAGCCCTACATTGCCTTCATGGACGGTGTGGTGATGGGCGGCGGCATGGGAATCAGTGTCGGTGCCAGGGTCCGTATCGTGACCGAACACACCAAGATGGCCATGCCGGAAACCAACATCGGGCTGTTTCCCGATGTCGGCGGTGGCTACTTCCTGAGCCGCTGTCCGGGCAGTGTGGGGGAGTACCTGGCGTTGACCGGGGTGGTGATTGGTGCGGGCGAGGCGCTCGCTTACGGCCTGGCCGACATCGAGCGGCCCGCTGCCAGTCTGCCGGGTCTGTGGCAGCAGCTGGGGGATCAGGCCTTTTCCGATGTTTCCGCGGCCGAGCAATGGATTGCTACCAATTTTGTAGCTGGTGGCGCCCGTCCTGAAAGGGCTGAGAGCAGATTTGATGCTTGTTTTTCGCTGGCCCGGGTGAAACACATCGTCGACGCCCTGGAAGCCGCGAAGGACGACGACTGGGCGCAAAAGACCGCTGTCGTGCTGCGCAAACGTTCACCGTTGATGCTGCATGTGACCCTGGAGCAGATTCGCCGCGCCCGCAGCATGAGCCTGGCGGACGATTTGCGCATGGAGCGCGACATGGTGCACCACTGCTTCCACCTCCGCCCCGGCGCGGCCAGCGAGACGGTCGAGGGTATACGTGCGCTGGCGGTTGACAAGGACTACACGCCGAAGTGGAACCCGGCCCACATTGAAGATGTCAAGCCGCAGATGGTGCAGGCGTTTTTCGCCAGTCCCTGGGCGGCCGAAGCGCATCCCCTGCGCGACCTCCAGTGAAGCAGCCCTAAAGCTGCTGGTAGACCAGCTCGGCCAGCCGCATCAGTTCCTCACGCGCGACCGGGCCGCTCATGGCATATCCAAAGCCCTGGTCGGTCCAGTAAAACGCCGGCACTGGGCCGTCGCTGCTGTAACGGAAAGCGGTCTCCGCGCTGACCGGCTTGCCTGCCGCAGGGCTGCCCTCAAGCGCCCCCAGGTACAGGGTCACGCGCACGCCCGCAGCGTTCTGGAACATGAACTGCGCGCGGGCACCGTCATCTCCGGGTAACAACCTGCCACCCACCAGCTCATAGCCCTGGCTGGACAGCAGGGGCACCTTGACCGGTTTACCCAGGCGTCTGGACAGCCATTGCACCAGGTGGTCCTGCTGGGCCGCGCCGACTTCCACCGGGTGCCGCACTTCCGGCGCAAACACCGCATGGGCCAGCGTGGCCTGGTGCGCAAAAGCCTGGCTGGCGCGTGCTGCATGGCCTGCGGCATAAGAGGCCTTGCTACCGAGCTGACCGTGCGCCGTCCAGCCGACGGCAAAGGCCAGCAGCACGCCAGCGGCCATGCCGCCCCAGCGCCACCACGGGTCCAGCGCCTGCCGCTCGCGGGTGCTGCGTTGCACGGTCGCCAGCAAGGTTTCGGGAATGGGCTCGTCCAGCAGCTTCTGGTGCAGGCCGCGCAGCGCCTCACGCTGGTCCTGCCAGGCTTTCAAGGTTTCACCCACCAGGGGATCGTCCGCAACGCGTGCCATGGCGGCTGCCCGCTGTCCGGCTGTCAGTTGCCCATCGACCAGCGCATTGAGCTCGTCGTGGGGCAGGGGAGGTGTTCTTGAAGCGTCCATGGTGTGGGCTTGTTAGGGGAGTCGCCGCAAGGCCGAAACGTTCCCGGGGCTGTCTGTGGCCGCCTGAAACTGCGCCGGTTTGTCCATCAGCTCACGCAGGCGGGTGCGTGCCCGCGACAGGCGCGACATGACGGTGCCCAGCGGCACGCCCACCACGCGGGCGACCTGCTCGTAACTCATGTCTTCCAGGCTGACGAGCAGCAGCACGGCACGCTGGTCTTCGGGCAGCCGGAGCAGGCAACGCTGCAGGTCCAGAGCCTGGTCCTGCCTTCCATCGGGTGCTGCCAGCGTGTTGGCCAGTTCATCCACGTCAAGCGCAGGGCCCGCCTGCAGTTGCCGCGCCGCACTGCGCCGCTGGTTCATGAACAGGTTGTGCATCAGGGTGAACAGCCAGGCCCGCAGATCGGACCCGGCCGTCCAGAGACGCCATTTGCTGCAGGCGCGTTCCAGTGTGTCCTGCACCAGGTCGTCGGCGGCCCAGGCATCGCCGGTCAGCGCGCGGGCGTAGCGCCGCAGCCCGGGAATCTGTGCAATCAACTCGGAACGATCCATGGATGGCGTTCAACCCGGCCTGCAAATTCAGGGCTTGACGATGTGCCAGACGTTCTGCACGCCGTCACCGGTCTTGTCGCCGGCCTTGGTGTCCTTGACCCAGTAGTACAGCGGCTTGCCTTTCATGGCCCACTGCTTCTTGCCGTCGTCGCGCGTGATGATTGTGTAGTCGCCCGAGGCCTTGTCCGTCTCGGCTGCCATCAGCGGTGGCCAGTTGGTGGCGCAGGGGCCATTGCAGACGGACTTGCCGCTGCCGGTGACGTCTCGGTCAAAGGTGTAAAGCGTCATGCCGTTCGGGCCGACCAGCATGCCATCGGCGACTCTGGCGGGCGAGCTGGTCATGGAGGCGCAGCCGCCGAGGAGGGCGGCGGTGAGGACGGCGATGGTCAGGAATTTCATGGTGAGCTCCGGTAGGTGAGGTTGGTTGGGCAGAACAGCTCTGCCACCGGATAAACACCCTCAGGGGCCAGTTTATTCCCTGCCTTGGAAAATATTTCTCAATGACAGGCTTCGGATGGGCCAGGTCGTCAGCGGCTGCGCGACTTCATCGCGCGTTCGACCTCGCGCTTGCCTTCGCGGTCCTTGATGGTGTCACGCTTGTCGTGTTCGCCCTTGCCCTTGGCCAGTCCCACCTCACATTTGACCTTGCCGGCCTTCCAGTGGAGGTTCAGCGGTACCAGTGTGAAGCCCTTCTGCTCGATCTTGCCGATCAGTCGGCGGATCTCGTCCTTGTGCATCAGCAGCTTCTTGGTGCGCACCGAGTCCGGGCGGACGTGGGTGGAAGCGGTCCCCAGCGGATTGATCTGGCAGCCGATCAGGAACAGCTCGCCGTTGCGGATCACCACGTAGCCGTCGGTCAGCTGCACCTTGCCCTCGCGCAGCGACTTGACCTCCCAGCCTTCAAGCACCATGCCGGCTTCGAAGCGTTCTTCAATGTGGTAGTTGAAAGTGGCCTTCTTGTTGTCGGCAATACGTATGGCGGCCGCAGCAGCCTTGGGTGTCAGGTTGATCGCGGGCTTGCCAGTGGATTTTCCGGAAGACGCGGCGGCCGGTTTTTTGGAGGATGCTTCTTTGGTGGCCATGGGTAAGAGGTAAGGGCGTCGTCGGCTAATACAATCGAGCGCAGCCCATGATTGTATGAAAACCGTTCACAAGTCCGTTTTGATCTGGTACAGCGCAGCCGAAATGTTCGCCTTGGTCACCGATGTCGCCAGCTATCCGCAGTTCTTGCCCTGGTGCGACCAGGCCAAGGTGGCGGAAGAAGACGCGCAGGGCATGACAGCCAAGGTCGGTATCGCGTTTGCGGGTATCCACCAGAGTTTCACCACCCGCAACACCCATGTGCCTGACCGCCAGGTCTCTCTCAAGCTGGTGGACGGCCCTTTTTCAAAGCTGGACGGCGATTGGGACTTCACACCCCTGGGTGACGGCAGCCAACGCGCCTGCAAGGTTGATCTGACCCTGCGCTACGATTTCGACAACGCGGCGCTCGCAGCGCTGGTGGGCCCGGTGTTTGAAAAGATCGCCGGCAGCCTGGTGGATGCCTTTGTCAAGAGGGCCACCCAGGTTTATGGCGAGGCCGCGGCCTGAACGTCATGGTGCTGCTGGATATTTCGCTGCTGTATTCGCCCGGACCGCGGGAAGTGCGCGAGTGGCATTTGACGCTTCCGACCGGCAGCACCGTGGCGCAGGCCATTGCAGCCAGCGGCCTGTTGGCCGAGTTTCCGGAGCTGGCGGCAGGCCGGCTTGGGGTCGGTATCTGGGGCCGGAAAACCACTTTGCGCCACGAATTGCACCAGCAGGACCGGCTGGAGATCTACCGCCCGCTGCGGGTGGACCCGAAGATTGCGCGGCGCGAACGTTTCAGCAAGCAGGGCGTGAAGAAATCGGGGCTGTTTGCCAAAAAAAGGGCAGGGGCCAAGGCCGGGTACTGAAAGAGACCGGCTCGCTACCTACTTGCAGTCGCTGTCCATGATCGCCTGCAGGCGCTTGCTTTCGGCGGCACGTCCGCTGTCGTCCATGAACTCGCGCTCACCCTTGGCGTTGAGCGTGGATAACCTGTCTCCCGAATTGACGGAAGCCAAGCCCTTTTTGACCCTTTCACAGCTGTCGGCTCTGGCTTTAGCCACTTTTTCCTCTTCCGTCTTTTTCTTGGCAGCCTCCTCTTCCTCCAGTTTTTTCTTTTTGGCCTGCAATTCTGCATCCTTGCCGGAAATCTTCGGGGGAGTTGCTTTCGCAGGTGTCCCCGCGACTGCAGCCAGCGGGGCACCCTCGGCAGGCTCGGTGGCTGTTACTGACGCCTTGGCGCCACGCCGGCCGCCGGGCTGCTTGAGGATGTCCTTGTCCTGGATGTCAGAGGGGGGCGGACGGTCACTGAACACCTTGCGGCCGTCCTTGCCAATCCACTGCCACTGGGCGGCGGCCGACAGGGCAAAAGTCCAGCCGGCAATCAGCAGAACAAGGTGTTTGGGAGTGATTTTCAGTTCCATGGGATCAGTGTACTGGTTGCGCTCCTGCATGCGAGGATGGACGCCGCCTGGCGTGGCCTTTTTGTAACGCGGCAGGGAAGACTTTCGGCGCTAGGGTTTGTACCGACCGGCGCGGGTACAATCGTGTTTTTGGAGCCATCCCTATGCGCCTACTCGGCAAAGCGCTCACCTTCGACGACGTATTGTTGGTGCCAGCGTTCTCCCAGGTCCTGCCCAAGGACACCTCGCTTTCCACCCAGTTCTCAAGAAACATCCGCCTGAACCTGCCCCTGGTTTCGGCTGCGATGGACACGGTCACCGAAGCCCGGCTGGCCATTGCCATTGCGCAGGAGGGTGGAATCGGCATTGTTCACAAGAACCTGACGCCCAAGGAACAGGCCGCCCATGTGGCCAAGGTCAAGCGTTATGAGTCTGGCGTCGTGCGTGACCCGGTGGTCATCACGCCCGAACACACCGTGCTGCAGATACTGGAGCTGTCCGAACAACTCGGCATCTCGGGCTTTCCGGTCTGCGACGGCGGCAAGGTGGTGGGTATCGTGACCAGCCGCGACCTGCGCTTTGAGACCCGCTACGACGTCAAGGCGCACCAGATCATGACGCCGAGCGAGAAGCTGATCACGGTCAAGGAAGGCACGTCTGCCGCCGAGGCCAAGGCATTGCTCAACAAATACAAGCTTGAGCGCCTGCTGGTGGTCAATGACGACTTCGAGCTCAAGGGCCTGATCACGGTCAAGGACATCACCAAGCAGACCAATTTCCCCAATGCCGCACGCGACGCCTCGGGCCGCCTGCGCGTGGGCGCGGCTGTTGGTGTCGGCGAAGGCACCGAGGAACGTGTCGAAGCGCTGGTCAAGGCCGGCGTGGATGCGATCGTGGTCGACACCGCCCACGGCCACAGCCATGGGGTGATCGAACGCGTGCGCTGGGTCAAGAAGAACTATCCGCAGGTTGATGTGATCGGCGGCAACATCGCCACCGGTGCTGCTGCGCTGGCCCTGGTGGAAGCGGGCGCCGATGCGGTCAAGGTCGGCATTGGTCCCGGCTCCATCTGCACCACCCGCATCGTGGCGGGTGTGGGGGTGCCGCAGATCATGGCGATTGACAGTGTGGCCATGGCGCTGCGCGGCACCGGCATACCTCTGATTGCCGACGGCGGTATCCGCTACAGCGGCGACATCGCGAAGGCGATTGCCGCCGGCGCCGGCACCGTGATGATGGGCGGCATGTTTGCCGGCACCGAGGAAGCGCCCGGCGAAGTGATCTTGTTCCAGGGGCGCAGCTACAAGAGCTACCGCGGTATGGGCAGCATTGGCGCGATGCAGCAGGGCAGTGCCGACCGCTACTTCCAGGAAGCCACCACCGGCAACCCGAACGCCGACAAGCTGGTGCCCGAGGGCATCGAAGGCCGTGTGCCCTACAAGGGTTCCATGGTCGCCATCATTTACCAGATGGCCGGCGGCCTGCGCGCCAGCATGGGTTACTGCGGCTGCGCCACCATTGAAGACATGCGCAACCGGGCCGAATTTGTCGAGATCACGACGGCCGGCATTCGCGAAAGCCATGTGCACGATGTACAGATCACCAAGGAAGCGCCGAACTATCGGGCAGACTGATCATCCCGATGGCCCGAGGCGTCCGTGAAGGACGCCTTTTCTTTTTTTGCCTGAAACGCCTCTCATGCAGCACCAAAAAATCCTCATTCTCGATTTCGGCTCCCAGGTCACCCAGCTGATTGCACGGCGCATCCGTGAAGCCCACGTGTTCTGCGAAGTCCATCCCTGCGATGTGACCAGCGACTGGGTCCGCGACTACGCCCAGGACGGCAAGCTCAAGGGCATCATCCTGTCGGGTAGCCACGCCAGCGTTTACGAGGACAGCACCGACAAGGCGCCGCAGGCGGTGTTCGATGTAGGGGTTCCCGTGCTCGGCATCTGCTACGGCATGCAGACCATGGCGCACCAGCTCGGCGGCGTCGTGCAAAGCGGGCACAAGCGTGAATTCGGCTCTGCCGATGTGCGGGCGCATGGCCATACCCGGCTGCTCGAAGGCATCCAGGACTACGCGACCTCCGAAGGCCACGGCATGCTGGATGTGTGGATGAGCCATGGCGACAAGGTCACCGAGTTGCCGCCCGGCTTCAAGCTGATGGCCAGTACCGACAGCTGCCCGATCGCCGGCATGGCCGACGAAGAACGCCGGTTTTACGGCGTGCAGTTCCACCCTGAAGTCACACACACCAAGCGCGGCGCGGCCATCCTGGAGCGTTTTGTCCTTGAAATCTGCGGCACCCGGGCCGACTGGATCATGGGTGACTACATCAGCGAGGCGGTGGAGAAAATCCGCGCCCAGGTCGGCAGCGAGGAAGTGATTCTCGGTCTGTCCGGCGGCGTCGATTCGTCCGTTGCGGCGGCGCTGATTCATCGCGCCATCGGCGACCAGCTGACCTGCGTGTTTGTCGACCACGGCCTGCTGCGCCTGAACGAGGGCGACATGGTGATGGACATGTTTGTCGGCAAGCTGCACGCGAAAGTCATTCGCGTCGATGCCGCCGACCAGTTCCTCGGCCACCTCAAGGGCGTCAGCGACCCGGAAGCCAAGCGCAAGATCATCGGCCGCGAGTTCGTGGAAGTGTTCAAGGCGGAAGCTGGCAAGCTCAAGAACGATCACTCGCGCCATGTGGCCTGGCTGGCCCAGGGCACGATTTATCCGGACGTGATCGAGAGCGGCGGCTCCAAGAACAAAAAGGCCATCACGATCAAGAGCCACCACAACGTGGGCGGCCTGCCCGAGCAGCTCGGCCTGAAGCTGCTCGAGCCCCTGCGCGAGCTGTTCAAGGACGAAGTGCGCGAGCTGGGCGTGGCGCTGGGCCTGCCTTTTCACATGGTGTACCGCCACCCCTTCCCGGGCCCGGGCCTGGGCGTGCGGATTCTTGGCGAAGTCAAAAAGGAATACGCCGATTTGCTGCGCCGCGCCGACGCCATCTTCATTGAAGAGCTGCGCAATTTCACCGACGATGCCACCGGCAAGAGCTGGTACGACCTGACCAGCCAGGCCTTTGCGGTGTTCCTGCCGGTCAAAAGCGTGGGTGTCATGGGCGACGGCCGCACTTACGACTACGTGGTGGCGCTGCGCGCGGTGCAGACCAGCGACTTCATGACCGCCGACTGGGCCGAGCTGCCTTATGCGCTGCTTAAAAAGGTCTCCAGCCGCATCATCAACGAAGTGCGCGGCATCAACCGCGTGACCTACGACGTCAGCAGCAAGCCCCCGGCCACCATCGAGTGGGAATAGGGCGCAACACCGGCCACGTGCGTATGCATCCCGCCAGCACCATGTCTGAGCAGTCTTTCCTGCCTGGCTTTGAGGCTGCACCCCAACCCACGGACAGGCTGTTTTTCGCCATCTACCCGGACGCGGCTAGCGCAGCCCACATTGCCCAGCTTGCGCAGCAACTGCGTGCGGAACAGGCCCTGCTGGGCAAGCCGCTGAAACCGGAGCGCTTCCATGTCACGCTGCATCACCTGGGTGATTACGCCGGGTTGCCCCAGGATCTCGTCGCCGCAGCGTGCGGTGCGGCGGCAAGCGTGGCGGCTGCTCCGTTTGACATCACCTTCGACCGCGCTGCCAGCTTCGCCAGTACGCCGCGCAACCGGCCCTTTGTCCTGCGCGGCGCGGGCGGCCTGGCGGCTCTGGCCGCTTTCCAGCAGAGCCTCGGTGAAGCGCTGAAAAAAACCGTGCTCGGCCGCTGGGCCAAGCCGGGCTTCACGCCCCACGTGACGCTTCTCTACGATGACCGCAGCGTTCCCGAGCAGGCCGTGGCGCCGGTTTCCTGGACCGCGCACGAGTTTGTTCTCGTGCACAGCCTGATTGGCCAGACGTTGCATGTGCCCCTGGCGCGCTGGCCTTTGCACGCCTGAGTTGCCCGTGGCACCGTAGCGCGAACGCGCCTGCCGTTTCGGGCGTCCGGCTTTTTGTCGGATACTTCAGCCTATGTATTTACCACCCCAGTTCAAGGGTGACCGTGTGCAGGCCCAGGCACTGATCACCGACCATCCCTTCGCCAGCCTGATCAGCGTGGACGACGCGGGGCTGCCTTACGTGACACACCTGCCGCTGCATCTGGAAGCCAGGGGCGAGCAGCTGGTGCTGCTTGGTCATGTGGCCAAACCCAACCCGCACTGGCGCTATCTGCAAGCCAGGCCGCAGGCGGTGGCGACCTTTCTCGGACCCCATGCCTACCTGTCACCCAAGGTCTATCCCGACCTGGCGCGCGTGCCGACCTGGAATTACCTCGCGGTGCATTGCACCGTGCAGGCCACCCTGATCGAGAACCCCGTCGCCAAGGATGCCCTGCTGAAAAAACTCATCGGGGACCACGAGCCGCCTTATGCCGAGCAATGGCGCGGCCTGGGCGAGGAGTTTGCCCACAAGATGCTGGCCGGCATTGTGGCCTTCGAATTGGAGGTGACCGACCTGCAGTGCAAGCTCAAACTCAACCAGCACCGGCCCGAGGCGCACGCGGCCATGAAGGCCATGTACGGCGCTGGCACGCCCGACGAACAGGCGCTGGCCGGCTGGATGGACCGGCTGGGCATGGGGGCCGGCGCCCCGCGCGAGGAGAGCTGACATGCGCGCCATCTTTGGTGTTCTGAGCCTGCTGGTCGTGGTCGCCATCATCGGTGTGCTGGCGAAAAAGCAGCTCTCCCCGGCGCCTGTGAAGGTGGCACCGGCAGACGCTGGCCTGGCTTTGCCCGCGCCGGCGGCCGGCGCCACACCCCAGCAGCAAAGTCAGCAGATCCAGAACCAGGTGCGCCAGTCGATCGAGAGCGCGATGCAGCAGGCCCGGCCCATGCCGGAAGACAAATGATTTGTATCAAATCGGGCTCTGGCCCAATTGATACTTGCGGAAGATGCTATTAAAAAAGAAGCAATCATGAGCGACGCCGACTACATGCAACTGGCGCTGGCGCAGGCCCGGCAAGCCGCCGAAGCGGGCGAGGTGCCGGTCGGTGCGGTGCTGGTGCGGCAGGGTCAGGTGATCGCCACTGGCTGCAATCAACCCATCAGCGGGCATGACCCGACGGCCCATGCCGAAATGCAGGCCTTGCGGTCTGCCGCCCAGGCCGGCGGCAACTACCGGCTCGATGAGTGCGAACTGTTTGTCACGCTGGAGCCCTGTGCCATGTGCGCCGGCGCCATGCTGCATGCGCGGCTCAAGCGGGTGGTGTTCGGTGCGCCGGATCCGAAAACCGGGGCGGCCGGGTCCGTCATCGACCTGTTCGCCAACCCGCAGCTCAATCACCAGACGCGGGTAGAGGGCGGCGTGCAGGCCGCGGAATGCGGCGTGCTGCTGCAGGATTTTTTCCGGCAGCGGCGCGGCGAACAGCGCCAGGAGACAAAACTGAATCATCCCCTGCGCGATGACGCACTGCGCACGCCCGACAGCGCGTTCGCCGGTCTGCCGGACTATCCCTGGGCGCCCCGGTACATCAGCGACCTGCCATCCCTGGGCGGCCTGCGCATGCATTACCTCGACGAGGGGCCACAGGATGGCCTCACCTGGCTGTGCCTGCACGGCAATCCGGCCTGGAGCTATCTGTACCGCAAGATGATCCCGGTGTTCCTGGCGGCCGGGGACCGGGTGGTGGCGCCCGATCTGATAGGTTTCGGCAAAAGCGACAAACCCAAAAAGGACAGCTTTCACAGCTTCACCGGACATCGGCAGACCCTGCTGGAGCTGGTCGAACGGCTGGACCTGAAAAACATCGTGCTGGTGGTGCAGGACTGGGGCGGCCTGCTGGGCCTGACCCTGCCGATGGCCGCGCCTGACCGTTACCGGGGGCTGCTGGTCATGAACACCACGCTGGCGACCGGCGATGTGCCTTTGTCGCCCGGTTTTCTGGCTTGGCGCGAGATGTGCGCCAAGAACCCGGAGTTCGATGTGGCACGGCTTTTCGCCCGTGGCAACCCGCAGATGCGCGCCGAAGAATGTGCCGCCTACAACGCACCTTTCCCCGACCGGGGCCACCGCGCTGCCCTGCGCGCCTTTCCGGCCCTGGTGCCGGAGGCCGAGGACTCGGACGGTGCAGCTGTTTCACGCGAGGCACGCAGTTTCTGGCGCGATCGCTGGCAAGGCCGGAGCCTGATGGCCGTCGGTGCGCAGGACCCGGTGCTCGGCGTGCCGGTCATGCAGCAATTGCAGACCATGATCCGCGGCTGCCCCGAGGCCACGGTGTTGCCGCAGGCAGGGCATTTTGTGCAGGAGCATGGGAAAAGCATTGCGCACCAGGCCGTCCATTGCCTGGGCGGCAGGTGAGCGGCTGCGCAGCGACTGACCCGGGCAGTGGGATACTCCGTCTCGTGAAAAAACATATCTATATCTACTCCCCCTCCAGCGCCGTGCGCGACAAGGCTGCTTTCAAGCGTGGCGTGCGGCGCCTGACCGCGCTGGGTTATGAGGTCGAGCTGGACGAGGCCGCACTGAGCAGCCACCAGCGCTTCGCCGGCGACGACGAAACCCGGCTGGCCGCGATCGCCCGGGCGGCCGCCAGCGGGGCCGATGTGGCGCTGATCTCCCGGGGCGGCTACGGACTGACACGCCTGCTGCCGCATATCAATTACAAGGCGCTGGACAGGGCTGTGTCCCGGGGAACGCGTTTTGTCGGCCTGAGCGATTTCACGGCCCTGCAAAATGCGCTGCTGGCCAAAACCGGGGCAGTGACCTGGGCGGGTCCGGCACTCGGCGAGGACTTCGGAACTGAAGGCCAGCCCGACGACATCATGGAAGCCTGCTTTGACGACCTGATCACGGGGCAGGGCGAAGGCACAGGCTGGCGGCTGCCGAAAATTGCTACGAAATCAATAGCTGGTGGCGCTTGGCAGGCGGGGGCTGACGGCCAATTTGGCGTGAAGAATGCAGTGTTATGGGGCGGCAACCTTGCGGTGCTGAGTTCGCTCGTGGGCACCCCCTACCTGCCTCAGGTGAAGGGTGGCATTCTGTTTCTGGAGGAAGTGCATGAACACCCGTACCGGCTGGAGCGCATGTTGACACAGCTGCTGCACGCTGGCGTGCTGGCGCGGCAGAAGGCGGTGGTCCTGGGGCAGTTCACCAACTACAAGCTCGTGCCGCACGACAAGGGGTTCAAGCTGGCCACGGTGGTGGCGTGGTTGCAGCGCCAGCTCAAGGCGCCCGTGCTCAGTGGGCTGCCGTTTGGTCATGTGCCGACCAAGGTGGTGTTGCCGGTGGGAGAGAAAGTGACGCTGGCTGTGGAGGACCGGGATGCTTTCCTGCTCTGGGGTCACAGCCATTGAGCAGGGGGAATGCACCGGACAGCCGGGTGGTTGGAACGGGCGGGTGGCGCCTCTACTGGTGATCGGCGGCTTAGCTGGTCAGGGAACTGCGCCGGGAGCCGAGACTGCCGGGCAACAGGCCGTCAAACATTTTGGTGATGCCGCTGACCTTCTGGCGGGCGATGGTTTCGCCCTGCATGGCCGACAGCACGGCCATGACGTCACCACGGGCATACCAGAGACCTTGCGCGTCCTGGGCATAACGCACCCGCAGCGCAATTTTCGGGTAATGTTTCTCGCCAAACTCACCGAGTTCATTGAGCATCAATTGCCGAATGCTTTCGGTCCGCTTTTCCAGGCTGGAAGGCGTCACTTCACCACCATGGAGCAGACCCAGCAAACTGCTTTTCAAGTCAGGTTTAATCCAGCGCATAGAGCTTGTGCTTTCGATAGTTGGCCGGTGCGGAGCCGTGCGGTCTGGTAGATTAAGCCTCCACGGTGACAGATGCAAGATCTATCCCGTGACATGGTTAACGTAAAACAACAAATAAATCAACGTGTTAGTAAGCAAATGTCATGTTGATTCTTGCAGTGCATACCAAAGTAGTACTTTTTAATTCGTCACGCACGGCCCATGCATTGAAAATTACCATGATTTTCTTTGTGACTTATTTGCCACTTACCACCCCGTTTTCTTTCAACAACCTCTCTTTCCCGAGCTTGATATGACTACATACCCTTCGCACTACATCAACGGCCAGTGGGTCAAGGCGCAATCGGCAGAGACCCTGCCGGTGCACGACTCCAGCACCGAGGAGGTCATGGCAACCGTGCCGGCCGGCACAGCGCTGGAAGCCGAACGGGCCGTGCTGGCCGCCCGCGCTGCTTTTGACGCCTGGTCTGCCTTGCCCGTCGAAGACCGTGCGGCCTACCTCGAAAAAATCGCGGCCGGTCTGAAAGCCCGGACCGATGAGATGGCACAGACCATTGCACGCGAGGTGGGCATGCCACTGAAAATGGCGCGGGCAGTTCAGGTGGGTGGGCCCACCTGGCACTGGGGCAACTTTGCCAAAATCGCGCGAAATTTCGAATGGGAAAAGAAAATCGGCAACTCGCTGGTAGTGCGCGAGCCGATCGGCGTGGTGGGCTGCATCACGCCGTGGAATTTCCCGCTCAGCCAGATCACCCTGAAAATCGCGCCGGCGCTGGCCGCCGGCTGCACCGTGGTGCTCAAGCCCAGCGAAATTGCGCCCGTCAATGCCATGATCCTGGCTGAAATCATTCACGAAGCCGGTCTGCCGCCCGGCGTGTTCAACCTCGTCAACGGCATGGGCCCGGTGGTGGGCGAAGTGCTGGCGACCCACCCCGAGGTCGACATGGTCAGTTTCACCGGGTCCACACGTGCCGGAAAACGTGTCGGTGAGCTCGCCAGCCAGTCGGTCAAACGCGTGGCGCTGGAACTCGGCGGCAAGTCGGCCAGCGTCATTCTTGAAGATGCCGACATGGAGGCGGCGGTCAAGGGCACGATCTCGGCCTGCATGCTCAACAGCGGTCAGACCTGCTCGGCCCACACCCGCATGCTGGTGCCGGCCAGCCGTTATGACGAGGTCAAGGCACTGGCGAAAACCGCCATCGCCAAGTTCAGCGTCGGCCCCAGCCTGGAGGAGACCAGCAAGCTCGGACCGCTGGTCAGCGCGAACCAGCGTGACCGCGTGCTGGGGTTCATTCGTACCGGTATCGAGGAGGGCGCCGACGTGATTGCGGGTGGTGCCCAGCCGCCCGCCTTTGACAAAGGCTATTTCGTGCAGCCCACCATCCTCGGCATCAAAGCCACCGACACCCTGGCCCAGGAAGAAATATTCGGTCCGGTGCTGGTGGTCATTCCGTACAAGGATGAAGAAGAAGCCGTGGCGATTGCCAACAACACCATCTACGGTCTGGGCGGTGGTGTCTGGAGCGGCAGCGACGACCATGCGGTCAAGGTCGCGCGCCGCATCCGCACCGGGCAGATCGACATCAACGGTGGCCCCTTCAACGCGAATGCCCCTTTTGGCGGGTACAAGCAGTCAGGCAATGGCCGCGAAGCGGGGGTGTACGGGTTCGAGGAGTTTCTGGAGATCAAGTCGCTGCAGCTCAAGCCGGTCGCAGCCGCCTGATTGCCGGCACCTGCCCCTGCGGGGGCTATTTTTTCAGGGGCGGTCCGGCGAAAATTCACCACCAACAACAACAAGGAGGAGGCGATCATGGTCTGGATCAAGCGGTTTTTCTGGGTATTGCTGGGACTGGCCGCGCTGCTGGCGGCAGCACTGGCCATTTACGCCACGCGGGCCCTGCCTGCACTGGATGGTGAACTCAAGCTGCCCGCGCTGGCAGCGCCCGTGACCGTGGCGCGCGACGGCGCCGACGTCACCCACATCAAGGCCCAGACCCCGCGCGACGCCTGGATGGCGCTCGGTTACGTGCATGCGCAGGAGCGCGGCTGGCAACTCGAGTTCAACCGCCGGGTCATGCACGGCGAGCTCTCCGAGGTGCTGGGCGAGGCCACGCTGGACACCGACAGGCTGCTGCGCACGCTGGGCATCATGGAGGCGGCGCAGCGCCAGTGGCAGGTGCTGCCGGCCGAGGCAAAACAGGCGCTGCAGGCCTACAGCGACGGCGTCAACGCGTTTTATGCCGGCAGCGCCCAGGCGCTGTCACCGGAATTCCACATTCTTGGCGTCAAGCCCGGTGGCAACGGCCTGCCGTGGACGCCGCAGGACAGCGTGGGCTGGGCGCTGATGATGGCACTGGACCTGGGCGGCAACTGGGGCAATGAATTTGCGCGTCTGTCTGCAGCCAAAGTTCTCAGCACCCAGGAGTTGTGGCAGCTGTTCACGCCTTACCCGGGCGAGGCGCCGGCCTCCAGAACCGATTTCGCCAAACTTTATGCAGGGCTCGGGGTTTTCCGTCCAGATGCTATCAAGACAGGAGCTGTCGCGCCAGTGCAGGAAAGGGCTGTGGGCCTTTTCGGCATACAAACCCTGGCCGCAAAGCCAGACCTGCTGGCGCTCGACATCAACGACTGGGCCGCCAACATCGGCAACGTGGAAGGCAAGGGATCGAATAA
This sequence comes from Polaromonas sp., assembly GCF_029945895.1. GTDB lineage: Bacteria > Pseudomonadota > Gammaproteobacteria > Burkholderiales > Burkholderiaceae_C > Polaromonas. The sequence continues at coordinate 165,553 of NZ_JAQSDL010000080.1, read as the reverse complement.
CTGGGTGGTGGCCGGCAGCCACACCGTCAGCGGCAAACCCCTGCTGGCCAACGACCCGCACCTCGGTCTGTCGGCGCCTGCCATCTGGTACTTCGCCCGGTTGCAGGCACCCGCAGGCCAGGGGGCCGACGGCAAGGCCACCCCTGCGCTGGATGTCATTGGCGCCACTTTGCCAGGCCTGCCCTTTGTGGTGCTGGGCCGCACGGCCAAGGTGGCCTGGGGCTTTACCAACACCGGTCCCGATGTGCAGGACCTCTACCTCGAGCAGATCAATCCCGCCAACCCGCAGCAATACCGGGTACCCGGCAGCGGCGCGGTGCAATGGGCAGACTTCAGCACCCGCAGCGAAACCATCCGGGTCAAGGGAAAGCCCGACGTCAGCCTGAAGGTGCGCATCAGCCGCCACGGCCCGGTGCTCAGCGATGCGCAGAAAACCCATGCCGAGTTGCTGGACACCGCCAGGTACGTGATCGCACTGCGCTGGAGCGCGCTGGAAACCGACAACCTGACCGCAGTGGCGGCCTTGCGCGCCAACCAGGCGCAATCAGTGGACGAGTTGATCGCCGCGTACGCCGACCACCACTCGCCGATGCAGAACGTGGTGATGGCCGACGTGACCGGCAAGGTCGCCTACCAGGCGATCGGCAAGGTGCCGCTGCGCAAGGCCGACAACGACATTCTCGGCATCGCGCCGTCACCGGGCTGGGACGCCAGATATGACTGGGCGGGCTGGTTGCCCTACGCGCAGACGCCGCAGGCCGATGCGACGACGATCGGCAAAAAAGGCTGGTTCGCCAATGCCAACCAGAGCGTGGTGCCGGCGGGTTCCGACCTTTTCCTCGGGCAGGACTGGGTCGTGCCTTACCGCTTCGACCGCATCGAAAAACTGCTGGCTGCGCAGCCCCGGCATGACGCCGCATCCATGCAGGCTATCCAGTCCGACCAGCTGTCGTCGGCTACCTTGCGCTTGCTGCCCTTGTTGCAGAAAACCGTGTCGCAGCATCCGCTGGCCGCACAAGCGCAGGCGGCGCTGGCGGGCTTCGATGGTGTGATGCGGGCTGACAGTGGGGCGCCGCTGATTTTTTCGGTCTGGGTCGATGAACTGACCCGCGGCGTGATCGGCAGCAAGCTGGGCGAGGCGCGCCTCAAAAGTATGTACGGCAAGCGCCATTTCCGTAGCGCGATTGAAGAGATGGTGGAGCGCGACGACAAGGCCTGGTGCGGGCCTGCCGGCTGTGCCGCCCAGTCCACGGCGGCGCTGGACCGCGCCCTGACGGCCCTGCAGGCCAAGTGGGGCAGCCAGCCTGCGCAATGGAAGTGGGGCGAGGCACACCCGGCGCTGTCGGCGCACCGGCCTTTCAGCAACGTGGCCGCGCTGGCGCGGCTGTTTGATGTCAGTGTGCCGACCGGCGGGGACTCGTTCACGGTCAATGTCGGCCAGTACTGGCCCAATGATGAAAAAATTCCGTTCGCCAACCGGCATGCCGCCTCGCTGCGCGCGGTTTACGACCTGGCAGACCCCGAAAAGTCGCAGTTCATTTACCAGACCGGTCAGAGCGGCCTGTTTTTTTCCAGCCGCTACCGCGACATGAGCCGCACATGGGCCGACGTCGGCTACCGCCCGCTGCAGATGAACCCGGCCGGTTTCACCCACGAACTGACGCTCAAGCCCTGAGTCGGTCCCGCCTGAACCCTCGCGGGCTTCAGGCTGGGACAGCGTCGACGTTGAGGCGGTCCCAATGGCGATGTTGAGCCATGGCGCTTATCAGGGCCTGTGACAGCTGGCCGTCGGCCGCCTTGCGCGAGTCGCCCAGCAGAATGCCCGCGGTGGGCTCCATCAGCGCGCCGTCCCTGGTGTCCAGCGCAAAGCCCAGCGTGCCAAGCAGCTGCGCGCCTTCGTTGAGAGCGCAGACAGTCTTGCAATGTTTGTAAGCCTCAAGCACGAAATGGACCGCGTCACCCAGCAGTGCGAGGGCGGCAGTACTGGCCGTGCCGCCCGGTATGAGCACCGCATCAAACATGATGGACGAGGTGTTGGAAAACGTGTGGTCCGCAGGCAGCTGCTTGCCCGAGGAGGTGGTGACATGGCCGAGCTGGGGCGCCACCACCTTGCACTGGGCGCCGGCGTCCAGCAGCTCCTGATGCAGGCGCTTGAAACTCAGCAGGTCCACGCCGTCGGCAACCAGAATGGCAACCTTGCGTGTGCGGATGTTGTCGCTGGCCGGCCGGCCGGACATGCTCAGCGCCGCGTCGTCGTCGACGCTCTGCGCAATACGGTATTCGCGAAAGCCCAGCCGTCCGGCTGCGGCCCTGGCATCGGGGGCGTTGATGCCCAGCGGCGCCGCCACCCGGGCGGCCAGCCTGGCATCCACATGGGCCAGGTTGTCGACCATACGCTGGCGGATGTCGGGCACCTCGACCTTGGACAGTTCAAACCGGAAGGCTGCCACGATGTGGTCTTTTTCTGCCGGGCTCTGGCTGTTCCAGAACAGTGTGGCTTGCGAGAAATGGTCGTCAAACGAGGGACTGCGCCGGCGGATTTTCGGGGATTCCAGCACCTGGGGGTGGGTGTGAAAGCCCTGGGCGCCGCCATCGACGCGAAATTCCGCGCCCGTCGCCAGGGTGTTGGGTTCGTAAGCAACCCGACCCTTGCTGATGCCCTGGCGGTGCATGCCGTCACGCTGGAAGTTGTGGAAAGGGCAGACCGCCCGGTTGATCGGGATCTCGTGAAAGTTCGCCCCGCCCAGCCGCGACAGCTGGGTGTCCGTGTAGGAAAACAGGCGCCCCTGCAGCAGCGGGTCGTCGCTGAAGTCAATGCCCGGCACCAGATGGCCGGGGTGAAACGCCACCTGTTCGGTTTCGGCGAAGAAATTGTCCGGGTTGCGATTGAGCACCATCTTGCCGATGAGCTGCACCGGCACCACTGATTCGGGAATCAGCTTGGTCGGGTCCAGGATATCAAAGCCGAGCTTGTCTTCCTTGCCTTCCTCGATGATCTGCACACCGAGCTCCCACTCCGGAAAGTCGCCCTTGTCGATGGCTTCCCAGAGGTCCCGGCGGTGGTAGTCCGCGTCTTTTCCGGCGATCTTCTGGGCTTCGTCCCAGGCCAGGCCGTGTACGCCGAGTTTGGGTTTCCAGTGAAACTTCACAAAATGCGAATCGCCGTGCGCATTGATGAAACGGAAGGTGTGCACGCCAAAACCTTCCATCATCCGGTAGCTGCGTGGAATGGTGCGGTCTGACATCGCCCACATGAGCATGTGGGTCGACTCGGGCATCAGCGAGACAAAGTCCCAGAAGGTGTCGTGTGCGCTCGCGGCCTGCGGCATCTCGTTGTGCGGTTCAGGCTTGAGGGCATGGACCAGATCGGGAAACTTGATGGCGTCCTGAATGAAGAAGACCGGGATGTTGTTGCCCACCAGGTCGTAGTTGCCTTCATCGGTGTAGAACTTGACGGCGAAACCGCGCACGTCGCGTACCGTGTCGGCCGACCCGCGTGAACCGGCGACGGTGGAGAAACGCACGAACACCGGGGTTTCCAGCTCGGGATTCTGCAAAAAGCCAGCGCTGGTGAACTGCGTCATCGGCTTGTAGAGCTTGAAAAAACCGTGCGCTGCGGAGCCGCGTGCATGGACAACGCGCTCCGGGATGCGCTCATGGTCGAAGTGGGTGATTTTTTCGCGGAGGATGAAGTCCTCCATCAGCGTCGGACCACGGACGCCAGCCTTGAGCGAATTGTGGTTGTCTGGAATGTGCAGACCCTGGTTGGTCGTCAGTGTACTGGCGGCGTCTGCAGTAAAAGCCTGAAGCTGTTTGTGCTTTTCGGTGGCCCCGGGGGAAAGCTTGGGGGCGCTGGCTGTACTGCGCTTGGGTTGCGTCATCAGGGTTCCTTGGAAATGGTTCAAAAAGTGGGGGTTGTCGGCCGGACAGGACGTCCCTGCGGCAAATGACGGGGCGCTAACTGGACTCGCAGTCGAGCAGACGTTCCAGCCCTCTGACAATCATCATCACAGCCAGTGTCGCCACCAAGGCGACCATCAGCCAGGCAATAAACGTTTGCAGCGATTCGCCCATGCCATCGGGCAACATGGCCAACAGAGCGCCCAGGCAGACCAGGGCGCCTACCAGCCAGACCGCCGGTTCGAAAGGAGAATGCCGCCGCCGCGTGCCCTGGGTACCGGGTGCGTTGGTGGGGGAGGATGCTGTGAGCGCCATCGGGTGTCCTCATGAGAAGTGATCGGTGGAACAAAGAACCGTGGGGAAACATTGCATATGAGCAATCGCAGCTTAGAAGCCAGAGCAGCCGGGGGGCGTAGTTGGGCGGCGCCAGTGGCTGTAAGGGCCGTCGCGAGCCGTTGTAAGACGGGTCTTACTTCAATGCGTCGCACTGCCTGACTGCCAGGTGGTTCGCTCAAACGTTGTCCCATGCCGTGCCCCTGCCGCGGCTGCGGCCGGGACATCCTCCTACAGCGCGACACCGGGCTTTCCCTCAGGCCGCAGCGCTCAGGCCTCTTAAAGTTTCAGAACTGCAACAAGGGGACACGGCCGGGTTTGACGTCGCCCTTGTTCACACATTCGTTTTAGCGACCCGGAAGATCCGGATACGACCTGGAGAAATTGCCTTGATGATCACGCCACGCCACGAAGAAGAAAACAACGGGTCCGATGCGCCGTCGCGGCCGCTGAACGACGAGGTGCTGCAGTCGGCCGAACAGGCTGTGCTGAGTAACCCCGCTTCGGACGGGATTCTTGCACCCGCCGGCGAAGGTGCGGGAGCCACGGGTGTGCTGGGGCGTTACCGCGCAGCACTGGCCGGTCAGGTGGCGCGCAGGCCCGGGCAGTCTGCGTTGCTCGCGCTGGCGGCGGGCGCCCTGGGCGCCGCGCTGCTGCGATCTGCGGTCAACCGCCGCCGGCGCTGACATCTGCGCGGCACCCCTGCGGAAAAGCGTCCCATGAGCCTTCATCCCACTCCTCCCGCCTGGAAGGCCCACCTGCCACCCGGTAGCCCGCCGCCGGTGATGCCGCCTGTACAGGAGCCGTCGCCCGAGGTGATCGAGTTACCGCCGGGTGAGCCAGTCCAGCCCGTGCGGGAGCCAGGCCAGGTGAATCCGGCGCAGGCCTTCATCGGTCGCGACGACAGCCCAGATGGCCCTTTGCGCTTCGGCTCGCTGCTTTCACCCCCCGGCCGCTCAGCCTTGACACCGTCGTCCTGGGCCTGAGGGCGAAACCACCGGTTTTCGGGCTTGTGGATGGGATGCCGCGGAACACGGCAACCATCCTCTGCGTCTGTTGCAGCATCATGGTCAGCAACACCTGGCGCTCCCTTTCTTTGATCGGCCAGATGCGAACCCCGCCCCCTCCGCGCTAGCCTGTGCAGCGGGCCAGCTGCGCTGGCGGGAAACGTCCGGATGGCAATGCCCAACTGGTTGCGCCTGCAACCACTTTGTCTTTTTGATTTATAGTTGTGTCCGCAACCAACCAGACCGATGCCCATGACCTCCATGACTTCCCCTTTCCCGGACCGCGTTCCGGTGCTGATTGCCGGCGGCGGACCGGTCGGTCTTTCTTTGGCCGCGCTGCTCTCGCGTTACGGCGTCGAATGCCTGGTGGTGGAGGCTGATGAAGCCTACTGCAGCGGCAGCCGCGCCATCTGCATGTCGCGCCGCTCGCAGGAAATCCTCGGCTGGATCGGCGCCGACAGGCCGCTGGTGGACAAGGGCCTTTCCTGGGTGGGCGGGCGCAGCTACTGGCGCGACGCCGAGGTGCTGCATTTCCAGATGCCCAGCGAGCCAACCCAGCGTTTTGCGCCCATGGTCAACATCCAGCAGTTTTATGTGGAGGAGTTTGCGCACCGTGCCGGTACGGCGCAGATGGACGTTCGCTGGTCCAGCCGCGTGACGGCCGTACGGCCGCTGGCGGACGGCGCCGAGGTGGACGTGGAAAGCCCGGACGGCACCCATACCGTGCGCGCCGACTGGGTGGTCGCCTGCGACGGTGGGCGCAGTACCGTGCGCGAGCAGCTCGGCCTGCAGCTGCAGGGCACGCAGTACGACGGAAAATACGTCATCGTCGACATCGTGCAAAAGACAAAAAGAGCGGTCGAGCGTCTGGCCTGGTTCGACCCGCCGTCCAACCCGGGCTCCACCATCCTGATGCACCGCCAGCCCGACGATGTCTGGCGTATCGACTACCAGATCCGTGACGATGAAGACCCGGTTGAAGCGGTCAAACCCGAGAATGTGTTGCCGCGTGTCCAAAGCCATTTGCGCATGATCGGCGAGGACGAACCCTGGGAGCCGCTGTGGATCTCAATCTACAACGCCAAATGCCTGAGCCTGGACAGCTACCGCCACGGCCGCGTCCTGTTTGCTGGGGACGCCGCGCACCTGGTGCCGATCTTCGGCGTGCGCGGTCTCAACTCCGGGCTCGATGACGCCGGCAACCTGGCCTGGAAGCTGGCCGCCGTGATCGAGGGCAGGGCAGCCGACAAGCTGCTCGACTCGTATTCGACCGAACGCGTACACGCCGCGCGCGAGAACATCGCCTACGGCGCCAAAAGCACCGAGTTCATGGCGCCGCCCAACTTTGCCTTCAAGCTCATGCGTGAGGCCACCTTGCGGTTGGCGCTCAGCGACGACAAGGTGCGGCCGCTGATCAACCCGCGCCAGTCCTCGCCCATCACCTATGTGGACTCACCGCTGAATGTGGCGCAAGCCGGCGCGTGGGCCAGCGATATGGCCGCACCCGGCGCGCCCGCGCCCGAGGCCCTGCTGGCCGGCCCGCACGGCCCGCTGCATCTGACGCAATGTTTCGGCCGCGACATGCTGTGCCTGGTGTTCGCCGACGGCGCTTTGCCCGATGCGCTGCGGGACTTGCCGGACCACGGCGTGGCGGTGCTGGCGATAGAACCCGAGGCCGACACCTTGGGCCAGGCGCGCCAGCGTTACGGCTTGCCCGACGCCAGTGCCGAGGCTTTGGTGCTGGTGCGCCCCGACGGTTATGTGATGGGCCGCTGGCGCGGCCTGGACCCGGCGCCGCTGCTGGCCGCCCTCGAACAGAAAGGATTCGCCGTATGACCGATGCCGACCTTGACCGGAGTTATTCCGCCCTCTGTGAAGCCCTGGCCCAGGTGGGCGGGGCCCGGGCGCCGCTTTTGCTGGCGATGCTGAGCCTGTCATTGATGAGCCGCTTTGAAGATGCCGACCAGGTCTTGCCCCTGATTGCCAACGCCCAGACACAGTGTGCCGCCGGGGCCGGTGATGCCGCCTAAACCCGCCGGCACCCCGCGGCTGGACGAGTTCCTGACCTACCGGCTGCACCTGGTCAACAAGCTGACCGACAAGTTCAGCAGCAACGCCTATGCCGACGCCTTCGGCCTGCCGGTTGGCGAGGCGCGCTGCCTGGCGGCCATCGGCAACTTTGCGCCGCTCTCGGTCATGGAACTGGCGGCCAGGGCCAACCTCAACAAGGGCCAGGCCAGCCGGGCGGCCCAGGCGCTGGTGGACCGCGGCCTGGTGTGCAAGGAGGCCAGCACCTCCGACGGCCGTGGCGTGGTGCTGACGCTGACCCCGGCCGGCCAGAGCTTGTGGAGCCGCGTGATGGCGCTGATCGCGCGGCGCAATGAGGAGATCTTCGGCTGCCTGTCGGCCACGCAGCAGCAGCAGCTGGGCCGCATGCTGGACCGGCTGATTGCCCATGCCCGGGCCTGAAACAGTCGTTTAAACGCCGAATCGGCTGGTTTGAGGTTGATTCGGGGTGCGAAGTACCCATCTGGGGAGCACAAGTGGGCTTAAAACCTTAAAATCAAAGGTTGCCCTTTTAGGTCCTCTTTAGGTCCCCATGAACGCCCCCATCGACGTCTCCTTTTTCGCGCGCGCCGCCAAACCCCTGACCAGTTACCGGAAGTACTGGGCCAGCCGCTTCGGCACGTCGAAATTTTTGCCCATGAGCCGGGCCGAGATGGACGTTCTGGGCTGGGACAGCTGCGACATCATCATCGTCACCGGCGACGCCTATGTGGACCATCCGAGCTTCGGCATGGCCGTCATCGGCCGCATGCTTGAGGCGCAAGGCTTTCGCGTCGGCATCATCGCGCAGCCCGACTGGCAAAGCGCCGACCCGTTCAAGGCGCTGGGCAAACCGAACCTGTTTTTCGGCGTGACCGCCGGCAACATGGACTCGATGATCAACCGCTACACGGCGGACCGAAAAATCCGCAGCGACGACGCCTACACCCCCGGCGACATAGGCGGCAAGCGGCCCGACCGCGCTGCCATCGTCTACAGCCAGCGTTGCCGCGAAGCCTACAAGGACGTGCCCATCATCCTGGGCGGCATCGAAGGTTCGCTGCGCCGCATCGCCCATTACGACTACTGGTCCGACAAGGTGCGCCGCTCCATTGCGGTGGACGCCAAGTGCGACCTGCTGCTCTACGGCAACGCCGAACGCGCGATTGTCGAAATTGCCCACCGTATCGCCGCCAAGGAGCCGGTTGCCACCATGACCGACATCCGCGGTACGGCTTTCATCCGCCGCACCGGCGACGAGAGTGCGCAAGGCTGGTTCGAAATCGACTCCACCAGCGTGGACGCGCCAGGCCGGGTCGAGGCGCATGTCAACCCTTACCTGATGATTTCGGAGCAGGCCAAAGAGCAGGGCGCCAGTTGTGCGCGTGAGGACGAGGCCGCTGAAGTCGCGGCCCAGGCCGAATCGGCAGGCTCGCCGCTGCTGGACAAAGTGGTCAAGCCACCGCAGGCCAACCCGGCCATCAAGCCACTGACCTTCGTCCCCAACCCCAGCCTTTCGCACATGCAGGGCAAGATCAAGGTCCCGCCGCGCGACCGCTCGGTGATCCGCCTGCCGTCCTACGAGCAGGTCAAAAGCGACGCCGTGCTCTACGCCCACGCCAACCGCGTGCTGCACCTGGAGACCAACCCCGGGAACGCACGCGCGCTGGTGCAGGCGCACGGCGAGGGCGCGACCGCGCGCGACGTGTGGATCACGCCGCCGCCGATTCCTTTGACCACGGCCGAAATGGACTATGTGTTCGACCTGCCGTACGCACGCGCCCCGCATCCGGTCTACCAGGACGAAAACGGCAGCCACGACGGTGCCACCAAGATCCCCGCCTGGGAGATGATCCGTTTCTCCATCAACATCATGCGTGGCTGTTTTGGCGGCTGCACCTTCTGCTCCATCACGGAGCATGAAGGCCGCATCATCCAGAGCCGCTCGGAAGACTCGGTGATCCGCGAGATCGAGGCGATCCGCGACACCGTCAAGGGTTTCACCGGCTCCATTTCCGACCTGGGCGGGCCCACCGCCAACATGTACCGCATCGGCTGCAAGTCGCCCGAGATCGAGGCCGCCTGCCGCAAGCCGAGCTGTGTTTACCCGGGCATCTGCCAGAACCTCAACACCAACCACAACCCGCTGATCCAGATGTACCGCCGCGCGCGGGCGCTCAAGGGCGTGAAGAAAATCCTGATCAGCTCCGGTCTGCGCTACGACCTGGCCGTGCAGTCGCCCGAGTATGTGAAAGAACTGGTGACCCACCACGTCGGCGGTTACCTGAAGATCGCGCCCGAACACACCGAGCAGGGCCCGCTCACCAAGATGATGAAGCCCGGCATCGGCAGTTATGACAAGTTCAAGCAGTTGTTCGAGAAGTACAGCCTCGAAGCCGGCAAGAAGCAGTTCCTGATTCCCTACTTCATTGCGGCGCACCCCGGCACCAGCGACGAAGACATGATGAACCTGGCAATCTGGCTCAAGAAAAACGGATTTCGCGCCGACCAGGTGCAGACCTTTTACCCGTCGCCCATGGCCACCGCCACGACGATGTACCACACCAACAAAAATCCGCTGCGCAAGATCACGCGCGACAGCGAGACGGTGGACATCGTGCGCGGTGACAAGCGCCGCCGCCTGCACAAGGCCTTTTTGCGCTACCACGACGCCAACAACTGGCCGCTGCTGCGCGAGGCACTGAAAGCCATGGGCCGCGCCGACCTGATCGGCAACGGCAAGCACCACCTGATTCCGACCTTCCAGCCCATGACCGACGGCGGCTACGTGAGTGCGCGCAAGAAAAACTCGACAACGGTGGCCTTGAAACCCGTGGCACCGGTGAAGGGGCGCATCCTGACCCAGCACACCGGCCTGCCGCCGCGCGACAACGGCTCGGGCAAGCCCGGTGGCAAGCCGTTCGTACGCAAGGCGCGTTGAGGGCGATTTCGGCTTGATTTGAGAAAAAAAATAGGCTTCCAACCCTTTTCTTGTGGGCGTCAGCAGCTATCAAATCAGGAGCATTTTGATTTCTGCAACCGGTGGCGCTCGCCGCGATCTATAGTGAGGCACATGCCCCAAGACCGTACCCTGCTGCAGCGCACGGCCACCCTGAAGGTGGAGCGCGTCGTCCTGCGCAGTCCGTCCACGCAATGGAGCCCCAGCTATGAAGTGGAGACCCGGCGACTGGTGTTGCCGGCCAGCGGCGCCACCGAGTTCCGCATGGCCGGGCAGAGCGTGCTGCTCGACGGCGTGACCGCTTTGTGCCTGCCCACCCGCCAGCCTTACCAGATGAAACCCTGCGTCGACGCAGCACGCAGCAGCATTGTTGTCAGCGCGCAGCCGGGCACCGATCATGCGCTGCCGCCACCCGATGCCTGGCTGCTGACGCCGCGCGCCTTGTGGCGGCTGCGGCGGCACTGGCGTGCGCTGGCATCGGGCCGTGAGCGCGACGAGAGCGGTGGCGAACTTACGCAGGCACTGCTGCAGGGCCTGTTGACTCGGGCAACCCGCGCGATGCGCGGTGAAGGGCGTTCTGCCGCAGCCGTGCAGCGCGCCCGGCATTTCATGGTCGCGCATACCGCGGCCGCGGGTGCCATGCCCTGGACGCTGGATGACGTGGCCGACGCGGCCTGCAGTTCGCCGTTTCACCTGGCCCGCTGCTTCCGGCAACACACGGGTCTGAGCCTGCACGCTTATCGCCAGCGGTTGCGCCTGGCTGCGGCGCTGCAGCGGCTGGAAGACGGCGAACGCGACCTTGCTGCACTGGCGCATGAACTCGGCTACAGCAGCCAGAGCCACCTGGGCGCGGTCTTTGTGCGCGAGCTGGGCATCACGCCCGGGCAGGCACGGCGCGAACTCGCGGCCTGAACCGGTCAGCACGCAAAGCGCAGGAATCTGATAGCCGGCGTCGGCCCGCGCTGCCAGACTGCAACCATGAACCGTCACCTTGCTGTTGGCCTTCTGGCCGCGCTGGCCGCCGCCCTGATCGGCAGCGGCTGGCAAATTGCCTCACGCCACGGCGTCACCACCACACTGGGTCCGCTGGAGATAGCCGTGCTGCGTTACGGCGTACCCGCGCTCGTGCTGCTGCCGCTGCTGATCCAGACCGGTTTGTTTCCGCAGGGCCTGCCGCGCCGTCGGCTGGGCCTGTTTGTGCTGGGGGGTGGTTTGCCCTTCGGTCTGCTGGTGCTGGCCGGCGCGCAGTGGGCCCCGGCCGCACACATGGGCATCTTCATGGCCGGCAGCGTGCCGCTGTTCACCGCGCTGGGTGCGCGGTTCGCGCATGGCGAGCGAATCACCGGCCCGCGCCTGGCGGGCCTGCTGCTGATCGTTGCCGGCCTGGCCGTGTTCGGCGCAGGCAGCCTGGCCCATGCCGCACAAACCTGGCTTGGTGACCTGCTGTTCATCCTGGCTGCCATGGCGTGGGCCATGTACACGCTGGCGTTTCGCGGCAGCGGCCTCACGCCGTGGCAAGGTGCGGCGGTCATCAACGCGTGGTCCAGCCTGCTGCTTTTGCCCGTGTTGCTGGTTTTCGGAGCGCCGCGCCTGTTGACGGCTCCGTGGACCGACGTGGCCTGGCAGGCAGTGGGGCAGGGCGTGATTGCTGGTCTTCTGGGGCTGGTCACGTACATGATTGCCATTGCAAAGCTGGGTGCGGCCAGGGCCTCGCTGTCGGCCGCGCTGGTGCCTTTGAGCACGGCGCTTGGCGCGGCCTGGCTGCTTGGTGAGCCGCTGGGTGCCGGCACCCTGGTCGCCAGCGCGCTGGTGGCCTGCGGCGTGGCGTTGGCCAGCGGCGCTTGGGGTCGGCGTGGCTGAGGTCGCATTCCCTGAGCGTTCGTGTTCCCTGAGGTGCAGGCTGGCCATCCCTCGGGAGGGCATGTTTCCCGGTCGTGATGGCCGATGTCGCCGCGCGAATGTGCTCGGCTACCATACGACACAGCATCTCCGGAGGAGAAAACATGCGCCCGTCCGCCAGACACTGTCTTGCCCTCATCGCCGCCACCTTGCTCTGCATGCCACTGGGCGCACAGACCCAAAAGGGACCCTGGCCTACCCAGAAGTGGGAAACGTCCACACCGGAAGAGCAGGGCATGGACTCGCGTGCGCTGGCAGCGCTGGTGGACTTTGGTGCCGCCAACGAGATGGACAGCCTGGTGGTCACGCGCCACGGCCGTCTGGTGGTTGAAGCCTATTACGCGCCTTTCAAGCCCGGCATGCGACACCGACTCAACTCGGCCACCAAGGGCGTGGTGGGGGCGCTCACGGGCATTGCCATCCAGCAGGGCAAGCTGGCCGGCACCGACCGGCCAGTGCTGGAGTTTTTTGCGGACCGCAACATTGCCCATGTGGACGAACGCAAAAAGGCGATGACGGTGCAGCACCTGCTCGACATGAGCTCGGGCCTGGACTGGAAGGAACCCCTGACGGACCAGAGGCCTGATTCCCTGCTCGAGATGCTGCGCAGCCCGAACTGGGTGCAGTTTGTGCTGGACCGTCCGATGGCGCAGGCGCCGGGAACGACCTTCAACTACAGCAGCGGCAATTCACAATTGCTGGCCGCCATTCTGACGCGCCAGACCGGCATGGCCGTGCCCGACTTCGCGGCGCAACAGCTGTTCAGGCCCTTGGGTATTTCAGGTGAGCAGTGGCGAAAAGACCCGCAGGGGATCGCCACCGGCGGGTTTGGCTTGTACCTGCAGACGCGCGACATGGCCAAGCTCGGTTACCTGTACCTGCGCGGCGGCGAGTGGGAGGGAACACAGATCGTCCCGCACAGCTGGGTGGACAAGGTCTACCAGGCCAAGGTGCCGATGATGCTTTCGGCCACCACCGACCTGCGTTACGGCGACCAGTGGTGGACCATTCCTGCGCGCAAGGCTTATATGGCTGTGGGTTACCACATGCAGATCATTCTGGTGCTGCCGCAGACCGGTGTGGTTGTTGCGCTGACCGGACGGAAGAGCTACCCCGTCGACCAGATGCTTGACCTGGTCGACGGGGCCGTGAAATCAGACAAGGCGGTGGCCCCCAATCCGGACGGTGCTGCCTTGCTGGCGCAGCGTGCCAACGAGGTCGCCAGCGAGAAACCGCTGGCGGCAGCCGCACCTGCCCTGGCCCAGGCCATTTCAGGCAAGACCTACCGCTTGGCACCGAACAACCTGGGCCTCAGGGAATTCACGCTGCACCTGGGTGCATCGCCGTCTTACGAGATCGTCAGCTTCGTGGCACGCGGCAGCAGCGACACAAAAAGGGTGTCGATGCCGCTTGGACTGAACGGGCAATTCGCGCCAGCCGATGCCACCGACGGCGCCGTTTTCGTCAGCAAGGCCAGCTGGACCGACCCCGGCACCCTGAGCGTGCTGGTGCGTCAGCCAGAGGAAGCCGAGACGGTGCGTTACGTTCTGAAGTTCACCGGCAACAAGGTGGCGGTCACCCATGTCAACGCCTTTGGTTATGAGCAGAAACTGACGGGTGAAGCCAGCGACTGACCGGGTCCGGCGGGCGCTGGCCTGCCATGCGTGCCCGGCGTGTTCTTAAGGAAAATCGGCCTCCATCCCTTGTGCATGGAGCGCAAGCAGCTATCAAAAGAGGAGCGGCTCACATCACCCTTCGCGCTGTCCGTTGCGCTGTCCATTGCGCTGCCTTTGACCTTTCACAAGGCCGGACATGCCCGGACGGGCAACAATTCATGTTTTTGAACTGCCCATGCTCGGATTTCTGCCTTCCATTTTCCGCGGTGTGATTGCGCTGCTTCTGCTGGTCATCAACACGCTGTTCTGGTGCACGCTGCTGTTCGCCGCGTCGCTGGTCAAGCTGGTGCTGCCTTTCAAGGCGGTGCGTGTGCGCATCGACCCCATGCTCAACGCGATTGCCACTGCCTGGATCGCCTGCAACAGTGGCTGGATGCGGCTGACGCAGGCTACCCGATGGGACGTGGCCGGTGTGGACGCGCTGCGTTACGAGGGCTGGTACCTGGTCAATGCCAACCACCAGTCGTGGGTGGACATCTTTGTGTTGCAGCATGTGCTGAACCGGCGCATTCCCATGCTGAAGTTTTTCCTCAAGCAGCAGCTGATCTGGGTGCCGGTCATCGGGCTGGCCTGGTGGGCGCTGGACTTTCCCTTCATGAAGCGCCACACCAAGGCCGACCTGCGCAAACACCCCGAGCGCCGCCTGCAGGACCGCGAGGCCACCAAACGCGCCTGCGAGAAATTTGCGCTGGTGCCCACCAGCGTGATGAACTTTGCCGAGGGCACACGTTTCACGCGCGCCAAACATGCGTCGCAGGCCTCGCCCTATCGGCATCTGCTCAAGCCCAAGGCCGGCGCGCTGGCGCTGGCAGTCAACGCCATGGGCGAAAAATTTCACTCGCTGATCGACGTGACCATTGTCTACCCGGCTGGTGCGCCGTCGTTCTGGCAGTTTCTCTGTGGCCAGGCGCCCCGCATCATCGTGCGCGCCCAGCAGCTGCCGATTCCCCCCGAGTTCAGCGAGGGAGACTACGCCGCCGAGGCGGAGTTTCGCATGCGTTTCCAGCAATGGCTTGCCGACATGTGGGAGCGCAAAGACCAGCAGATCAGCCTGCTGCTGCAGAGCTGAGTCTGCCGGGTCGAAGTCAGGCCTTCGCGTAAAAAGGGCCTGCAGCCTTTTTGTGGCGGTCGCCAGCAGCTATCAATTCAGGAGTTTCTGACAAGCCCTGGTGAACGACCCGGTCGCTCAGACCGGTGCCGGGCCGGCGGCATGCGCCTGGGCAAGCACGCGCTGCAGGGTTTGCAGCACTTCGTCGTTCGGGGTCTGGGTTTTGACCAGCACGGCAGCGAATCTGCCGGCCTCGGCACGATTGAGCGCCGTGGCCGAAAACACCACCACCGGCGGTGACGGTTCCAGCGCCTCGACATCTGCTAACACCTCCCAGCCAGAAGCGCCACGCAAGGCCAGGTCCGGCAGCACCAGGTCGAAAGGGCGCTCCCGTAGCCGCGCACGCGCTCCCTCGGGTATGGCGGCAAACTCGAAGACGGCAATGTTCTGGGCAATGGCAGCGGTGATGCGCTGCATGTCGAAGTCGTCCTCGACATGCAGGATGCGCGGCTTGCCTTCGGCCATGCGGCTGATGGCGTGGCGAAGGGCCAGCACCAGCTGGTTTTCGTCGATGGGTTTCTTCAGCCAGTCCGAGACGTTCAGCGGCAGGTTGTTGCATACCATCCGTTCTTCGCTGGCCGATGCCGAGACCACGCAGGAATAACGCCGTGTAAGCCGCTCCCGAATGCATTTCGCAGGCTGGCCGGGGATACATAGCGCCGGCGCCCCTGAGCTGCTATTGCTTTGATGGCTGTAAGCGAATGTTTTACGGAGGCTGCAGGCCACTTTCAGGGTGTGACCGGCCGCCGTGGTCAGTGCAGCCGTTCCGCCAGCTGCGCCAGGCCGGCGCGGCGGTGCACGCCGAGTTTGTCGAACAGACGCTGCAGGTAGGTGCGCACGCTGGGCAGGGCGATGGCGAGTTCGCGCGCAATTTCCTTGTCGGTCAGGCCGCGGCAGACGCAGCGCGCCACCTCGATTTCGCGCCGGCTCAAGGCTGGCAGCGGCGGTGTGGTCTGGGCCGGGAGCGAGCGCCGCGCGCGCCGCAGTGCGGCCGTGAACGCCGGCTCGATCAGGTCCAGCAATTGCTGGTCGTGGTGGCTGAACTCGCGGCCCCCGCGCCCGCGCCAGATGCGCAGGTCGCCCAGCGCCTCATTGCCGTCGAAGGCATGCAGGTTGATGCCCCAGTGCAGGCCGTCGCGCGCCAGGAAGTCGTTGAAAAACTCGGTTTTCAGGAACTCGTTGCGCGGCATCACCTCGCTGACCAGGGTGGCGTGGCGGCGCGATTGCAGCGCGAAGGTGATGGGGTCGCGGTACTGGTACCAGGCCTCGTAGCGCTGCAGGTTGGCCGGGTCCATGTTGATGGCCACGGGGTGGGCGAAGCGGCCCAGGGGCGCGCTCCAGATGTAGGAGGCGAAGTGGTCCGCACGGAACAGCGCCAGCGTGGCCTGGCCCATGCGCTCGCGGATTTCCCGCTCGTTGAGGTCCTCGGCCAGCAGCGAAAAGCAGGTGGCCAGTGCGCGTTGCTCGGTGCTGGACAGGAACATGGCGGACCTCTCAAGGAGAACAGGGGGAACCGGGTGGTGCGGCAAGCCTAGCGCCAACGCCGGCCACGGTCAATCCGTCGTGTCATCGAATTCGATGACAGACAGCCGGGGCGGCAGCCGCCATGATCGCGCTGCAACAACTGAACCCACTGGAGTGACCATGGCCCGTTTTTCCCTTCCATACGCCTGCAGCGCCCTGGCCGCCGCAGCCGCACTTTCAGCCTGCAGCGGCCCGGGCGGCCTGCGTGGCGCGCCCGACATCGACACACTCACCGCCACCGAAGCCGCGGCCCGCATCTGCAGCGGCACCTTGAGCAGCGAGGCGCTGGTGCAGGCCTACCTGCTGCGCGCCAAAGCCCGGCCCGAGCTGAATGCCTTTGTCACGCTGGACGAAACCGGCGCCCTGCGGGCCGCGCGCGCGGCCGACCAGCGCCGTGCGGCGGGCGGCGCCTGCCTGCCGCTGCAGGGCGTGCCCATCGTGGTCAAGGACAACATCCAGGCGCGGGGCCTGCCCGCCACGGCCGGCACCCCCGCGCTGAAAAACTTTGTGCCCACTGCCGACGCACCCGTGCTGCAGAAGCTGCGTGACGCCGGCGCCATCTTGCTCGGCAAGACCAACCTGCATGAGCTGGCCTTTGGTATCTCGGGCTACAACCCGGCCTTCAACACCGGCCCCCAGCCCGGCGTGCGCAACGCCTATGACGTGACAAAGATGGCAGGCGGCTCGTCGGCCGGCAGCGCGGCTGCGCTGGGCGCGCGCATGGCGCCCGCCGGACTGGGCACCGACACCGGCGGCTCGCTGCGTATTCCCTGCGCACTCAATGGCTGTGCATCGCTGCGGCCCAGCATGGGGCGTTATCCGCAGGCCGGCATCGCACCGATTTCACACACGCGAGACACGGCCGGCCCGATGGCCGTGGCCATGGCCGACGTGGAGCTGCTGGACCGCGTGGTCACGGGTGCGCCTGCGCTGCTGCCTGCAGACCTCAAAGGTGTTCGCCTCGGCGTGGTGCCTGGCTTCCTGGCCAACCTCGACAGCGACACGCGCGGCGCCTGGGAAGCATCGCTGGCCCGGCTGAAAGCGGCGGGCGTCACCGTGGTCGATGTCGCCATGCCGCAACTGGCCGAGCTCAACGGCAAGGTGGGTTTTCCCCTGGCGCTGTACGAAGCGTATGACGACATGGTGGCCTACCTGGCCAGATACAACACCGGCGTCAGCATCGGCCAGATGGCAGCAAGCATCGCCAGCCCGGATGTGAAAGGCACTTACGACGCGCTGGTGATTCCGCGCAAGCTGCCCGGGCCGAACGGTTTGGTGGATGCCGCGCCCATTTACCAGGCCGCCATGACGGTACACCGGCCAGCGCTGGTCAAGCTGTATGCCGACACCTTTGCCAGCCAGCGGCTCGATGCGCTGGTGTTCCCCACCGTGCCGCGCACCGCGCTGCCCGCCACGCCCGAAGCCAGCAGCCTGGAGAACTTCGGCCTGTTCATCCAGAACACCGACCCCGGCAGCAACGCCGGCATTCCCGGCATCCAGCTGCCCATGGGTCTGGGCGCCAGCAGCCGCATGCCGACAGGGCTGGAACTGGACGGACCGGCCGGCAGCGACCGGCGGCTGATTGCGATCGGCCTGGCGCTTGAGAAGGTGCTGGGGCGCCTGCCGGCGGCGCGCTAAGGAAGCGCCGCAGGGGACTTGTTCAGCGCTTCCCTTGGCGTTCGCCCTGAGCTTGCCCTGTGGAAGGGCGGTCGCAGGATGGGCTGTCGAGAATGCTACTGTTTTAATAGCTGCTGGCGCCCAACGGGCAAGGGCTGAAAGCCTTTTTTGCTTGAAGCTTTCAGTCAGGGCGTTTCCAGTCGCCCAGTCTGCACCCTCGGCCAGGGAGGCACTGGCAGCCGCGCCGCTGGTTCATGCACCCGCCCATGCCTGCCGATCTGCGCCGTGCCGGCGCGTGAACTCCGGCCGACGGCTGATCCTCGTTATGATCCTGCCCGGGGCGCTTCCTGCCGTCTGCCCCCGCCGACTGTCATGCACCGGGCCGCACTTTGCTGCTGCCGCGTGACTTCCCCTTTTTTTTGACGACCCGGCCTTCCATGCGTGGAGGGCGGGAGACGTTTTTGCCAGACATCCTGACGAACTCACCATGAACATCACGGTCAACCAAGAACTGCTTGCCTACATCGACCCGCTGACGACCGATGAACGCGAGGCCCTAGAGCGCAGCCTGCTGGCCGAAGGTTGCCGCGACGCGCTGGTGTTGTGGGGCGACGTGCTGGTGGACGGGCACAACCGCCACAGCATCTGCACCCAACATGGCATTCCTTTCCACACCGTGCAGAACAGCCATTTCAAGTCCATCGACGACGTGCACCTGTGGATGATTGACCAGCACCTGGGGCGGCGCAGCGTGTCCGACTTCCAGCGCGGCGTGCTGGCCCTGCGCAAAAAGGACATTCTGGCGGCACGCGCGCAAACCGCGTCTTCGGCGCCAGGCCAAGGCGCTGACACGCCGGCCCCGGCACCCGAACCCCTGCTGACGCGCGACGCGGTGGCGAAAGCGGCCCGTATCAGCAGCAACACCATCAGCCAGATCGAGAAGATCCAGAAGTCCGCCGCCCCCGAACTGATGGCGGCAGTGAAGTCCGGCACGATTTCCATCAACGCCGCTGCCAACGTGGCCTCGCTGCCGGTCGAGGCGCAGGTAGCCGCCGCCGCCGGTGGCCGCAAGGAGCTTCAGCAGGCCGCCCGCCAGGTGCGCGAAACCCGCGCCGTGGCACGCACCGAACCAGAATCGCTCGAGGGGGTGATCGCGCGGCTCAGGCAGACCATCAGCGAACTGACGGCGGAAAACGCCGCGCTCAAGGCACAGCTGGCCGCGCAAAGCCGCTGAGCCGTCTGCCCTGCTGGGTTTGCCTCCCATCGGTTTTTATAAGTCAAATCGGCTTCCAGCCCTTATGCAGCGGGCGCAAGCAGCTATTAAATAGTGAGCGAACGGGCGTTACCAGCCCTGCCACACGAGCCAGCCGCCCAGCACCAGCAACCCGCCCAGGAAGCAAGCACGGAAGCCGTCCTGGCTCAGGTCGTCGCGCAGGTTCTGGCCCAGCCACATGCCCAGCATCGCGGGCAGCAGCATCAGCAATGACTGCGCAGCCGAGTCGGCATTCAGGTGGCGGCTTCCGGCCAGCGCCACGGCCAGCGCGAGTGTGGAGACCGTGAACGACAGGCCCAGCGCCTGCGTCAGCTCGTCCTTCTTCAGCCCCAGCGCCTGCAGCCAGGGCACGGCCGGCAGCACAAACACGCCGGTCGCCGCCGTCAGCAGGCCGGTCAGCGTGCCGATGAGGCCGGACAGGCCCGCTTCCCGCTGCGGCCTGGGTGGCGGCAGGCGCAAGCCTGCCAGCATGGCCAGCGCATAGGCGACCAGGCTCAGGCCCAGCCACAGCATCGCGTGGCCGCCCGGTGTGGCCATCCAGCCGCGCCCCAACCAGACGCCCAGGCAGACGCCGGCCATCATGGGCCACAGCCGCCTGAGCAGCGCCCGCAGGTGCCCGCCGCGCGACATCTGCCACAGGTTGGTCACCAGCGCAGGCAGCACGAGCAGGGCCGCGCCCTCGGCCACCGGCATCATCAGCCCCAGCAGACCCATGGCCACCGTCGGCAGTCCCATGCCCAGCACGCCCTTGACGCCGCCCGCTGCGAGAAAGACAAAACTCACCAGCATGAACTCGTGGACGTCGGGGACAAACATGCCTGCTCCTCAAATGTGGGATTGCAGTGTGGCCCGATATCGCCGCCCTGACCATCTGTCTTTGCTTGAGGTAGGCTCAGCGCTGTGTGCAGCCACCGGTAAAGAGCCCTCCATGCGTTTCGACTGGACCGACCTTCAGCTTTTTGTGTATGCCTGCGAGGCCGGCAGCATGACGGCCGCCGCCAGCCGCTCGCACCTCACACTGGCCGCCGCCAGTGCGCGCCTGCGCGGCATGGAAGCGCAGGCCGGCGTGGCGCTGCTGCTGCGCCATTCACGCGGCGTGCGGCCCACGGCGGCGGGCGAAGCGCTGCTGCGCCACGCCCACGCCGTGCTGGCGCAGATGGCGCAACTGCGCGGCGAGCTTGCCCTGCACGGCCGCGGTGCGCTCGGAAAAATCCACCTCATGTGCAACACCTCGGCCCTGGTGCAGCATCTGCCGCCGCTGCTGGCAGCCTTCCTGCGCGAGCACCCGGCTATCGACACGGTGGTGGAAGAAAGCGCCAGCCCCCTCACCGTGCAGGCGGTGAGGCAGGGCGCCACCGACATGGGCATTGCGTCCGATGCAGAAGACATGACCGGGCTGCAGACAGCTTTTTTCTGCAACGACCCGCTGGTGCTTGTGCTGCCGCGCGGGCACGCGCTGGCGCGCAGCCGCTCGGTGGCTTTTGAACAGGCGCTTGATCTTGAACTGGTGGGCTACAGCGCTTCCAGCGCCTTGCACACCTACCTGAGCCTGCAGGCGGCCCAGCTGGGCAAGCCCATGCGGGTTCGCGCCAACCTCGGCAGCTTTGAGGCGATGTGTACCTTGGTGGAGCAGGGCGTGGGTGCGGCGGTGGTGCCGGCGGCTGTGCTGGGGAAGGATGTTGGCAGCAGGCGGCTGACTGTGCGGCCTCTGTCGGATGCCTGGGCCAAGCGGTCACTGGTGTTGTGCGCGCCGGTGGATCTGGCGGAGTCGCAGCCGGCTGGGCGACTATTCCGGTTTCTAATGGAGGAAATAGAAATTGCGGATAAATCACGTAATTTCTAAGAAAACGAAGAATTTGTGGACGCTTGTTTCGTGTGTTTACGCGACAGAAAGTTTATTCGTGGCACGGGGTTACGGGATTTTTATAGTTTCAAGAAATATTTCCCATCGCGTTGCTAAAGACTTACGCAACGGGCCCTCATTAGCCTTTACATGAAGTGGTTTTTTATCGAAGCTGGCATATCCAGCAGCACTAACTTTGGGATGAAAATGTGCAAGAAAGGAGATTGGATCGATAGCCATCAGATGCAAATCAAACAAGGTGTGAAGGTCTGCGCGTAGCAACAGTCCATTTTGGATATGGTTATCTTTTTCTCCGAGATAAGGATGAATATGTGCCGCCTCCAATAGGTCCAAAAGCTCGCACCCTGAGACTACGCATCTGCCATACCTCTTCACTAACTTCTTTCTGAATTGACTCTGCCCCCGCCTTAGCTTTATTGCTTTCAGTATTCGGATACGTTCATCCGACATCGTTGGTTCAAACGGAGCGGGATCATGGTCGGCGTCTTCTGGCGCCAGAACCATATCGGCTGCAAATCGAGCCAAAATTTCCTGTGATTTTGGGAATTTTTTGGTCAATGTTGCTTCAATGTTTTTGAGATCTATTTCCTCTATAGAGAGTTGGTCATTCGGTCGTAATGCGGCCGCTTTGAGTACTGCCACGGGAGTCGCGTCGGGGGTCGATAAGAAGCTGTCCGCATATGTAGCTTCAAATCCGTCTACTAAATCAATTTTCTGATTGGGTGATGCAAATTCATGCCCAGCACTGCATCGCCACATAAGTAGCTTGGTTTCCCGCTTTTTCAAATCAGTGATATTGCAAACGGGACATCGAGCTCGGGTTTTCTCCATCTTGTGTGAGGCGACTCCCGTAATGCGCGCAATCCCGACAAGCGTCTTCAGGTCGCGAATGAAGACCAAGTCTCCAATCGCAAGTTGTTTGTGGTTCGGAACATTGCTATCGTAACGATAGCACCTCGTCAAGTCGTCATCTTGTCCGATGTTGCCGGCATATTTGCCGTTCATCAATTTTCAGTGCTATCAAAGACCAGCAGCGTGATTTTCTGTTCATTCCCTCTCCTTTTGGTATTGTTGAACAATCTTCTCTCAAGACTGGCTGTTGGCTATCCGCTTTTCCCCCAATAATGGCATGCTAATGCGAACGCTATGAGTAGGAAAAATTTTGACTATCATTTCCGCCATGCATCTCCAACTGTCTCCCCCTTCCGTCTAACTCGCACTGCGCCCGGCTTCGCGCCGGGCTGCGCATGCGGCCGCGCTTGTTCTGATTGACAAAGAACAACAGCGCGTGGCCATGAGTTGACGCGCCTGCCTGCATTTCTCCTTCCTGGCTGCATACAGCCTTGCAGCAGGCGCACGGATGGAGATCTTTTTTCATGAATTCCCGAACATCGGCCGCTTTGGCCTGGGGTGGCGTCCTGCTTGCGGGCGTCTTGTGGGGTGTGGGCGCTTTGGTTGCCCAGTCTGTGATGGAGGGCGGCGGCATGTCGCCGTTCAGTTTGTCTTTGGCGCGGTTTGCACTGGGTTTGCCGCTGCTGTGGTGGTGGCACTGGCGGCAGATGGCTGCCACGCCGGCCGCCGGTCAATGGCGGCACTTGCCGTGGCGGGAGAGGGCGCTGGTTGTTCTTACCGGTCTGGCGATGGCGATGAACGTGACCTGCTGGTTCATGGGCGTGGCCTATATCGGTGCTGCCTTGCCGACCGTGATTTCGATCTGCTGCGCGCCGGTGATGGTGGCGCTGCTCTCGGTGCTGCGCGGTTATGAGCGGGCCAGCGGGTTGCTGCTGTCGGCGCTGGTGTTGGCGCTGGTTGGCGTCGCGTTGATTGTGCTGCCAGCCGAAACCTTGCGTCTACCTAAGGACTACGCGGCGGGCCTGGCCTGGTCGTTCGCCTCGGCGGCCTTGTACTCGTTGGTGGTGCTGGGCAATGCACGCATGCCGGTGCATGTGCCGGCCGTCAGCGCCTCGGCCTGGGGCATGGCGGTGGCGGCGCTGCTGATGCTTGTGCTGGCCGGTGCGCAGGGCATCACCTGGCCGCGTGATGGCACGGCCTGGCTGCAGGTGGCTTATACCGGTGTGGCGACGACCTCGGTTGCCTACCTTGCTTTTGCCTGGGGCGCGCGGCGGCTGTCACCCACTGCGGCGGTGGTGGGGACGCTGATTGAACCGCTGGTGGCGGCGCTGGCGGCGGCCTGGCTGTTTGCCGAACCCTTGACGGGGCGGCAGGGCGTGGGAGCCTTGTTGCTGGGTGCTGCGATGTTGCTGTTGGCGCTGCGGCGGGCGACAGACGCCTAGTCCCAGAACGGCCGGGCCTGCCGGGCCAACAGGTCGCAGGCCTGCTGGCAAGACTGCACATGCACCTCGCGGCGCGCGCTGAGCCAGCCTGCGCCGAACAGGGCGCGCGGATCGTGACCTGACAGGCCTTGCCAGACCTGCAGCGCCGCCACTTCGTCGTGGTAGGTGCCCAGCGCGTCCTGCAGCGGCTTGAGGGCCGCCAGGTAGGCGCCGGCCTTGCGCCTGGCAAACAGAGGTTGTGCGAACTCGGCCAGGTAACGCAGGCGTTTGAGGCGCTTGCGCAGCGCGTGTTGTTCGGCTTCGGGCAGGGCCGTGAATTGTTGGCCCTGCGTCAGCACCTGCTTGTGCAGCTTGATGAGGCGCTTGCGCAGGAATTTTTTAGGCGATGTGTCGTCGGGCGCAGACGCGCCCTCGGCGGCGGCGGCGTGAACAAAACCGATCAGGCCCAGCAGCGCCTGCTGGAAAGCCGGCGAGCGTACCGACTCGGCGGTGCCAGGCAGGGCGCCCAGTGTGTCCTGCCAGTCCAGCGCCGGCCCGCCAGCGGCTTCGATCTGCGTCTGCAGCTTGCCGAGCAGGTAGTCGCGGTCGCGGTGCTGGCCCAGCGCGCGGAACACGCTGGCCAGCGCCGCCTTCCATACATCGCCCTGATCGCCCCAGCCGCCAGCGAGGGCGCCTAGTTCCTGCAGCGCGGTGCGCAGCCGGCGCAGACCGACGCGCAATTGGTGGATGTTCTCCTGGTCGCTGCAACCGCCGGCCACGTCGCTGGTATTGGCCAGCACCTGGTCCAGGCAGGCGGCCACCACGGCGGCGGCCACCTCGCGGCCCGAGGCTTGGCGCAAAAAACGCGGCGCTTCGGCGCCCACGGCCGCGCCGAAGTCCTGGCCCAGGGCCAGGCGCTGGCCCTTCTGGGACTTGCTCACGCTGCTGAGCCACAGGCCATGCCTGGCGCACCAGCCGGCGGCCAATGCGACAGCGCCAGCGGCCCTGCCCTGCTTGAGCTCGAGCTCCAGCTCGCGCACTGGCAGCGTTTTGTCGCCGGCGGCAATGTGGCCCTGGTCCAGCGCCAGCTCGACCAGCGCGCCGCTCGCCCGCACGGTTCGCGTGAGGCGAACGATGTCGGTGGCGTAGACCAGGGTCAGATCGGGCGCCGCCGCGTCGGGCTGGTGCTTCAGGGCCTGGCGGATGCGCTCGCCCACGGGCGTGCCGTCGTGGCGTGACAGCTCGGGCAGGGCTTCGGTCCGGCTGCCCAGCGTGACGTTGTGTTCCAGCCGCTCCAGCGGCCGATGGCCCGGGGCCTTGGCGGTCTGCACCCAGTGCCGGCCTTCTTTGCGCAGGCGCAGCACCACGCCCTGCGCCGCCAGGGCACCGTCTGCCGTGTCGAAGTAACGTGCCCGCAGGCGCTGGGTGCGTGTCATGCCGCGACGCAGCGCCGCTTCCACCGAAGCGAGCCGGGCGGGCGGGATTTCAAGCTTGAGTTCGAACTCGGTCATGGTGGGGCCTAGGCAGGGCGGTGCCCCCATCCTACGCGCCCTGTTGTCATGCAACGCAGGCCCTGGGTGATGCCTCCTGTTTTATGAAGCCATATTGGCTTCCAGCCCTTATGGATAGAGCGCAAGCAGCTATATATTTAATAGCATCCGGCGGAGTGATTCGCGACCTGCCCAGGCTGCCAGAGCCATGAAGTGGACTGCCACACTTGCCCAGTAGGTCGCGCGGAACGATGCCTTGCTGGATTTGTGGCGCAGCAGTTGCTGGGCGAACCAGGCTCCGGGCCAGCCGCCCAGCAGGCTGAACAGGTGCAGCGTGTTTTCTGCCGTGCGCCAGCGACCCTGTTGCGCTGCGTATTTGTCGAGCCAGTAAACGAAGAAGGTCACGAGGTTCAACAGCAGCGCGGCGGGCAGCACCAGCAGCGGAAGTCGGCCTGCCCACACGCCCCAGGTGAGCAGTGCGCCCCAGGTCAGCAAGAGCAGCAGCAGAGGGCCGGCGGGCGCCGATGGAGAGGGTGTGCGCGAATGGCGCGGGTTTTGTAGTGGCTTGCCATGGGCCGTGGGGGTGCGACGGCTTGCTGGCGGAGCTGGCTGGCGTGCGCGAGATGCTGGCAACGATCGCCCGGGTGCATGGCCTCTGTGATCTGTCGTCTGCACGGCCATGGCGCGTGGGCCCTTGCCACCCACGTGTACTTCCTCGAAGCTCACAGCCAAGCCTTCGCGCGGAGGAAGTGCACCCTGAAAGTCCTGCTTGTGGAAAAACACATCGTTCCCGGACGCTGGGCTGCGGATGAAACCGAAGCCGCGTGCTGCATCCCAGCGCGCGACCGTTCCCTGTTTTCTCATGTACTGCCCAGTTGCTGAATCAAGCGACCAGCGTATGCAACGGAATATCTTTCTCCGCTGCCAGCTGGTCCAGTTGCGCACGGGTTTGTGTGAGCATGAAAGCCGCTATCGCCTGATGCGTGGCGGGCGCGAACATGGCCTGGATGGTTGCCGCTTCCACACCTGCGGCGGCGCACAGGGCGGCGGCAAAGTGCGGCTCCAGCGCGGCCACGGCCACGCGGCCGTCCCGGCAGGGGTAGACGCGGTAGCCGGCATGTGCACCGCCGACCGAACCGCTGGGTTGCGTCAGGCCCCATTGGCGCGGCAGCGCCAGGTAGGCCGCTGCGTCGGACAGGGCCACTTCGATGAAGGCTCCGCGCGGATGCGGGTCACCCGATCCGGCATACGGCTCCTGCCGCTGCAGCGCCGCCTGCAGCACAGCTTCGCTCGCCATCAGCGAGCCGCTCATGTCGGCGTACAGCGTGGCGGGCAGCTCCAGCCCGGGCACCAGGCCGTTGTCGGCGAGGTAGGTCAGGTCGTGGCCGGGTTCCTCGGCGCGGGCGCCGGGCGCGCCGACGATGGCGACATGCGACAACGCGGGGTAGAGCGTGTGGATTTTTTTCCAGCCCAGGCCGAGCTTGTCGATCGCCGAAGGACGGAAGGAGGTGAGCAGCACGTCTGTTTTTTCAAGTTCGCGGTGCAGCGCCTTCTGGCCGGCGTCGGTTTTCAGGTCGGCCGTCAGCACTTTCACGCCTTCATGCAGTTGCGCGTAGGCCGGCTTGTTGTACAGACCCATGGGGTCGCCCGAGGGCGGCTCGAGCTTGATGCAGGTGGCGCCCATCTGCCGGCAACGCATCAGCGCGGCCGGGCCCGGCAGGTTGAGTGCCAGGCTCAGGATGCGGATGCCCTGCAGGGCCTGCAGGGGAGGGGTTTTGGCAGAGGCAGAGAAAGAAGAAGACATCGGGGTGGTGGAGGGTCGGGAGGAAAAGTGGTGCTGAAGCGCGGTGCTGAAACGTCCGGGTGCACTTGACCTTACCAGACTTTCTGGCCGGGGAGATGATGACGTTATTTGGTAAAAATCAATGTTTTACAGATAAAAATTATTGTATTACAGATAATTAAAGCCATAATACTTGCCACACGACACAGGAGTCACCCATGAAAAATGCATTCGCCGCAAGCACCCTGGCACGCCCTGACGTGCAACGCCTGAACAGTGCCTTTGCCTGGGTTTGCGCCCTGTTGGCCGTGGCCTTGCCGCTGGCCGTGCTCTACCAGCTGGTGACCACCTCGACAGAGGGTTTGTTGCTCCGATCGGGCGTCAGCCTGACGGCGCTGCAGGCAGCCATGCTGGACGTGGAGCTGTGGCAGCGCATGCTGGTGGTGGTGCTGGGCATGGTGCCGGTGTGTTGCGCGTCCTACGGGCTGGTCTGCGCCATGCGCTGCTTTTCGGGCTTTTCCCAGAGCGAGTATTTCAGCCTGCGCAATGTGCGTTACCTGCGCGGTTTCGCTGCGGGTGTTTTCGCCTCGGTGGTGGCGGGGTTTTTTGGCTCCATGGCGATCAGCGTGCTGTTGACCCTGGGCGCACCGGCTGGCCAGCGCGCCCTGTCCCTCGGTCTGGGCAGCAACGAGCTGCTGACGCTGCTGTTTGCCGGCATGGTGTGGCAGATCTCTGCAGTCATGGCCAAGGCCGTGGCCCTGGCGGAAGAAAACGCCCAGTTCGTCTAGCCCGTGGGCATCGTCGTCAAACTCGACGTGATGCTGTCGCAGCGCAAGGCCAGGTCCAAGGACCTGGCTGCCTACGTCGGCATCACGCAAGCCAACCTGTCACTGCTCAAGCAGGGCAAGGTCAGGGGTGTGCGTTTCGATACCTTGCAAAAGATCTGCGAGTTTCTCGACTGCCAACCCGGCGACCTGCTGGTGCATGAGGCGGATGGCCCCTGACAGGGGTCCGTCAGACTGTCCGACCGTCATACCGTGACCCCGACAGACCGGCCTCAGTTGCCGAAATCGAGCGGCAGGCCGACGTAGTTTTCGGCGACCGAGCGGGCCCCCGCTTCCGAGTGGACGATGTAGTCCAGCTCAGCGTCCTGCAGCTTCTGGCCGATCGGACCGTTTTCCGGGAAGTGGTGCATCAGGCTGGTGAACCACCATGAAAAACGCTCGGCGCGCCAGATGCGCCGCAGGCAGCGCCCGGAGTAGGTGTCGATGCCGGCTTCGCTCTTGTCGGCGTAAAACTCGATCAATGCAGCCGACAGGTATTTCACATCGGTGGCTGCCAGGTTCAGGCCCTTGGCACCGGTGGGTGGCACGATGTGGGCGGCATCCCCGGCCAGGAACATGCGTCCGAAACGCATGGGTTCGGCCACGAAGCTGCGCAGCGGGGCGATGCTTTTTTCGATCGAGGGGCCGGTGACGAGTTTGTCGCGGCCGTTCGCGTCCAGGCGCAGGCGCAGCTCGTTCCAGAAGGCGTCGTCCGACCAGGCTTCAACCTTGTCGGTCAGTGGCACCTGCAGGTAGTAGCGGCTGCGCGTGGCGCTGCGCTGCGAACACAGCGCAAAGCCGCGTGTGCTGTTCACATAGATGAGTTCGTGGTGCACCGGCGGGGTGTCGGAAAGCACACCCAGCCAGCCGAAGGGGTAGACCTTTTCATACTCGGTCACCGCGCCCTGGGGCACGCTGGCGCGGCACACGCCGTGAAAGCCGTCGCAGCCGGCGATGAAGTCGCACTCAATTTCATGCGTCTGGCCGTCTTTTTCGTAAGTCACGCGCGGCTTCCTTGTGTCGAAGTCGTGCACGGCCACGTTGCCGGCTTCGTAAATCGTGGGCAAGCCGGCCGCCTGACGCGCATCCATCAGGTCGCGGGTGACTTCGGTCTGTCCGTAAACCATGACGTTCTTGCCGCCGGTCAGGCCGTTCATGTCGATGCGGTGGCGCTCGCCCTTGAACAACATGTCGAAACCGCCGTGTACCAGGCCTTCCTGGTGCATGCGCTGGCCAACGCCGGCTTCGTCGAGCAGGTCCATGCTGACCTGCTCGAGCACGCCGGCGCGGATCCGGCCCAGCACGTAGTCGCCGCTCTGGCGCTCGACGATCACCGCGGCTATGCCGGCCTTGTGCAGCAACTGGCCGAGCAGCAGGCCGGAGGGGCCTGCACCGATGATGGCAACCTGAGTACGCATGTCTGTCTCCACTTCGTTTGGGCTAACCGGCAAGCGTAGGCCTTGCCCTTGCCCGCGACCAGACGGGCGCGCGGACGGTGCACGATCTGCAGGCGGTTTGTGCGATGATCGCGCAATGAGCAGAAATTCCCCACCCGCCGGGCCGATGGGCGCGGTCCTCCAGACCAGCCGGCCGATTGCCAGGGCCGACATGATCGAAGGCATGGCCAAGGGCATGGCGGTGCTTGAGAGTTTTGACACGCAGCGCCAGCGCCTGAACGCCACGCTGGCCGCTGAACGCGCCGGCCTCACACGCGCCGCCGCGCGCCGCCACCTGCTGACGCTGGCGCACCTGGGTTACCTGGAGACCGACGGCAGCTATTTCTGGCTGGCACCCAAGGTGCTGCGTTTTTCAGGCAGTTATCTGGCATCGGCACGGCTGCCGCGCGCCGTTCAGCCCACGCTGAACCGGCTGGCGGCGCAGACCCAGGAGTCCTTTTCGGCCGGGGTGCTCGACGGCGACGAGGTGGTGATCGTCGGGCGCAGCGGCTACGAATGGAAAAACGGAACCGGAGGCGCGGTACGCGTGCTGGCCTACGGCCTGCATCTGGGTGCGCGCCTGCCGGCCCACGCCACCTCCACGGGGCGGGTGCTGCTGGCCGCCAAACCCAAAACCGGCCTGACGCAGTGGCTCAAGGGCCGGACCTTGCCGCGCCTGACCACCCGCACCATCATCGACGTCAAGCAGTTTCGCGCGGTGATCGAACAGGTTCGCGTCGACGATTGCTGCCTGGCGGTGGAAGAACACGAGCTTGGTGTGCATGCGCTCGCGGTACCGCTGCGCAACATGCAGGGCAAGACAGTGGCTGCGCTTAACGTTGTTGCGTCGCCGCAGCGCCTGAGCGCCCAGCAGATGCAGCGTGATCTGCTGCCGCTGCTTTTCGACGCAGCCAGGGAACTGCGGCCGCTGATGTAGCAGCCCGGCAGGGCGTCATGCGGAGGTTGGCAAGGTGAAGAAGAAAGTCGCACCCTGGTCCGGCGCCGACTCGGCCCAGATGCGGCCGCCATGGCGTGAAATCACCCGCGCGACCGTGGCCAGACCGATGCCGGTGCCGGCGTACTCGGCGACGTCGTGCAGGCGCTGGAAGGTGCCGAAAAGTTTGTCGGCATAGGCCATGTCAAAGCCGGCGCCGTTGTCGCGCACAAAGAAGGCGCCGCGCGGTGACAGCCGGCCTACTGAAATTTCGGCATTGGAGCAGCGAGCGCTGAATTTCCAGGCATTGCCCAGCAGGTTTTCCATGACGGCTTGCAGCAGCCGGCTGTCGCCATGCACCAGCAGGCCTGGCTCGACGCTGTACACCACATGGCGCGACAGGTCGGCGGACTGCAGGCGTGCGAGGATTTCGGAGCTGATGGCGCTGAGGTCCACCGGTTCGTGCTGCACCTCCTGCCTGGTCACATGAGCCAGGGACAGCAGACCCTCGATCAGGTGGCCCATCCTGTCGACGCCGGCCTGGATACGTGCCAGGTAGTGCTGAACCCTGGGGCTTGCCTGGTCCCGGAGTTCCTTGAGCAGCAGGCGACTGAAACCGTCCACCGTGGTCAGCGGCGAGCGCAGATCGTGGGATACCGAGTAGGAGAACGCTTCCAGTTCCGCGTTCGACAGCCGCAGGGCGGTCTCGGTCGCCTTGATTTCAGTGATGTCCACATCAATGCCGACCCAGAACATCTCTTCGCCGGTCTCGTTGAACACCGGTGAGACGCGGTAGGACATGAGGCGGTAGCTGCCGTCCGGCGTGCGAAGGCGCCGTGTTCCGGCGTGGGGCATGCGTGTCTGGCGGTGGTTCTGCCATGTCTCAAGCATGCCCGGCAAATCGTCCGGATGCACCAGACCCATCCAGGCCGTACCGTGCCAGTCGGGCGGCGCGCCACCGAAAAGTTCGTACCAGGCCTGGCTGACGAAGGTGGCATTGCCGTCAGGATCAATCGTCCAGATCGGGTATGGCGCCTGCTCGGCCAACGCCCCGAGCAGTGCTTTCTGACGGGACAATTCGCTTGTGCGCTGGGCGATTTTTTCCTCCAGGCCGCTGTTGAACTCCTGGACCTGGGCCAGCAGCTTGACGTTGTCGATCGCGATCAGGGCCAGTTCGGCGAGTTCCGTGGCAACGTATTCGTCCTGCCGGGTGAAGTCGCCCTCGAGTTTGTCCGACAGCTGTAGCAGGCCGACCTTGCTGCCGTCCCGTCCGGTGAGCGGCACGGCAAGCCAGCCGCGCATGGGCGGGTGCTGGTCAGCATAGGCGCGGAAAGTGCGCCAGCGTGTATGGGCCTGGAACTCGGCCTGCGTCATGCGCAGGGGTCCATGGGTGTTGTCAATGGCAGCGGAGATGCCACTGCCATCGGACAATGCAGCCAGATGACGGTAATCCGCGTATTTGTCAGACAACGACAGCGCGGTGATGGTCTGGCCCTTTTCTGGGCCGCGACGCAGGCTGATAAGCGCCTGATGGGCGCCGATGATGCTGCGCGCCTGCTCCGCCACTTCCTGCATGACCGCATCCAGCGTGTGGTGCTGGGTGATGGCCTGAGCCGCCTCTGCGGCACGCTGCAGGGTTTGCAGATGGGCCTGAAGTTCATGTTCGGCCTTGACGCGTTCGGTGACATCCTGCAGTGCCCCCTGCATGCGGACGATGGTGCCGTGGCTGTCCCGGACGGCCTGGCCCATCGAGCGAACCCAGATGTGCCGGCCGGTGCCGGTCACCATTTCCACCTCGACATCGAAAGACGCGCCGCTTTCCACGCATTCCTGAGCCACCCGGGTGGCCAGCGGCCGTGACTGTTCTGTGCAGAGCTCGATCGCAGACCTCAGGGTCGGGGTGCTGCCCAGGGGTTGCTCCAGGATCAACAAGGCTTCATCCGACCAGTGAAGCCGCATCTTGGGCAACTCCAGCGCCCAGCCGCCGAGCCGGGACAGCTGGCCTGCCATGCGCAGCAGCGCGGTCTGTGCATGCAGCGCCCCTTCGGCCTGTTTCAGGTCGTCAATGTCGGTGGACGTGCCGTACCAGGAGACGATGTGGCCGTGCGGGTCGCGGTTGGGGATCACGCGTGCCAGTTGCCAGCGGTAGCTGCCGTCGCCGCACAGCAGGCGGTGCTCGTTGTGCACGGGCTGGCCGGAATCGATGGCGAAGCGGAAGTCGTTCGCGGTTCGTTCGAGGTCGTCTGGATGGACACGGGTGAACCAGCCGCCACCCATTGCGGCATCTACCGGCTGCGCGGTGACCTGGGTCCACTGGTCATTGACGAAAACCATGTAACCCTTGGCATCGGTGATAAACACGACTTGCGGCATGGCCTGGGCCAACTGACGAAAGCGCAACCGGGTGCGTGCCTGCTGCCGGGAATACCGGTAGAGCAGCATCGACATCAGCGCCACCGTCGCCGCGGCTGCCAGCCAGATCAGCCAGGCCAGCGTGGCAAACCGTCTCCAGGGCGCCAGCACGTCGTCATAGGGAGAACCGGCGTAGATCACCAACTCGGGATAAGCGTCGATGACGCGGTAGGCGATGATACGGACGCGTGCATCAATCGCGCTGGTGGTCTGATAGACGCCCTGCGAGCTCCGGGGGAGATGCTCGGAAAACAGGGGTAGATCGGGAAAGGTCTTGCCCATGGTTGCGTCGTCCATCGGACTGCGCATCATCAGCACCCCGTCGCGGCGGAACAGCGCAATCGCGCCGCCGGCGCCCAGGTCCACCCCGCGCCAGAGTCTGTCGAAGTAGGGCGGCTCCACCGCGGCCACGATGACGCCCGCGAAGACGCCGTTCGCTGCCCGCAAGGGCCTGGACGCGCTGATCAGCCAGGTGCCCGTGGAGCGGCTGCGCACCGGGGTGCTGATGTGAAACCCGGCCGAAGGACGTTGCTGGTAGATCTGGAAATATTCGCGATCGGCCACCTTGACACCCATGTTGCCAAGGTCCGAGTCGAAAACGATGCGGCCACCGGCATCGACCACCCAGATGGCTCGCACGTAGGGCAAGCCGCTTAGCTGCTCGCGCAGCATGGCGCGCGCCGAGTGTTCATCCAGCCGTTTTTCTTCCTGCAATGCCAGCAGCCGGTTGGCCGCCAGTTGCAGCCGCTGGTCCACCGTCTGGAAGGACCGGCCGGTTTGTTCCTCGATCACCTGCACCAGGGACTGGTTCAGCTTTTCCCCGGCGCGCACGGCTTCGCCGCGAAGGTAAAAGAGTGCGATGGCCACCGCGCAGGCGGAAACAACCATCAGGCCGCCGGTCACCCAGGCAATCGGACGGCCGATCGAGTCCTGTGCAGAGTCTGCATGCATCCGGGATTGCCGGAGCGGCGCACCAACTTGCCAGGGCCAACGCATGCATCCAGCCTTTCAGAGGGCCGGTCAGGATGCCCGGCGTAAGACCATGATGCCATGCAGGTCGAACTTTGTCGATTCTGTCCGGCCCTTGCTGCGCCGGGACCGGTGACGCCCGCTTCGTTGGGTGGCGCGCTCCCGGTGTCGGCGTGTCAGACGCCCAGGTATTGCGTGAGGAGCTCCGGCTGCGCCTGAAGGTCGGCCGAGCTGCCTTCGAACACCACTTCGCCCTTGACCAGGATGATGTTGCGGTCGGTGATCTGGGTGACGTGTTTCCAGTTCTTGTCGACGATGACGCTGCTGATGCCGCTCTCGCGGATCACGCCGCAGATGCGCCAGATTTCGCGTGCGATCAGCGGTGCCAGGCCTTCGGTGGCTTCGTCGAGGATCAGCACGTCGGGGTTGGTCATCAGCGCGCGGCCTATCGTGAGCATTTGCTGCTCGCCGCCGCTGAGTTGCTGGCCGCCGTGGCCGAGTCGCTCTTTCAGCCGGGGGAAGGTCTCCAGCACCCGTTCGTAGGTCCAGTCGTGCCTTCTGCCCACGCCGTCTGCGGCGCTGCCCGGTCTGCCGGCGCGCGCGGCCATCTTGAGGTTCTCGACCACGCTGAGGTTGCCGAAGATGCCGCGGCCCTCGGGCACATAGGCAATGCCGAGCTGGGAAATTTCGTAGGGCGCCCGGCCCAGCATCGCCTGGCCCATGATGTCCAGGCTGCCCGCGCGCGGCCTGACCAGGCCCATGATGCTTTTGAGCAGGGTGCTTTTGCCCATGCCGTTGCGGCCCATCAGGCCGATGGTCTCGCCGCGCGCCACGGAAAAGTCGATGCCGCGCAGGATATGGCTGGCGCCGTAGTAGGTGTGGATGCCTTTGGCATCAATCAGCAGGTCGGCCATCAGTGTTCCTCGCCCAGATAGGCCGCCTGCACGCCGGCGTCGGCCCGGATCTCTGCCGGCGTGCCGCTGGCAATCACCTGGCCGTTGACCATCACGGTCAGCCGGTCGGCCAGCGTGAAGACGGCGTCCATGTCGTGTTCGACCAGCAGGATGCCGTGGTCGGTCTTGAGTCTGAGCAGCAGCGCCACCATGCGTTCGGCCTCGGCCACGCCCATGCCGGCCAATGGCTCGTCGAGCAGCAGTACCTGCGGCTCGGTGGCCAGCGTCATGGCTATTTCAAGCTGGCGCTGTTCGCCATGGCTGGTGGCGCCGGCGATCGCCTGTTTTCGATTTTCCAGGCCGGAAAGCTCAATAGCCCTTTCAGCGCGATCGTTGACTGCTCTCAAATGAGTAGCGCGGCTGAGCCACTGCAGCGCATGCGGCTGGCGCGACTGCGCGGCCAGGCGGACGTTTTCCCAGACGGTGAAGGGCAGGAAGATATTGGTTTTCTGGTAGCTGCGGCCCAGGCCCTGGCGCGAGATTTTTTCCGGGTTCCAGCCGGTGATGTCACGGTCGCCCAGCCGCACCGAGCCCGAGCTGGGCGGCAGATCGCCGGACAGCAGGTTGGTCAGCGTCGATTTGCCGGCGCCGTTGGGGCCAATCACCGCGTGGATCTGCTTGCGGTGCAGGTCCAGCGACACGTCGTTGACCGCCGCCAGGCCGCCGAAACGTTTGGTCAGATGTTGGGCAGAAAGCAGAACCTCACTCATCGCCAGCCCCCCGACGCTTGCCGAAGCGCTCGACCAGGCCCAGGATGCCGCGCGGCGCAAACGTCACCAGCAGCACGATGAACAGGCCCATCCAGAGCTGCCAGTGTTTGCCGAGGTTCACCGTGCCGACGGTGGGCAGGTCCTTGAAGACATGCAGCAGGTATTCGAAGGCAAAGGCGCCGACAATTGCGCCGGCGAAGTTGCCCATGCCGCCCAGGATGACCATCATGATGGCGTGTGCGCTCATGTGAAAACCCATGAGTTCGGGGTTGATGTACCCGGTTTGTGTACCCCACAGGTAGCCCGCCAGGCCGGCCAGCGCGCCGGCCAGGGTGAAGGCCGTGAGTTTGTAGCGAAAGGTGCCGAAACCCATGGCCCGCATGCGGTGTTCGTTGACACGGATGCCGGCCAGAGCGCGACCAAACGGGCTCCACAGCAGCCGGCGCAGGAAGGCGTAGACCACCAGCAGCACGGCCAGGGTGAAGTAGTAGAGCGTGCGCTTGTTTTCCAGGTCCCACCACGCCGCAGGCGTCCAGCCGAACAGCGAGACATCGGGCTTGAAGTTGATGTACAGGCCGTCGGAGCCGCCCAGTACCTTGTTGTCGAAGAACAGGAAGAAAATCATCTGCGCGAAGGCCATGGTCACCATGATGAAGTAGATGCCATGTGTGCGGACGACAAAAAAGCCGATGATCAGCGCGCCGAGCGCTGAGGCCAGCACCGCCAGCGGCAGGGTCCACCACAGACTGACGGCCTCGCCCTGGGGCATCAGGAAAGCAAGCGCATAACCGGCCAGGCCGAAGTAAGCCGCATGGCCCAGCGACACCAGGCCAGTGACACCTTGCAGCAGGTCCAGGCTCATGGCAAAAATCGCCATGATCATCATGCGGGTGACCATCTGAACGTAGAAGTCGGTGCCGGTGAACGGAAACGCGACCAGCGCGATCAGGCCCAGGGCCAGCGCCACCTGCACGCCACGCGGCAGGACTTCGAGATTGGCTTTGGCCGCGCTCATTGCTTGAACAATCCTTCAGGTTTCCACAAAAGTACAGCGGCCATCAACATATAGACCAGCATGCCTGCCACCTGTGGCAGCAGCACCTTGCCGAAGGTGTCAACCAGGCCCACCAGCAGCGCAGAGATCAGGGCGCCGCGCACCGAGCCGATGCCGCCGATCACCACCACCACAAAACACATGATGAGCACCTGCGAGCCCATGTTGGGGTAGACGCTGGCAATCGGCGCGGCGATCATGCCGGCCACCGCGGCCAGCGTCACGCCGAGGGCAAACACCACGGCGTGAATCAGCTTGATGTTGATGCCCAGGGCACCGGCCATGTCGCGGTTGAAGGCGCCGGCGCGGATCTTCATGCCGAGCCGGGTTTTTGAAATCAGGAGGTACAGGCCGACGGCCAGCGCAATACATACGCCGGACATGAACAGCCGGTAGACCGGGTAGGACAGGTTCTCGGTCAGCGGGATGGAGGCGCTGAGCAGCTCGGGAATCGGCACACCATGGACGTCGTCGCCCCAGACAATGGAACGCAGCTCTTCAAAGATGTAGATCAGGCCGAAGGTCAGCAACACCTGGTCGAGGTGGTCGCGCTGGTAGAAGTGGCGAAACAGCAGCCACTCCAGCGCAAGGCCAAAAATCGCCGACAGCACGGCCCCGCCGAGGATGGCCAGGGTCAGGCTGCCGAAATAGGCACTGAGCGACCAGGCCAGGTAAGCGCCCAGCATGTAGAAGCTGCCGTGGGCGAGATTGACCACGCCCATGATGCCGAAGATCAGCGTCAGGCCAGCAGCCAGCATGAACAGCAGCAGGCCGTACTGGACGCTGTTGAGCAGCTGGATGAGAAAGTTGGCGAGATCCATCGGGGTGTTGTGGGTTCAGGGGAAAAGATGCATCCAGAGCGTGTGGCAACGCAAGCTCTGTACCAAGAAAATGGAAGGTCCGAGAACCTGCCGGTGCTTCCCTGAGGCCGTATGCCAGCCGGGGCCACGGAACCGGCGTTCCCGGGCCGCAGGCGCAGCGGCCCCCGCGGGGGCAGGGCGCTGCACGCAGTGAGCAACCGTGGGGGCTCAACCCATTTTGCAGCCGGCGCCCGAGTCGGCCAGCGCCTTGGCGGCCACGCCGATCACCTTGTTTTCCTTGTTTTCGACCTGGCGCAGGTAGATGTCCTGCACCGGGTTGTGGGCTTTGCTCATGGTCCACTTGCCGCGCGGGCTGTCGATCACGGCGGACTCCATCGCCTTGTACAGGGCAGGCTTGGCTGTAAGGTCACCCTTGACGGCATTGGCGCCCTGGATCAGCAGCAGGCCGGTGTCGTAACCCTGCACGGCGTAGACGTCAGGCTGGCTGCGGTAGGCGGTGGCATAGGCCAGGCGGAAGGCCTTGTTGCGCGGCGTGTCCAGCGAGTCGCTGTAGTGCATGGTGGTGATGATGCCGTCGGCCGCGGGGCCGGCGGCGTCCAGCACACCTTCGGTCAGAAAGCCCGATCCGTACAGCGGAATCTTGCCTTTGAGGCCGGCCGCGGCATAGTCGCGGATGAACTTGGCAGCGCCACCACCGGCAAAGAAGCAGGCCACGGCGTCGGGCTTGAGGGCGGCGATTTCGGTCAGCAGGGCCTGGAACTCGACGTTGGGGAAGGGCAGGCCCAGTTCCTTGATGATGGTGCCGCCTGCCGCGGTGTAACTTTCCTTGAAGCCTTCAAAGGCCTCGTCCCCGGCCGCGTATTTCCAGGTGATCCAGACGGCTTTTTTGTGGCCGCGGGCGACCATGGCCTGGCCCAGCGCGCGGGTGGGCTGGGAGTTGCTGAAGGAAGTGCGAAAAACGTTGGGTGCGCACAGGCTGCGGGTGGCGGCATGCACGCCGGCGTTCGGGATCAGGCTCAGCACGCCGGAGTCGCGTGCCACTTTCTGGATGCCCATCTGCACGCCAGAGTGCACCGTGCCGACCAGCACGTCGACCTTGTCGCGCTGCACCAGCTTGCTGGCGTTTTCAACGCCCTTGGAAGGCTCTGACTCGTCGTCCACCTTGAAGTACTCGATCTCGCGCCCGCCGAGTTTGCCGCCCTGCTGGTCGATGGCGAGGCGAAAACCATTTTCAATCGCCACGCCGAGCTGCGCGAAGGTGCCGGTGTAGGGCAGCATGAAACCCACGCGCACCTTGCCCGATTGCGCCCGCGCCATCTGGGGGAGCAGCAGGCCGGTGGAGGCGGCGCCGATGACGGCAGCACTCTGGCTCAGGATCAAACGACGTGAAGGAAGGCGTGAGGTCATGGATAACTCCTGGTTGGAACGGAAGGGCAGGCGCCGGAAGGCTTCAATGGTAATGGCGGTCGGCGCCTGACACCCTAGTGAAAAACCCGAGATTGAAGATTAAATTGTTTATACCTAAAGCTATTACCCTGCCAACCCCCGTGCACTCAAGCGGTGCCCTGGCGCAGCTTGAAGCGCTGGATCTTGCCGGTGGCGGTTTTCGGCAGCTCGTCCACAAACTCCACCCAGCGCGGGTACTTGTAGGGCGCCAGTTGCTGCTTGACGTGGGCCTTGAGGTCGTCGGCCGATGCGGTCTGCCCCTTCTTGAGCACCACAAAGGCCTTGGGTTTGACCAGCTGGTCGGCGTCGGCCAGACCGACCACCGCCACTTCCAGCACCGCCGGATGTGTCATCAGGGACGCTTCCACCTCGAAAGGCGAGACGTAGATGCCGCCGACCTTGAGCATGTCGTCGGTGCGGCCGCTGTAGGTGTAGTAGCCGTCGGCGTCCACCGTGTATTTGTCGCCGCTGCGTGTCCACTCGCCGGCAAACGTGGCTTTGGTCCTGGCGCGGCTGTTCCAGTACATCAGTGCCGAACTCGGACCGCTGATCTGCAGCTCGCCGATCTCGCCGACGCTGCAGTCACGGCCGTCATCACCGACGATGCGCAGCGCATAACCGGGCACGGCCTTGCCTGTGCTGCCGTAACGCACGTCGCCGGGGCGGTTGCTCAGGAAAATGTGCAGCATCTCGGTGGAACCGATGCCGTCGAGGATGTCGCAGCCGTATTCGGCCGCCCATTTGTTGCCAATGCCGGCCGGCAGGGCCTCGCCGGCGCTGGTGCAGACGCGCAGGTTCATCTCGCTCCTTGGCGGTCGCGCCGGGTCCGCCAGCAGGGCGGCGTACAGCGTGGGCACACCGTAGAAAATGGTGGGCTGGTGCTCTTTCAGGATGCGGAAGACCTCGGCCGGGGTGGGGCGGGCCGGCAACAGGATGGCCGTGGCGCCCACGCTCATCGGAAAGGTCAGGCCATTGCCCAGTCCATAGGCGAAAAACAGCTTGGCGGCGGAGTAGACCACGTCGGTCGCCTGGATGCCCAGCACGCCGCGGCCATACAGCTCGGCGGTCTGGATCAGGTGGCTGTGCAGGTGCACCGTGCCCTTGGGCGTGCCGGTGGAACCACTCGAATACAGCCAGAAGCAGGCGTCGTCGGCACAGGTGGGCGCTACTGTTTTAGTAGCTGCTTGCGCAAGCACCATCTGGGCCAGAGCCGTATTTGATGATGAATCGTCGCCGGCCGTGATCACCGTGCGCAAGGTCGGGATCTGGCCGATCAGCGGTTCGAACGCCGGCAGCAGGGCTTTGGAGACGATCAGGCCCTGGGCGCGTGAGTCGCGCAGCATGAAGTCGAAGTCGGGCGTGGTCAGCAGGGTGTTGGCGGCTACCGGGACCACACCGGCCAGGATGCAACCGAGGAAAGCCACCGGCCATTCCGGGGTGTCCAGCATGGCCAGCAGGACGCGGCTCTCGGGCGCGAAGCCCTGGGCCCGCAGCGCGTTGGCAAAACGGTGCGCCTGCTCGTCGAGTTCGCCATAACTCAGGGTGGCGCCGCTGATGGCGTCGATGAAAGCCGGCTTCCCGGGGTGGCCGGTATTGCGCGCCAGCAGGTCATGGGCGGCGTTGTAGTCGCGGGGGATGTCGACACGCGGGGGGCTCAGCGAGTGGTCGGCGCGGCTCAGGTTCATGGGGTCTCCGGATGCTCTCGTTTTTATAGCTGCCTGCGCCCGCTGCTATTGGGCTGGAGGCCAATTTCATTGAAACTCAGGCGGTTTCGGCGCTGGAGGCGCTGCTCAGCGCCAGCGCCAGCCACTCGCGGCACCAGGCGGCGCCCTCGGTTTCCGGCAGGGTGCCGGCGCTGGCGTCGTGGCACCAGACTTCACCGATGCGCTGAGCGCCCAGGCCCTGCAGGCGCTCGTCAAATTTCTTGCCGCCGAAACAGAAGGTCTGCAGGTAAGTGCGGTCGCCGAGGGCAATCACGCCGTAACGCACATGGCCCAGAAATTTGGGTTGGGCATCGAGTGAGTCATACAGCTGCCGGGCGTTGTCGGGGACATCGCCCTGGCCGTAGGTGGAAGAGCAGATGAGATATATCGCATCTTCATCCGGGGTGCTGTCGAAAACGCTGATATCCAGACCGTCCATCAGCTGCACCTCGATATCACTGACGAGATCGGCACAATCCATCTGGATGGCCTGGGCCACATAGTCGGCCGTACTGGTCATGGTGCCCACGAGAATTTTGAGTTTCATCAGTGATCTCCAAAAAATATGCAATAAACTGCTTGACAAGCGTTTGACCTGAAGTATAGTGCAATATTGATCCAGCGCAAACTTTTTTCAAATAATGCAGATGTCCAAGCTCGAAACCCTGTCCGAACAGGCGAACAAGGCGACGCTCGTCGAGCTGGGCGCCCGCGTGCGGGCCTGGCGCGCCCGCCGTGGCATGACGCGCAAGGCGCTGGCGAGCGATTCCGGTCTGAGCGAGCGTTTCCTGGCCGATGTCGAAAGCGGCAAGGGCAATGTCTCGATCAATTCACTGGAAGCCGCGGCGCGCGCGCTGAACATCTCCATTCTCGAACTGCTGCAGGACGCTCCCCGCCCGGCGCTGGCCCGTGTCCAGGGGCTGCTGGGCCGGCTCGACGACACGCAGCTCGACCAGGCCTACGCGCTGCTCGGCAGCACGTTCGGCCTGAGCGATGCGCTGGGCCGCGAGCAGCGCATTGCCCTGATCGGCCTGCGCGGAGCGGGCAAGTCCACCTTGGGCCTGAAACTGGCCACCGAGCGCGGCGTGCCTTTTGTCGAACTCGACCGTGAGATCGAACGCGAAGCCGGCACCAGCATGAATGAAATCCTGCTGCTGCACGGGCAGGCGGGCTACCGCCGCTATGAGCGTCGTGCGTTGTTCCGCATTGCCGAGGACCATGCCGACGGCGTCGTCATGACGACCGGCGGCAGCATCGTCAGCGAGCGTGAAACCTTTGACCTGCTGCAAAGCCGCTTTTACTGTGTCTGGCTCAAGGCCAGCCCGGAAGAACACATGGCACGCGTGGTGGCGCAGGGCGACATGCGGCCTTTTCATGCCACCCGCGGCGCCACGGACGAGGCCATGGAAGACCTGCGCCGCATCCTGGCCAGCCGCGAAGCACTGTATGCCCGCGCCGACGCGGTGGTGGACACCGCCGCCCGAACCCTCAAACAAAGCCTGAAAGACCTGGAGCGCGCTGTTCCGCAAACTACCGTTCGGGCTGAGCCTGTCGAAGCCCTTCGACAAGCTCAGGGCGAACGGTCCTAACCCCATAACAGGAGACCACGATGAATGCCATGACAGAACCGCTGTTGTTCAAGCAGGTGATTGAAGGCCAGGAGCGCGAGCTCGTGAGTTTCGCCACCCATCCCACCAAATACCAGCACTGGACGCTGAGCGTGGAGGGCGACGTGGCGCGCCTGAAGCTCGACATCAACGAGGACGGCGGCATCAAGCCCGGTTACAAGC
Source organism: Polaromonas sp. (assembly GCF_029945895.1). GTDB lineage: Bacteria > Pseudomonadota > Gammaproteobacteria > Burkholderiales > Burkholderiaceae_C > Polaromonas. The sequence goes on along the minus strand of NZ_JAQSDL010000080.1, from coordinate 123,749 downwards.
TCAAGCTCAACAGCTACGACCTCGGCGTGGACATCGAGCTGCACGACGCGATCAACCGCATCCGTTTCGAGCATCCGACTGTCAAGGTGGTGGTGTTCGAGTCTGGCAAGGAAAAGATCTGGTGTTCGGGCGCCAACATCTACATGCTGGGGCTGTCCACGCACGGCTGGAAGGTCAACTTCTGCAAGTTCACCAACGAAACCCGCAACGGCCTGGAAGACTCCTCGCGCCATGACGGCCTGAAAGCCATCGCTGCCGTGACCGGCGCCTGCGCCGGCGGCGGCTACGAGCTGGCCCTGGCCTGCGACCGCATCGTGATGGTGGACGACCGTTCCAGCACCGTGAGCCTGCCCGAGGTGCCGCTGCTCGGCGTGTTGCCCGGCACCGGCGGCCTGACCCGCGTGACCGACAAACGCAAGGTGCGGCGCGACCTGGCCGACATCTTCTGCACCACCAGCGAAGGCGTGCGCGCCGACCGCGCCAAAGACTGGAAGCTGATCGACGCTTACGCCAAGCCGCAGCAGTTCAGCGCCTTGCTTGCTACTGAAATAGAAGCGCTCCGCACCCAGTCCACAAGGGCTGCAGCCTCAAAAGGCATTGAACTGACGCCACTGAAGGTGCTCATCGACGATGCCGGCTACCACTACAGCGTGGTCGACGCCCAGGTGGACCGCGAAAAGCGCATCGCCACCATCACCGTCAAGGCGCCGGCTGCCGCGATCGAATCCACACCCGAAACGATGGAGGCTGCCGGCGCCAGCTGGTACCCGCTCAAGCTGCAGCGCGAACTTGACGACGCCATCCTCAACCTGCGCACCAACGAACTCGAAGTCGGCACCTGGGTCATCAAGACGACCGGTGATGCCGGCCAGGTGATACGCATGGACGAGGTACTGGCCAAATTGAAGGACCACTGGCTGGTGAAGGAAACGACGGGCGCGCTGCGTCGCACGCTGGCGCGCCTTGACGTGACCAGCCGCTCGCTGATTGCGCTGGTTGACGCCGGTTCCTGTTTTGCCGGAACCTTCTACGAGCTCGCCCTGGCCTGCGACCGCATCTACATGCTGGACCTGCCTGATTCGCCCGACGCGGCACCCACGCTGCAACTGAGTCCTGCCAACTTTGGCTGGTTTCCGGCCGTCAATCACCTGACGCGGCTGCAGACCCGGTTTTATGAGGACGATGCCACCATCGCGCAACTGGAAAAACTCGGCGACAGCAAGCTGCGCGCCGACCAGGCGCTCGAACTGGGCCTGGTGACCCTGAGCCCCGACGACATCGACTGGGATGACGAGATCCGCATCATGCTGGAAGAACGTGCCTCGATGTCGCCCGATGCCATGACCGGCATGGAAGCCTCGCTGCGTTTCCCGGGCAAGGAAACCATGGAGACACGTGTGTTCGGCCGCCTCAGCGCCTGGCAGAACTGGATTTTCATCCGTCCGAATGCGGTCGGTGAAGACGGCGCGCTGAAACTTTTTGGGACCGGAAAAAAAGCGAAATTTGACTGGAAAAGGATTTAACACCATGAGCACCATTGACCTGCAAGCCCTGATCCCCAACAACGTCAACCTCGGCGAGAACCGCCAGCTGCAGCGTGCGCTCGAGCACTGGCAGCCGGCCTTCATGAGCTGGTGGGACGAGATGGGCCCTAGCGACTTCAACGCGAAAGAGGTTTACCTGCGCACCGCTGTCGGTGTCGATGCCTCCGGCTGGGCCAGCTACGGCTACACCCCCATGCCCGACTACCGCTGGGGCATCTTTCTGGCCGACCAGGAAGAAAACCGCAAGATCGGTTTTGGCGACCACATGGGCGAAGACGTCTGGCAGGAAGTGCCGGGCGAGTACCGCAGCGCCTTCCGCCGCCTGATCGTCACGCAAGGCGACACCGAGCCGGCTTCGGTTGAGCAGCAGCGCCTGCTGGGCCACACCGCGCCCAGCCTGTACGACCTGCGCAATCTGTTCCAGGTCAACGTCGAGGAAGGCCGGCACCTGTGGGCCATGGTCTACCTGCTGCATGCCCACTTCGGCCGCGATGGCCGTGAGGAAGCCGAAGAGCTCTTGACCCGCCACAGCGGCGACGCGGACAAGCCACGCATCCTGGGCACCTTTAACGAACCCATGGACAACTGGTTGAGTTTCTTCATGTTCACCTACTTCACCGACCGCGACGGCAAGTTCCAGCTCAAGAGCTTTGCCGAAAGCGCCTTCGATCCGCTGGCGCGTACCACGCGTTTCATGCTGACGGAAGAAGCGCACCACATGTTTGTCGGCGAGACCGGCATTGGCCGCGTGATCAAGCGGACGCTGGAAGTGATGAAGGAGCTGGACACCGACAACGTGGACACCCTGCGCAAGGCCGGCGTGATCGATCTTCCGACGATTCAGAAATTCATGAACTTCTGGTTCACCTCCTCGCTGGACCTGTTCGGCTCGGAAGCTTCGTCGAACGCCGCCAACTACTTCAGCAACGGCATCAAGGGTCGGCCCGACGAAGCCAAGTTTGCCGACCACGTCGAACGCGACAGCGAAATGACCATCCAGGTGCCGGACGGCAAGGGCGGTTTGAAGAACGAAACGATTTCCACCCGCAACGGCATGAACGAAATCACGCGCCTGGAATACGTGAAGGACTGCAATGTCGGCGTGACCCGCTGGAACATGGCGATCAAGCGTGCCGGTGTGGACTTTGAGCTCAGCTTGCCCAACACGCGTTTCCGGCGCAGCGTGGGTGCCTGGGCCGGCATGCACACCGATCCGCAAGGTAACCCGCTCGGCGAAGCCGAGTTCAACGCCCGAAAGGACGAGTGGCTGCCCAACGACGCTGACAAGACCTTCATTCACAGCCTGATGCACCGCGTGACCGAACCCGGCAAGATGGCAGGCTGGATTGCCCCGCCGGATCGCGGCATCAATGCCAATGCGGTCGAGTACGAATACGTCAAACTCTGAACTTCCGGCGCAGGCCTGATGAACAAAGCCCCGAACGCGGTCGCCGCTTCGGGGCTTTTTTGATGCGTCAGCTGATCAGGGCGCCGTGTTCCTTCAGCAGATCCCGCAACAGGGAGCGGTGGCAGCGCGTCTCGTTCTCGCAATAACAGCCGACTGCAAAATTCGACTGGTGCGAGAGCGCTGCCAGCAGGTCGAGGTTGCGGCTGGCATCGGGCTCATTCATTTCGGCACGGTACTTCCTGCCGAAAGCCGCCCAGTCCTTGTCGGATTCGACGGATTGGCCGAGCTTCATGGTCTCCGCGCTGGGGGCGAGGTTGGGGTACCAGACGTCGTACCAGTCCTGCGCGGCGAATTCACTCTTGGGTACGCCGCGTGGTGGCCGCCGTACCGTGCCTATGCGCAAACCTTCACCCGCCTGCCGGGGCGTGCCCAGCCTCACGATGCGTATGCCCATGGGAGCCTCCTGTGTGGACGGTTTGTCAGGGGTGCCATTGTGAAACCTTTTGTGCTGCTCTGACCGGCACCGGCCCTTGCCGGGCCGTCTCTGCAAATAAACGGAGTGAGACGCAAAGTAGGGCCATGTTCGGGCTATAATATTTGACTAGTCGGAGTGTGGCGCAGTCTGGTAGCGCACCTGGTTTGGGACCAGGGGGTCCAAGGTTCGAATCCTTGTACTCCGACCAAGAATCCAATGAAAAAGCTCACTCTGTGGGCTTTTTTCATATCTGCCCGTAGCTCAGTTGGATAGAGCATCAGCCTTCTAAGCTGAGGGTCGGGGGTTCGATCCCCTCCGGGCAGACCAATGCTCCATGCATTGCGTCCTCCAACCCTCCCCATTTTTCCGTGTTCTGACCATCCCTGGCGCCGCCTTGTTGCCGTGCGCGGTGTTTGGCGCGCTCATGCGTTGCGAAATCACGTCGGTTTGCCCGACCGTCGGGAAATGGAAATAAGCCCAAAGTCATAGAACGGGCAGACCGGGTAGATGGAAATTTGGCCTTTTAGCATAAAAATTATTGAGCTGTAAAAAGATCACCAAATTCATGAAAATTTTCCCGACAAATGTCACATATTGATAAATAAAATTGCAAAAAAGATACAAAAAAAGTCTGCCAAAAGGACGAGATAGAGGGTCCGCCGGCCTGGCGTGCAGCTTTCCCACCTCCGCGACAAGGCGCAGGCCTGGTCAGACGGAGGCATGTTGAAGTTGATTCATTAACGAAGGAGTGATCATGAAATCGGAGAATTTTTCGACATTCAAGCGCCGCGCCCTGCACACCGCACTGGTCTCAGCCCTGGTTCTGGGCATGGCGGGGCACGGCATCAACTCGCAGGCGGCGACAGCCTCCAACGATGCCACTGCGACCGTGGTGGCGCCGATAGCCATCGCGGCTGGTTCGACCTTGCGTTTTGGATCGTTTTCGACCAGCGCGGCCAGCCAGACGGTGAGCATCAACGCGACGAGCGGCGCGCGCACCAACAGCGGCACCTTGCTTGTCACCTCAACGGTTGGCCGGGCCACGTTCAACGTGACCGGGGAAGGGACGCTGACCTATGCGATTAGCCTGCCATCCAATGGCACGGTGAGCATCACCACGGGTGGGGCGACGGGACCCGAAACGATGGCGGTCAGCAATTTCACCAGCGACCCGTCCGGCACCGGTGCATTGACTGCCGGTGCGCAGACGCTGGGTGTGGGGGCCACCATCACGACCGTGGCCAGCCAGGTGGCCGGCGCATACACCGGAAGCTTCAACGTTTCGGTGGACTACAACTAAACAGTCCCTGATTGCGGCAGGACGGGCCGCCTGGCGAACGTCCTGGCCGAAAGAAAGGGATCTGGCCGGCGAGCCGGCATGGTTTCCGGGGACCCGGGTCCCCCCACACCTGGCCTCGGGTCTCCAACGGGGTTGTCGGGAAATGCCTGCGATGAAAACGCTCAACCTCCTGTTCGCGCTGGCCTGCGCGGCCACCGCCGCATCCACGGGTTGGGCGCAGGCGCTGGTGGCCAACCAGCCTCTGGCCTTTGGCAGCTTCGCTCCCGGCGCCAGCAGTGGAACGGTGACCGTCAGCGCTGCCGGCGCGCGCAATTCAGGGGGAGCGGTGTTTCTGGTGCCTTCGGGTTCCGGTTCCGTTGCGTCGTACACCGTGAGCGGCACCAGCAGTGCCACCTATGCGATTACCTTGCCATCGAACGGTGTGGTGGTGTTGACGAGTGGCCCGAACTCCATGGCGGTCAACAACTTCACGAGCAGTCCGGTGGGAGCCGGCCTGATAGGTGGCGGTGGAACGCAGACATTGACCATTGGCGCCACGCTCAGCGTCGGAAGCAACCAGGCCACCGGCGGTTACAGCGGCAGTTTCAACGTCACGGCTGAGTACAACTGACAAGCCACGCTTCATGAAATACGAGGTACCTCCGCATGACACGCTTCTTTTTTGATTTCCGTCCAGCCACAGCAGGTGACGCGCGGGTGTTGGCGATCCTGCAGGCCCACTGCAATCTGCGACGTGTAGGGTGGCTTGCGGGGGCGTGTTTCATTTTGCTGGCGACGCCTCCTGCGCTGGCAGACCTGATGCTGTTCCCCACGCGGGTCGTGTTTGAGAAAAACCAGCGTGCGGCCCAGCTTGAGCTGATCAACAACGGACAGGAGAGCACCACGTACCGCGTCCACCTGGTGAACCGGCGCATGAACGAAACCGGTGAATTCACCGCGGCCGAACCTCCCTTGCCCGGGGAGCAGTTTGCAGATGCCCTGCTGCGTTATTCGCCGCGGCAGGTGGTTCTGGCCCCGGGCCGCGGCCAGACCATCCGCATCCTGTTGCGCAAGCCGGCAGACCTGCCGGTGGGCGAATACCGCTCGCACTTGCAGTTTGATCTGGTGCCTGAGGCCACCGGCGCCAGCAGCATCGACGCCCAGGCGACCAAGCCGGGCCCGGGTGAAGTCGGTGTCCAGCTGAGGGCGCTGGTCGGCGTGTCGATTCCCGTGATCGTGCGGCATGGTGAAACCTCGGCCACCGTCACGCTGGCCGGGCTGGAACTGCCCAGGCCCGCAGCCGGCCAGCCTGCCGTGCTCGCCGTGGTGCTGGAGCGCGCCGGCAACCGATCTGTCTACGGCGACCTGGTGGCGACATTCACGCCGCAGGGCGGTGTGCCGCAGGAGGTCGGAAGAGCGGGCGGCGTGGCGGTGTACACGCCCAATGCCATGCGCCGCGCCAGGCTGGAGCTGCAGCCGCCCGCGGGCGTGGTGCTGGCACGGGGCACCCTTCGCCTGAGCTACCGGGAGCGCGCCGAAGCCGGCGGCAAGTTGCTGGCTGAAACCTCCATCGAATTGCCCTGAGCGGAGACTGCGGTTGCGCCCCCCCATGACGCAGCAGGTTTCAGCATGAGGGGCCCCGCTTTTTTTTTCAGCCTCGTCAGCGGGGTTTCGATGCGCCGTTACAGGATCCGGGTGCTGCTCCCGGCGGCACTGGTGCTGGTGCCGGGCCTGGCGCTCGCCAGTGTGTCGATCAGCTCGGCTTCTCTGGAAAGGACCGAAGCCCGGACCCGTATCGTGCTGGAGTCCCGCACGGAGCTGCGCTTTAGCCTGTACATCCTGCGCCAGGCCAGGCGCGTGGTGCTGGAGCTTGAAGAGGTGGAACTCAATGCGGCGCTGACGGCGCTGGCCGGCCAGATCGCTGCCGATCACCCCTACCTGCAACCCATGCAGGTCAGGCCCTCGCCCTCAGGCACCGGGGCGGTGCTTATCGAGTTCGGACTCAAGGCAGAAGCCGAACCCAACATTTTTTCGATCAAGCCCGAAGGGGGCAGGGGCTACAAACTGGTCCTGGACATCACTCCCTCTGCTGCTGCACCACCAGCACCGGCGCTGCCCCCGGCAGGGGCCCCGCTCCGACAGCAGCCAAGGCTGGAAGCAGCAACGGCGCCACCGGCTCCGGCCACGGCTGCCGGGCCCGTGCGCCGCGCCGATGAGTTGAACCTGGTGTTGCTGGAGGTGCGGCTCGATGAAGATGTCCTGACCGATGCCATCACGACCTACCAGGCGGGCCGCGAGACCTTTCTGCCGCTGGGCGAACTGGCCAGGCTGCTGACGCTGGCCATCCGCACGCAGGCCGAACAGGGTACGGCCGACGGTTACGTTCTGAGCGAGGCACGGGGTTTCAACCTGGATGCGGGGCAGGGCAGGATCACCCTGGCCGATCAGACCCAGCTGTTTGACCGGACGCTGGTCCGTCTGCAGGGCGACGATATCTATGTCGCGGCTTCGCTGCTGTCGCGCTGGCTGCCGATCGATTTCGAGGTGGACTTGAGCAGCCTGACGCTTCGGGTCAAGCCCAGGGAGCGCCTTCCCTTGCAGGAGCGCCTGGAGCGTGAGCGCCGGGCAGGCAGGCTGGGCGCCCGCACCGGTGACGAAGACCCGGGCTACCCACGGGTGGACATGCCTTACCGCCTGCTGGGTGTGCCTTTCATCGACCAGACTTTCGGCATGGGACTGCGAACCGGCAATGGCAGCCGGCAAACCAGCGCCAGCTACACCGCCTACCTGACCGGCGACCTGCTGGGAATGGAATCGGCCTTTTTTGTCAGTAGCACCCGACAGGACCCGTCGCCGGACGTGCGCTTCACGCTGGCACGCCACGACCCCGATGCAGGCCTGCTCGGCCCTTTGCGCGCCCGGTCGGTGATGTTCGGCAGCGGTGTCTCCTCCCCCAGCGTGACCAACATTGCCGGCCGCAGCGCAACCGGCAAGGGTTATGGGCTGACGCTCAGCAATCGTCCCATCACCCAGCCGACCAGTTTTGACCGCCATACGCTGCAGGGCGACCTGCCGCCCGGCTGGGATGTTGAGCTGTATTTCAATGAGGCGCTGGTCGGTTTTCAGAGCTCGCGTACGGACGGCCGCTACAGCTTTGACGACCAGCCGCTGGCCTATGGGACCAATGAATTTCGCCTGGTGTTTCACGGACCACTCGGCCAGCAACGCGTGGAGCGACAGAGCTTTTTGCTGGAGCAGTCGAGCACACCGCCCGGCGCGTTTTATTACAGCCTCGCCCAGCACCAGGACAATGCAGGCCAGTCCCGCTCAGTGGCCCAGTTCGAGTGGGGTCTGAACAAGTACCTGACCGGAACCGGCGGCTTGGTCCGTTTGCCGTCGTCGCTGACCACCGGCAGCACCACCGCGGCGGCCACTGGCGTCGCCGGGAGCGACGGACAGCTGTACAGCAACCTGGGGCTGCGTGGCTTCTGGAAATCCTTCATTCTCAGCAGCGACCTTTTCCGCTCGCCCAACGGCGGCTGGCTCAATGAGTCAGGCCTGAAGACCCGCGTCGGACCTGTCGCATTGAGTTACAGCCACCTGCGGCTCAAGGACTTCTACAGCGAGGTGTTTTTGCCCACTGCCGATCCTTTGCGCACGCGCGACAAGTTGCGGCTGGACGGCGCCATTGCGGCGGGCTTGTTGCCGCGCTTGCCGGTGACCGTGGAAATCCAGCGCGAGCAGTTTCAATCCGGCCTGAGCAACATGGCCCTGACCGGCCGTGTGGCCGCGTATGTCAAAGGCACCTCGGTGGCCAATCAGCTGACCTGGCTGAAATCGGGCAGCACCACCACGGCCACCGGTGCCCTGCAACTGAGTTACCGGGTTGGGGTCACCGGTCTGAGTGGCCAACTGGGCTACAGCCTCAAACCCCAGGCAAAACTCGATACCGTGGTGCTTTCGGGTGACAGGCGACTGGGCGAAGGCTACCTGCTCAACCTGGGTCTGGTTCGTTCCATCAGTACCCGGGAAACCCTGTACACGGCAGGACTGAACAAAAGCCTGGGCAGTTACGGGCTGGGTCTGAGCACCAGCTATTCCAGCACGGGGGTGCTGACCGTGGGCGTGCAGCTCTTTATTGCCATGGGCCGGGAACCGCGGCAGGGGCAGTGGCGTTTTGACGCGTTGCCCAAGGCTGACAGCGGCGCAGCATCGGCGCTTGTTTTTGTGGACGCCAACGGCAATGGCACCATGGACGCCGGCGAAGAACCGGTTGAAAACGCTGCCATCACTGTCAACGGAAGCCGGGCACCGGTGCGGACGGATGCCGCGGGGATTGCCTGGCTGGACCGCTTGCCGACGCGGCAACATGTGGACCTGGCTGTCGACACGCAGACACTGGAGGACCCGTACTGGGCGCCGCAGCGCAAAGGGGTGCGTGTGGTGCCACGTCCCGGGCATGTGGCGGAAATCGATTTCCCGATCATTTTGACCAGCGAAATTGATGGCACCGTTTACCTGGTCGAGGGCAACACACGTCGCGGCATCGGCGATGTGGTGATCGAATTGCTTGACACCAACCGGCGCGTCGTCACTACAATCAAAACCAGTTCGGACGGGTACTACATTGTTCCGGCCATCCCCCAGGGCCGCTACCATGTGCAGGTCTCCATGGAGCAACTGGGGAGGTTCGGTCTGGTCGATCCAGGTGTGCGCGAGATCAACATCCTGCCTGACGGAAAATTCATCAACGGCGTGGATTTCCTGCTGCGCAAGAGGTCCGCCGGCGCGCTGTCTGGTCTTCCCCGCGAGGAGCATCATGAAAAATAGTGAACGGCGACCAAACATTCCTCAACCAGCCATTGCCTGCGCGCTCCTGATCGGCGGCTTGGGTCTGATGACCGGCAGCAGCCAGGCGGTGACGGCCGTGGGCATCGCCAGCGCCACAGTGGTGGGGTCGGTAGCGGTCATCATGACCGGTCCCACGCCGGCGCCGGCGCCCGCACCCGCACCCGTGTCGACGCCTTTGCCAGCGCCTGCACCAGCGGCTGTGGTGGTCGAAGCGCCTCCGGCCTTGTCGGGGACCGTCTTCACCGTCGAGAGTTTCACAGGCAGCCTGTCCACCAGCGGCCCTTTGCTGCGTATCGGTGGGGCGCCTCCCGCCGGCGCCAGCGGGAGTGGCGTCCAGGGGGGCGGGGCGGCGGAAGCAGGGCTCGGGACGCAGGGCGCCACGACTGCCCAGGGCAGCGTGGGCGCGGGGGGCGCGCCGGCGAGCGCCAGCACCGCGACCGTCAATGTGACGCGCAAGGCCGATGGTTCCGTGGCCGTCAGCGGTGGCTCAGGGTTGACCTTTGCCGTGTCGCAGCCGGTCAATGGATCGGTCAACATCGAGTACAACTGACCCGGCGGCCACTTCGCTTGCCCGCGGCGATGCTGGCCGGAATCGCTTGCCGGCCGCGCCCGAGGCGAAAGCCGCACGCACACAGCAAGTCATGGGCCTGATGGCCTTTGGGTGAAGGCTAGTCTTTGACCTGGAACATGACCGCAAACTTTGGAACTATGATGGCAAAAAGGCTGTCTGCGTCCCTTGCTCGCAGATGGACCACTTCTCAAGCACCTCAAGAGAAAAGCCGGAATCATGTTTGAGCGACTCAAAAAGGTCTTTGTGCGAAGCGAGGCTCAGCCGCCGGTGGCGGCAAGGCCCGATGCGGTGTCGGAGTGGGCTGGCACGCACGGCTTCAGTTACGCCAGCCAGGACAAGGGCGCCGGGTTTGTGTTGACCGGCAAGGTGAAAGGCAAGGGCTGGAAGCTGGAGAGCGGGGCGGCATCGCGCGACTACATCGCCGGTGAGGAACTCCGCGCCCGCGCGGCGCTGGACATCAACGAAGATGTAGCGGTGCTCATCATGAACCGCCCACTCAAGGAGTCGCTGGAAAAACGTGCTTATGCGATTTACACCGACACCTTGCAGACCACGGCCGATCCCAGCCTGCCCGAGGAAATGCGCTGGCTGGCGATGTACGAGGAGTTCGGCTGGAGCAGCCTGGTGCCTGAGTTCTGGGAACGTTACACGGTGCTGGCCGACCGGCGCGAAAATGCCCTGGCCTGGCTGGACAGCAACCTCGCCGAACTGCTGCTGCACTGGCCCGAGCCGGGTCCGGATATGCAAACCCCTTTCATCCTCATGCTGCTGCGCGGCAAGGCCTACCTTCGCATGCAGTACAGCCCGCCCAGCATCGCCACACTCCAGCATGCCGCCATCGTGTACACCAGCGCCTGTGAGTCGGCGCTGTCCGGCCTGTCGACGGACATTCCCCTCTGATTCAAGCCGAAAAAGGCTTGAGCCCAATGGATACGGGCGCAGCCAGCTATCGTTTATATAGCTGATCGACGCCCGTTTTTTCTTCTGTCAGCTGCCGCGGGTGATGGGCATCTCGACGTCGCCCGGCATGGCCAGGTGTTTGGCCAGTTCCAGTTTGGCCAGCGAGGCGCGGTGGACTTCATCGGGGCCGTCGGCCAGTCGCAGGGTGCGCTGATGTGCGTAGGCATAGGCCAGGGGGAAGTCGTCAGACACGCCACCGCCGCCATGAGCCTGAATAGCCCAGTCAATGATCTGGCACGCCATGTTGGGTGCCACCACCTTGATCATGGCAATCTCGGCCTTGGCGACCTTGTTGCCGACCGTGTCCATCATGTAGGCCGCTTTCAGCGTCAGCAACCTGGCCTGATCGATCATGCAGCGGGCGTCGGCAATGCGTTCGTGCCAGACCGACTGGCGTGCGACCGGCTTGCCAAAGGCGATACGGCTGTTCAGGCGTTTGCACATCAGCTCAAGTGCGCGTTCGGCAATGCCGATGCTTCGCATGCAGTGGTGGATGCGTCCGGGGCCAAGGCGGCCTTGCGCAATTTCAAAGCCACGTCCTTCGCCGAGCAGCAGGTTGCCCACCGGCACGCGGACGTTGGTCAGCCGCACTTCCATGTGGCCGTGCGGTGCGTCGTCGTAGCCGAACACGCTGAGCGGGCGGATCACTTTGATACCCGGCGTGTTGGCCGGCACCAGGATCATGGACTGCTGCTCATGGCGGCCAGCGTCGGGGTTGGTCTTGCCCATCACGATGTAAATGGCGCAGCGTGGGTCGCCGGCGCCCGACGACCACCATTTCAGGCCGTTGATCACATAGTCGTCACCGTCGCGCACGATGCTGCACTGGATGTTGGTGGCGTCGGACGAAGCCACTTCGGGCTCTGTCATCAGGAAGGCTGAGCGGATTTCGCCCTTGAGCAGAGGTTCCAGCCAGCGGTCCTTGTTGGCTTCCGAGCCGTAACGCGCAATCGTTTCCATGTTGCCGGTGTCGGGTGCCGAGCAGTTGAAAATTTCAGGCGCAAAAGGAACGCGTCCCATAATTTCGCAAAGTGGCGCGTATTCGAGGTTGGACAGGCCTTCCGGCGCGCGCGGCGAATGCGGCAGGAACAGATTCCACAAACCGGCTGCGCGTGCTTTGGGCTTGAGTTCCTCGATGATGGTTGTCGGAATCCACGGATTGCCCTTGGCGCGGTTCTCGGCAATTTCACGGAAAAACCGCGCCTCATTCGGGTAAACATGCTGGTCCATGAAGGCCAGCAGGCGGGCCTGCATCTCTTGTACCTTCGGGGTGAAGTTGAATTCCATGTAGCTATCTCCTGGGTAAAGGTTTCTTTTAGCCGGGCTTGTGGCTCGACTGGCTTTTCTGCGCAAAATCCCATGCCATGCGGGCCAGGGCTGGCGCGCCTTTGGCAGAGGCGACGGCCTGGGCGCTGGCTGCTGTACCGGCTTCCACGCGTTTGGCGATGCCCTGCAAAATGGCGGCAAGCCTGAACAGGTTGTAGGCGAGGTAAAAATTCCAGTCGGTCTTGATCTGCTCGGGGCTGGCAAACCCGGTGCGTTCGCAGTACAGGCGGATGTACTCAGCTTCCGTTGGAATGCCCAGGCTGGCCACGTCCAGGCCGCCAATGCCGCGGAAAGCACCGGGCGGAATGTGCCAGGCCATGCAGTGGTAACTGAAGTCGGCCAGCGGATGGCCCAGGGTGGACAGCTCCCAGTCCAGCACGGCCAGCACACGTGGCTCGGTCGGGTGGAACATGAGGTTGTCGAGCCGGAAGTCGCCGTGCACGATGGACACCATGGCCGCGTCGCGTGCGCTGGCCGGAATGTTCTCGGGCAGCCACTTCATGAGGGCGTCCATCTCGGGAATGGGCTCGGTGATGGAGGCGGTGTACTGCTTGCTCCAGCGGCCGATCTGGCGTTCGAAATAGTTGCCAGGCTTGCCGTAATCGGCCAGCCCGCGCTCGGCGAACTTCACCTTGTGCAGCGCGGCAATGACGCGGTTCATCTCTCGGTAGATGTCGCCGCGCTGGGCATTCGTCATGCCCGGCAAGGCCTGGTCCCACAGGACGCGGCCCTCGACAAACTCCATCACGTAGAAGGCGCGGCCTATCACCGCCTCGTCTTCGCACAGGCAATACATTTTGGCGACAGGCACGTCCGTGCCCTGCAGCCCGCTCATGACCTTGAACTCCCGCTCGACCGCATGCGCCGAAGGCAGCAGTTTCGCGACCGGTCCCGGTTTGGCGCGCATCACGTACGAACGCTTCGGCGTGATCAGCTTGTAAGTCGGATTCGACTGTCCGCCCTTGAATATTTCGGCACTGAGCGGTCCCTGGAAACCCGGCAGGTGCTTCTCGAGGTAGGCACTGAGCGCGTCCATGTCGAAAGCGTGCTGGCCCGAAACCGCGCGGGTGCCCAGGAAATGGTCAAAGTTGCTCATTGCTTCATTTTTCCAGGTCGGCTTCAGAAATGCGCATCAGCGCTTCGCGGTTGCGCACCACCAGACCGCCCGGTTCGATGCGGATCGCATCTTCGCGCTCCATGGCCTTGAGTTCCTGGTTCACACGCTGGCGCGAGGCGCCCAGCAGCTGCGCCAGTTCTTCCTGGGCCAGTTGCAGGCCGATGCGCACTTCGCGCCCGTCGCTCAGGCTGCTGACGCCATAACTGCGTACCAGGTGCAGCAGCTGCTTGGCAAGCCGCGCGCGCAGGGGCAGGGTGTTGAGGTCTTCCACCAGGCCGTAAAGCTGGCGGATGCGGCGCGCATGCAGGCGCAGCATGGCTTCGTACAGCTCCACATGGGCGGCCAGGATTTTCCTGAAGTCGGCCTTGGCCACACACAGGATGGTGGTTTCGCCATGCGCATAGGCGTCGTGTGTGCGCCGGTCGCCGTCGAAGATCGCCACATCGCCAAACCAGATGCCGGGCTCCACATACGTCAGTGTGATCTGCTTGCCCGAAATGGATGTGGAACTCACCCGCACGGCACCTTTCGCGCAGGCAATCCATTGTTCCGGCGGGTCGCCGCGGGCACAGATCAACTGGCCATCCTTGAAACGTTGGACGAATGCGCATCGAAGTATGTCGTGCCTGAGTGAGGGAGATAGGGAAGAAAACCAGCGACCACCGTTGATGGCCTCTCTTTCGTCTATCGTAAGAATGGGATCGTCCATAGCCTGTCTTTTGGGTGACTCACAAGAGAGCTATTGTCGCGCCAGCGACGGTGCCACAGACCTCCATCTGTCGCCTCGGTGTCCCGGTGCGCGCCGACGGCACAGGCGCGGCATGCGGACCCGCGGCCCGCTCAATCGTAGGCCGGCGGTCGCTTTTCCAGAAAAGCCGCGATGCCTTCCCCGCCATTGGGGTGGTGCAGGTTGCGCACAAAATGCTCGCGTTCGGCGTCCAACTGCTCGCTCAGGGTGTTGAGCTGGGCGTCGTTGATGAGTTCCTTGATGCTGGCCAGTACATTCGGCGCGCGCGTATTGAGCGTGTCGGCCAGCTTCAGTGCCTCGTTGAGCGCATCACCGGCGGCAACGCTGCGGTTGACCAGGCCCAGGGCGTGAAGCCGCGGTGCGCCTATTCGCTCGCCGCACATCAGAAGCTCCGCGACGAGCGTGCGCGGCAGGGCGCGGCCCAGCGCCCAGCTGCCGCCGCCGTCAGGTGACAACCCGACGTTGCTGTAAGCCATGACAAACACTGCGTTGTCTGCCGCAACCACGAAGTCGCAGGCCAGTGCGAGTGAAAAACCGGCACCGGCAGCTGCGCCCTCGACCGCGGCGATCACCGGTTTCGGGAAGGTGCGAATCGAGTCGATCCAGCTGTGCAGGCCGTTGATGCTCTGGACCTGCACCTCCGGCGGCTGTTGTCGGTTGCCCTGCAGTCGATGCAGGTTGCCGCCAGCGCAGAAGTTTGCGCCCTCGCCGGTGATCACCACGCTGCGGATGTCGGGATTGTTCTCGGCCGCGTTGAGCGCTTCCACGCCCGCGGCATAGATTTCCGGGCTCAGCGCATTTTTGAATTCCGGGTTGCTCAGGGTCAGCACCAGGGTGGCGCCGTCGCTGGTGCTTTTAAGTGCGCCTGCCATGTCAGTCTTTCGGGTGTGTTGAAGAGGTATCGACTTATTTAGCCAAGAGCTTATGCCAGCAGGGGCCGCGGGTCCGGCTCTGCCGGCCCGCAGGCGCCGCCCCTGGATGGGGGAAGGCGCTACACGAAGTGAGCGTCCGACGGAGGGGCGTCATGGTTCCTGGTGCATGAGGCTCAAGCCGATCGCACCGCGGCGACGCAGCCACGGCGAAGGGCGATAACGCGGATCGCCGTACACGGTCTGCATGTTGAACAGCACTTCGAGGACGTTGGTCGGGCCGTAACGGTCGCCCATGGCGAGTGGACCCATCGGATAGCCCAGTCCCAACGTGACGGCGGTTTCCAGGTCTTTGGGGCTGCAGATGCCCTGCTGGCAGATGTCGCTGGCGATGTTGACGATGGCGGCCACCACCCGTTGTGTGACAAAACCCCCGCTGTCGCGAATCACGCTGACGGCCTTGCCGTCGCGCGCAAACAGCGCGTGCGCGGCGTCACGCATGTCGCTGCGGGTTGCAGGGTTGGTCGCCAGTACGCGGCGCTTGCAGGCTGCGTCGTCGATCAACATGTCGATGCCCACCGTTCGCGCCGGGTCGAGTCGCTCGACCACAGCCACGGTGGTGATGTCAAAGCCCAGGGGCGCGACCAGCACGAGTGCATTCATCGAAGGTGATGCACCGGTTTCTATGTTGGCGCCAAGATTCTTGAGCAATTGCAGCAGTTCCGACCTGCGCGCCGACCGGGGTGACACCCAGACCGGCGGCATCTCGGCTACCAAAGGCACCGGCGGCTCTGCAGGGGTTTGCACAACGCCGTCTGTGTACTGGTAGAAGCCTTCGCCGGTCTTGCGGCCCAGCAGGCCACCGGCCAGACGCTGTGCGGTAATCACGCTGGGGCGGTAGCGCGGTTCCTCGTAGTACTGGTGGTACACCGACTCCATCACAGGGTGGGAGACATCCAGTGCCGTCAGGTCCATCAGTTCAAAAGGCCCGAGTTTGAAGCCGGCCTGGTCCTTGAGGATGCGGTCAATGGTGGCGAAATCGGCAATGCCCTCACTGACAATGCGCAGAGCCTCGGTGCCATAGGCCCGACCCGCGTGGTTGACGATGAAGCCCGGCGTATCCAGGGCTTGCACCGGTGTGTGGCCCATCTGCCGGGCGTAGTCCGCCAGCGCGCTGCAGGTTGTGGCGTCCGTCTTGAGTCCGGCAATCACCTCGACCACCTTCATCAGGGGAACAGGGTTGAAAAAATGATAGCCAGCGAATCGCCCTGGGTGCTTGAGTCCGGCGGCAATCGCCGTGATGGACAGCGAGGACGTGTTGCTGACAAGGATGGTTTGCCCGGAAACAACACTTTCCAGTGACAAAAACAGTGACTTCTTCACATCCAGACGTTCTACAACCGCTTCTATCACAAGGTCGCAATCGGCCAGATCGTCCAGGGTTTCCGCCCGCAGCAGGCGGGCTTTGTAGGCGCTGGCCAGTGCGCCGTCGAGGCGGCCCTTGTCCACCAGCTTGTCCCACTGCGCTGCCAGCGCGTCGCGTGCCTTGTCGGCCGCGCCCGGCTGGGTGTCGAACAGCTTGACCGTGCTGCCCGCCTGAGCCGCGATTTGTGCAATGCCCCGGCCCATGGCGCCTGTGCCAACCAAGCCTACAGTTTGATATAGAGGTTTCATGGAAAAGTATTATCCAGCAGCTCGGGCCGCATCCGGCGTCCGGCTCGAGGGGCGCGTGCGCGCCTTGCGCCGTTTGCGTGCTCCTGTAGCGCGGGTTAGACTTGCGCGTCGGGTTCATCCGCGACGGTTCAGGGGTGCGGGTTGCAGGGGCCAGGCGGCTCGGCTCAGCGCCTGAAGGGCATGGGGCGTTGTCTCTTTTTCGTCCCACTGACCTCTGTCTGCGCCTCCCGTATGTGCCGGACATGCCAGAATCAGCCAAGTGAATACCTTTATGCACCCACTCAAGCACCATGCCCTTCTGACCGGGGGCTTGTGGCTGTGTCTGTCGGCGGGTGCTTTGGCGGTCACACTCGGGCCCAGCACCCGCTCGGCCGTGCTGGGTCAGCCACTCGATCTTTCCATGCAACTCATGCTTGACGCCGGTGAAGACCCGCAGGCACTGTGTCTTGAAGCCGATGTTTTCTATGTGGACAAGCCGCTCGACAAGGCCAGTGTCCGGATAAGCCCTGAAAAGGCTCCCGGCGCGCAGGACTGGCTGGTCCATGTCCGCTCCGCGATACCCGTCGAAGGACCCGTGGTCACCGTGCATCTGCGTGCCGGTTGCGCACAAAAGACCATGCGTCGTTATGTGGTGCTGGCGGCGGCCAAACCGCGCGCGATGGGCGCCAGTGTGCAAACCGCGCTGGCGGCGGCAGATTCGCAGCCACTGCCTGCAGGTCCGACCCCGGCACTGTCAGCGTTGGCCGGCACGACAGAGACCAACAAAGTCCAGACGCTGGAAGCCGAAGTTCGCCAATTGCGCGCCGACATGATGCGCAACGAGGCAGCGCTGGCCGAAAGCCGGCACCAGCTCGAGCAGGCCGAGAGCGCGCGATTTGGCAAGGTGGTTGTGTATGGCCTGGCGGCACTTTTTTCCATCGCAGTCATGGGCCTGCTTTTCCTGCTGTACCTGCGCTCCACCGCTCGGGCGGAGCGCACCGGTCCGTCCCCGGAACACAGCAATTTCAGCCCGGAATCCGGCTTCTCGACAGGCGTGACCCTGGCCGCTGCAAGCCGGTCCGCCAAGCTCGAGGTCAATGAATCCCTGTTCGACGGGCTCAAGCGCGCATCCCGCTCTCCGGAGAGCGAGTCGATCCCGTCGCTGCCGCAACGCGACCGGCCCCGCTTTTCGGTCAGCGTGCCTTTCGTGCCCCGTACCGTCAAGGTTCCGGAACTGTTCGATCTTCAGCAGCAGGTGGAATTTTTCAGTTCCCTGGGGCAGCAGGCCAAGGCCATTGTGCTGCTTCGCAAGCACTTGGTTGACAACGTCAAAACCAGTGCGCTGGTTTATCTGGACCTGCTCGATCTCTACCACCAGGTGGGCAACAGGCAGGACTACGAAGACTTGCGTGACGATGTCAACAAGGTCTTCAACACCCGGGTCCTGCCTTTTGACCGTTACGCAGCCACCAGTGCGGAGGGCGCCGCCTATGCTGCCACTTTGTTGCGGATTCAGGCCGCCTGGCCGACACGGCAGGTCTTCAAGATCATTGAAGAGGCCCTGTTCAGGGAGCCGGGGGAGGGCGCCGAGGTGCTGGCCCTGGAGGAGTACCGCGAACTGCTGCTGTATGCCGTGGGCCGCGAAATCATCGACCTCGAATCGGGCACGGCAAGCGGTCGCGGCGACACCCAATGGCCCGATCTTGCAATGCAGCCGAGGTCCTCACCGCGCCTGGGTCTGGACATCGATCTGACCCAACTGGCTGGTGGTAGCGACAGCAAGCCTGCAGGCAGTCGGGCAGCGGCCACGACCTCAGGGGCGGGGCGCGGCTCCCGAACGGAAAGTGCGCGTACCGATTCCGCCTCCAGCCTTGCGGAACTGCTGCATGCGGCACGGCGCAGGGACAGCCAGCGTACCGGTGCTGCAGCCCTGTCCTCACCGTTGTCCATTGCGCCCAACTCCGTGAGGCCGACAGGGCTGGATTCGCTGGTGGACTTTGACGACTACGACACGGGCTACCGGCCCGACGACTTCGACAAATCCAGCAGATCCTGAAGAGCGTTGCTGCTGGCCAGCCAACCCGGTCTCCAGGGCTGGCACAGGGCCGGAGTTTGCTTCGACGTCACAATCCATTCCTGGCACCGTCCAACGGACCGCCTGCTGTCTTGCGTTGTGTCAAAATGTAAGCATGCGTACTTTTTTATTCACCCCTTGAGACCTTCCCGGTTCCTGCTGGCGGTGATGCTTGGATGCTGGGCGGCGAGCGGGATGGCCGTTTCGCTGGGTCGCAGTCAGGGAGCCGTCCTTGTGGGGCGGGCCCTGGACATCTCCATCCAGGCGGTACTCGACGGCCCCGAGAGTTCCGCCACCCCCTGTCTGGCCGCCGAGGTGTTTTACGCAGATAACCGGGTGGAAAGTTCCCGGGTCCGTATTTCCCTGGAAAAGACCCCCGGCCGGGAAGCCGTGATCCGCGTGCGAACCTCCGCTGTGGTGGACGAGCCAGTGGTGACGGTGCTTGTACGTGCTGGCTGCGGCTCACCGATGGAAAAGCGTTATGTCCTGCTGGCTGACCTGGCCCCCGAGCAGGCGAGCGCCGTTGTTGGGAGCCCGCCGGTGTTGTCCCCCGAGCGTGACGCGCTGCCTCGCTTTCCTGTGGGTGCCTCGCCGGTGCCTGCTGCGGTGAAGCCAGGTCCGACGACCAGCCGTCTCGGGCAGCAAGTCAGGCGCAATGCAGACCCCGCAGCACCGCTTCCGGCCCGGTCAGCGATCCGGGTGCCTGGAAAACCGGCGGCGCGACTCACACTTGAGCCGCTGGATCTCTTGCTGGAATTGCCCCCGCAACTCAAGGCTTCCCGGGAACTGCTGAGCTTTCCAACGGCCAGCGTCGAGCAACGCGCCATGGCAGCAGCCATGTGGAAAGCCCTGACCGCGGAACCTGGCGACGTTCTCCGGGATGCTGAAAAGATGAATGCGATGGCGTCGGACCTGCTGCGCCTGAGCGTCGAGACCCGGGTCAACCGGGAGGCACTGGTCACTCTCCAGGCTCAAATGCAACAGCAGGACGTCACGAGGGCCTGGGTCTATGCAGGCATTGCCGTGCTGAGCCTGGCTCTCCTTACCGCGGCCTATGTGTCGCGGCGGCGCCGCGCCGCGTTGCGGATGGACGACCCCGATGGACCCTGGTGGCGCAGTAAAAAGCCCGGCGAGAGCAAATGGTTTGCCCGGGACACCGGCGCTTATGCCAATGATCGTGCGGACAGCATTCCGGTGGACAGTGATCTGCTGTACCTGGCACCGCAGGACAGGCAGGAGGGCGCGCAACGCCAAGGCGATGCGCCTTTGCCGCCAGCGCGAAGGGCCACTGCCGGCCCCCTGCCTCCCGTGTCCCGCCGCGACAGGATGGATTTCGCGCTGAGCATGCCCCACACGCCTCGTGCCGTCAAAGCCGAAGAACTCTTCGATGTCCAGCACCAGGCTGAATTTTTCATCTCCATCGGAAAGCCCGAACAGGCCGTGGCAGTGCTGCGCAGTCATGTTTCCGATGAGGTTCAAACCAGCGCGCTGGTTTATCTGGATCTGTTCAGCCTCTACCACCAGCTCAAGCGCCCCGAGGATTTCGAAGCCTTGCGCGTGGAATTCAACCGGCTGTTCAATGCCGACTTGCCGGCGTTCGAGTCGTACACGGGCACCGGTCCGGGTCTGGAGGCCTACCAGGCGGCCTTGTCCCGCATCGTCGCGTTATGGCCGACGCCCAAGGTCCTGGAAGTGATCGAAGAATCGGTGTTCCGCAAGCCGGGGTCTCGTGCGGAAGCCTTTGGCCTGGAAGCCTATCGCGAACTGCTTTTTCTCTACGGTATCGCCAAGGAGATCGTTCATTCCCAGCCTGCTGCGGGGGAGAGCCTGATGGATTTTGATCTTCCTTCCTTGCCGGACGCCGACCCGACCGGCCTGGTACAAGGGCGCGGACCGGGGGAGCTTGCCGGTCGTACGGCGATCCAGCCACTTTCGGCGGCGTCTGGCGGCGAGCGCGAGGCGGCTTTCCCGTCCTTGCGTGCCGACACCGCCCTGGACATTGATCTGGGCACACTGGAGACAGACAGGCCCCACTTGACGGCAGGACTCCCTGCCGGCCTTGCCCCCGCACCGAAAACGGCTGTTCCGGCGGCCCTGACGGATGAATTTGGCGATTTCAACCTGATCGACTTCGAGGTGTCGGGGTCCTCAGGCCCGCCTGCTGCGGTCAGGCCGGCAAAAATGTAGGGCCTGGCGGGGGGGGGGCTGGACGAACGTCGAATCAGCGGCGCACCTGCAGCGCTCCGGGGTTCACGATATTGGTGGGCGTGCCCTTGATGAAGTTGACCACGTTGTCAAAGGCAGAGCTGAAATACATTTCGTAGCTTTCCTGCTCCACATAGCCGATATGCGGCGTGCAGATGCAGTTCTCCAGGCGCAGCAAGGCATGGCCCTGCAGGATGGGTTCGGACTCGAACACATCGACGGCAGCCAGTCCCGGCCGCCCGCGGTTCAGGCCTGCGATCAGCGCTTCGGGTTCGATCAGCTCGGCGCGTGAAGTGTTGACCAGCACCGACGAGGTTTTCATCTGCGCCAGGTCTTCCAGTGTCACCGCGCCGCGTGTGTCGTCCTGCAACCGCAGGTGCAGACTGAGCACATCACTGTCCCGAAAAAACTCACCTTTGGAAAGGGCCACCTCGTAACCGTCGGCCTGGGCGCGTGCCCGCGAAGCCTGGCTGCCCCAGACCAGGACGCGCATGCCGAAAGCGCGGCCATAACCGGCCACAATCTGGCCGATCTTGCCGTAGCTCCAGATGCCCAGGGTCTTGCCCTTGAGCACCGAACCAATGCCGAAATTGGGCGGCATCGAGGCATTTTTCAGGCCGGCCTGCTGCCACGCGCCATGTTTGAGGTGCGAGACATAGTGCGGAATCCGGCGCATCGCGGCCATGATCAGGGCCCAGGTGAGTTCCGCCGGCGCGGTCGGGGAGCCGATGCCCTCGGCGACGACAATGCCGCGTTCGGTGCAGGCACCAACATCGACATGGTTGCCGACCCGGCCGGTCTGGGCAATCATCTTGAGCTTGGGGAGTTTCTCAATCAGCTGACGCGGCAAATGCGTCCGCTCGCGGATCAGCACGATCACATCGGCATCCTTGAGTCGTACCGAGAGCTGGCCTATGCCCTTGACGGTGTTGGTGTAGACCTTGGCTTGGTAAGCGTCGAGTTTTGCAGCACAGGCGAGTTTGCGCACCGCATCCTGGTAGTCGTCAAGGATCACAATATTCATGCCGATATTGTGCCTGCAAGTTTCCCCCTCCGAGACGCTGCGCACACAGGAACGGGAAGCCGTCCGAAAGCAAAGCATCGTCCCTGGGGCTTGCTGGCCGCCGCGCAGCAGCACGTGCTGCAAGGGTTGTTGCCTGCCTGTTCAGGCCGGAACCGAGGCGGGCAGGCCCCCCGACGGGTCGTGTTCTTTCAGACCGCCTGGACCGCGGCCTCTCGTTGGGCCATGCGATCGAGCTCGGCGCAGACATCGGCCATACGCCCCGAAATGACCATGCGCCCGGCGCAAGAGGGGCTCACGCCTGCTTCGAATTCGCGGACGATTTTCAGTCGACGCGGCGACGTGGCCTTGACCACGGTTTGACACGGCTTGTGGCCTGTCATCGACGCCGGGCGGGCACCGGTGGCCGTGGTTTTGAGGGCCGCCGGCAACTCACCTGTCGCCGGGCGGCGTGGCACCGCGACAAATGCGGGCAAGCGGGGCGATGGCCGGAGCGGCCGCAGCAAGACGGCAAGCGCCTGCAGCGGCGAGCGCAGCAAGGACAGAAGAGGTGAGAGAGCGGGTGAACGTGAAAGAACGGCGATTCCCATGAGAACTCCAGAAGTAGAGGTAAACACAGGCAGGATTGAAAACTGAACAACCGCCGTACCAGGGTGTTGGTCCACGTGACCAAACGCCCGCCACCTGTTACGCGGAAAAAATGGAGGGCAGTCCCTGCATGGGCACTGCCTGGACCTCGGCTACATCAGCATGGTGTTGCGTATCAGGCCGACAGCCAGCCCCTCGATTTCAAAGGCATCGCCAGGCTCGACCACAATGGTTTTGAAGTCGGGGTTTTCGGGCAGCAACTCGATCAGGTTCTTGTTGCGGCGAAAGCGCTTGACGGTCACGTCATCCCCCAGACGGGCCACCACGATCTGCCCGTTTTTGGCCTCCTTGGTCTGCTGCACGGCCAGCAGGTCGCCGTCCATGATGCCCGCATCGCGCATGCTCATGCCGCGCACCTTGAGCAGGTAGTCGGGCTGGCGCTGGAACAGACTGCTTTCGAAATAGTAGGTGTGGTCCACATGCTCCTGCGCGAGAATGGGGCTGCCAGCAGCAACCCGCCCCACCAGAGGCAGGGCGAGTTGGGCCAGGCTTTGCAACGGCAGGGAAAACTGTTTGATGCGGGATTCGTTGATGGATCGCAAGGTGTCGCTGCGCAGGCGGATGCCGCGCGAGGTGCCGCTGACCAGCTCGATCACGCCTTTGCGGGCGAGCGCCTGCAGGTGTTCTTCGGCGGCGTTGGCGGACTTGAACCCGAGTTCATTGGCAATTTCGGCCCGGGTGGGTGGGGCGCCGGTGCGGGCGATCGCGCTTTGAATCAGTTCAAGTATTTGCTGCTGGCGCGCAGTCAGTTTGGGCATTTCAGAAAAATCGTTGAAGCTGCTCATCACGGGGCTCCTTGTCAAACAGGGGGGTTCCATCGTCCAGAATGGGGTGAGAAACCCGGGCAAGCTGTTTTAATATCCAGTAGCTGTATTTTCATCCAGTTTTTTAAAGAATGCAAGTCTCAACGCTTATGAACAGAAAAATCGTGATTCTGGGGACCGGCGGCACGATTGCCGGCACCGCAGCCAGTTCCTCGGACCATACCGGCTACACCGCCGCGCAGGTGGGCATTGCCCAACTGGTCGATGCCGTGCCGGCGCTGGCCGAGGGCCCTTGTGATCTGGTGACCGAGCAGGTGGCGCAAATCGACAGCAAGGACATGAGTTTCGCCGTCTGGGCCCGGCTTGCCGCACGGGTCAGCCACTTTCTGGCCCAGTCCGATGTGCAGGGCATCGTCGTGACCCACGGCACCGACACGCTGGAGGAAACCGCCTGGTTGCTGCATGCCCTGCTCCATCCCGCCAAGCCGGTGGTGCTGACCTGTGCGATGCGACCGGCCACGGCGCTGGCGCCCGACGGCCCGCAGAACCTGCTGGACGCGGTGGCCGTCGCCGCACATCCCGGCGCACGCGGCGTGCTGGCGGTGTGCGCAGGCGTCATTCACGGCGCGCCAGACGTGCAGAAGGTGCACACCTACCGGCTCGATGCCTTCAGTTCCGGCGATGCCGGGCCGGTCGGTTATGTTGAGGAAGGGCGCTTGCGTTTGGTGAGAAACTGGCCCGAAGCCCCCGTCCATCAAGCGCCAGCAGCTATCAAAAAAGTAGTGACGCAGCAGGACGGCTCCGGCTGGCCGCGTGTCGAGATCGTGATGAATTACGCGGGCGCCGGTGCCGGCGTGGTGCAGGCGCTCGTGGCCACTGGCGTGCAGGGTCTGGTGGTGGCGGCGACCGGCAATGGCACGCTGCACCAAGACCTTGAGGCGGCGTTGCTGCAGGCGCAGGCGGCCGGTGTGCGCGTGGTGCGCGCCACCCGTTGCCTGGAGGGCAGGGTGCTGCCCAGGGCCGGCGACGTGCTGGCCGATTCGCGGGGCCTGAGTCCGGTGAAGGCGCGGGTGGCGCTGATGCTTCAATTGATGGCCAACGGCAGTTGAAGCGATGTTTTCAGCATTGAAATCCCACGTGTGGGCCTACCCGGCGCTGGAGATGGTGCATATCAGCGGCATTGCGCTGCTGCTCGGCAACCTGGTGCTGCTGGAATTGCGCGTGTTTGGCCTGGGGGCGGCCTTGCCCGTCCGGGAGCTGGCGCGCCTGAGCCTGGGCCTTGCGCTCAGTGGCTTTGTCATCGCTGCTGCGTCCGGCCTGTTGATGTTTGCCTCCCAGCCGGCCGAGTTGCTGGCGAATCGGGCGTTTACCCTGAAGATGCTGCTGTTATTCAGCGCGGCGTGTAATGCAGCCTGGTTCCACGGGCGCGGCTCGCTCGACAAACTCGATGTCTGGGCGCGCGTGCAGATGGGGGTGTCCACCCTGATCTGGCTGGCCGTGCTGGCATGTGGCCGCTGGATCGCCTACCGTTAGGCAACCATTCTTCAAGGAGTTGACCAATGAAACGACGTGACGTGATCGGAGCCGCATGTGCCTTATCGAGCGCGGGCCTGGTGCCTTTGGCGTGGGCGCACCACGGCTGGAGCGGCTTTGACCAGGACCGGCCGATTTACCTTGAGGGCAGGGTGCTCAAGTCCCTCTGGCAGAACCCGCATGTGGCGCTTGAAATTGAACTGCCGGCTGCACTGAAACTGCCGGGTGACCTGGCCCAGCGCGCGCTGCCGGCGCAGAGCGCCCCGGTCGATGGCAAGGCCTTGCTGGCCAGGGCCCTTGTGCCCACGCGCAAGGACAGGCGCTGGGAGATCGAGCTGGCGCCCCTGACGCGACTGCAGGCCTGGAAAGTCGCTGAAATCAAACCCGGTGCGATGGTCTCGGTACTGGGCTTCACCTTTGCCGGTGAGAAGGGGAATGCGGTGTTACGCGCCGAGTACCTGTTTGTCGACGGCAAGGCGTATGGTCTGAGGTCCAGTCCGGCCTGAGTGACGGTGAATGGCGCCGAGTGACGCCCAGCAAAAAGGCCGTCTGCAGACGGCCTTTTTAGGATGCGGCGAGAGCGCTCAGGCCGCCAGTGCTTCAAAGGCCCTGGCTGTGATGTCATCGACACCGCCCATACCGCTGATCGCGCGGTATTTGGGCGCGGCTTCCGGCGCCGCCTTGGCCCAGCTGGAGTAGTAATCCACCAACGGACGGGTTTGTGCGCTGTAGACCTCGAGGCGCTTGCGCACGGTTTCTTCCTTGTCGTCTTCGCGCTGGATCAGCGGCTCGCCGGTCACGTCGTCCTTGCCTTCGATCTTGGGCGGGTTGAACTTGACATGGTAGGTGCGGCCCGAGGCCGGGTGCGAGCGGCGGCCACTCATGCGTTCGATGATGGCCTCAAACGGCACGTCGATTTCCAGCACATAGTCCAGCTTCACGCCGGCGGATTTCATCGCGTCGGCCTGGGGAATGGTGCGCGGGAAACCGTCGAACAGGAAACCCTGGGCGCAGTCCGGCTGGGCGATACGCTCTTTGACCAGGTTGATGATGAGGTCGTCGCTGACCAGCGCGCCAGCGTCCATAATCTTTTTGGCTTCGATGCCCAGGGGTGTGCCGGCCTTGACCGCGGCACGCAGCATGTCGCCAGTGGAAATCTGGGGGATGCCGTATTTCTGGCAGATGAAGGTCGCCTGTGTTCCCTTGCCAGCGCCTGGCGCGCCCAACAAAATCAGTCTCATGGATGTCCTTGGATTTTTATGAATTCGGCAGCGGACGGGTGGCCGGATGCCGGCCCCGGCCTCACATTATTTTGACTCGGAGGATAGCATGCGTCCCCCTGCGCGCAGCTTACACAAACAGCCGTCGCACGCGCTCCAGGTCCTCGGGGGTGTCGACGCCGGGCCCGGGCGCCTGCGCGGTGACGTGCACCGCAATGCGGTGGCCGTGCCAGAGCGCGCGCAGCTGCTCGAGTTGCTCGAGCCGCTCCAGCGGCGCCTGCGGCAAGCCGGGGAACTGCCGCAGGAAGCTGACGCGGTAGCCGTAGATGCCCACGTGACGCAACGGGAGCGGCAGATCCTGCGCCGCAGGACCGGTCTGCCACCAGGCCAGGCCGGAAAAATCCCGCGCGGCCGGGATGGCCGCGCGGCTGAAATACAGCGCCGTGTCGCGCGCATCCAGCACCACCTTGACGACATTCGGGTTCAGCAGTTCCTCGAGGCTGGCAATGGCGTGCGCGGCCGTGCTCATGGCGCAGTCGCTGCGGCTGTCCAGCAACTTCGCGACGGCGTCGATCAGCGCAGGATCAATCAGCGGCTCGTCGCCCTGCACATTCACCACACATTCCGCGTCAGCCAGGCCGAGCAGGTCGCAGGCTTCGGCCAGCCGGTCGCTGCCGCTCGGATGGTCGGGACGGGTCAGCACGGCGGTCACGCCAAAGGCAGCGCAGGCTTCCACGATCCGGCCGCTGTCGGCCGCCACCACCACGCGGGCTGCGCCGCTCCGGATGGCGCGCTGCGCCACCCGGACCACCATGGGGACGCCCGCGATGTCGGCCAGCGGTTTATCGGGCAGGCGGGTGGACGCGAGGCGGGCCGGGATGAGAACGGTAAAACTCATGCGCGGCAGGTCACAGGCCGGGTTTCTCGTCAAAAACATCCAGGATCACAGGCCGACTTCCTCGTCTGTGAGGGTGCGCGCCTCGCTCTCGAGCATCACCGGCAGGCCGTCGCGGATCGGGTAGGCCAGACGTGCGCTGCGCGAGATCAGCTCCTGTTTTTCACGGTCGTAGTCGAGCGGGCCCTTGGTCACGGGGCAGACCAGCAGTTCAAGCAGTTTGGTGTCCATGGGAGGATGGTAATGGAGAAAGCAGGGGGGCCAGCAGGGCGTCGAGCGCCGTGAAGAAGGCCGCCTCGGGGGAAAACACCAGCGGCACGGCGAGCACATCGGCTTGTCGGGAAAACAGCTTGACCGCGTCTTTTTCGGTGCAAATCAGGGTGTAGCCCTTGTCCTGCGGGCGCGGGTAGCTATCAAAACTGTAGTGATCGGGCAGTGCCCGGGTTTCCGCCAGCACCAGGCCACGGGCGCGCAGCATCGCAAAAAAGGCCTCGGGTTTGGCGATGCCGGCCAGTGCCAGCAGCGGCTGGCCGGCCAGGCTCTCGAGCGCCACGTGGCTGCCGTCGGCGCGCAGAGCCTGGTCGGCCAGCTGCCGGCTTGACCGGAAGCCGTCGAAGGCCGGCAGCGCCGCGGTGTGCAGCACCAGGTCAATGCCGCGTCCGCCGGCGCGCACGCCGCGTTCCAGGCGGTCCGGCCAGGGCTCGCGCAGGGGGCCGGCCGGCAGCAGCCAGCCGTTGCCAACGCCGCGCTCGTCGAACACGGCTATCTCGATGTCACGCTGCAGTGCGTAATGCTGCAGGCCGTCGTCGCAGACGATCACCTGTGTCTGGCCGTGTGCAGCAAGCAGCGCACGCGCGGCTTCGGGGCGCCGCGCCGCTACAAAAACAGGAGCGCCTGTCGCTCGCCGGATCAGGGCCGGCTCATCGCCAGAGGCTTCGATGGGGGTGCCCGGCAACACCTCCAGGCACTGCGCACTGGTGCGCCCGTAGCCGCGCGAGACCACGCCGACCTGCAGGCCGCGGGCCTGCAGGTGCCGCACCAGCGCAATCACCGCCGGCGTCTTGCCCGCCCCGCCTGCCACCACGTTGCCCACCACCACCACCGGCACCGGGAGGCGTTCAGACTGAAAATAGCCGACCCGGAAAGCCAGCCGGCGCAATTCGCCCAGCAGGCCGTAGAGCCGGGACAGCGGCCACAGCAGGCAGGCCAGCAGGCCGCGCCGCAGCCAGGCCTGCTGCAGCCGGGTCGCCACGGTCAGCGGGCGCCGGCCTGCGCCGCGCTCTGGGTGGCAAAGGTGATTTGCGTCAAGCCGCTGCGCCGGGCCGCTTCCATCACGGTGATGACCGACTGGTGGGTGGCGCTGGCATCGGCGCTGATGATGATCACGCTGTCCTTGCCGGCCTTGGCCGCCGCGCTGATGGCGGCGCTCAGCGCCTCGATGCTGCGGCCGGACACCGGCACCTTGCTGACCATGTAGCGGCCGTCGCTGCTGACGGCGACGATCACCTCCTTGGGGTAGTCGCGCTGCTGGTCGGCGTCGGCCACCGGCAGCTTGATCTGCAGTTCGGTGAACTTGCTGTAGGTGGTCGACAGCATCAGGAAGATCAGCACGACCAGCAACACGTCGATGAACGGTATCAGGTTGATCTCGGGTTCATCGCGCGATGAGCGGCGAAAGTTCATGCGGCTCTCCCAAGGGTCCGTGCAGCGCGCTTGCGGCTCATTTCCGGAGGGTGTTCAGATGGCGGACAAAACGCTCGGAGGCAATTTCCATGGTCAACAGGTAACCGTCAACGCGGGCCCGGAAATAGCGCCAGAAAATCAGCGACGGGATCGCCACAATGAGGCCGAAAGCGGTGTTGTACAGCGCAATCGAAATGCCTTGTGCCAGTTGTGCGGGGTTGCCGCCGGCGGCATTGGCCACGCCACCACTGCCGGCCTGCGAGCCGAAAATCTCGATCATGCCGATCACGGTGCCGAGCAGACCCAGCAGCGGCGCGGCCGAGGCGATGGTGGCCAGAGCTGCCAGATAACGCTCCAGCGTGTGGGCGGCGCGCCGGCCCGCGCCTTCGAGGGTGGAGCGCAGATCGTCCTCGCTGATGCGCGGGTTGGTGTTGAGCGCACGAAAACCGCTGGCCAGCACCTCCCCGAGCAGGGAGTTCTGCTCAAGATGCGAGACCACGTCGGGGGCGGGCACGGAGCTGCGCGACACGGTGATGGCCTCATCCAGCAAGCGGGGCGGGGCAATTTTTCCGGTTTTGAGGCTGACAAAACGCTCGATGACCAGGGCCAGCGCCAGGATGGAGCAGGCAACCAGGGGCCAGATGGGCCAGCCTGCGGCTTGTATGATCGAAAACAAGTAAACGTCTCCCGGCAAATAGTTGCTGTGGATTATGGCCCAGCCCGGCGCGCGAACCGCACGCGGCCTCGTGGGCCGGCCCTGTTGTCGCAAGCTGCCCACTTGTAGGACCTAACTCACAGATCTTGTGGATAACTTTGTTAGCAAGTGGCCGCCAGGGGCCCGCGAGGCCGCGCCAAATGGGCGATGTGACAGAACGATGAAAAAATAAGCAGAATATAGTTCTTATAAATCAATGAGTTACACGAATTCTTCTAGTCATCCCCGGCAAACCGCGGGTTTGACCCTGCTTTCATGCGGCACTGTGGAGTATTACCCCCGATTTATCGAGGGGTTTACGCGTGTTTGAGTCTGCGGGGGCGTCAGAAAGAGCGTCGCCGGGCGTGCGCGTCTGGCCCGTGGGTTCCTTGCTGCGTGCGATTGCCGACAGCCTGGAGGCACGTTTCAACCCGGTGGCCGTACAGGGGGAGGTAAGCGGGTTTTCGCGCGCCGCCAGTGGGCACTGTTACTTTTCCCTGAAGGACGCGCAGGGCCAGATCCGCTGCGCCATGTTCCGGCGGGCCGCCGGCCTGCTGGATTTTTCGCCACGCGACGGCCAACTGGTTGAAGTGCGTGGCCGGCTCGGCGTTTACGAGCCGCGCGGCGAACTGCAGATGGTGGTCGAGTCCATGCGGCAGGCCGGGCAGGGCAACCTGTTTGAGCAGTTTCTCCTGCTCAAGGCCAGGCTGGAGGCCGAGGGCCTGTTCGACGCGGGCCGCAAGCGGCCCTTGCCGCTGCTGCCGCGCGCCATCGGCGTGGTGACCTCCCTGGGCGCTGCCGCCCTGCATGATGTGGTGACAGCCTTGCAGCGGCGTGCGCCGCACATTCCGGTGGTGATCTACCCGGCCAGCGTGCAGGGCGCCCAGGCGCCCGAGGAGTTGCGCCAGGCCCTGCGCAAGGCCAGCGAGCGCGCGGAGGTGGATGTGCTGCTGCTGGTGCGCGGCGGCGGGGCCATGGAAGACCTGTGGGCCTTCAACGACGAGCAACTGGCCCGTCTGATCGTGGCATCGCCGGTGCCCGTGGTGTGCGGCGTCGGCCACGAGACCGATTTCACGATTGCCGATTTTTGCGCTGACCTGCGCGCGCCCACCCCCACCGCGGCGGCCGAAATGTGCGCCCAGCCGCAAAGCGTCTGGCTCGGTGCGCTGGACCTGGCAGAGGATCGCCTGCAGGACGGCGTGGAGCGGCAACTGCAGGCCCAGAACCAGCGACTCGACTGGGCGGCCTCCCGCGTGAGCCGGCCGTCACATCTGGTGACACGGCAACAGGCCCGGCTGGCCGGTCAGACGCAGCGCCTGCGGCATGCGCTGCAGTCGGGAGCGCAGCGGGAGAACCATCGCCTACAGGGACTGGCGCTGGCTTTCCCCCAGGCTGTCGCGGAAGCGGTGGCCCGGCAACAGCGCAGGCTCGAGCGTGCGCAACTCAGGCTGGAGCCGCTCGATCCCAAGCTCGTTCTGCAGCGCGGTTATGCGTGGCTGGCCGACCTGCAAGGCCAGGCTGTCACCAGCGCCCGCGCTACCCACCCCGGACAGGCGCTGCGCGCTACCCTTGCCGACGGCGAGGTCGATTTGACCGTTTCTGCACCACGGCTGATTTAGTTTTTACAATGGCTGTCAACACCGGCTTTATCAACAACACCTCACGAGGAAAAAAACATGGAACACAAACTCCCCCCCCTCCCGTACGCCATCGACGCACTGGCGCCCCACTACAGCCAGGAGACGTTCGAGTACCACCATGGCAAGCACCACAACGCCTATGTGGTCAACCTCAACAACCTGCAAAAAGGCACCGAGTTCGAGGCCATGACGCTCGAAGAGATCATCAAGAAATCCAGCGGCGGCGTGTACAACAACGCGGCGCAGATCTGGAACCACACGTTTTTCTGGAGCTGCATGAAGCCCGCCGGTGGGGGTGAGCCCTCCGGCCCACTCGCCGCCGCCATCAACGCCAAGTTTGGTTCCTATGCCGCTTTCAGGGAAGCCTTTGTGAAATCGGCTGTCGGCAACTTTGGTTCGGGCTGGACCTGGCTGGTGAAAAAAGCCGACGGCTCGGTCGACATCGTCAACACCGGCCCTGCAGGCACACCGCTGACCACCGCCGACAAGGCACTGATGACGGTGGACGTGTGGGAACACGCCTATTACATCGACTACCGCAACCAGCGCCCCAAGTTTGTCGAAACTTTCCTCGACAAGCTGGTGAACTGGGACTTTGCAGCGGCAAACTTCGCCTGAATCTGCCAGGCGCTTGCGCTGCGCCGCTGACCCCCAAAAGGCCCGAAGACATCTTCGGGCTTTTTTTTGCCCGATAAAAAAAAACGCTCCAAATGGCGTAATTTCGTATTGTGGCATCGCATTGCATAAAATGCAGGGCAGGGCAGGTCCCGTTCCCTCAAGGAATCAGGCACCATCCGATCATGCCCGCCGGTCTGCGAACCAGCCGGCGGCGTTCCCATAACAGTTCTGGAGATAAGCGATGAGCAACGAGCAAACCACCATCATTTACACGCTGACCGACGAAGCCCCGTTGCTCGCGACCGCCTCCTTTCTGCCCATCGTGCGCGCGTTTACAGCGCCTGCAGGGGTCACGATCGAGACCGCCGACATTTCGGTGGCCGGCCGCATTCTGGCCCAGTTCCCGGAATGTCTGACCGAGCAGCAACGGGTGCCCGACACCCTGGCAGAGCTTGGCAAGCTGACGCTCAAACCGCAGGCCAACATCATCAAGCTGCCCAACATCAGCGCGTCGGTGGCCCAGCTCAAGGACGCGATCAAGGAACTGCAGGGCAAGGGCTACAAGATCCCCGACTACCCGGAAAGCCCCAAGACCGACGAAGAAAAGGACATCCGTGCGCGCTACAACAAGTGCACCGGCAGCGCCGTGAACCCGGTCCTGCGTGAAGGCAACTCGGACCGCCGCGCTCCCAGGGCCGTCAAGGAATACGCCCGCAGGAACCCGCACAGCATGGCCGACTGGAGCCAGGCCTCGCGCTCACACGTCTCGCACATGCACGCCGGCGATTTTTACCATGGCGAGAAGTCGATGACGCTGGACCGCGCGCGCGACGTCAAGATGGAACTGCTCACCAAGAGCGGCAAGACCATCGTGCTCAAGCCCAAGGTCTCGCTGCTGGACCGCGAGATCATCGATTCGATGTTCATGAGCAAGAAGGAACTGGTGGCCTTCTATGAAAAGGAGATCGACGACGCCTTCAAAACCGGCGTGATGTTCTCGCTGCACGTGAAGGCGACCATGATGAAGGTGTCGCACCCCATCGTGTTTGGTCACTGCGTGAAGATTTTCTACAAGGAAGCGTTCGAAAAACACGCCAAGCTGTTTGAAGAGCTGGGCGTCAACGTCAACAACGGCATGGTCGATCTGTACAACAAGATCGGCACGCTGCCTCAGAGCAAGCAGGACGAGATCAAGCGCGACCTGCACGCCTGCCACGAAGGCCGTCCCGAGCTGGCCATGGTGGATTCGGCCAAGGGCATCACCAACTTCCATTCGCCCAACGACATCATCGTGGACGCGTCCATGCCCGCAGCGATCCGCAACGGCGGCAAGATGTGGGGCGCCGATGGCCGGCTGAAGGACGTCAAGGCCGTGATGCCGGAGTCAACCTTTGCCCGCATCTATCAGGAGATCATCAACTTCTGCAAGTGGCACGGCGCGTTCGATCCCAAGACCATGGGCACCGTGCCCAATGTCGGCCTGATGGCCCAGCAGGCCGAGGAATACGGCTCGCACGACAAGACTTTCGAAATCGCGGAAGACGGCGTGGCGAACATCACCGACCTCGCGACCGGCGAGGTGTTGCTGAGCCAGAACGTGGAAGCGGGCGACATCTGGCGCATGTGCCAGGTCAAGGACGCGGCCATCCGTGACTGGGTCAAGCTGGCCGTGACCCGGGCGCGCAACTCCGGCATGCCGGTGGTGTTCTGGCTCGATTCCTACCGCCCGCACGAGGCGCAGATGATCACCAAGGTCAAGATGTACCTGCACGAACACGAGACAGCGGGCCTGGACATCCAGATCATGAGCCAGGTGCGCGCCATGCGTTACACCCTGGAGCGCGTCGTCCGCGGGCTGGACACCATCAGTGCCACCGGCAACATCCTGCGCGACTATCTGACCGACCTGTTTCCCATCATGGAACTCGGGACCAGCGCCAAGATGTTGTCCGTCGTGCCCCTGATGGCCGGCGGCGGCATGTACGAAACCGGTGCCGGTGGATCGGCGCCCAAGCATGTGCAGCAACTGGTAGAGGAAAACCACCTGCGCTGGGACTCACTGGGCGAATTCCTGGCGCTGGCCGTGTCGCTGGAAGATATGGGCATCAAAACCGGTAACGCGCAGGCCAAGATTCTGGCCAGGACCCTGGATGCCGCCACTGGCAAGCTTCTCGACAACAACAAAAATCCGTCGCCCAAGACGGGTCAACTGGACAATCGCGGCAGCCAGTTTTACCTGGCCATGTACTGGGCTCAGGAATTGGCCACACAGACCGAAGATGCGGCCCTGGCGGCCCGCTTCGCGCCGCTGGCCAAGGCACTGACGACCAACGAGCAGGCCATCATCGCCGAACTTCAGGCCGTGCAGGGCAAGGCGGTGGACATTGGTGGCTACTATCAGCCCGACCTGACCAAGCTGGATGTTGTGATGCGCCCGAGCAAGACCTTGAACGCGACACTGGCGTCTTTCAAGGGGTAAACCAAATTGACGCCTTGACCGGGGCACAAAAAAGCCGACTTCGCGTCGGCTTTTTTTCAGGGTGCCGCCAACGCAGCGCGTGGCGTTCAACGGGGTTGGGCGAACACCGGTCCCGACAGTTTGCTGCCGGCCTTGATGCCTTTTTTGGCAAACCAGCCGACGTTCATTTCCAGCACGTAACGCACCGGTTTTTCCGAGCAGTGCGAGTCCGTCGTCTGCGGTTTCATGTCGGCGAGGTTCACGATGGTGCCGTCGTCAGCGACAAAGGCAGCGGTCAACGGCAGCAGGGTGTTTTTCATCCAGAAGCACTGTTGGGCGGGCTGTTCGAACACAAACAGCATGCCTTCGGTGACTGGCATTTCCTTGCGAAACATCAGGCCAATCTGCCGCTGCTCGGGCGTCAACGCGACTTGCGCGTCGATCTGGTGCATGCCTGCCGACAGTTTGGCTCGCGGCAGGTTTGTTTGCGGCGTTCCTTGCGCCATTGCGCATCCGGCGCTCAACACCAGGGAGGAAAGTGCGAGCGTCAGCCCGCGGTGGGGCGACTTGAGGGCAGCAGGCAAGAGGGTCATGAGGCGTTCCACCGTAGAGAGGTCAAGCTGCCAGCATAAACGACAGCCATGAAAAATGCCCGCAATGCGGGCATTTCGGGTGCGCGCGAAGAATTACTTCTTGGCAGCAGCGGCTTTGTCTTCTTTGGCTTTCTTGGCAGCAGCGGCTTTTTCAGCTTTGGCGGCTTTGGCAGCAGCTGCTTTTTCTTCCTTGGCTTTCTTGGCAGCGGCGGCTTTTTCAGCTTTGGCGGCTTTGGCGGCAGCAGCTTTTTCGGCTTTGGCGGCTTTAGCGGCCTTGGCAGCAGCAGCTTTCTCGGCCTTGGGGTCAGCTTTGGCAGCTGGCATGGCAGGCGTTGCAGGGGTAGCAGGCGTTGCCGGAGTGGCAGGCGTTGCTGGCATGGCAGGCATCGCTGGCTTGGCCGGCTGTGCTGGCTGGGCAGGAGTCTGAGCAAACACGCCAACGGCGAAAAGGCCAGCGATCAGGGCAGCAAGAATCTTGTTCATTTGGAGTTTTCCTAAATAAGTTTTTGAACCAGGTCCCCCGAAAAACTCGTGGACCTGCATGTAACGAGGCCCGTTTGCAAACGGTTGACACACAGGCGCTTAAATGTGTTGGCGGAAGTTTTGGGGCTAAAATTTCAGGGTTACCCCTTAAACAGCGCCCGGCAGTCATTCACTGCAAGGTCAAGCGCGCACCGGAGACTTCATTACATGTACCAGCACATCAAGGTGCCCACGCAGGGTCAGAAAATCACCGTCAATGCCGACAATTCATTGAATGTCCCGGACGAGCCGATCATTCCCTTCATTGAAGGTGACGGCACGGGTGCGGACATCACGCCGGTGATGCTCAAGGTGGTTGATGCGGCCGTGGCCAAGGCCTATGGCGGCAAGAAAAAAATCCACTGGATGGAAGTCTACGCTGGTGAAAAGTCAACCAGGATCTACGGGCCCGACGTCTGGCTGCCGGAAGAAACCCTGGCTGCGGTCAAGGACTACGTTGTCTCCATCAAGGGCCCGCTGACCACGCCGGTCGGCGGCGGCATCCGCTCACTGAACGTGGCCCTGCGCCAGGAACTGGACCTGTACGTCTGCCTGCGTCCCATCCAGTACTTCAAGGGCGTGCCCTCACCGGTGAAAGAGCCCGAGAAGACCCACATGGTGATCTTCCGCGAGAACTCGGAAGACATCTACGCCGGCATCGAGTTCGAAGCCGAGTCCGACAAGGCCAAGAAGCTCATCAAGTTCCTGCAGGATGAGATGGGGGTCAAGAAAATCCGCTTTCCGAACACCTCGGGCATCGGCATCAAGCCTGTGTCCAGGGAAGGCACCGAACGCCTGGTGCGCAAGGCCCTGCAGTACACCATCGACAACGACAAGCCCAGCCTGACGATCGTCCACAAGGGCAACATCATGAAGTTCACCGAAGGTGGCTTTCGTGACTGGGCCTATGCGCTGGCTGCGAAAGAGTTCGGCGCGGTCGAGATCGACGGCGGCCCGTGGATGAAGTTCAAAAATCCGAAAACGGGCAAGGAGATCACCGTCAAGGACAGCATTGCCGACGCCTTCCTGCAGCAGATCCTGCTGCGTCCGGCCGAATACTCGGTGATCGCGACGCTCAACCTCAACGGCGACTATGTCTCCGACGCGCTCGCCGCGCAGGTCGGTGGCATCGGCATTGCCCCTGGCGCCAACCTCAGCGACACCATCGCGATGTTTGAGGCCACCCACGGCACAGCCCCGAAATACGCCGGCAAGGACTATGTGAACCCCGGTTCCGAAATCCTGTCGGCCGAAATGATGTTGCGTCACATGGGCTGGACGCAAGCCGCCGACCTGATCATCAGTTCGATGGAAAAGTCGATCGAGTCCAAGAAAGTCACCTACGACTTTGCCCGCCTGATGGACGGCGCGACCCAGGTCAGCTGCTCCGGCTTCGGCCAGGTCATGATCGACCACATGTAAGAAAAGCAGGCTGCCGGGGAGCCCGCCGTGCCCGCCAGGGGTAGCGCGGCCGGAAAACCAGGCAGAACATGCTGCAAAGCCGTCGCGGCGCAGGTCGGGCGGCTTTCTTCATGGGCTTTTGAAGCGTCAGGTCAAAAGTCAATTGCGCGGGCTTGATTGTCGTGTTCCCGCCACCAATTTCCCTGTCAGACGCACTGGACAATTCCGGTCGCTAGAATGAATTCCATGGCCAGCAAACCTCCCAAAACCCCCGCACCACCCAAGGCACCGGCCTTCAAGCCCGATGATGCCAACGGCGGGGATGCGGTTGTGCTTGAGCGCCGCCCGCAAAAAACCGAGCCGCCGCAGATGTACCAGGTCGTGCTGCTCAATGACGACTACACGCCGATGGAGTTTGTCGTCGAGGTGATCCAGGAATTTTTCAACAAGGACAGGGAAACGGCCACGCAGATCATGCTGAAGATCCACCTTGACGGCAAAGGGGTGTGTGGCGTGTTTTCCAAGGATGTCGCGTCCACCAAGGTCGACCAGGTCACGGAAGCGGCGCGAAAGAATGGCCATCCGCTGCAGTGCGTGTGCGAACCCATTGAATAATTGAAAAAACAGCCCATATCGGCTTGAAGAGTTACACAATGATCCCGTCAGATATCCCAGCAGCAAGCCGAAAGGAAAAGCAATGATTGCCCAGGAACTAGAAGTCAGCTTGCACATGGCGTTTGTCGAGGCCCGCCAGCAGCGCCACGAGTTCATCACCGTGGAACACCTGCTGCTTGCCTTGCTCGACAACCCCAGCGCCGCCGAGGTGTTGCGCGCCTGCTCGGCCAACATCGATGACCTGCGCAAGTCGCTGGCCAACTTCATCAAGGACAACACGCCGCAGGTCGCCGGCAGCGACGACGTGGACACGCAGCCCACACTGGGTTTCCAGCGTGTGATCCAGCGCGCCATCATGCACGTGCAGTCCACCGGCAACGGCAAGAAGGAAGTCACCGGCGCCAATGTGCTGGTCGCCATTTTTGGCGAAAAAGACTCGCATGCCGTGTATTACCTGCACCAGCAGGGTGTGACGCGCCTGGACGTGGTGAACTTCATCGCGCACGGCATCAAGAAGAGCGACCCGCCCGAGCCCACCAAGGCCGGCGAGAGTGCCGCCGAGAACGAAGAGGGCGGCGAGAAGAACGAAAAAGCCTCGCCGCTGGAGCAGTACACCCAGAACCTGAACCAGCTCGCCAAGGAAGGCAAGATTGATCCGCTGATCGGTCGCCACTACGAAGTCGAGCGCGTGATCCAGATCCTCTGCCGCCGCCGCAAGAACAACCCGCTGCTGGTGGGTGAGGCCGGTGTGGGCAAAACGGCGATTGCCGAGGGCCTGGCCTGGCGCATCACGCAAAAAGATGTGCCCGAGATACTGGCCGAAGCGCAGGTCTACTCACTGGACATGGGCGCCTTGCTGGCCGGCACCAAGTACCGCGGCGACTTCGAGCAGCGCCTCAAGGGCGTGCTGAAAGCGCTGAAAGACAAGCCCAACGGCATTTTGTTCATCGACGAGATCCACACCCTGATCGGGGCCGGTGCGGCTTCGGGCGGCACGCTGGACGCGTCCAACCTGCTCAAGCCCGCGCTCAGCTCGGGCCAGCTCAAATGTATTGGCGCGACGACCTTCACCGAGTATCGGGGCATCTTTGAAAAAGATGCAGCCCTGTCACGCCGCTTCCAGAAGGTGGATGTGGTCGAGCCCACGGTGCAGGAGACGGTGGACATTCTCAAAGGCCTGAAGTCACGCTTCGAAGAGCACCACAGCGTCAAGTACGCCGTGGCGGCCCTGCAGGCTGCGGCCGAGCTCAGCGCCAAATACATCAACGACCGGCACTTGCCCGACAAGGCGATTGACGTGATTGACGAGGCCGGCGCAGCCCAGCGCATTCTGCCGCCGTCCAAGCGCAAGAAAATCATCACCAAGGCCGAAGTCGAGGAGATTGTGGCCAAGATCGCGCGTATTCCGCCCGCCAATGTGTCCAACGACGACCGCGGCAAGCTCAAGACGCTGGAACGCGATCTGAAAAGCGTGGTGTTCGGCCAGGACAAGGCGCTCGACGTGCTCGCGTCTGCGGTCAAGATGGCGCGTTCGGGCCTGGGCAAGGACGACAAGCCGATCGGCTCCTTCCTGTTCTCGGGCCCCACCGGCGTCGGCAAGACCGAAGCGGCCAAGCAGCTGGCCTACATCATGGGCATCGAGCTGATCCGCTTCGACATGTCCGAGTACATGGAACGCCATGCGGTGAGCCGCCTGATCGGCGCGCCTCCGGGTTATGTCGGTTTTGACCAGGGTGGCCTGCTGACCGAAGCCGTGACCAAGAAGCCGCATTGCGTGCTGCTGCTCGACGAGATCGAAAAGGCGCACCCGGACATCTTCAACGTGCTGCTGCAGGTCATGGACCACGGCACCTTGACGGACAACAACGGGCGCAAGGCAGATTTCCGCAATGTGATCATCGTCATGACGACCAACGCCGGCGCTGAGACCATGAATAAGGCGACCATCGGCTTCACCAACCCGCGCGAGGCGGGTGACGAGATGGCCGACATCAAACGCCTGTTCACGCCCGAGTTCCGCAACCGCCTCGACGCGGTGGTGAGCTTCAAGGCGCTGGACGAAACCGTCATCCTGCGCGTGGTTGACAAGTTCCTGCTGCAGCTCGAGACGCAACTGGCCGAGAAGAAGGTCGACGTGACCTTCACCGACACGCTGCGCAAGTACCTGGCCAAGAAGGGCTTCGATCCGCTGATGGGCGCACGCCCGATGCAGCGCCTGATCCAGGACACGATCCGCCGCGCCCTGGCCGACGAACTGCTGTTCGGCCGCCTGGTCGACGGCGGGCGCCTGACGGTGGACATGAAGGTGACCACCGACGAAAAAGGCGTGGAAAACGGCGAAGTCGTGCTCGACATCCAGCCGCTGCCCAAGAAAGAAGGCAAAGCCAAGCCCGAGCCGGAAGAGGCCACCGCCGACTGACGCAGCGACCCGGAGCCGCCGGAAAATGGCGTGGCGGTCTCCAGGAGCCTGAAAAAGCCCAAAAGGCCGGTAGCATCACGCTGCCGGCCTTTTTCTTTGGCTGCTCAAAATGCTCCTGAAACCATAGCTGCTCGCGCCCGTTCTGTAAGGGCTGGAGGCACTTTTCATACATAACCCTGGCTGACAGGCCCCACCGATGGCGACGCACACCTTTCTCTGGCACGACTACGAAACCTTCGGCCTGAACACGCGCCGGGACCGGCCGGCGCAGTTTGCCGGCATACGCACCGACGCCGATCTCAACGAGATCGGCGAGCCGCTGATGATTTACTGCCAGCCGGCGCGCGACTACCTGCCCGACCCGTCCTCCTGCCTGCTCACCGGCATCACGCCGCAGCGGTGCCTGGCGCACGGCCTGCCCGAGCACGAATTTGCCGCGCGCATCGAAGCCGTGCTGGCCGAGCCGGGCACCATCGGCGTGGGCTACAACACCATCCGTTTCGACGACGAGGTCACACGCCACCTGTTCTGGCGCAACCTGATCGACCCCTATGCGCGCGAGTGGCAAAACGGCTGCGGCCGCTGGGACCTGCTCGACGTGGTGCGCATGGCCTACGCCTTGCGGCCCGAAGGCATCCAGTGGCCGATGAAACCCGATGAACGCCGGCCGGACGAGGCCGGTGCCCTGCGCCCCAGCTTCAAGCTCGAAGACCTGGCGCGCGCCAACGGCCTGCTGCACGAAACGGCGCACGACGCGCTGTCCGATGTGCGTGCCACGATTGCGCTGGCCCGCGTGATCCGTACGGCCCAGCCCAGGCTGTTCGACTTCTGCCTGGGGCTGCACAAGAAAGACCGCGTGGCCGCCGAACTGGGCCTGCCCACCAGCCCGCAGACGGCGCAGCCGTTTCTGCACGTGTCGGGCATGTTCCCGCCCGAACGCGGCTGCCTGGCTGTCATGTGGCCGCTGGCCATGCACCCGTCGAACAAAAACGAGTTGCTGGCCTGGGACCTGGCGCAAGACCCCGGCGAACTGCCGCTGCTCGACGTGGCCACCCTGCGCCAGCGCCTGTTCAGCAAAAGCGCCGACCTGCCCGAAGGCGTGCTGCGCCTGCCCATCAAGTCGGTACACCTGAACAAGTCGCCCATGGTGGTGCGCAAGCTGGCTACATTGACCCCGGAGATGGCGGCCAAATGGGGCATCGACATCGAAGGCGCGCTGCGCAACGCCGAAAAAGCCGCGAGCCTGCCGGACATGAGTGCCATCTGGCCCGAGGTCTTTGCGCGGCCCAAAGAGGGCGTGCCCGACGTGGACGAAGACCTGTACGGCGGCTTCATCAACAACGACGACAGGCGCCGGCTCAACAAGCTGCGCGCCTTGCCGCCGGCCGAACTCGCGCACAGCCGCACCGGCTTCGACGACGACCGGCTCGAAGAGCTGGTGTTTCGCTACCGCGCCCGCAATTTCGAGGCGACGCTGTCGCCCGAAGAGGCCGAACGCTGGGAGACGCACCGAGCCGCGCGCCTGCTCGAAGGCGAGGGCGGCGCGCGCAATGTGGATGCCTTCCTGGCGCAGCTTGATGTGTTGTCCGAGACGGCGGACGAGCGCGGGCAAGAGGTGCTGGGGGCGCTGTACGAGTATGTGGAGACGGTGGCGCCTGAGGTCTGAACTGGCGCGATCAGACCAGGCAGGTTTCTTTGCTTCTTTATTGATAGCTGCTTGCGCTTGTACCGCAAGGGCCAGCGGCCGATTTCTTCATATTTTGCGGGTCAGGCCGCCGGCTGCCACGCGGCGTGTTTGCCCATCACCCCGACATACAGGTCGCTGGCCTCGAACGCCGCCAGCCAGCCCGACAGGCGCGGCCAGGCCTGTGCGGCAAACCAGTCGGGGTCGGTGTGGGCGAACTGGCGCACAAAAGGCAGCAGCGCCATGTCCGCCAGGCTGGCCCGGGTGCCCAGCAGCCAGCCGTGGGCCAGCCGCGCATCAAGCTGCGCCAGCCAGCTGGCCGCTTCGCTGCGGTGCCGTAGCGCAAGCCCGGCCGCATCACCGCCGGATTCGTCGGCATAACGGTTCGGGTACTTGTAGCGGTCCAGATGGCGCTTGAAATCGCCATCGTTGCCCGCGATGAGGGCCGCCATCTCGGCGGACGA
Source organism: Polaromonas sp. (assembly GCF_029945895.1). GTDB lineage: Bacteria > Pseudomonadota > Gammaproteobacteria > Burkholderiales > Burkholderiaceae_C > Polaromonas. The sequence continues at coordinate 81,797 of NZ_JAQSDL010000080.1, read as the reverse complement.
AGCACCTGGCGGTGCCAGCCACTGCGCCGGGTCATGGCGGCCCAGCGCCCAGCGCATGATGTCCAGGCTTTCGTCGAGCACCTCACCATCGGGCAAGACAAGCACCGGCACCGTGCCCTTGGGCGAAGCGGCCAGCATCTCGGCGGGTTTGTTTCTCAACACCACTTCGCGCAGTTCATGCTTCTGGCCGCTGACGCTGAGGGCCAGCCGCGCGCGCATCGCATAAGGGCAGCGCCGGAACGAATACAGAACGGGCAGGGCGCCCATCAGGAGCCTTCTTTGTCCCCGGCGCCCGACGATGGCAGCTTGGCGCCGATGTGCGGCTGGCGCCGGCGGTTGGCGTACTCGACCTGGCGCTGGCGTTCGATGAAGCCGCGCTTTTGTTCCTCGGTTTTCTTGTCGTGGCAGGCCGGGCAGCTGACGCCGGGCACGTACAGCTTTGATGCCATGTCGGCCTCGCTGATCGGGTCGCGGCAGGCCCGGCACAGGCCGTAGTGGCCGGTGGCCAGGCCGTGCACCACCGACACCCGCTCGTCAAAGACAAAACATTCGCCTTTCCAGAGGCTCTCCGTTTCCGGCACGGTCTCCAGGTACTTGAGGATGCCGCCTTCCAGGTGATAGACCTCGTCAAAGCCCTGGGTGCGCATGAAGGCGGTGGATTTTTCGCAGCGTATGCCGCCGGTGCAGAACATCGCCACCCTGGGCTTTTTTCCGTCTTTGGCCGCCAGCACGCCGCCCGGCGCCGATTGCGCTTCCACCCAGGCAGGCAGTTCCGAAAAGCTCCGGGTTTTGGGATTGAGCGCGCGCTCGAAGCTGCCTATGCCGAACTCGTAGTCGTTGCGGGTGTCCACCACCACCACGTCAGGGTCGGCGATCAGGGCGTTCCAGTCCTGCGGCTTCACATACTCGCCGGCCATCTGGTTCGGATTGATGCCGGGCACACCGAGGGTGACGATTTCGCGCTTGAGGCGCACTTTCATGCGGTAAAAGGGCATTTTCTGCGCCCAGGACTCCTTGTGCGGCAGGTCGGCCAGGCGCGGATCGGCATGCAGGTAGGCCAGCACGGCGCGCACGCCGGCTTCGGGCCCGGCAATCGTGCCGTTGATGCCTTCCCGGGCCAGCAACAGCGTGCCGCGCACGTCCTGGGCTTCGCAAAAGGCCTGCAGCGGCGCCTGCAGGTCGGCGAAGTCGGGAAGATCGACAAATTTGTAGAGGGCGGCGGTCAGGAAATCAGACATGGCAGGCAGAGATGGGGAAAAAGCGTGCAAAAACAAGGCCGCAGGCAATGCGGGCCCGCTGATCGTACCAAGGGCGGGCGCTGCACCCCTTGCGCCACGTCAGCGTCCTGACAGACGCGCGGCGTGAACGACCACACCAACGGCAGCCGATGGCGCGGACGTATTTGCTGCAATGCAGCAAAATGGATGCATGCCAACCCATTCAAGCCGCCGCGGCACCCCATGGCCAAAAGCCTGAGCAGCCTCTGGCTCAAGAGCCTGCGCCGCATGGGCAAGGCCCAGCAGGCGCAGGGCCGCAAGCTGTTTCTCAGCCTGGTGCCCCAGGTTGCCGCCAGCCCGGCGCGCCGCGCCAAACCTGTCAAGCTGGCCAAGCCCAAGGCGGCGAAAGCCCTGCGCAAGCCCGCCGCGCCGCCGGCACGCGCCGTGTCCGGCTTGCCCGGAAACTGGCAAAAGGCGTATTTTTCCGTGCCGGCCGCCGGCCAGCTTGCGCCGGCGCGGCGCATGGCGTACTGGCTTTACCTGCCGGCCACGGCCAGCCCGGTGCCGCGGCCGCTGGTGGTCATGCTGCACGGCTGCCAGCAAACCGCCACCGACTTTGCCCTCTCCACACGCATGAACCAGCTGGCCGAACGCAAGGGTTTTGCCGTGCTTTACCCGCATCAGTCGGCCGCGGCCGATACGCACCGCTGCTGGCACTGGTACCAACGCGCCACCCAGGACGGGCAGGGCGACGTCAGGCTGATCGCGGAAATGATGGGCCATGTGCAGACCCGGCACGGGCTGGACCCGACGCGCACCTATGTGGCGGGTCTGTCCGCCGGCGCCGGCCTGGCCAACATCCTGGCGCTGCGCCACCCCGACCGGGTGGCCGCTGTGGGCCTGCACTCGGCGCCGGTGTTCGGCACCACCGACTCCCCCATGAGCGCCTACCGGGCGATGCAGCACGGCGCCGGCGCGGCCCACAGCGAGGCGGCGCTGTCTTTCACGGCGGCCCAGCCGGCGTTTGCGGGCATGCCGGCGATCCTCATTCACGGCGCGCGTGATGCTGTGGTGCGGCGCATCAACATGACGCAGCTGACCGAACAGTTCAGGGTCTTCAACGCCGCAGCCATCACCCGTCCCGAACCGGTCGTGCGCCGCTACCCGCCTCGTTCCGCCGGGCGCCATCCGCGCCACGCCTATGAAAGCGCCACGTATTACGCCGGCAGAAAGCCGCAACTGGTGAGCTGCGAGATTGAACATCTCGGCCACGCCTGGAGCGGCGGCGACGCCAGTGTGGATTTCAGCGCGCCGGAAGGCCCGGACGCCACGCTGATGATGTGGACCTTTTTTGCGCACCATCGCCGGCCGGCAGTGGGCTGAGTTCCGATTGCATGCGAAATATGCCTCCAGCCCAATAGGCGCGGGCGCAAGCAGCTATTGTTTTTATAGCTTTGCAGGAGCGTCAGGTTTTTTCGAAGCGTGCGCGCAGGGCCTCCACGCGCGCACGGTTCACGCCAAAGTCCTTGCGCCCCAGCCGGCTGGCCGAGCGCACCTGAATCACATGGGCCGCCTCGTCCAGTGCGAACTCCACATCGTCTGTGAACTTCAGCCACCGGGTGTGGCACTGCGCGTACAGATAAGCCGGCTCCCGCGTCACCAACACGCAGCCGGGCGTGGATTCCAGCAAGGTGGCCAGGCGGCCCAAAGCGGCCTTGGCATCACCGGTGTAATGCAGGGGGGCGATGTCGGCGCCACTGCGCTGCGGGTGGTCGGCATGGCTGCCGGCCTGGCTGGAAACGCTGTTCGGTGTCGGGGACGGCGGTTTGAGGCGGCCATCCCGCACGCCCAGATCCTTCGGTGGCTGCCCCGCAAGAAAACCCAGTTGCCCCGCTGCCAGCAGCAGCAAGGCCGCGACAAGCAGCAACGCACCCAGAAGCAGTCCGGCTATTTTCATGACCCCGCCTTGTCGGGCTGGACGACCGCGCTGCTTCCCGTGATGGCCTGCCAGTGGCGCGGCTCCACCGGCGTGATGGACAGGCGGTTGCCCTTTTTGAGCACCAGCAGTTCGGCGAGCTCGGGCCGGGCGCGCAGCGCGGGCAGGGGGAGGGTGGAAATTTTCCGGAGCACCTGCACGTCCACCAGCAGCCAGCGCGGTTCGTCGGGTCTGGATTTGGCGTCGAAATAGGGCGAGTCCGGGTCGAACTGCGTCGGATCGGGGTAGGCCGTGGAGGCCACGCGTGCGATGCCGACGATGCCCGGCTCAGCGCAGCTGGAGTGGTAGAACAAGACGCCGTCGCCCACCCGCATGGCGTCGCGCATGAAGTTGCGTGCCTGGTAGTTGCGCACGCCCACCCAGGGAACGGTGGCGTTTTTCGAGGCCAGCGCGTTGTCGACCGAACACTCTTCGGGTTCGGATTTCATCAGCCAGTAGTTCATGGGTTCAGGCGTCCAACAAAGGTTCACAGGCCGGTTCTGGCGATCTGCAGCAGCGCCGGAACCAGCAGGCCGACACCCGTGAGCAGCAGCAGCGCACAGACCAGTTTGAGCACCGTGGGCCGCGACCAGCCGGGCGGGTGCCGTTCCAGCCACCAGCTTAGCGCGAACACCAGCGGCGCGGCAAGCAGGCACAGCTTGAGCGCGTTGGCACTGAACTGCCCGGTGCCCAGGACCATGACCAGCCGCATCAGCGAACTGGCCGCCAGTGTCGCCACCAGGGTGTCGCGCACCGTTCGCAGCGGCATCGGCTGGCGGTACAGGTGGTAGACCAGCGGCGGCCCACCGGTGGAAAAAAGACCGGTCAGCAGGCCCGACACCATGCCCCAGGTGCGAAACGACGCGGCGGTCGAGCGTTCGCGCAGGGCTGTGGCCTGCAGCAGCACCACGATGGCGCAAGCCACCACCGTCAGGCCCAGCAGCACACGCAAAACCAGCGTGACGTTGCTGCTGAGCCAGCCGACCAGCAGCACCCCCGCCAGAATACCCACGGCACTGCCCAGCGTGGTGTCGCGCAAGGCGGGCACGTCCAGCGTGCGGCCCGAGCGGCGCAGGGCCACCAGGGCGTTGGCCAGCGCCAGCACGGTGGCCACGTTGGCCAGGTCCGCCAGCGGGGCGAGCTCCAGCAGGCCGGCCAGGCCCAGCAGGATCAGCGCGAACGCGAAACCGCTGAGGTTCTGGGCGCAGGTCGCCAGGGCCACACACAGCAGGAAAAGCGCAATCTGCCACGCCGTCATTGCCCCGCACGCTGCGGCTTGTCTGCCCGCCGCTTTGAAAAGTCGATACACATGCCGGCAGGATAACCTGCCGGCAGCGTGCCGGCAGGGAGAAGGGACAGGGTCACGGCTCTGCCGGCACCATTGCTGAAGGTTTTCTAGAATGGCCATTCCTTCCTCCCCCAGGTTTGCCTTTTTTGCCTTTTCTGCCTTTTCTTCACCTGCCGATCAGGCCAGAAACGCCCCTTCCGAACATCACCCATGACAAACCCCCACCCTTCCCACCGCATGTTCAAGGTCGCCGTCATGGGCGCAGGCGCCGTCGGCTGCTACTACGGCGGCATGCTGGCGCGCGCCGGCCATGAGGTGACCCTGATCGCCCGGCCGCAACACGTGCAAGCCATCACGCGCGACGGCCTGCACATGCAAACCCGGAGTTTTGACGAACAGGTGCGGCTGAGCGCCAGCAGCGATCCCGGTGCGGTGCGGGGCGCGCCGCTGGTGCTGTTTTGCGTCAAGTCCACCGACACCGAAGCCACCGGCGCACTGATACGGCCGCACCTGGCGCCGGACGCGCTGGTGCTGTGCCTGCAAAACGGCGTGGACAACGCGGACAGGCTGCGCGCCGTGCTGCCGCAACATGCCGTGGCAGCCGCCGTGGTTTACGTCGCGACCGAAATGGCTGGCCCCGGCCACGTCAAACACCATGGCCGCGGCGAGCTGGTGATCGAACCCTCCGGCGTCAGCGCGGCCGTGGCGCAGGCCCTGATCGCCGCCGGCGTGCCCACTGAAATCTCCGACAACGTGCGCGGCGCCTTGTGGGCCAAGCTGATCCTCAACTGCGCCTACAACGCCGTCTCGGCCATCACCCAGCTGCCTTATGGCCAGACGGTGGCCGGCGAAGGCGTGCCGGACCTGATGCGCGACGTGGTGGCCGAATGCCTGGCTGTGGCCCGGGCCGAAGGCGTGCAGGTGGCGGGCGACGTGCATGCGGCGGTGGACAAGCTCGCCGCCAGCATGCCGAGCCAGTTTTCATCGACCGCGCAGGACCTGGCACGCGGCAAGCCCACCGAGATTGACTACCTCAACGGGCTGATCGTCAAGCGCGGCGCGGCGCTGGGCGTGGCGACACCGGCGAACCGCGTGTTGTGGTCGCTGGTGAAGTTGATTGAGCGCAAACAGCCCTAGTACTGCAACCCAAAAATATCGAAACATGAAAGCGCGCCTTCGCACCCATGGCAGCGTTGCAATCCTTGCGAAGGCGTACAGCCTTCGCTGCGGCTTGCGCCTTGCCCTGGGCACGAATCCATCACTTTCATTTTGTTTCGCTACTTCCGGGCTGCAGTACTAGTCAGCGCGTGTCTGTTGGCGGGCGATTCGCCTACAGAAAGAGCCGACTCCCGGCCGTTCGCCATCGCACAGACCAGCGGGTGTCACCACCGTATGCTGAAAGCTGAGGCCGTCCAGCTGCCATCTCGGCAAGCTGAGAAGACAGGCTCATCACATGGTTCTGTATTGTTTATGCCTTCACCCCAAACAAAGCCGCTCCGGACTTCTTCCTCGCCAAACGCACATGCGAAGGCGGTGGTGGCCAGTTCGAGCGAAATAAAACTCAATCGTCTGCTCGCCGCTTTGCCCGACGCGCAGCTCAAGGCCTGGTTGCCGCATCTGGAGCTGTTCGAGATGCCGCTCGGCGAGGTGCTTTATGAATCCGGAAAAGTCGAGCACTACGTCTATTTTCCGACCTCGTCCATCGTGTCGCTGCTGTACGTCATGAAAAATGGCGACTCGGCCGAGATTGCGGTGGTCGGCAATGAGGGCATTGTCGGCATCGCGCTCTTCATGGGAGGAAACACCACGCCAAGCCGGGCCGTGGTGCAAAGCGGCGGCAAGGGCTATCGCCTGAAAGCAAAGTTCATGAAGGACGAGTTTGACAAGGCCGGGCCGGTGACGAATCTACTGCTGCGTTATACCCAGGCGCTGATCACGCAGATGTCGCAAACGGCCGTCTGCAACCGCCACCACTCCCTGGACGAACAGCTGTGCCGGTGGCTGCTGCTAAGCCTGGACCGCTTGCCTGGCAACGAACTTGTGATGACCCAGGAGTTGATTGCCAACATGCTGGGCGTGCGCCGGGTCGGCGTCACGGAAGCGGCGCTCAAGGTGCAGGAGGCCGGGCTGATCAGCTACGCCCGCGGCCGCATCAAGGTGCTGGACCGAAAGGGACTGGAGCAGCGTTCCTGCGAGTGTTACCAGGTCGTCAAGGACGAATACGACCGCTTGCTGCCGATGGAGATGGCCAGCTAGGCGCAAAGCCGGCCGTGTGATGCCGTCAACTGCTTCCCGTCCTGCGCATCCAGACGGCGTGACGTCCTACATATTTATTCATTTTTTTCGGCTAAGTCCGGTACCGGACCGACCGTCGTCTTTGAAACTTCTATAAACGACCCAAGGCAGTGGCGTACCGAGCCTCGGTCGCATTAGCGCCTTACCGTCGCTGCAGCGTTATGCAGCCAATTCCGCAGGTTCCCGCATGAAGCGAACAGCCTCTTTGCCCACCAGACAGATGCGAAATCTTGCGCACAAAGCTCTCAAGGCGCTCGGTTTCGTCAACCTCGATCTCCTGTTCACGGCGCCTCATCCCTTGCCGGTCACACTCGCTCCAGCGGCGCAATTGCAGGCGCAGGACAACACCGGCTTGCCAGAAGAAGCCGATTCCGCTGCACAGGGGTCGGCATGCCGTTTGCAGATTCCGTTCGGGGACTGGGACATCCTGTTCCAGGCGGTCCAGTCGCGGCTCAGAAAAACCGTGGGCGAGCACCTCGCGTCATCTCCGTCGCTGCAAGCCGACGATGCCGCCGCCCATCTTCAGGTAGTGGTCCTCGATTGCGTGGCGGCCATGGAGCAACTGCGCACGGCATTGACGCCGGAACACGCGTAGCGCGGGCAGACCGGGGGCGTCCCGGCCTGCCGTTGGCGCAGGTCAGCTTCGCTGCGGTGCCAGTGTCTTGGTGTAAAGCGACGCGCCGGCCAGGTCTTTCAAGGTGACTGTCATGGCCCGGGTTTTGGCATCGATGTCCACCTGGCCGAAAAACTGCATGCCGTTGGTGGGCGGCGCATTCACCTCGTTCGGGGCTTTCTGGTACATCACCTGCATGCCGAAGGTGGCGTCGGTCTTGTTGGGACCGAAACCACCGGCGTTGAGCGGACCCGATACAAACTCCCAGAATGGCGCGAAGTCACTGAAGCTGGCTTTGGCCGGATCAAAATAATGCGCAGCGGTGTAGTGCACATCGGCGGTCAGCCACACCACGTTCCTGATGCCGGCGCGCTTGATCTCGCGCAGCAGGCGGGCAATTTCAATTTCGCGGCCCAGGGGTGCGCCGTCGTCGCCGTTGGCACTGGCTTCCCAGCGCTCGCGCCCGTCGGCGTCCTTGCCGTCGCCCACCTGCAGGCTGATGGGCATGTCGGCCGCAATCACTTTCCAGACCGATTTGGAACGCTTCAGGCCGTCGAGCAGCCAGGCGATCTGCGGGCGGCCCATGAAGGCGCTTTCGTCGGTCTCGCCGGTCTGCAGGTTGTGGGTGTTCGGGCCACGGTAGCTGCGCATGTCGACCACAAACATGTCCAGCAGCGGGCCCTGCGGCAGATGGCGGTAGACACGCTCGCTTTCCACGTCGGCGGTGCGGCGCAGGGGCGCAAATTCATGAAAGGCCTTGGTGGCGCGCGCCACCATCAAGGGCACGTTCTTTTCGGTGTAACGCTTGTCGGCACCGAGGTCCTTGGAGTCTGACCAGTTGTTGAACACCTCGTGGTCATCCCATTGCCAGATCTGCGGCACTTCCGCCGCCATGCGGCGCACATTGGCGTCCATCAGGTTGTAGCGATAGCGGCCGCGGTATTCGTCGAGTGTTTCTGCCACCTTGCTGACCTCTTCGGTGACGACGTTGTTCCAGAGGGAGCCGTCAGCGAGCTTGACCTGGGCCTGGATCGGACCATCGGCGTAAATCGTGTCACCGCAATGCAGGAAAAAGTCAGGGTTGACCTTTCGCATCTGCTCGTAGATTTTCATGCCACCCCAGGCCTCGTTGATGCCCCAGCCTTGCCCCGCTGTATCGCCACTCCAGGTGAAACGCACGTCGCGCGCAGCCTTGGCCCCGGTGCTGGCGGGCAGGCGCAGGTGGCCGGCCACGGGTTCAGACAACACACGCTCGTTATGCAGGTCCTGCAGCACCACCCGGTAAAAAATCTCCTGGCCGGCTGGCAGGCCGGCCAGGTCCACACGGCCGGTGAAGTCGGTGTCGCCCATCAGGTAGGGGCCGCGCACCCGCGTGGCGTTTGCAAAACTGGCGGTTGTGGCCCACTCCAGCCAAAGGCGCGAAGGCCGGTCGCTGCGAGTCCAGACAATGGCGCCGTCAGACTTCGGATCACCACTTTGAATGCCATGAGCCATCTGGGGTCGCATGGCGTCTCGCGTGATGACGGCGGGGGCGGTCTGCGCCAGGGCAAGGCCGGGCAGCGCAAGGGTCGAGGTTCCCAAGACGGCGCTTGAATTCAGGAATGTGCGGCGATCCATGATGTTTCTCCAGAAGTAAGGTGCAGAAGCCCGTACTGTTTGGGAGCAACATGTCAGCGCCATGAAATTTTCATTGAAAAGCGTCCGGCGTTGCCGCGCCACAGCAGGCCCCCGCACCAACCACTCACGGATGGGCCGCCTGCTTCAACGGGCTGATCGTCGGGCGCGGCGGAGCCCTGGGCGTGGCAACGCCGGCGAACCGGGTGTTGTGGGGGCTGGTGAAGTTGATGGAGAGAAAGCTGGCGGGTATGCCCGTTGCCATCCAGGCGCCGCAGGCCGGAAGAGGGTTTGTACAAATCGGGTTTTATGGCACGCAGCGCCTCAGCAGCCAGGCCTTTGGCTACATCGGTGTGGCTGCGGAGGCGCGGCGCGGCTGGTGTTCTGAGGCCGGCCACCTACGCGCGGCGGGCTGCGTGAATCAGCGGTGCTTGCCGGCTTCCCAGCCCACGCTACCAATCGCGCGCTCGGCCACTTCCACGGCCAGCGGCTCCAGCGCCGTCGCCATGGTGTCGTTCCAGCGGTTGAGGTAACCGAACAGCGCGATGGCTGCCACGATCTCGACGATCTGTTCGTCGTTGTAGTGTTTCTTGAGTTCGTCAAAGTCGGCGCTCGACGCTTCGTTGGGGACCGCACCGGCCTTGAGCGCCAGGCTGATGGCGGCGCGTTCGGCGGGGCTGAACAGCGCGCTGTTCTCGAAATCCCACAGCGCTGCGATCTTGGCGTCCGACGCCTTGTAGATGCTGGCCAGGTTGGTCATGTGCGACTGGCAGTACAGGCAACCGGCGGCATAACTGCTGGCCAGGCTCACCAGCATCTTGGTTTCTTCCGGGACCGTGCCTTCGTACAACACCGCCTGGTTCAGCGCCATGAAGGCCCGCACGATGTTGGGCCGCCGCACCATGGTCATGATGCTGTTGGGCGTGAAACCGCGGGTCTTCTTGTAATGCTCGAAGCGCTCGCGGATGTCGTCTTCCTTGATGTCGGCGAGGGGGACGGGGGAGAGATGGGGCATGGTGGACCTGAAAGTGAAAAGTGCTGCCCAGTTTAGATGGATAAAGGGGCGGCCCTAAAATCAGGCCCGCGCCCGCAGGTGCGGACCTTCCCCCTGCGAACCTGTCCGTCACATGGCTACACCCGGGCGGGGGCGATGCGCCGCGCCAGCTCGCTGCCGCGAGTGCGCAGGAAGGCCAGCAAACGCTGCGGATAGTCGGCCGCCACCGCCTGTTGGACAGAAGGCCGCGCCGCCAGGGCGATGCGCCAGCGCTGCATGCGCGGCAAGTTTTCCAGCCAGCCGGCTTCACCGCAGACCTCGAAGGCGTCGAGGTAGCGAAACACCGGCGCAAACACCGCATCCACCATGCTGAAGCCTGTGCCCGAAAAATACGGCCCGTCTGCACTGAGTTCGGCTTCCAGTTGTGTGAAACGCTGCTGCAGCTCGGTCCGCCGCGCCTGCAGCGAGGCCGCATCGGGCGCCGTGTAGAAGCCCCCCACGGTGGCCAGCATTGCCGAGCCGAATTCCATCCACGCGCGATGCCGCGCGCGGTCCAGCGGCTGGCTCGGGTGCAGCGGCGGGCCGTTGGTTTCTTCCAGGTATTCACAGATCACGGCGGACTCAAACACCGCCGTGTTGTCCGTGAGCAGCACCGGCGTCTTGCCGAGCGGCGACACGGCGAGAAACCAGGCGGGTTTGGCCGCCAGGTTCACGTCGCGCCGCGCAAAGGGCACGCCTTTTTCCAGCAGCACGATGGCTGCGCGCTGCACATAAGGGCACAGCGCGTGGCTGACCAGTGTCAGGGGGGGAGCCTGCGCGCTCATGCAAGCACCAGGCCTTCTGCCTTCAGCGCAGCCTGCACCGCAGGCCGCTGGGCGATGCGTTGCAGGTAGGCCTGCACGCGCGGGAACGGTGACAGATCCATCCTGAAGAACTGGCCCCAGCCCAGAATGGTGAAGGCGTAGGCGTCAACCACCGAAAAGCCATGGCCGGCCAGCCAGTCCCGTTGGGCCAGGTGGCGCTCAACGGTGCCGAAGCGCCGCAAGAGCTTCACGACGACCGCTTCGCGCGTTGTCGCGTCGATCGCCGGGTTGAAGAGCGGGCCGAAGCCCTTGTGCAGCTCGGTGGCGATAAAGGCCAGCCATTCCAGTGCTTCCAGGCGGGCCGGCGAGCCGTGGGCCGGCAGCAGGTGGTGGTTCTCGCCCACCCACTGCAGCAGGGCGGCAGCCTCGGTGTGGCGGCTGCCATCGTCGAGTTCGAGCACAGGCACATAGCCGCGCGGGTTGATCTGGTCGAAGTCCTCGCCGCTCCCGGTGCACCGCCCGGCCAGGTCCACGCGGATGAGTTGCGGCGCCAGTCCGGCTTCCCGGCAGGCTATATGCACAGCCTGCGAACAGGCCCCGGGGGTGTAGTAAAGCTTCATGAAAGTCCTTTCAATCAAATGAGGTGGCGTGACTTTATGATTGCGGGAGCGCAAAGAAAATACGCAAGAAAGAAATTCATGATTGCAAAACTGCAATACAAACTCACCGCCTCCGACCTGGAGCTGCTACTCGCCCTGGTGCGTGGCGGCACGCTGGCACAGGCGGGAACGCGGCTGGGCGCGGACGCCTCCACCGTGTTCCGGGCGGTCCAACGGATCGAAAAAGGCCTGAGCCAGCGCCTGTTTGAACGTTCGCGCCAGGGCTACCTGCCAACAGACGCCATGCACGCCATCGCCCTGCATGCCGAGCGCATTGAGGCGGAGCTGGAAGCGGCGCGCGCGGCCACCCTGCGCGGCGGCGACGACGTGTCGGGCCGGGTGCGCGTGACCACGGTGGACGCGGTGCTGCGCGGTCTGGTGCTGCCCTGCCTGCCCGCGCTGGCCGCCCGCCACCCGCTGCTGCAACTGGAACTGCACACTACCAACGAACTCATGAGCCTGTCGCGGCGCGACGCCGATCTGGCGCTGCGCGCGACCACCGGCAAACCACCCGACCACCTGATCGGGCGCCTGCTGGGCCACATGAACTTTGCCGTCTGCGCGGGCAAGGCCCTGCCGCCCGCCCTGCGAAAACGGCCGTTGGGGCAGCAGGACTGGATCGCCCCCGACCAGGCCATGCCGCAGCATCCCTCGGTGGTATGGCGCCGCAAGGCCCTGCCCAAAGTTGCGCCGCGCCACCTGATGGACAGCATTACCAGCGTGGTCGATGCCATCCGCTCGGGCCTGGGGGTCGGTGCAATCCCTGTTTTCATGCTGCCGCTGGAACCGCAGCTTGTGCAGATCAGCGAACCGCTGCAGGGCTGCGTTTCCGACTTGTGGCTGCTGGCGCATCCGGAGTCCCGGCACCTGCGGCGGATTGCTGCGGTGTACGACCATTTCGCCACGCACATCCGGCCGTCCTGAGGGGTGACGAGGAGAAGCTAGCGGGCTTTCATCCAGCTGGCCATGGTGTCCAAGAGTTCGCCATGCACCTGGGCATCGTTGCGGCCCGAGCGCATCAGCACATGAAACGCGTGGTCGGCACCTTCGACGATGTGCAGGGTGGCGCGTTTTCCAAGCCTGGCAGTGGTGCCGTGAATCAAGTCGAGATCGGCCAGGCCATCGCGCGTTCCCTGCAGAAACAGCATTGGCGTGCTGATGTCTGACAGGTGCGCGGCGCGCTCGGTCGACGGCTTGCCGGCCGGGTGCAGCGGAAATCCCATCAGCACGATGCCCCGCACGCCAGGCAGGGGCTCTGCCGCCTGCGCCTGCGTGGCCATGCGCCCGCCAAAAGATTTGCCGCCGGCAAACAATGGCAGCCCGGGCAACTGTCTGGACGCCTGCGCGACGGCTGCCCGGATGCCCGCATGGGCAATGGCCGGTGAGTCCGGGCGTTTTGAGCCTTGCTCCATGAAGGGAAAGTTGAAACGCAGGGTGGCGATGCCGCGCTCTGCCAACCCTTGCGCGATCGCTGCCATGAAGATGTGGTTCATGCCCGCGCCGGCGCCGTGCGCGAAGACATAACAGGCCTGGGCCTTGTCGGGGGCCTGCAGCAGGCCGGAGGTGCTGCTGCCTGAAGGGAGGGCGATGCGCAGTGGGGAAGGGCCGGCGGGCATGGCGACGCTCAGGCGGCGCGGTCTTTGGGTGCGGGGCTGGCCAGCTCGGGCGGCAGACGTTTGAGCAGCCAGTGGATCGCCAGCGGCACCAGCACCAGGTCGTCCGCAATGCCAAGAAAAGGCAGCATGTCCGGGATGAGGTCAATGGGGGAGAACAGATACAGCGCAATCGCCGCCGTGCCCCATTTGAGCCAGGCGGGCGCCTGCGGGTGGCGTAACGCAAACCATAGCTGACGTGCATCGCCGCGCAGCAGCACCCACAGCAGGGTCAGGCGTTTGAACATGAAATCTCCTTGGGTGGACGCAGCCCCGGCGGGCTGCTTCCATGCAGATGGCGCTGTTTGCCTTTGCTGCAAGAGCTTTCACAGGGCGTTACATTCAGCCCGAAGAGCTCACCAGCGTCGCCACCAGCTGACCCACCTGCACAATCGCGCGGTCACGTATCGGCGGCTCTGCTTGGGTCTGGGTCAGGTAGGCCGTCACCAGAATGGGTGCCCGGCCCGGTGGCCAGAAAATACCGATGTCGTTGTTGCTGCCGTAGGCGCCGCCGCCGGTTTTGTCGCCCACGCGCCAGCCCGCGGGCAGCAGCGCACGCAATTTGCGGTCACCGGTTTTGTTGTCCAGCAGCCAGCGCGTGATCTGCGCGCGCGAGGCGGTCGAGAGCGCCGTGCCCAGCAGAATTTTCTGCATGCTCTGCAGCATGGCCTGGGGTGTGGTGGTGTCGCGCGGGTCGCCAGGCGTGGATTCGTTCAGCTCTGGCGCTATCCGGTCCAGCCGCGTGATGTCATCACCCAGGCTGCGCATATAGGCTGTCAGCCCCGGCGGTCCGCCCATCTCCTTCAGCATCAGATTGGCAGCGGCGTTGTCGCTCAGGGTGATGGTGGCTTCGCACAGCTCTGCCAGTGTCATCGGCAGGCCGCCGACACGGGGCTTGGTGGCAGGTGAGTGTTGAATGATGTCAGACGCACGCACGGTGATGCGCCTGTCCAGTTGCTCCTGCCCCTGGTCCACCCGCGAGAGCACCTGGGCTGCAGCCAGAAACTTGAAGGTGCTGCACATGGGAAAACGTTCTGCTCCCCGGTAAGCGTAGCTGGCGCCGGAATGGGTATCGAGCATCGCTGCCCCGAGGCGGCCAGCGCTGGCGCTTTCTATCTGCCGCAAGGCCTGCTCGAAACGGCTGGCCTGCGCAGCGTTGACTGGGGCGCCAAGGCTGCGCGCGCAGCCGCTGGCGAGAAGGGTGGTGGCGGCCAGGCCGGCCGCTTGAATCAATTGACGTCTATGCATGTTTTCCTTGGGGGTTGGGGTTGAAAGGACCTGATGATCCATTGGCTGGCCCCGCTGCACAAACGGTAATAATCTGGCTTTAACCCAAGAAAAACTTGGCCTTACCGCCTCCGTCCGCTCATCATGCACCTGCCCCTGAATGCCTTGCGCGCCTTTGAGGTGTCTGCCCGCCATCTCAGTTTTACCCGGGCCGCCCTGGAACTCAATGTCTCGCAGGCGGCCGTGAGCCAGCATGTGAAAAATCTGGAAGACAGGCTCAAGGTGCCGCTGTTCCGCCGGCTTCCCCGTGGCCTGGCCCTGACCGATGAAGGGCTGGCCCTGCTGCCCGTGCTGGCCCAGTCGTTCGAGCGCATCGGCCAGGTGCTGGACCAGTTTGACGACGGGCGCGCCCGTGAAGTGCTGACCGTGGGTGTGGTCGGCACCTTCGCCGTGGGCTGGCTGATTCCGCGGCTGCGCGACTTTCAGCTGCGCCACCCCTTTGTGGATTTCCGCCTGTTCACCAACAACAACCGGGTCGACATCGCCGGGGAAGGCCTGGACTACGCGATCCGGTTTGGTGACGGCGCCTGGCACGGCACCGAAGCGCAGGCCCTGCTGGCGGCGCCGCTTTCACCCATGTGTACCCCCGCCCTGGGTGCGCTGCTGCAGGCGCCGGATGACCTGGCGGGCCAGGTGCTGCTGCGTTCGTACCGGGCCGACGAGTGGGTGCAATGGTTCGCGGCGGCGGGGTCAGCCTGCCCCGTGCTGCGCGGCGCTGTGTTCGACTCCTCATTGACCATGGCGGAAGCCGCTGCCCAGGGGGCGGGGATTGCCCTGCTGCCGGTGCGCATGTTTGCGCGGGAGCTGCAGCAGGGCAGGCTGGTACGGCCCTTTGCGGCAGAGGTCAGCAATGGCCGCTACTGGCTGACCCGGCTGAAGTCACGGCCGGTAACACAGGCCATGCTGGCGTTTAATGCCTGGCTGCTGGAGGCTGGCGCCCGGTGAGCGTCGGTTGCGGTTCCGCGCACAGGCGCTCAGGCCCGCTCAAAGTCGATAAAACTTCGTTCCGCGTTCACCGCCACCAGCCTGACACGCGCCGTGTCGCCCACGTCCAGCCCTTCAAAACCCTGCACCACCCGGCCTTCGAGCAGCGGGCTGCTGATGCGCACAAACGTGCCCTTGGCTGCCGCACCAGTGACGATGGCGTCGAACACATCGCCGGTGCGCCCCTGCAGCAGCCAGGCGCCTGCGGCTTTCAGCACCTGGCGCTCCACCTTGCTGGCGTTGTCTTCCTGCAAGGTGCAGTGTTTCGCGATCTCGGTCAGTTGCTCGGCGGAGTAGGGCGGCGGCTCACCGGCCAGCGCCGCCTTGAGCAGGCGCTGCGTCACCAGGTCGGGAAAGCGGCGGTTCGGCGCGGTCGAATGGGCGTAGTCGTTGATGGCCAGGCCGAAGTGGCCTTGTCCGTTGCTGCCCGCTTTGGCTGCGGCCGGATCAACCGCCGGTGCCGCCACATACTCGCCTGAGCCCAGCATCTTCACCACGGCCAGCGACAGATCAGCAAAGCCCGCAGGGTCGGCCGCGCGTCGCGCGCCCAGGAAGCCATCCAGCGCCAGCGCATCAGGCAGCGCGGGCAGGGCCACGCCATGGCTTGCGGCGAGCGCAACGATGCGGTCCCAGCGGCGCGGCGCCTGCAGAAACCGGCGTATCGAGGGGAAGCCCTGGTCCACCAGAAAACGCGCCGTGGCGCCGTTGGTCGCAATCATCACGTCGGCGATCAAATCCTTGGCGCGGTTTTTCTCGTCAGGCTGCAGGTCCACCAGCTGCCCGCCCTGGAACACCGGCCGGGCAGCGATGGTGTTGACATTGAGCGCGCCGCGCGACTGGCGCCATAAGCGCAGCTTGCCGGCCAGCGTGTCGTGCAAACGCACCTGCTCCTCCAGCCCCGGTACGCTGGCCATCTGCGGCGGCGCTGCGGCCGTGCCATCCAGCCAGGCCGACACACCGTCGTAAGTCAGCTTGGCGCGGTTCAGCACCACTGCGCGGTAGACGCTGGATTCGGACACCGTGCCGTCTGCGGCGACCCGCATGTCCACCACCACGGCCAGCCGGTCCCGGCCTTCGTGCAATGAACTCAGGTCGGTGGAGAGCAGCTCGGGCAACATGGGAAAGATGCCTGCCGCCGTGTACACCGAGGTGGTGTTGGCACCCGCATGGCCATCGACCGCGCCACCGGGCCGCACCAGGCAATCGACGTCAGCCACCGCCACCAGCAGGCGCGTTGCGCCGCCAGCCAGCGGCTCGGCCACGCTGAGCTGGTCCAGGTCGCGCGTGTCGTCGTTGTCGATCGAGAACCAGGTCAGCTGCCGCAGGTCGCGGATATCGCCGCCGCGTTCCGGGCCCGTGTGGCGAGCCGCTTCGGCTTCCTGCAAGGCCTGCGGAGAAAAAGCGGGAAGCAGGCCGCGCGAGCGCATGGCTTCGACGGCGAGTTGGTGGAGGTGGGTGGGGTCCATGGCAGTTGGTGAGTGAGATGGGCTGACTGTACCGGCTGGTGTGCCGTCCCGTTTCGCTGCGCTGAGGATCCTTGGAATGAGACGCCTGACCCGGTTGTCAGGTGCTATCGTTTAAATAGCTTGCCGGGCTTTCCCTATAAGGGCTGGCGGCCATTTTTTCCATGAAACAGAAATACGACAAACCCGCTTTGGCGGGTGCCCGGCCGTTCTGCGGTGTGGAGAATCAAGGTGCCTTACAGGGACCAGCACGTGCGGGACAGGCGGTACACGCAGCAGCGCCTTTCGGGGCTGTCAGCGGAAAAGGCGTGGTGGTCGAATTCGTCGGCCACGCTTTCCTGCATGCCCAGACGCTGCATGACAGCTTGCGAGCGGGTGTTGCGCAGGGTGGTCACCGCGACGATCTCTTCCAGGCCCACTGACTCGAAGCCGGCCCGCAACGCCAGGCGCGCAGCTTCGGTGGCCAGGCCCAGGCCCCAAAACCGCGGCGCGAGTCGCCAGCCCACTTCCACGCAGGGGCCGAAGGGCAGTTCCGGGTCGGGAATGTTGAGGCCGGTGAAGCCAGCGAAGCTTGGCGCCGGTGCGCCTTCAGCCAGGTAGTCCATGGCCCAGAACCCCCAGCCGCGCTGGTTGAGCTTCTGCATGGCCCGGTCTACCCAGGCGTCGCTTTCTTCGCGGCTAAGCGTTGCCGGAAAGTGCCGCATGACTTCGGGGTCGGCCGTCATGGCAGCAAACGGCTCGCGGTCGGCCTCTTTCCACGGGCGCAGCTGGATGCGCGGGCTGGCCAGCAGCATGGGTGCGATGGCGCTACCGGCCGCCCATTCAATGGCTTCGGCCTGCAGTCCGCCGCTCAGGGCGTCCAGCAAGACCTGCCGTTCCGCCTGTTTGCGCGCGGTCTTTTCATCAAGGAAAACCGGGTCGGTTGTGTCCGGTGGGCGGCTGCGCATCAACGTTCTTCCTTGCGGTATGGCTTCATCCACAGCTGGCCTGTTCCGTGGGTACACCCACCCCCAGGGTGGAAGCCCAGAGGCGGACCCGGCAGCTTCGTGAAACTCGAATCTGCTATCAAACCTGCAGCTGCTTGCGCCCGTCCTGATTGGGCTGGCGGCCTATTTGGTTCCAAAAATGCGGTCACCTGCATCACCCAGGCCGGGCAGGATGTAACCGTGTTCGTCGAGCTGCCTGTCAATGGCGGCGGTGTAGATGTCCACGTCGGGGTGGGCCTTCTGCAGGGCGGCAAGCCCTTCGGGGCAGGTCAGCAGGCAGACGAACTTGATGGATCGGGGTTTGAGTTTCTTGAGCCGGGTCACGGCGGCAATCGCCGAGTTGCCGGTGGCCAGCATGGGGTCGACGATCACGATGTCGCGTTCTTCCATTTCCTGCGGCATCTTGAAGTAGTACTCCACCGGCTCCAGGGTTGCCGGGTCGCGGTACAGCCCGACGTGGCCGACGCGGGCGCCCGGCACCACATTGAGCATGCCCTCCAGGATGCCGTTGCCGGCGCGCAGGATGGACACAAACACGAGCTTCTTGCCGTCGATGGTCTTGCCGGTCATGGTCTCCAGCGGCGTTTCCACCTCGATGTCCTGCAGCGGCATGTCGCGTGTGACTTCATAGGCCATCAGGCTGCTGAGCTCGTTGAGCAGCGTGCGAAAGGTGTTGGTGGAAGCGTCCTTGCGGCGCATCAGGGTCAGCTTGTGCTGCACCAGCGGGTGGTCGATCAGATGGACTTTGCTCATAGATATCCGTTTGCTTTTCTGTGGTCAGATGGTTGAAGGTAAAGGTTTAGCGTTTCTTGCCGCCCAGGATGCCGCCCAGCGCGCCGCGCAGCACCTGGCGCGCCAGGTTGCGGGCTTCGGACTTGAGCACCTGCTGCACCAGCCCGTCGCGCGCGCCGCCGCGCGGACCTTTGGAGCCGAACAGCACATCGCTGAGTCCGCCCATGAAACCACCGGAAGCTTCCGCCACCTTGGCGGTTTCGGCCTGTGTCGCCGCGACGCGGGCCTTGAGCATTTCATACGCTGATTCACGGTCCACGGCTTTTTCATACACACCAGCCACCAGCGAGCTCTGCATCAGGGTCTGGCGCTGCTGCGGCGTGATCGGGCCAATCTGACTGCCCGGCGGCAGCACGTAGGCGCGTTCGGTCACGCTGGGGCGGCCCTTGCTGTCGAGAAAACTCACCAGGGCCTCGCCCACCGCCAGCTCGGTGATGGCGGTTTCAATGTCCAGGCCAGGCTTTTGCCGCATGGTCTGCGCCGTGGCCTTGACGGCTTTCTGGTCGCGCGGGGTGTAGGCGCGCAGCGCGTGCTGCACGCGGTTGCCGAGCTGCGCCAGCACCGAATCGGGAATGTCCAGCGGGTTCTGGGTCACGAAATAGACGCCCACGCCCTTGGAGCGCACCAGCCGCACCACCAGCTCGATGCGTTCGATCAGCGCCTTGGGCGCTTCGTCGAACAGCAGGTGCGCCTCGTCAAAGAAAAACACCAGCTTGGGTTTGTCGGGGTCGCCGATTTCAGGCAGCAACTCGAACAGCTCGGACAGCATCCAGAGCAGAAAGGTCGCGTACAGGCGCGGCGAGTTCATCAGTTTGTCGGCGGCCAGGATGTTGACCACCCCCTTGCCGTCCACCGTCTGCATGAAGTCGCTGATGTTGAGCATGGGCTCGCCGAAGAACTTGTCGCCGCCCTGGGTCTCGATCTGCATCAGGCCGCGCTGGATGGCCCCCACGCTGGCGGCGCTGATGTTGCCGTATTCGGTGGTGAAGGTGCTGGCGTTGTCGCCCACATGCTGCAGCATGGCGCGCAGGTCTTTCAGGTCCAGCAGCAGCATGCCGCTGTCGTCAGCGATCTTGAAAACCAGGTTGATCACACCGGCCTGCGTCTCATTCAGGCCCAGCATGCGGCCCAGCAGCAGCGGCCCCATGTCGGACACGGTGGCGCGCACCGGGTGGCCCTGTTCGCCGAACACATCCCACAGCGCGGTGGGGCAGGCCAGGGGCGTCGGTTTGTCAATGCCGCGCTCCTTGAGCACAGCCGCCATTTTTTCACCCATGTTGCCGGCCTGGCTGATGCCGGCCAGGTCGCCCTTGACGTCGGCCATGAACACCGGCACGCCGATTTTCGAGAAGTTTTCGGCCAGCGCCTGCAGCGTCACCGTCTTGCCGGTGCCGGTCGCGCCGGTGATCAGGCCGTGGCGGTTGGCCAGCGCCGGCAGCAGCTCACATTGGGTGGAAGCGTTCCGGGCAATCAGAAAGGGCTCGGCCATGGGTTGTCCTCTGGGTAGGTGGAAGCTCTGCACAACCCCTCGCGGTTCGTGACAGCCCGGGCTCGGGCGATCTGCGGCGTTGCCTTTCTTGCCAATAGTCATGCTATTGGCTGCAAAACGCGCCTTGCAGCTCATCCCGATCCGGGCTGTACGAACTTGCGCGGGGCTGTGCAAAGCTCCCTAAAAGTAAAATACGGTTTGTAGATTAAATCAATTCCAAAGGATTTCCGTGGCTGGTCACAGTAAATGGGCGAATATTCAGCACCGCAAGGGTCGCCAGGACGAGAAGCGCCAACGTGTCTGGACGCGTGTCATGCGCGAAATCATGGTGGCGGCGCGAATGGGCGGCGGCGATTTGAGCACCAACCCACGCCTGCGGCTGGCCGTGGAAAAGGCCAAGGCGGCCAACATGCCCAACGAAAACGTCAAGTACGGCATTGCCAAGGCGACCGGCAGCCTGGAAGGCGTGCATTACGAAGAAGTCCGTTATGAGGGTTACGGCATTGGCGGCGCGGCCATCATCGTGGATTGCATGACCGACAACAAGGTGCGCACCGTGGCCGAGGTGCGTCACGCGTTTTCCAAGCATGGCGGCAACATGGGCACCGAGGGCTCGGTGGCCTTCCAGTTCAAGCATTGCGGGCAGCTGATTTTCGCCCCGGGCAGCGACGAAGACAGGATCATGGAAGTAGCGCTGGAGTCCGGCGCCGACGACGTGATCACCGACGAAGACGGGGCCATTGAGGTGCTGACGCCTTACACGGCGTTTGAAGCCGTCAAGAACGCGCTCGAAGCGGCCGGCCTGGTGCCGGAAGTGGCCGAAGTGACCATGCGCGCCGACAACACCATCGAGCTCACCGGGGCCGAGGGCCAGAAGATGCAGAGGTTGCTGGACGTGCTGGAAGACCTGGACGACACGCAGGACGTCTTCCACAACGCCGCCATTTCAGAATAACCCCCCAACCATGAAAGTTTCCGCATGAAAGTCCTGGTAGTCGGCGGCGGTGGCCGTGAACATGCGCTGGCCTGGAAGCTGGCGCAGTCCCCCAAGGTGCAGGCGGTGTATGTCGCGCCCGGCAACGGGGGCACCGCGCTGGACCCTCGCCTTGAGAACATCAAGATCACGGATGTGCAGGCGCTGCGGTCGTGGGCAGCTACAGAAAAGATAGCATTGACGGTGGTCGGCCCGGAGCAGCCGTTGGCGGCCGGCATCGTCGACGAGTTCCGTGCCCACGGCCTGCGGGTGTTCGGCCCGACCCAAGCCGCCGCGCAGCTGGAAAGCTCCAAGGCCTTTTCCAAGGCCTTCATGAAGCGCCACGGCATCCCGACGGCCGAGTACGACACCTTCACCGACGCCACGGCGGCGCACGCCTATGTGGATGAAAAAGGTGCGCCCATTGTGGTCAAGGCCGATGGCCTGGCCGCCGGCAAGGGCGTGGTCGTGGCCATGAACCTGCACGAAGCGCATGAGGCCATCGAGTTCATGCTCGCGCCCGACCCCAGCTTCAACCCGCTGGGCGTCACGCACAACGCCGGCGGCGCGCGTGTCGTGATCGAGGAATTTTTGCAGGGCGAGGAAGCCAGTTTCATCGTGATGTGCGACGGCAAAAATGTCGCCGCCATGGCCACCAGCCAGGACCACAAGCGCCTGCTGGACGACGACCAGGGGCCGAACACTGGTGGCATGGGTGCCTATTCACCGGCGCCGGTGGTCACACCCGACGTGCACGCCCGCGCCATGCGCGAGATCATCCTGCCCACCATCAAGGGCATGGAAAAAGACGGCATACCGTTTACCGGCTTCCTGTACGCCGGCCTGATGATTTCCCCCGACGGCAAGGTCAGGACGCTGGAGTTCAACTGCCGCATGGGCGACCCGGAAACCCAGCCCATCATGATGCGGCTCAAGTCCGACCTGTTCGATGTCATGATGGCGGCCACCTCGGGCAAGCTCGACGAGGTGGAGCTGGAATGGGACCGCCGCGTGGCGCTGGGCGTGGTCACGGCCGCGCACGGCTACCCGCTACAGCCCCGCAAGGGCGACCTGATCACCGGCCTGCCCGTGGTGCATCCGTCCGGGGCGCCTGAAGACGTGGTGGTGTTCCACGCCGGAACAGCCACGGCCGCAGGTGGCATCAAGGCCGGCGTGGTGACCTCCGGCGGCCGTGTGTTGTGCGTCACGGCGCTGGCCAGCTCCGTGCGTGAAGCCCAGCACCTGGCCTATGAGGCGACGCAGGCGATTCACTTCGACGGCGCCCAGTACCGCAGGGACATCGGATTTCGGGCCATCAAGTCCTGATGGGCATGGATTTCCAGCCGCCGCACCCCGTGCAGTTCCAGGGGAGCGGGCTGGCCCGGTCGCTGGTGCGTGCCCTCGGCTGGCGCATTGATTTTGCAGGCCTGCCGACGCTGCAGGGCGTGATTGTGGTGTACCCGCACACCTCGAACTGGGATTTCCCGGTTGCGGTGCTGCTGAAGTGGGCGGTCGGCCTTCCGGTTCAGTTCTGGGGCAAGGACACGCTGTTTCGCATTCCACTGTTTGGCTCCTGGCTGCGCTGGCTGGGCGGCGTGCCCGTCAGGCGCTCGGCACCCCAGGGCGTGGTCGGGCAGATGACGGCCATGATGAAACAGAAAAAGGCCGACGGGCAGTACTTCTGGCTGGCCCTTTCACCGGAAGGCACCCGCCGGCTCACCGCGGGCTGGCGCAGCGGTTTTTACCGGCTGGCACTGGAAGCCGATGTGCCGGTGGGCCTGGCCGGGCTCGACTATTCGCGCAAGCGCCTGGTCTTTCGCGATTTTCTGCGGCTGACCGGTGATGAAGACCGCGACCTGCAACGCATGGCCAAGTCCCTGCAGGACTTCCGCGGCTTGCGGGCCGGCGCCGCAGCCCCCGTGCGTTTGATCAATTCGGGCCTGCCGCAGGCCGATACCATCGTGAAATGACAACCATGACCGATTCTTCCCATGTCCGCAGCTACTTGCTGGAGTTGCAGGAGCGCATCATCAGCACCATCGCCGCGCTCGACGGCCAGCCCTTTGTGGCCGACCACTGGCACAAGGAGCCCGGCGAAACGCTGCAGGGCAACGGCATCACCCGCATCCTGGAGCAGGGCAGGGTGTTTGAGCGCGCCGGCTGCGGGTTCTCGCATGTGCGCGGGCCCAGGCTGCCGCCTTCGGCCACGCAGCACCGGCCCGAGCTGTCCGGCGCGCCCTTCGAGGCCATGGGCGTGTCGCTGGTGTTTCACCCGCGCAACCCTTACGTGCCGACCGTGCACATGAATGTGCGCATGATTGCGGCAACGCCAGCGTCCGGCCCGACGGCCTACTGGTTCGGCGGTGGCATGGATCTGACGCCGTATTACGGGTTTGACGAGGATGCCGTGCATTTTCACCAGACCTGCAAGGACGCCCTGGGACCGTTCGGCGACGACAAGTACCCGCGCTTCAAGACCTGGTGCGACGAATATTTCTACCTGAAGCACCGCGAGGAACAGCGCGGCATAGGCGGCGTGTTTTTCGACGACTTCCAGGAACTGGGCTTCGAGGGCAGCCTGGCGATGATGCGTTCGGTCGGCGATGCCTTCCTGGCGGCTTACCTGCCCATCGTTGAGCGCCGCAAGGACATGGCTTACGGCGAGCGCGAGCGTGATTTCCAGCTGTATCGACGCGGCCGTTATGTCGAGTTCAACCTGGTCTGGGACCGCGGCACCCACTTTGGCCTGCAATCGGGCGGGCGCACCGAGTCCATCCTCATGTCGATGCCGCCGCTGGCCGCCTGGTCCTACCAGCGCCCCGTCGAGGCCGGCTCGGCCGAGGCGCGGCTGTCCACCGAGTTTCTGGTCAGGCGGGACTGGCTTTGAGTGCTGTGCCGTCAACGGGCGCAAAACGTATCGGCATTTTTGGCGGCGCGTTTGACCCGCCGCATCGGGCTCATGTGGCCCTGGCCCAGGCAGCGCTGGCGCAGCTCGCGCTCGATGCCCTGCACATCATTCCCACCGGGCAGGCCTGGCACAAGACCCGGACACTCAGCGCGCCCGATCACCGGCTGGCCATGACCCGGCTCGCATTTGCCGGTCTGGACCGGGTGGTGGTCGATGACCGGGAAATCCGGCGTTCCGGCCCCAGCTTCACCATTGACACGCTGGAGGCCCTGCAGGCCGAAAACCCCGGCGCCCAGCTCTACCTGGTCATTGGCAACGACCAGTTCGCCGCCCTGAAGACCTGGCACCGCTGGCAGGCGATTCTGGAAATAGCTATAATTTGTATAGCAAACCGCGCAGGTTCGACAAGCACCGGTGCCGGTTTTGACCCTGAAAATCAGGCTTGGCACGCGGTTTTGACCCTGCAATTGCCGCTGATGCCCATCAGTGCCACCGACATCCGGCGGCAAATCAGTTCAGGCAGCGCCAGCCCACCGGGCTGGACCCCCTTGGTTCCGGAGCCGGTTGCGCGTTATATTGAGCGCCATCATCTCTACACTTCTCCGTAATTTTCAGTAATTTCCCGTCAACTCACTCTTTGAAGCAAACCACTGCATGACTTCCACCCCTGCCAACACCGCCAGCACTGCTGCGAAAAAAGACGTCCAGAAACTGCAGCGAGCCATCATTGATGGGCTGGAAGATGTGAAGGCGGCTGACATCCAGGTGTTTGACACGGAGCACATCACCTCGTTGTTCGAGCGCGTGATCATCGCCTCGGGCAGTTCCAACCGGCAGACCAAGGCGCTCGCCGCCAGCGTCCGCGATGCGGTGCGCGACGCCGGTTTTGCCAAGCCGCGCATCGAGGGTGAGGAAAACGGCGAGTGGATCATTGTGGATTGCGGCGCCGCTGTCGCGCACATCATGCAGCCGACGATTCGCCAGTACTACCACCTCGAAGAGTTGTGGGGCGACAAACCGGTCAAGCTCAAGCTGGGCGCGCCCGCACCGCTGGTCAAGGCGTCCAAACCCGAAGTCGAGGAAGCGCCCAAGCCGGCCCGATCGCGCGCTGGTGCGAAATCGGCTGCCAAGCCAGGCAAGGCTGCGGCCAAACCTGCCGCCAGAAAAGTTGTCGCCCGGACCGATGACGGCACTTATGTGGGCCGGGTCGGCAAGATGACCGACTGGACCGCCAAGCGCAATGCCGCTGCACCGGCTGCCGAGCCCGCTGCCAAACCCGTCAAGGCGGCTGCCAAATCGCCTGTCAAAGCGGCGGTGAAAAAAGCGCCGGCGAAAACACCCATCGTGAAGATTCCGGTCGCCAAGAAAGTCGCGGCCAGGAAAACCGTCGCCAAAGCTGCAGCAAAGACGGCTGCCAAAAAACCCGCTGCGAAGAAAACCACGACCCTGAGCCAATGAGGCTGACGATTGTCGCCGTCGGGCAGAAAGTGCCCGATTGGGCGCAAACCGCCTACGACGACTACGCCAAGCGTTTTCCGCCCGAGCTGCGGGTTGAAATCAAGGCTGTCAAGACCGAGCCGCGCGCTTCCAAAACCCTGGACACCCTGCTGGCGGCTGAGCGCCAGCGCATCGAAGGCGTGATTGCCAAGGGAACCCGCATCGTCGCGCTGGATGAACGCGGCACCGCCATGACCACGGTTGCGCTGGCCGAGAAGCTAAAGAGCTGGCAGCGCGAAGGCGACGACGTGGCCATCGTCATTGGTGGCCCGGACGGGCTGGACCCCGCCTTCAAACAGGCCGCCCACGAGCGCCTGCGCCTGTCGGACCTGACGCTGCCGCATGCCATGGTGCGTGTGCTGCTGATCGAGCAGCTCTACCGCGCCTGGAGCATCACGGTCAATCACCCCTATCACAGGGAATGATGTTGCCCCCACGGTCTCTCACTGCGTGTAGCTCCCTGCCCCCCGGGGGGGCCGCTGCGCCTGCGGGCCGGCAAAGCCGGTCCCGCGGCCCCTGCTGGACTGATGCGGGGAAGTGGTCTGCCTTGGGACCCCCGACATGACCAACTTCATTTACCTTGCGTCCCAAAGCCCGCGCCGTCGACAGTTACTGGAGCAGCTGGGCGTGGCCTGCCAGCTGCTGCTGCCTGACGCCGGCGAAGACAGCGAGGCGCTTGAGGTGGTGCTGGCTGGCGAGGCACCGACCGCCTATGTCCAGCGCGTCACGCAGCTCAAGCTTGACGCTGCCGTGGCGCGTCTGAAACAACGCGGTTTGTCGCCGGCCCCGATTTTGTGCTCGGACACCACGGTGGCCATGGGCCGCCGCATCTATGGCAAACCTGACGATGCCACCCATGCCGAACACATGCTGGCCGAGCTGGCCGGACACACGCACCGCGTGCTGACGGCCGTGTCGGTGCAGCACGGCCGCAAACGGCTGCAGGCGCTGAGCGTGTCGCGGGTGACCTTTGCGCCCATGAGCCGGGCCCAGATTCGCGCCTACGTCGCCACGGGTGAGCCGCTGGGCAAGGCCGGCGCCTACGCCATCCAGGGCAGGGTGGCGATGTTCATCTCGCACATGAGCGGCAGTTATTCCGGCATCATGGGCCTGCCGCTGCATGAAACCGCGCTGCTGCTGCAGGCCGCAGGCCTGAAAATATAGATAAGCGCCCCACAAGAAGACACCATGCAACAAGACATCCTGATCAACTGGTCGCCCCAGGAAACCCGTGTGGCCGTGGTCGAGTACGGAGCCGTGCAGGAGTTGCATGTCGAGCGCACGCTGGAACGCGGCCTGGTTGGCAATGTCTACCTTGGCAAGGTCGTCCGGGTGCTGCCGGGCATGCAGTCGGCTTTCATCGACATTGGCCTGGAACGTGCCGCGTTTTTGCATGTGGCGGATTTGATGAGCAGCATCAACAGCCGGCACGCCGACGCCGACAGCGCGGCGACTCCCGCGGCAGCACCGCAGCCGATTGAAAAGCAGCTGTTTGTCGGCCAGGCGCTGATGGTGCAGGTGCTCAAGGACCCGATTGGCACCAAGGGCGCGAGGCTGACCGCGCAGGTGAGCATTGCCGGCCGCCTGCTGGTGTTTCTGCCGCAGGACAACCACATCGGCGTGTCGCAGAAAATCCCTGCCGCACAACGCGAGGAATTGCGCCAGCGACTGCAGACCCTGACTGGCGACATGGGCGGCGGTTTCATCCTTCGCACCAATGGCGAGGACGCCACCGATGCGGAACTCGGCGAGGACATCGCCTACCTGCGCAAGACCTGGGCCCGCATCAAGGACGCCGCCCTGCGCCTGCCGCCGACCTCGGTGCTGCACCAGGATCTGAACCTGCTCCAGCGCGTGCTGCGCGACATGGTGCTGGAAAACACCCAGAGCATACGCATCGACTCACGCGAGCAGTTCGACAAACTCAGGCTGTTTGCCACGGAGTTCATGCCGGCGACCCTGCAGCGGCTGCAACTGCACAGCGGCGAGCGCCCGATTTTTGACCTCTTCAACATCGACGAGGAAATTGCCAAGGCGCTGGGCCGGCGGGTGGACCTGAAATCGGGCGGCTACCTGATCATTGACCAGACCGAGGCGCTGACCACGGTGGACGTCAACACCGGCGGTTTTGTGGGTGCACGCAATTTTGACGACACGATCTTCAAGACCAACCTGGAAGCTTCGCAGGCCATCGCACGGCAACTGAGGCTGCGCAACCTGGGCGGTATTGTGATCGTCGATTTCATCGACATGCTGCGTGACAACCATCGCGACGCTGTGCTGGCGGAGTTCCTGAAGCAGCTCGCCCGCGACCGCATCAAGACCAGCGTGAACGGCTTTTCGGCGCTGGGCCTGCTCGAAATGACACGCAAGCGCACACGCGAGTCCTTGGCGCACCAGCTGTGCGAACCGTGCAGCGCCTGCCAGGGCAAGGGCGTGGTGAAGACGGCGCGCAGCGTGGGTTACGACATCCTGCGCGAGATCCTGCGTGAGGCCCGCCAGTTCAATCCGCGGGAGTTCCGGGTGATTGCTTCGCCCAAGGTGATCGAGCTGTTTCTCGACGAGGAAAGCCAGCACCTGGCGGGACTGAGCGACTTCATCGGCAAGCCGATTTCGCTGCAGGCCGAAGCCGCCATGGCGCAGGAACAGTACGATATCGTCCTCCTCTGAAGCATCGCCACCGTCCTGCATGCCCGCTACGCCCGCCAGTCCCACGCGCCCGATACCGATTCTGGTCTACCACCAGATCAGCGAGGCGCCGTCCAAAGGTTCGCCTTTTCGCAGTCTCTACGTCTCGCCTTCCTCCTTTTCGCGCCAGATGGCCATGCTGAAGCTGCTGGGCTACCAGGGGTTGTCGATGAGTGCGCTCCTGCCCTATCTGCGCGGCGAAAAAACCGGCAAGGTGGCGGGCATCACCTTTGACGATGGTTACCGGAACAACCTGACCCATGCGCTGCCGGTGCTGCAGCGCCGGGGGTTTTCCTCCACCTGTTATGCCGTCAGCAGGCTGCTCGGTAAAACCAACGAATGGGACCGGGACATCGGCATCGCACAGGTGCCCCTGATGACCGCGGACGAGTTGCGCCTGTGGGTGGCCGGCGGCCAGGAGGTCGGATCCCACACGCAGAACCACGTGCGTCTGCTGCGAAGCGATGACAACACCGCGCGCGCTGAAATGACCGGTGACAGGACGGCACTCGAAGAGCTGCTGGCCACCCCCGTACGGCATTTTTGCTACCCCTTTGGTGAATACGCGCCGCAGCATGTGGCCATGGCCCGCCAGGCCGGGTTCCAGACCGTCACGACGACGCGGCGCGGCCGCAGTTCCAGCGCGAACGACCTGATGGAATTGCCGCGCGTGCCCGTCGTGCGCTCCACCAGCTTGCCGGTGTTCTGGCTCAAGGTGGCGACGGCCTACGAAGACCGGGACGGCAGGTGAGCGACTCGCCCGTCCCGCCCGGGATCCCAAGCCGGCTGCGCATCGCGGTACTGAACCGTGTTTTTGACCCGGCCGGGGGCGGCGCCGAGCGTTATTCCATCGCGCTGGTGGAACAGCTCGCGCAGCGTCATGAGATCCATGTGTTTGCACAGCAAATCAGGCACCACGCGCCGGGCGTGACTTACCACCTTGTTTCCATGCCGCTGCGCAAGCCGCGCTGGCTGAACCAGCTCTGGTACGCCACCGCCACCTGGTGGGCCACGCGCCGGGGCTTTGACGTGGTTCATTCCCATGAAAACACCTGGCAGGGGCAAGTGCAGACCGTGCATGTGCTGCCGGTGAAATACAACCTGTTTCATGGCCGAACCGGCTGGCGGCGCCTGCTGGCCTGGGCCAAGGTCTGGACCAGCCCGCGCCTGCTGACCTATCTGGGGTTGGAGCGCCTGCGTTTCGCGGCCCGGGGCGGGCGCTGTGTGGTGGTGACGTCAGCCAGCCTGGGCGACACCCTGGCCGCGACCTATCCGGTGACCGCAGCGGGCACCACGGTCATCACGCCGGGGGTGGTGTTGCCCGCGGCGAGCACCAGTGCCGCAGAAAAATCCGCTGCCCGCTTGCAGCTGGGCTTGCCAGAGGCGCGCTGCCTGCTGCTGGTAGGAAATGATTACCGAAAGAAGGGCCTGGGGACGCTTCTGACGGTGCTGCGCGACCTGCCGGCGGACGTGGTGTTGGCGGTGGTGGGCAACCCGGGGCAAATACCGGTCTTTGAACGACAGGCGCAAGCGGAAGGTGTGGCCGGGCGTGTGTTTTTCCTCGGCTCACTGCAGGACGTGGCGCCAGCATACCGCGCGGCGGACTGCCTGGTGCACCCGACGCTGGAGGACACGTTTGCCATGGTGGTGCTGGAGGCCATGGCGCACGGCCTGCCGGTGGTGGTCAGCAGCGCGGCGTACTGCGGTATCTCCAGCCTGCTCAGCCATGGTACCGATGCGCTGCTGCTGGACAATCCGCAGGATGCCGCACAACTGGCAGCCACCCTTCAGCAGGTACTCGGTGACGGGGCACTTCGGCAGCAACTGGGTGCGCAGGCGAGGGCGTTTGCAAGTCGCTATCAGTGGCCTGCCATAGCGCGCGAGCAGGAGGCGGTGTACCTCGCGACGCTGGCCCTGGCGCAGCGCTGACCCGCTGCATTCGGGCCACGGGACCTTCTGGCCCTCTGCCCTCTGGCCTCTGCCCTCTGCCCTCTGCCCTCTGGCCTCTGGCCTTTACGCCACCAGCTTGAAGTGTTTGCGGCTGAAGTCCAGCCCGGTGAGCAGCTCGATTCTGCGCATCAGGTGGTATTTGTTTTCCTTGCGGGTGGGCTGGTAGGCCGGGTCGATTTTCAGGTCCTGCTCGGCGCCCGTCAGCAGCCATTCCTGCACCGCTTCAGGATGGGTTCCCTTGAAAGCCTCGAGGGCGCGGGCGTCGAACTGGCTGTACTTGATCTGCATGGTCGTTGAGTCGGCCCAGTACTTGCTGACCTGGTCCAGCTTTTTCTGCATGTCCTCGTTGCGGCGAATCCAGCCGTAGTGGTAGATGTGGGCGTTGGCCAGTGCCGCCTGCGGATTGCGCGGGCGCTTGTGCTCGGTGGTCACCAGCCAGTACTGGCCGTCGGGCGCATAGGAGCGGATGGTGTTCCTGATCAGCCGGCACTCGCGGCGGTACCAGCCGGGGCTGACCGAGACCCACTGCGCGGAGCCGTAAAAGTGGCGGTAATCAAAGACCAGCGCTTCCACGGCCGGATTGTTGTGGTGCCGCTCAACACTGGCGCGGATGGCGGCCAGGTCTTCCTCGTGAACCACTTCGTCACCTTCGAGGTAGAAGGCCCAGTCGCCGGTGCAGGAATACTGGGCAATCATTTTCTGCTGCGCGTAGACAAAGCCGCGGTCGGCCATGCGTTCGTTCCAGCGGGTTTCGATCACGCGGATTTTCGGGTCGCCGATGGCCAGCACGCGCGACAGCGTGTCGTCGTTGCCCCGGCCCACCGCGACGACGAATTCGTCGACCAGCGGCAGCAGGGAGCGGATCGAGGCTTCAAACGGGAAGCCCAGCTCGACGCCGTTGCGGATAAAGGTAAAACCACTGATGGAAATTGTCATGAAAATTGAGGCACGGAAGGACTTTGCGATAGATCGGCGTCGTACAGCCCGAGCCTGTAAAGGCGGGAATAGGGGCCGTCGCGTTCAATGAGTTCGGCGTGCGAGCCGCTTTCGATGATGCGGCCGGCATCCATCACGACGATGCGGCTGGCGTGCTGGACCGTGGAAAGGCGGTGCGCAATGACCAGCGTCGTGCGGTTGCGCATGAGCCGCTGCAGCGCTTCCTGCACCGCCCGTTCGGATTCCGTGTCCAGTGCCGAGGTGGCCTCGTCCAGAATCAGCACAGGCGCGTCCTTGTACAGGGCGCGGGCAATCGCCAGGCGCTGGCGCTGGCCGCCCGACAGCTGTGTGGCGTTGTGGCCCACCAGCGTGTCCATGCCGCGTGGCAGCTCGTCGACAAAACGCTCCAGGTTGGCAGCCTTGAGGCAGGCCAGCACCTTGTCCTTGTCCACCGCCATGCCCAGTGCCACGTTGGCGGCCACGGTGTCGTTGAGCATCACCACGTGCTGGCTGACAAGCGCGAACTGACCACGAAGCGCGTCGATCTGCCATTCCCGAAGTTCATGGCCGTCCAGCTCGATGCGTCCCGAGGTGGGCTCGACAAAACGCGGCAACAAATTGACCAGCGTGGTCTTGCCAGCCCCTGAAGCTCCGACCAGGGCCACGGTCTCCCCCGGGCTGATGGTCAGGTTCAGCGCGTCCACCGCGGGCGCGCCGTCGTCGCTGTAGGCCACACGCGCATTGATGAAACTGATTTTCCCTTCTGCCCGCGGTTTCGAAAAATCGCCGCCTGGTTCGTCGGGCGTTTTTTCCATCAGGTCCAGGCCGCGTTCCAGCGCCGCCAGGCCGCGCGTGATCGGGCTGGCGACCTCCGACAGGTGCTTGATCGGTGCCACCAGCATCAGCATGGCGGTCACAAAAGCCACGAACGAGCCGACAGAGGTGGTGTCGCTGGAGCTTTGCAGCAGGGCGACCGAAATGACGGCCGACAGAGCGGCCGCCGCCAGCATCTGTGTGGCCGGGGTCATGGCCGCGGAGGCGACCACGGATTTCATGGAAAGGCGCCGCAAGGCCTCGCTGAGCTGCGCAAAACGCGTGGCTTGGCTCTCCTGCGCCGCATGCAGCCGGACATCGCGGTGCGCCAGTACGTTTTCCTCGACCACGTAGGCCAGCGAGTCGGTGGCGGCCTGGCTGGCCTTGGTGAGGCGGTACAGGCGACTGGAGAGCACCCGCATGACCCAGGCAATGGCCGGAATCAGCAGGGTGACAATCAGGGTCAGCCGCCAGTTCAGGTAAAGCAGGTAACTCGACAGCGCCAGCAGGGTCAGGGTGTCCCGGGTCAGACCCATCACCGAGTTGACCAGCATGGACGAGCCGTTTTGCACCTCATAGACCACGGTGTTGGCCAGGGTGCTGGCGGACTGGTTCGAAAAAAGGTCCAGGCGTGCGGTCATCAGCTTCCTGAACATGGCCTTGCGCAATTCCAGCAAGCCGATGTTGGTGACCTTGGCCAGCGCAATCTGCGCGAGAAAACCCGCAAAGCCGCGCACGCCGAACAGCAGCAGAAGCGATACGGGCACCATCCAGATATCGATGCCCCCCTTGCGAAAGCCCTTGTCCAGCAGGGGCTGCAACAGGGCGGGCACCAGCGGCTCCGTGGCGGAAGCCACCACAGTGGCACCCACCGCGACGGCCCATGCGCTGGAAGACTGGCTGAAGTAAGGCCAGATGCGTCGCAGGCGCTGGCCGATGGGCGCCGGTGTCACTGCGCCCGTGGCGGCGGTTTGCTCGGGCCCGCTTGTCAAACCGGAACCTCGCCGCCGGCCGTGGCCGGGGCAACCACGGCCTGTTGCAGCCGACAACCAGTCACAGATACCCCGCCTGAAGCAGGAGACGGGTCAGCAGTGACCGCGCGGGAAAGGACTGCGATTTTTGGCATGGGCGCCGCATCAGGACCGTGAAGTGAGCAAGCCAGCATTATCGTGGAACAATTGGCGACCATTTCCTACAGACACCTCCGCTGGCAGCGCCCACAATCAACCCCTTGTTTGCGGGGCGTTAAAAGAGGGCGGCTGGCTTGCGAAATTCACACCAACACCCAGCGCCCATGACCCTGTCCGTCATCATCATCACGAAAAACGAAGAGGCCAATTTGCAGGCATGCCTGGAGTCCGTGCGGTTCGCCGACCAATGGGTCGTGGTTGACAACGCCAGTACCGACAACACGCGCGCCATCGCCAAAGCCTTCGGGGCCGAAGTGACCGAAACCGCGGCCTGGCCAGGCTTTGGCCCGCAAAAAAACCTCGCCCTGGGCCTGGCCAACCAGGAGTGGGTGCTGTCCATCGACGCGGATGAACGTGTGACGCCCGAGCTGGCCGCCGAGATCCAGCAGGCGATCATCCATCGCGGCGCTGACGCCTTTGAAATCCCGCGCCTCACCCAGTTTTGCGGCCAGTGGATTCATCACTGCGGTTGGACGCCGGACCCGGTGCTGCGTCTTTTCCGGCGCGGACAGGGCCGCTTCAGCGACGATCTGGTGCATGAACGCGTGATCCTGAACTCCGGCGCTGTCTCACGGCTGAACAGCAAGCTGCTGCATTACAGCTACCCGACGCCTGCGCACTACTGGCGCAAGCTGGAGCAATACAGCCTGGCCTGGGCCACACAGGCGCATGCGCGCGGGCGGTCCAGCTCCATGCCGAGGGCGGTAATATCGGGCGTGGCCGCTTTTGTCAAAAGCTATTTTTTTCGCCTCGGCATCCTCGACGGCAGCATGGGTTTCGCCGTGTGTGCCATGCAGGCTCAAGCCGCATTCGGCAAGTACTTCACCCTGTATTGTTTGAACCAGAAAAATGCAACCCAAAAAATCTGACCCTTCCCCAGTTCGAGGTCTTTCCGCAGGCCGTCGCAGCTTCATCGCAGGTCTCACCGGCAGCCTCGGCGTTCTGGCCGTGCAGCCAGCCTGGGCCCAGTTCCGGGTCGAGGTGTCCGGCGTTGGCCTGACCCAGTTGCCGATCGCCATTGCCGGCTTTCGCGGCGATCCACAGTCGCCGCAGAAAATCGCCGCCATCGTGCAGGCCGACCTGGAGCGAAGCGGCCAGTTCCGCGCGGTCGACACCGCCGGCCAGAACCTCGACGAAAATTCCCGGCCCGACCTGTCCGTGTGGCGCCAGCGCGCCGCCGACTCCCTGCTGACCGGCAGCGTGACACGTCTGGCTGATGGCCGCTTTGACGTGCGCTGCCGCCTTTGGGACGTCGTTCGCGGGCAGGACCTTGGCGGGCAAAGCTACGTCATACCGCAGGGCGACCTGCGCCTGTCGGCCCACCGCATCGCCGATTTTGTCTATGAAAAACTGACCGGCGAGAAAGGTGTTTTTTCCACCCGCATCGCCTATGTGACCAAGGTCGGCCCGCGCTACAACCTGTGGGTGGCCGACTCCGACGGCGAAGGCGCCCAGTCGGCGCTGACCAGCCCCGAGCCGATCATCTCTCCGGCGTGGTCGCCCACCGGCGCGCAACTGGCTTATGTTTCGTTTGAATCGCGCAAGCCGGTGATTTATGCGCACGATGTGGCCTCGGGCAAACGCCGCCTGCTGGCGAACTTTCGCGGCTCCAACAGCGCGCCGGCATGGGCGCCGAACGGCAACCAGCTGGTCGCGACGCTGAGCCGAGATGGCGGCTCGCAGCTGTATGCCATCCCGGCAACCGGCGGCGAGGCACGCCGGTTGACGCAATCGGCCAGCATTGACACCGAGCCGGCGTTTTCACCGGACGGGAAATATGTCTATTTCGTGAGTGACCGCGGCGGCTCGCCGCAGATCTACCGCATGGGTGCCAATGGGGGCAACGTCGAACGTGTCACCTTTACCGGGAGTTACAACATATCGCCGGCGTTGAGCCCGGATGGTCGCTGGCTGGCCTATATTTCACGCATAGGTGGCGCTTTCAAGCTGCACCTGATGGACCTCGGCAAAGGAACCGCCATCTCGATCACCGACAC
Organism: Polaromonas sp.; assembly: GCF_029945895.1. Lineage (GTDB taxonomy): Bacteria > Pseudomonadota > Gammaproteobacteria > Burkholderiales > Burkholderiaceae_C > Polaromonas. The sequence continues at coordinate 46,734 of NZ_JAQSDL010000080.1, read as the reverse complement.
CAGCGCCGACGAAAGCCCGAGTTTTGCGCCGAACAGCCGGCTGATCGTCTATGCCACCCAGCAACAGGGCAGGGAAGCCCTGCTGACCACTACCCTGGACGGCAAGATCAAAGCCCGCCTGACCGGCGCCGCCGGAGACATACGTGAGCCGGACTGGGGACCTTTCCAGAGGTAACCCGCCCGCCTTCTACCAACCCTTTTGTTTTTTACGGAAAGTACACACTCATGAAGCGCATCCTGATCTCACTGGCCTCCATCATCACCCTGACCGCCGCACTGGTCGGCTGCAGTTCGGGCGTCAAACTCAATGAAGTGCCTGTCGAAAACCGTACCCCGGTCACCACCGCACCGGGAACCGGCGACGCCGCCGGCGTGACTGGCCGCGATGTGGCGCCTGTCCTGATCGGCGCCACCGACCCTTCGCTCGCCGGCCCGCCCGGCGCAGCGCGCGTGATCTATTTCGACTACGACAGCTTTGTCGTCAAGCCGGAATTTCAGGCGACGGTGGAAGCCCATGCGCGTTTCCTCAGCGCCAACAAGGCACGCAAGCTCGTGATTGAAGGCAGCACCGATGAACGCGGCGGTCGCGAGTACAACCTGGCCCTCGGTCAGAAGCGCGCCGAGGCCGTGCGCCGCGCACTGGGCCTGCTGGGCGCCAGCGATGCGCAGATTGAAGCCGTGAGCTTCGGTGAGGAAAAACCTGCTGCTACAGGCTCGGACGAAGATTCGTACGCCAAAAATCGCCGCGCTGAATTCAACTATCGTTGAGCGGGAGCCATGACCTTGAAGAACCTCCGGACGTCGCTGGGAGCCGTCGCTTGCGCACTGGCCTGCTTCATGACGTTCAGCGCCCACGCGGCACTGTTCGAGGATGATGAAGCGCGCAAGGCGATTCTTGAATTGCGCCAGCGGCTCGATACAACAACGACCGAACTGCGCAAGTCCGGTGATGAAACCGCGCAACTGCGTCGCAGCCTGCTCGAGTTGTCCACCCAGATCGACCAGTTGCGCAGCGAGCTGGCTCGCATGCGCGGGCAGGACGAGCAGTTCACCCGCGAGCTTGCAGAGGTCCAGCGCATGCAAAAGGACTTGTCCCAGGGCGTGAATGACCGGCTCAGCCGGTTCGAACCGTCCAAGGTCAGCGTTGACGGCCGGGAGTTCGTGGCAGACCCTGCAGAAAAGCAGGAGTTCGAGGCTGCGTTGGCGGTCCTGCGCAAGGGCGAGTTCGCGCCAGCCCAAGCCGCCTTCACGAACTTCCTCAAGCGTTATCCCCAAAGCGGCTACAAGGCGCCAGCGCTTTTCTGGCTCGGCAATGCCCAGTACGCGCTGCGCAACTACCGCGATGCCCTGGTCAATTTCCGCGCCCTGGTTGCCGCCGACCCCGAGCATGTGCGCGCGCCCGAAGCTGTGCTGGCCGTGGCCAACTGCCAGGTTGAGCTCAAGGACGTCAAGGCGGCGCGCAAGACGCTGGAAGACCTGCTCAAGGCCTACCCGCAGTCGGAAGCTGCTTCGGTCGCCAAGGAACGCCTGGCCCGGCTCAAGTAGACCCCGCGCAGACGGCCAGTCAGCGCATTTCGTGACCAGCCCCTAAAATCAGGGGATGGATATCTCCCAGCTCAACTCACTCACCGCCCAGGTTCTCTGGGCGACTTTTATTCTTGCGGCCCTGTTCGGTGCCGTTGTCCAGCGCACCCACTTCTGCACCATGGGCGCAGTCAGCGACATCGTCAACATGGGAGACTGGACACGCATGCGCGTGTGGGCAATGGCCATCGGCGTGGCCATGATCGGCTTCTACGGCCTGGCCGCGGCCGGGCTGATTGACCCTGCCAAAGCCGTGTATGCCTCCAACCGTTTCATCTGGCTTTCCGCCCTGGTCGGCGGATTGCTGTTCGGCTTTGGCATGGTGCTGGCTTCTGGCTGCGGCAGCAAGACACTGGTCCGCATTGGCAGCGGCAACCTCAAATCACTGGTGGTGTTTGTGGTCATGGCGGTAGCCGCATTTGCCACACTCAAGGGCATCACGGCGGTACTGCGCGTGGCCACGGTGGACCGTGTGGCTGTCGATTTTTCAAGCAACGCCGCATTGTCCAACTGGGCGGGCAGTTGGCTCGGCGTGTCTCCGGTGCTGGCCGGACTGGTGCTGGCAGGAGTGCTGGGCGGAGGTCTGATCGTCTGGGCGCTGGCCGGCCCCGAGTTTCTCCGCTTTGACAACCTGCTCGCCGGGGTTGGCATTGGCCTGCTGATTGCCGCCATGTGGTGGCTCAGCGGTCATATGGCTTATGTCGCGGAACATCCGGAAACGCTGGCGGAGACGTTTCTGGCGACCAACTCCGGCCGCATGGAGGCCCTGAGTTTTGTGGCTCCGATGGCCTACACCATCGATTGGCTGATATTTTTCAGCGACAAGAGCAAAGTGCTGACGTTGGGCGTTGTGTCTGTTTTTGGCGTGGTGGTTGGTTCGGCGCTGTATTCCCTGTTGTCACGCAGCTTCCACTGGGAAGGCTTTCGCAATACCGAAGACACGGCCAACCACCTCGTCGGGGCCGTGCTGATGGGCGTGGGCGGGGTGACCGCCATGGGCTGCACCGTCGGGCAGGGCTTGTCCGGCATCTCCACGCTGAGCGCCACCAGTTTTGTCGCTGTCGCGGCCATCATCGCCGGCGCGGTGGCAGGCCTGAAATACCAGATCTGGCGGCTTGACAGTTGATGGCCCCCACGCTTGTCGCTTCGCCTGCCTTCGTTGGTGCGCTGCCCCTTGCACGAAGAAGAGGGGCGCAGCGCCCGCAGCCCGGCAGCGCCGGTTCCGCGGCCCCGACTGGAAGAGCAGGGGCGGATTTTCCTTGGGGCGGCCTGGCAGGAAATGGCCAGTGACTGAGATTTCCTCTGATCTCCCTGCCGACCTGGAGCGGCGCTTCGGCGGACTGGCGCGTCTGTATGGTGCGTCCGGTGCAAGAAAAATCCGTGCAGCGCATGTGGTGGTGGTGGGCCTGGGCGGCGTGGGCTCCTGGGCCGCCGAAGCGCTGGCGCGCAGCGGCGTGGCCAGGCTGACGCTGATTGACCTGGACCACATCGCCGAGTCCAACATCAACCGCCAGATCCACGCGCTCGACACCACATTGGGGCAGGCCAAGGTCCAGGCGATGCGCGAACGCATTGCCCACATCCACCCCGGTTGTGTTGTGCACTGCATCGAGGAGTTCGTCGATGCCGCCAACTGGCCGGCGATTGCGGGGCTGCAGACACACGACGACAGCGGGTTGTCCGTCATCGATGCCTGCGACCAGGTGCGGGCCAAAACTGCCATGGCCGCCTGGGCGATGCGCCACAAGGTCAACTTCATCAGCGTCGGCGCAGCCGGCGGCAAGCGCCATGCGCACAAGGTCGACATTGACGACCTGTCGCTGGTCACCCACGACCCGCTGCTCGCGCAACTGCGTTACCGCCTGCGCAAGGAGCGGGGTGCAGCGCGCAAGGGGAAAATCGGTGTGGCCTGCGTGTTCAGCCGCGAGGCGGTGATGCAACCCGCGGCCCCGGCCAGCGGGTCTGATGCTGCGCCGGATGCCTGTGATATCGGGGACGATGCATCTGGCGATGGCAGTCTCAATTGCCACGGGTATGGATCGGTGGTCAGCGTGACATCGGCCTTCGGTTTGTGTGCTGCAGGTTGGGTGCTCAACAAAATTGCTGAGTAGTTTTTTAAAGAGTCGAAAAATAACGCTATAATTTGAGGCTGTTCTGCATCATGTGCGGTACAGACCAGGGAGCAATCCTTGGGGCCTTAGCTCAGTTGGTAGAGCAGCGGACTTTTAATCCGTTTGTCGTGGGTTCGACCCCCGCAGGCCCCACCAGACACGCCTTCATGGCACGGAAAGCCAGCTATCAGTTTGATAGCTGGCTTTTTTGTTTCCGTTGCGTTGTCAATCCCTGGAAGACGCCGGTGCGCAACTCAAGGCAGAATCAGGGCTGCCGAGGAAATATGGGTCTGCCAGTCGTCTGCGACTATTTTCGACCTCCAACCTGACTGCTTCATGCTTAGACTGCTCTACATCAGCGACGCCCTGGAAGGCCTGACCGATGACTCCATCGACGCCATTCTCAAAAGCGCTGCAAAAAACAATCCACCCCTGGGCATCACCGGCCTCCTTGTTTTCGGCGGAGGTTTGTTCACGCAAGTCCTCGAGGGTCCCGAGCAGAACGTGCTCAAGAAATATGTGCAAGTCATGTCTGACCCCCGGCATCGCAATTGCCGGATTGTCTACATCACGCCCACCGAGGAACGCATTTTCAAAGACATCTCCATGGCGGCACTCGAAGCCGTTCCCTGGGAGCTTGAGCACATCGCGGAGCTTGATGCACATCGCAAGGAAACAACGCCTGCAGATGCGTTCACCAAGCTCATGAATGTATTTTTCTCCCGGCTCAAGGCCGTGCCCTGACGGAAGGCCGAGTTTTGCACCGGGCGCGCACGCCTCATTCCTGCAGTTTGACCAGCCACGGCTGCGAATGCCTGCGCTGAAGAGCTTCGGATAAGGAGTCAGCCCGGCGCCGAGTAGCCAAGAAGCGGTACTTCCAGCTGCGCCTGCCGCGCCACACGAATGCAGTCCTTCATGTGTTCTTCACCCAGATAACGGATCGCTGCATAACCGACGGTGGCGGCGACGATCTGTCCGGCGAAGGGCACGTACTTGGCGAGTTGTTTGGTGGTCAGCCGCATGCCGATTTTGGTGGCGGCCTTGAGGACCAGGTCCCGGCTGATGAACTTGCCGATCAACACCGAGCCGACCAGGGTGACCGCTTTCTGGACCTGGTCGCGCTTGGTCGGATCGAGCTGGTCGAGTTGCTGCGGCGTGAGGCCAAACTCCCGGTTGATCTCAGGAATCAGTCGGGACAGCATGGCCGCGTCGACCGCCCAGTCGAGGCCGGGCACCGGCACGGCGCTGGCCGCGGCGGCGACCATGGCGCGTTTGTTGAGAAGCTTGCGGCTGCGCATCACCGCGGCCGCAAGGGCCGCGTCGTCGGAAGCCATCTGGAGGGCGGTGGGCATGAATGCACTTTAGCGCGAAATGCCCGGCGGGGTTAGAGCCGCAAGCCCAACCCTCGTCCGCCCAATGCCGGCTCAAGCCCGCTTGATGTCCGCTCAGGCCAGCGAGGTTTCGATCTGCTCGGTGAGTTCCAGCCAGCGCTCTTCCAGCGTGCCCAGTTCGGTGTCAATGACCTTCAGGCGCTTGCCCGACTGGGCCATTTCCGCCGGCGCGGTCGTGGTCGCCAGCGAGGCTTGCAGGTTGTCGCGTTCCGCGCTCAGCGACTGCATGCGGGCGTCGATTTTTTCCAGTTCCTTGCGCAGCGGCTTGGTCGCGTCCGAGTGCTGCTGCCGGCGCTGCGCGTCATCCTTCTTGCTGCCCGGCTTTTTGGCATCAAAAGTGGCTGAAGTCGCCGTCACCTGGGCGCTGGCAGCTACTGTTTTGGTAGCAGCTGCAGAAGGCGCGGCGGTGCTGGTGGATTTTTTGGCTTCTTCACGCTGGCGTTTGGCTTCGTCGAGCAGGTAACGCTGATAGTCGTCGAGATCGCCGTCGAAGGGCGCGACGCCGCCGCGCGAGACCATCCAGAACTCGTCGCACACGGCGCGCAGGAGGGCGCGATCGTGGCTGACCAGCATGACGGTGCCTTCAAACTCGTTGAGCGCCATCGACAGCGCCTCGCGCGTGGCCAGGTCCAGGTGATTGGTCGGCTCATCAAGAAGCAGCAGGTTGGGGCGCTGCCAGACGATCATGCACAGCACCAGCCGGGCTTTTTCGCCGCCGCTCATGCTGCCGACGGCCTGCTTGACCATGTCGCCGCCAAAATTGAAGTTGCCCAGAAAGCTGCGCAGGTCCTGCTCGCGGGTTGGCTGGCTGCCTATCTTGCCGGCGGCGGTGACCTCCTTGACCAGCCGGATCATGTGTTCCAGCGGGTTGTCGGCCGGGCGCAGCACGTCGAGCTCCTGCTGCGCGAAGTAGCCGATGTTCAGGCCCTTGCCTTCGGTCATCTCGCCACTGATGGGCGCCAGCGCGCGCGCAATGGTTTTGACCACGGTGGACTTGCCCTGGCCGTTGGCACCCAGGATGCCGATGCGCTGGCCGGCCAGCACCGACTTGCTAACGTTCTGCACGATGACCGTGGGCGGTGTGCCTTCGGACGCATCGGCTGGCGGCGGGTAGCCGAAGTCGACATGCTGCATCGAGAGCATGGGGTTGGGCAGGTTGGCCGGTTCCTTGAACTCGAAGGTGAAGTCGGCTTCGGCCAGCAGCGGCGCAATTTTCTCCATGCGGTCCAGCGCCTTGACCCGGCTTTGCGCCTGCTTGGCCTTGCTGGCCTTGGCCTTGAAGCGGGCAATGAATTTCTGCAGGTGGGCAATCTTGTCCTGCTGCTTGTTGAAAGCACCCTGCTGCAGCGCCATCTGCTCGGCACGCAGGTCTTCAAACTTGCTGTAGTTGCCGCCGTAACGGGTCAGCTTGGCACTTTCGATGTGCACCGTGACGTCGGTCACGGCATCGAGGAATTCGCGGTCATGGCTGATGACCAGCATGGTGCCCTGGTAACGCTTGAGCCAGGCCTCCAGCCAGACGAGTGCATCGAGGTCCAGGTGGTTGGTCGGTTCGTCGAGCAGCAGCAGGTCGGACGGGCACATCAGCGCGCGCGCCAGTTGCAGGCGCATGCGCCAGCCGCCGGAAAAACTGTTGACCGGGTTGTCGAGTTCACTGAGCTTGAAACCCAGGCCGAGGATCAGCGCCTGCGCCCGGGCCGGCGCGTCGTGCGCGCCCGAGTCGTAGAGATCCATGTAGGCATGCGCCATGCGGTCACCGTCACCACTGGCCTCGGCGGCCTCCACCTCGGCCTGTGCGGCCTGCAGCACCACGTCGCCTTCGATCACGTAGCTGGTGGCGCTTTGTTCAGTCTCGGGCATGTCCTGGGCCACCTGCGCCATGCGCCACTGGGCGGGAATGTAGAACTCGCCGCCGTCTTCGTGCAGCGTGCCGTTGAGCATGGCAAACAGCGAGGACTTGCCCGCGCCATTGCGCCCCACCAGGCCGACTTTCTCGCCGGGGTTGAGGGTGACAGACGCGCTGTCAAGAATCACTTTGGCGCCGCGACGCAGCACCACATTTTTAAGGGTAATCATTTAAACCAAGCAGACACAAGAAAAATAGCCAGTCGGCGCGCTGCGCCCCAATGGTGGCCCGAGACACAAGTCTCAAGCCAGTTGTTGGCGCGTGAGGAGCAGAACCTGGTCGGGGCCGGCGCTGGTTTCAAACCAGAGCGGTTCCAGGTGCGGGAAGGCGCGTTCAAAATTCTCGCGCTCGTTGCCGATTTCCAGCACCAAAACGCCATTTTCGCTCATATGGCCGGCTGCGTTTAGAAAAAGGCTTCGAATGAAGTCCATGCCGTCCTCGCCGCCCGCCAGCGCCAGCGCCGGTTCGGCCCGGAATTCTGCCGGCAGGGCGGCCATGGTGGCCGCGTTGACATAGGGCGGGTTGCACAGAATCAGGTCATACGGGCCGGGGCAGGCGGCCAGTCCGTCGGAGGCGATGAGGGTGATGCGCGCCTGCAACTCATGCACGTCCACATTGATGCGGGCGACGGCCAGCGCCTCGGTGCTGATGTCGGCGGCGTCCACAAGCACCTCGGGCCAGGCCATGGCGGCAAGGATGGCGAGGCTGCCATTGCCGGTGCACAGGTCCAGCACCCGAAAAACTGGAGCCCCCACGCTTGCCACTTCGTGTGCTGCGCTGCCCCCCGAGGGGGCGTTCGCTTGCTGGGGGCGGCCCGGCGCGGCGCTCGGCTCGCTGAGCCAGGGATCAATGCTTTCATCGACCAGCAGCTCGGCAATCAGCGAGCGCGGAATGATCACCCGCTCGTCGACATAAAAGGGCACGCCCTGCAGCCAGGCTTCGCGCGTCAGGTAGGCGGCAGGTCGGCGGGTGTTGATGCGTGCTTCCAGAAGGAGAGCAACCTTTGCAGCATCGGTGGGCGTCACAGGCGTATTTTCCTCTTCATCGAGTTCGTCCAGCGGCAGCCTGAGCGCCCACAGCACCAGCCAGGCGGCCTCGTCAAAGGCGGTGAGGGTGCCCTGGCCAAAACCGTCGGCCTGCGTGAGGCCGGCCGCTTCCAGCCGGTCGGCCCAGTATTCCACCAGGGCGATGACGGTGGTCGCCTGCGCGGTGCTCACAGCGCGGCCAGGCGCTCCAGCACGCCCTTGTAGATGTTTTTCAGCGGGTCCAGCGTGCTGACCAGCACGTTTTCATCGATCTTGTGGATGGAAGCGTTGATCGGGCCGAACTCGATCAGTTGTGGGCAGATGGCGGCGATGAAGCGCCCGTCGCTGGTGCCGCCGGTGGTCGACAGTTCGGTCTGTAGCCCGGTCTCGGCCTGGATGGACTGACTGACGGCCTGCACCAGCTCGCCCGGCGTCGTCAGAAAGGGCTGGCCGCCAAGCGTCCACTTCAGGCTATAGTCCAACTGGTGTTTTTTCAGGATGGCTTCCAGCCGCATTTTCAGACTGTCAGCCGTTGATTCGGTGGAAAAACGGAAGTTGAAGTCCACCACCAGTTCGCCAGGGATGATGTTGGAGGCGCCGGTGCCGCCATGCACATTCGAGACCTGCCAGCTGGTTGCCGGGAAAAATGCGTTGCCCCTGTCCCACTCCGTCGCCACCAGCTCGGCCAGCGCCGGCGCAAAGCGGTGCACCGGGTTGTCGGCCAGGTGCGGGTAGGCGATGTGGCCCTGCACCCCCTTGACGGTCAGCTTGCCGCTGAGGGTACCGCGCCGGCCGTTCTTGATCATGTCGCCGAGCCGGTCCACCGAGGTCGGCTCGCCCACGATGCAGTAGTCGAGCACCTCGCCGCGCGCCTTCAACTGCTGAACCACGACAGCCGTGCCGTCCACCGACGGGCCTTCCTCGTCGCTGGTGATCAGGAAGGCGATGGAAAGATCCGGTTGCGGGTTGGCGGCAAGAAACTCTTCCACCGCCACCACCATCGCCGCGATCGAGGTTTTCATGTCGGCCGCCCCACGCCCGTACAACACGCCGTCGCGGTGGCTGGGGGTGAAGGGCGGGCTGGTCCACTGATCGAGCGGGCCGGTCGGAACCACGTCGGTATGCCCGGCGAAAACCAGCGTCGGAGATGCTATCGAATTAGAAGCTGCCTGCGCCCGTCCCGCCTGGGCTACAGGGCGAAAACCCTTGAACTTTGCCCACAGGTTGGTGACCCGGAAATGTTCCGGTCCGCTGACGATGGTTTCACACTCGAAACCCAGCGGCTGCAGCCGCGCGGCCAGGATGGCCTGGCAACCCGCGTCGTCGGGCGTGACGGACGGGCAGGTGATCAGTTGTTCGGCAAGGCGCAGGGTAGAGGACATGCAAGGATTCAGAACAGTATTTACAGCGGGGTAAAGCCGGTGGTGCCGTATTTCGAGGTGGAACCCGAGTCCGGGCGGACGTCGAGCGTGATCTCGGTGAAGGACGCTTGCTCGTCTTCTTCCTCAGGCTCTTCCGCTGCCTTGGCGGCCGTCGCAAAGTCGTTTTCCAGGCGCCACATCAGGTTGGTCGGCGAGTCGGCATGCAGCAGGCCCTCCTTGCGCGTGACGGTGCCGTTGACGATCAGCCTGGCGATGTCCTGCTCAAAGGTCTGCGAGCCTTCCGCCATGGACTTCTCCATCGCCTCCTTGACGCCGGAGAAGTCGCCTTTTTCGATCAGTTCGGAGATCAGCTTGGTGTTGAGCATGACCTCGACCGCCGGTGCCCGGCTGCCCGCCTGGGTGCGCAGCAGTCGCTGCGAGACGATGGCTTTCATGGCCGCGCCGAGATCGCCGAGCATGGTGTTGCGCACCTCGACCGGGTAAAAACTCAGGATGCGGTTGAGCGCCTGGTAGCTGTTGTTGGCATGCATGGTGGCCAGGCACAGGTGGCCGGACTGCGCGTAGGCAATCGCGGCCGACATGGTTTCCCGGTCGCGGATCTCGCCAATCAGGATCACGTCGGGCGCCTGGCGCAGTGCGTTTTTCAGCGCCACCTGCAGTGACTGCGTGTCGCTGCCGACCTCGCGCTGGTTGACCACCGACTTCTTGTTGGTGAACAGGAACTCGACCGGGTCCTCGATGGTCAGGATGTGGCCGGGCTGGGTCGCGTTGCGGTGGTCCATCATGGCTGCCAAGGTGGTGCTTTTGCCGGCGCCGGTGGAGCCCACCATCAGCAGCAGCCCGCGCTTTTCCATGATCAGGTCGGCCAGGATGGGCGGCACGTTGAGGCTTTCGAGCGGCGGAATTTCACCGGGCACGTAACGGATCACGGCCGCATAGGTGCTGCGCTGCCTGAAAGCGCTGATGCGGAAGTTGCCGACGCCTGCCAGCGGAAAACCCATGTTGAGCTCGCCGAGTTCTTCCAGTTCCTCGATGCGCTCGGGCGGCAGCACCTCGGCCAGCAGGTTGCGCGGTGCTTCGGCCGGCAGAATCTGGCTGTTGATCGGAATCGCCTCGCCGTTGATCTTGATCAGGGCCGGTGAATGCGCCGACAGATAAACGTCCGAGGCCTTTTTATCGGCCATCAAACGCAGGATACGTTCCATCGTGCTCATGGTCTGCGCATTCATTGGCGGTTCCGATCCATCAATCAGTGAGTCAAAAAGGCTGGCGGCTCAGCTGTGTCCCCGGAGCGCCGGCATCCCATCCCGTTCAAGCAGGAGCCGCGGGTCCGGCTTCGCCGGCCCGCAGGCGCAGCGGCCCCCTCGGGGGGCAGCGAAGTACGCGAAGCGACAAGCGTGGAGGCCATTTAATCCCGGAGCAGATCATTGAGGCTGGTGGTCGCACGGGTCTTGGCGTCCACCTTCTTGACGATCACGGCGCAATACAGCGAGTACTTTCCGCCGGCCTTGGGCAGGTTGCCCGACACGACCACCGAACCGGCCGGAATGCGGCCATAAGTCACGGTGTCCGCCTCGCGGTCATAAATCGGTGTGCTCTGGCCGATGTAAACGCCCATCGAAATGACAGAGTTCTCCTCGACGATGACGCCTTCCACCACTTCGGAGCGTGCACCGATGAAGCAGTTGTCTTCAATGATGGTCGGGTTGGCCTGCAGGGGTTCGAGCACGCCGCCCAGACCGACGCCACCCGACAGGTGCACGTTTTTGCCGACCTGCGCGCAGCTGCCGACGGTGGCCCAGGCGTCCACCATGGTGCCTTCGTCCACATAGGCGCCGATGTTCACGTAGCTGGGCATCAGGATCGCGCCTTTGGCGATGTAGCTGCCGCGGCGCGCCACGGCGGGCGGCACCACACGCACGCCGCTTTCCTTCATTTCCTGCTCGCTCAGGTGCGAGAACTTGGTCGGCACCTTGTCATAAAAGCCCAGGTCGCCGGCGCGCATCAGCACGTTGTCTTTGAGGCGAAAGCTCAGCAGCACGGCTTTCTTGATCCACTGGTGCGTGGTCCACTGGCCGACACCCTGGCGCGTGGCGACACGCAGGCGGCCCCCGTTGAGTTCGGAAATCGTGTGTTCCACCGCATCCTGGACTTCTTTCGAAGCGGCCTGCGGCGACAGATTCGCGCGGTCTTCCCAGGCGGCGTTGATGATGCTTTCGAGTTGGTCTTGTTTCATGTTGGATGGGTTCTGGATTGGATGAAGGAAACGATTCTTTCAGCGGCTTCGACACACTCGGCGGTTTCAGCCACCAGGGCCATGCGGATTCTGCCGGCGCCCGGGTTCTGGCCGCGGGCTTCGCGGGCCAGGTAACTGCCGGGCAACACCACGACATTGTAAAGAGCGAGCAGCTCGCGCGAAAAAGCCGCGTCGTCGCCGGCAAAACACGCCGGCACCTGGGCCCACAGGTAGAAGCCCGCGTCCGGTAGCGCCACCTCCATCACTGCGGCCAGCAATGGTGTGACTTTGGCAAATTTTTCCCGGTACATGGCGCGGTTCGCCACCACATGCGCCTCGTCGTTCCAGGCGGCGATGCTGGCCGCCTGCACGATGGGGCTCATGGCGCTGCCATGGTAGGTGCGGTAAAGCAGAAAAGGCTTGATCAGCGCGGCATCACCGGCGACAAAGCCGCTGCGCAGGCCGGGCACGTTGCTGCGTTTGGACAGGCTGGTCAGCGCGATGATGTTCTTGAAATCGTGGCGGCCCAGTTGCGCGGCGGCCTGCAAGGCGCCCAGCGGCGGCTCCTCACGGAAGTAGATCTCGCTGTAACACTCGTCCGAGGCGATCACAAAGCCGTACCGGTCGCTCAGTTCAAACAGGAGCTTCCATTCGTCCAGACCCATGACCGCGCCGGTCGGGTTGCCGGGCGAACAGACAAACAGCAGTTGCGTCCTGGCCCAGACCTCCTGCGGCACGGCGGCCCAGTCCACCGCAAAGTTGCGCGCCGGGTCACTCGGTGCAAACCAGGTGTCGGCGCCGGCCAGCAGGGCTGCACCTTCGTAGATTTGGTAGAAGGGGTTCGGGGAGACCACCAGAGGCCGGGCCAGCCCGCCGCTGGGCCGCCCCAAGGCGGGCGACGCCCCCTCGGGGGGCACCGACGCACACGAAGTGGCGAGCGTGGGGGCACCCATGGTCGGGTCGATGACGGTCTGCGCCAGCGCGAACAAGGCTTCACGCGAGCCGTTCACCGGCAGGATCTGCGTCAGCGGGTCCAGCGCCAGACCGTAACGGCGCAACATCCAGCCCGCCATGGCCTGCCGCAGTTTCGGCTCGCCGGCGGTCGCCGGGTAGCTGGCTAGGCCAGCCAGGCTGTCGCTCAGGGCGGCCTTGATCAGCTCGGGCGTGGCATGTTTGGGCTCGCCTATGCCCAGGCTGATGGGGCGGTAGGCCGGGTTTGGCGTGACGTCGGCGTGCAACTGGCGCAGTCGCTCGAAAGGGTAGGGCTGCAGGCGTTTCAACAGTGGATTCATGGCCCGGATTATCCCGTGTGAACACCCCGCGCGCAGTGGATGCCCATCCTCTGCGCCCGGGTTGCTACCAAAACGATAGCTGTCTGCGCTTGCCAGGCAAGGGCTGGAGGCATTTTTGAGGCATGAATTCAGGGAAGAACCGGTCTGGCCGGCGCGTGCCGCCAGCGTCACCGTCGCCCGCATGGCGCCGGTCACCATTTTTTACAGCGGCCGGCCGGTCCGCCTCGGGTAACATTGCAGGCTCTGCATTGCTGGAAGCAGGTTGGGCGCCTTCCAAAAGCGCTATAAAAATCAATAACTTAGCTTCAAAGCGCCAAGAAAAACAGGGTCCGCCGTGCGTCTCAATTCAATCAAGTTATCCGGCTTCAAATCGTTTGCGGAGCCGACCAATTTTGTGCTGCCGGGCCAGCTGATCGGTGTCGTTGGCCCCAACGGTTGCGGCAAGTCCAACATCATGGATGCGGTGCGCTGGGTGCTCGGCGAGAGCAAGGCCAGCGAACTGCGCGGCGAATCCATGCAGGACGTGATCTTCAACGGCACCAACCTGCGCAAGCCGGCCAGCCGCGCCAGCGTCGAGCTGGTGTTTGACAACGCCGACCACCGTGCCGGCGGCCAGTGGGGCCAGTTCGCCGAAATCGCCGTCAAGCGTGTGCTCACGCGGGACGGCACGTCCAGCTACTACCTGAACAACCAGCCGGTGCGCCGGCGCGACGTGCAGGACGTATTCCTCGGCACCGGCCTGGGCCCGCGCGCCTACGCCATCATCGGCCAGGGCACGATCAGCCGCATCATCGAATCCAAGCCCGAAGAGCTGCGCCTGTTCCTCGAGGAAGCGGCCGGCGTCTCCAAGTACAAGGAACGCCGGCGCGAAACCGCCAACCGCCTGAGCGACACCCGCGAGAACCTGACCCGCGTCGAGGACATCCTGCGCGAGCTCAATGCCAACCTCGAAAAACTCGAGAAACAGGCCGAGGTCGCGCTGCGCTACAACACCTTGCACGCCGACGCCACGCTCAAGCAGCACCAGCTCTGGTTTCTCAAACGCGCCGAGAGCGAAGCCGACCAGGCCAAGGTCAAGGCCGACGCCGCCAAGTCAGTCAATGACCTGGAAAGCCGCATCGCCGACCTGCGCCACATCGAAGCCGACCTGGAAACCATCCGCCAGGCGCATTACGCCGCCGGCGACCAGGTCAACCAGGCCCAGGGCAAGCTGTACGAAGCCAGTGCCGAAGTTGGCCGCCTGGAGGCCGAGATCCGGTTTGTGGTCGAAGGCCGGCAACGTGTCGAGCAGCGCCTGGCGCAGCTCAAGGAACAAACCAGCCAGTGGGGCGCGCGCAAGGAAGAAGCTGCGCTGGAAACCGAAACGCTGAGCGAGCGGGCGATTCAGGCCGAAGAGCAGGCCGAGCTGCTGGCCGCGCAGAGCGAAGACCAGGCCGGCCAGTTGCCCGCGCTGGAAGAAGCCCTGCGCGCCGCCCAGTCCAAAGCCAATGAGCAGCGCGCAAGTGTGGGCCAGGTGCAGCAGCAGATCCAGGTGCTGGCCGCCGACCAGCGCAACATCGAGGAGCAGTCCCGTACCCTGAGCCTGCGTCATGAGCGTTTGACGGCTGACAAAAACGCCCTCAACGCTCCTGACGAGGCGCGTCTCGTCAACCTCAACACCCAGTTTTCCGCGGCAAAAGAAGCGCAGGACGAAGCCGAGGCGCGTCTGCACGAACTCACCGACAGCGTGCCCCAGCTCGACGAAGACCGCCGTGCCAGACAGCAGGCCGTGAACACCGAGTCGGCCCGGCAGGCCGACCTGTCGGCCCGTATGGAGGCGCTCAAGGCGCTGCAGGAAAAAGTCAAGACCGACGGCAAACTCAAGCCCTGGCTGGCCAAACACGGGCTCGACGGCTTGCAGGGCCTGTGGAGCCGCATCCATATCGAGCAGGGCTGGGAAAACGCCCTGGAAGCCGCGCTGCGTGAGCGGCTCGGTGCGCTCGAAGTCTCGCGCCTGGACATGGTGCGTGGTTTTGCGGGCACGGACGGGCGCAGTGACAGCGAAGGGCCGCCGGCCAAACTCTCGTTTTATTCGCCGCCAACGGCCGCGGCACCGGCCAGCGCTTCTGCCAGCGGCCTCAAACCCCTGGCCGATCTGCTGCGTCTGGGTGACGCCGGCCAGACGGCGCTGCTGGGCGACTGGCTGCACGGCTGCCTGATCGCGGCCAGCCTCGACGAAGCCCTGGCGGCCCGCCACAAGCTGCAGGCGGGTGAAGTCATTTACGTTAAAAGCGGCCACGCGGTCACGCTGCACAGCGTGAGTTTTTATGCCCAGGATTCCGAGCAGGCCGGCCTGCTGGCGCGGGCCCAGGAAATCGAAAACCTCGAAAAGCAGCTGCGCGCGCAGGCCCTGATCAGCGACGAGGCGCGCAGCGCCCTGATCCGCGCTGAAGCGGCGTATGCCGATGCCGCCCAGCGTCTGGCCACGGCACGCCGCGAGACCGCCGAAGGCCAGAGCCGCACACACGAGCTGCAGGTCGAGGTGCTGCGGCTGACGCAGCTGGCCGAACAGACCCGGGCCCGCAGCGAGCAGATTGCCGGCGACCTGGCCGAGATCGACGCGCAGATGAATGACCTGCAGGAGCGCAAGCTCACGGCCGAAGCGCGCTTTGAAGAGCTGGACATGCAGCTCGCCGACAGCCAGGAGCGCCATGCCCAACTCGATGACCGCGTGATCGAGGCCGAGCGCAAACTGAACGAATCACGTGAGCAGCAGCGCGCGCTGGAACGCCAGTCGCAGGAAGCGCAGTTTGCGCTGCGCAGCCTGGCCTCGCGCCGCGACGAACTGACCCGCTCCATGGACATTGCCGCGCAGCAGGCCGCCTCGATTGCCAGCGAGGAAGAACGCGCCAAAGAGGAACTGTCCCGCCTGAGCGACGCCGCAGCCAAGGCCGGCCTGCAGGACGCCCTCAACCTCAAGCTCGAGCGCGAGGCCGACCTCGGCGCCAAGCGCAGCCAGTACGACGACCTGACCACCAAGCTGCGCGCCAGTGACGAACGCCGCCTGCAGCTCGAGCGCGAACTTGAGCCGCTGCGCCAGCGCATCACCGAGTTCCAGCTCAAGGAGCAGGCCGCACGCCTGGGTTTCGAGCAGTACGCGCAGTTGCTGGAGGATGCGCAGGCCGACCTCACCGCCGTCGAAGAATCCATCCAGACCGGCCATGTGCGCCTGACTGGCCTGCAGGGCGAGATCGACCGCATCAACCGCGAGATCCAGTCCCTGGGCGCAGTGAACCTGGCGGCGCTGGACGAACTCAGCAGCGCCCGCGAACGCAAGCAGTTCCTCGACGCGCAGTCGGCCGACCTGAACGAAGCCATGACGACCCTGGAAGATGCCATCAAGAAGATCGACGCCGAAACGCGCGACCTTTTGTCCTCCACGTTTGAGACGGTGAACCGGCACTTTGGCGAGATGTTCCCGCGCCTGTTCGGCGGCGGCAACGCCAAACTGATGATGACCGGCGAGGAAATCCTGGACGCCGGCGTGCAGGTGCTGGCCCAGCCGCCAGGCAAGAAAAACCAGACCATCCATCTGCTGTCGGGCGGCGAAAAAGCCCTGACCGCGATTGCGCTGGTGTTTGCGATTTTCCAGTTGAACCCCGCACCGTTCTGCCTGCTCGACGAGGTGGATGCACCGCTGGACGACGCCAACACCGAGCGGTATGCCAAGCTGGTGGGCAGCATGAGCAAGGAAACGCAGTTCCTGTTCATCAGCCACAACAAGATCGCCATGGAAATGGCCGAACAGCTGATCGGGGTGACCATGCAGGAGCAGGGCGTCTCGCGCATCGTCGCAGTGGACATGGAAGCGGCCCTCGGGTTTGCGGAGGCCGCATGACGAATCCTTCTGGAACCGCCATCCCGCGGGTGTTCAAGTCAGGCCAAAAGCACTGCGCCAGGCCAGCGAACGTGGGGGCCCAGTCTTGAGCACACTTCAAATCAGCCTGGCGATCATCGGCGGCTTGCTGCTGGCCGTCGTGGTGGCCCACAGCACATGGTCGGCCCGCAAAAACCTGCCCATGCAGCCCACACCCGATCCGGTGGCCCCCGGCATTGAGCCGACCGGCGGCGAGATCCCGCCCAGTAGCCAGGACACCCTGCCTGAGCGCCTGGAACCGGGCTTCGATGGGGACTCCAGTCTGGATGCCCTGACCGCGCTGACCGTTCCCGAGAAAAAACCGGGCCTGGACGCGCTGATCGACGTGATCGCGCCCATCATCATTGATTCGGTGGTTTCGGGTGAAGCCGCGCTCGCCGCCATGCCGGGCTCCCGCCGCGCTGGCAGCAAACCGTTTGCAATCGAAGGCCTGAGCCTGGCCACAGGCGCCTGGGAAACCCCGGCCGCCGGTCAGCGTTACAGCGCCTTCCAGGCCGGTGTGCAGCTGGCCAACCGCACCGGCGCGCTGAACCAGATCGAGTTCTCCGAATTTGTCATGAAGGCACAGGCCTTTGCCGACGCGATTGACGGCCAGCCCGAGTTCCCGGACATGATGGACGAGGTGGCGCGCGCACGCGAGCTCGACAACTTTGCCAGTGCCCACGATGCCCAGCTGGGTTTCACCCTGCGCGCCAGACATACGGCGTGGAGCCCCGGTTATGTGCACCAGAGCGCCGCGAAACTCGGTTTTGTCGCCGGTTCCATCCCGGGTCGCATGGTGCTGCCGGCCAGCCAGTCCGGACCGCACGCGCCCCCGGTGCTAGGCCTGTCGTTCGACACCCAGGCCGCCATGGCAGAAGAGCCGGAACAGACCGCGCTGCGCGAGCTGACCTTGTCGCTGGACGTGCCGCAGGTGCTGCGCGCCGAGCAACCGTTTGTGCGCCTGTGCGAGGCGGCGATTGCGCTGGCCTCCAGCATGGAAGGCGTGATCATCGACGACCAGGGCCAGCCGATACGGCCGGAAGCCATGGAGGCCATCCACGCCGATCTGGAGCAGCTCTACAACACGCTGGAAGAGCGCGACATACCGGCCGGTTCGGCGCTGGGCAGGCGCCTGTTTTCCTGAACAACATGGCTCCCCCCCGTAGCGACCTGCGGCCGCTTCCCCCCTGCAGGGGGCGCCGCCTGCGGCCCGGCGAAGCCGGTTCCGCGGCGACCTGGTTAAAAAACCCTTCCTGGAATTGCCGAGATGGCCACCCCTGACCTGTTTGCGTCGCCCGGGGCGACGCCTGCCGAGCGTATGGCCCAGTTGCGCGCCCAGTTGCACCAGCACGCCCACCTTTATTACGTGCTGGACGAACCCAGCATTCCCGATGCGGAGTACGACCGCCTGTTCCAGGAGCTGCAGGCGCTGGAGGCTGCACACCCGGAACTGGCCAGCCCGGATTCACCCACCGCACGCGTGGGCGGCAAGGCGCTGGACCAGTTTGCCAGCGTGCGCCATGCGGTGCCCATGCTGAGCATACGCACGGAGACCGACACCGAGGCGAGCGGTGCGCAGAACTTCGACACCCGCGTGCGCAAGGAACTTGGCCTGGGGGAAGGCGATCCGCCGGTGGAATACGTGGCCGAACTCAAGTTCGACGGCCTGGCGATCAACCTGCGTTACGAGCATGGCGTGCTGGTGCAGGCGGCAACACGCGGCGACGGAGAAACCGGCGAGGACGTGACGCAGAACATCCGCACCATCCGGCAGATCCCGCTCAGGATTGACGCCCCCACGCTCCCCGCTGCGCGTGGTTCGCTGCACCCCGAGGGGGCACTGCGCCTACGGCCCGGCGTAGCCGGTTCCGTGACCCTTGCTGGCGAAGACGACAACCCAACAGTGCCTGGTTCGCTGGGTTTTCCGCCGGCCTTTTCTATCCCTGCGGTACTTGAGGTGCGCGGTGAGGTCTACATGCGACGCGACGATTTCGAGTCGCTCAACGAGAAGCAGCGCGAAAAAATCGCCAAGGGTGCCAAGGGCGAAAAAACCTTTGTGAACCCGCGCAATGCCGCCGCCGGCGCCGTGCGCCAGCTGGACCCGGCGATTGCCGCACAGCGCCCGCTGAGCTTTTTTGCCTACGGCGTCGGCGAAGTCGCGCCGCCGGAAGCAGGCGGGCCGGATTTCGACACCCACTTCCAGTTGCTGCTAACCCTGAAATCATGGGGTTTTCCGGTTGCAGCCCAGACACAGACTGCGCAAGGCGCTTCTGAATTGATAGCATTTCACGAGAAGATGGGGCGCGAACGCGACCAGCTGCCCTACGACATCGACGGCGTGGTTTACAAGGTCAACAGCCTGGCATTGCAGAAAAAGCTCGGTTTTGTAACGCGCGAGCCGCGCTGGGCCGTGGCGCACAAATACCCCGCCCAGGAGCAGATGACCACGGTGCTGGCGATCGACGTGCAGGTGGGCCGCACCGGAAAACTCACGCCGGTGGCCAAGCTGGCGCCGGTGTTTGTCGGCGGCGTGACGGTGACCAACGCCACGCTGCACAACGAGGACGAAGCCAGGCGCAAGGACGTGCGTATCGGCGACACGGTGATCGTGCGCCGCGCCGGCGACGTGATTCCCGAGGTGGTCAGCGTGCTGCTGGACAAACGCACGCAGGACGCGCCGCAATTCACCATGCCGCGCACCTGCCCGGTCTGCGGCTCGGCCGCCGTGCGGGAAGAGGGCGAAGCCGACTATCGCTGCACCGGCGGCCTGTTCTGCGGTGCGCAGCGCAAGGAGGCCATCCTGCATTACGCGCACCGCCGCGCGGTCGAAGTCGAGGGACTCGGTGACAAACTCGTCGAGCAGCTGGTGGATGCCGGCGTGGTCCGTACCCTGCCGGACCTCTACAAGCTGGGCCTGACGGCGCTGGCCGGCCTGGAGCGCATGGCCGACAAGTCCGCGCAAAACCTGTTGCAGGCGCTCGAAAAATCCAAGTCAACGACCCTGCCGCGTTTCCTGTTCGGCCTGGGCATCCGCCATGTCGGCGAAGCCACGGCCAAGGAGCTGGCGCGCCATTTCGGCAAGCTCGACGCGGTCATGGACGCGAGCGAAGCGCAACTGCTCGAGGTCAGCGATGTCGGCCCCATCGTCGCCCAGAGCATTCGCACCTTCTTCGACCAGCCGCACAACCGTGAAGTGGTGGAGCAACTGCGCGCCTGTGGCGTCCACTGGCCGGAGGGCGAGCCGGCGGCGCGTGCGCCGCAGCCGCTGTCGGGCAAGACCTTTGTCATCACCGGCACGCTGCCTGCGCTGAGCCGCGATGAGGCCAAGGACAGGGTCGAGGCGGCGGGCGGCAAGGTGGCCGGCTCGGTCAGCAAAAAAACCGATTACGTGGTCGCCGGCACGGAGGCGGGCAGCAAGCTGACCAAGGCGCAGGCGCTGGGCGTGGCCGTCATCGACGAGGCGGCCCTGCTGGCAATGCTCGCCGCTCCTGCGGCCTGACACCTTCAAGTCTCTGGTGGCGCAGCGTCTGCGTTGAGGTGTTCGGGCCGGCGCCACAGCCAGATCAGCACGCCCGCCATGCAGCCAATGGCAAGCAGGGCTATCCAGCGGTGCGGCAGCACCACCAGCATGAAGGCGGCGCTCGCGCTCATGACCACCGTGGCCGTCCATTTGGCGCGCCGGCGTACCACGCCGCCGCGGCGCCACTCGACCAGCATGGGCCCGAACGCGGCGTGGCTTTCCAGCCAGGCCAGCAAGCGCGGCGAACTCCGGGCAGCCGCCCAGGCCGACAGCAGGACAAAGGGCACAGTCGGCAACACCGGCACAAAGATGCCGATCACACCCAGGGTCAGGCTCAGCAGCGCCAGCACCAGCAAGGCCCAGCGCGTCACCAGGGGAAGCGGGGTGGCGGGTTCAGAGGGAAGCTCAGGCTGGCGGCTGGAGGGTTCGGGCATGTCCCATTTTGCCGTGTCGCAAGCGACCGGCGCGCCCGGAGCGGCTGAAACGTCTCGCCTTCGTTCGTGGTTTCTGTATGCTTGCTGTTTCGACGACAGAGCACACAGGAATTTCATGACCGTACGCGACATTCTCAAGATGGGTGACCCGCGCCTGTTGCGGGTGGCCCAACCCGTGACCGGCTTCGACACCGACGCGCTGCACCTGCTGGTGGCCGACATGTTCGAGACCATGCGCGCCGTCAACGGCGCCGGCCTGGCCGCGCCGCAGATCGGTGTGGACCTGCAACTGGTGATTTTCGGCACCGATGCCGTCAACCCCCGTTACCCGGATGCGCCCCTGGTGCCGCGCACGGTGCTGCTCAACCCGGTCATCACGCCCCTGTCGGACGAGGAAGAAAACGGCTGGGAGGGCTGCCTGTCGGTGCCCGGCCTGCGCGGCGTGGTGCCGCGCTTCTCACGCATCCACTACACCGGTTTTGACCCCTATGGCGACCCGGTTGACCGGACGGTGGACGGTTTTCACGCCCGTGTGGTGCAGCATGAATGTGACCACCTGATGGGTGTGCTGTACCCGATGCGCATCCGCGATTTCACGCAGTTCGGGTTCACCGAAGTGCTGTTTCCGGGCCTGGATGCGTCTGAAGACGATTGAGTCTTCCCGCCCGTGGTTTCAGCCTGCCTGGGCGGCCGGGCGGTCGGCCGGCAGGCGTGCCTTGCCGCCTGAACCGAACACCGAGTGCCACCAGGCGGCAGAACCCTCGGGCGGCACCGGCGGTGTGCTGGCCACCCGGGTGTCCAGGTAGTCCAGCGTGACACGGCGGCGGTACTGCGCGACCTCCTCACCGGCCAGCTCGATCAGTGGCCGCGCCGCGCCCCGGCTCTGGATGAGCACCTGCCGGCGTCCGGCGCCGGCCTTGATCAGCGCCGAGCGCACCGCCATGGCACGTCGGTCGCCCATCAACCAGAAAAAGCGGTGGCTGCCGGTGCCGTAGCTGTGGCCGGACACAAGCACCCGCTGCTCGGGACGCCCGGTCAGCCACGCCGCATGAGCGGCCAGCAGGTCGCCATAACTCTCGGGCACCAACCAGTTGTCGGGTTCAAAAAAGACCTGGCGGGCCAGGGGTCGGCCCTCGTTGTCGCACTCGCCCGAGGCGTGCAACTGCTGCTCACGGGTCAACAGGGTGTGGGTCTGGGCATGCATGGCAAGCTCCTTGGAGTGAAATGTCCGGGTGCCGGAGCGGCAGCGTTGGCCTCCTGCTTGCCGATCCGCAGTGCGTTCATTGTCTGCTTCTGAGAGCCCACCACAAGGCTTGAATAGTGATCATGTGTAACATGAAAAACATCGTCTAACTTATTGATTTAAATAAGTAAATACAATTATTTTCAGAAGACTTGAAGACCGGAGTTCTGCAGTTCCGCCAAGACCCTCAGGCAGCCAGGGCTTCGAGCAGTTCGGTCTCGATGGCGATCTGCGCCTTGTTGTGCTGCAGTTCCGGCCCGTCGATCAGGAAGGTGTCCTCCACCCGTTCACCCAGGGTGGTGACCTTGGCCAGTTGCAGGTTGATGCGGTGGCGGGCCAGTACGCGCGCAATGGAATACAGCAGGCCGACCCGGTCGCTGGCCGACACACTGAGCAGCCAGCGCTGGGCTTTTTCGTCGGGCCGCAGGTCCACGCGCGGCGTGACCGGAAAACTCTTGACGCGGCGCGACACCCGGCCTTTGCCCGGCGGTGGCAGCGGGCCGTTTTCCTCGATCGCCCGGTCGAGGTCGGCTTCGACCATGGCCACCAGTTCGCGGTAGTGGTCGGCCAGTGTCGGGCTGACGACCTGGAAGGTATCGAGGGCGTAGCCGGTGGAGCCTTTGGTGGGCTTGGCGGTGTGAATTTTCGCGTCGAGAATGCTGAAACCGGCTTCCTCGAAATAACCGCAGATGCGGGCAAACAGGTCGGGCGCGTCAGGCGTGTACACCAGCACCTGCAGGCCTTCGCCCGCGGCCGAACGGCGCGCCCGCACGATGCATTTGGCCGTGCCCACATGGCGCGACAGGTGACGCGCATGCCAGGCAATGTCGCCGGCCTCATGGCGCATGAAGTAGCTGACGTCCAGCGAGTCCCACAGGGCCTTGTGTGCCTCGAAAGGCTCGGCATGCAGGGCCAGGATGGTCAGGGCCTCGCGTTTGCGGGCCTCGACCTCGGCGTCCGCATCGGGCGCACGTCCGCCCAGCACGCGCAGCGTGTAGCGGTACAGGTCCTCGAGCAGCTTGCCTTTCCAGGCATTCCACACCTTGGGGCTGGTGCCACGGATGTCGGCCACCGTGAGCAGGTAAAGCGCCGTCAGGTAGCGCTCGTTGCCGACGCGCCGGGCAAAACCGGCAATGACCTGCGGATCGCTCAGGTCTTCCTTCTGCGCAATGCGGCTCATGGTCAGGTGTTCCCCGACCAGGAACTCGATCAGTTTCGCGTCTTCGGTGGCGATGCCGTGCTGGCGGCAAAACACCCGCACGTCCTTGCAGCCGAGCTCGGAATGGTCGCCGCCCCGGCCCTTGGCGATGTCATGGAAGAGGGCGGCAACGTACAGGATCCAGGGCTTGTCCCAGCCAGCCGCCAGTTGCGAACAGGCGGGGTATTCATGCGCGTGTTCGGCCATGAAAAAGCGCCGCACATTGCGCAGCACCATCAGGATGTGCTGGTCCACCGTGTAGACGTGGAACAGGTCGTGCTGCATCTGCCCGACGATCTGGCGGAACACCCACAGGTAGCGGCCCAGCACGGAAGTCTGGTTCATCAGGCGCATGGCATGGGTGATGCCGGTGGGCTGCTGCATGATCTGGCGGAAGGTGTCGCGGTTGACCGGGTCGCGCCTGAAGCGCGCGTCCATCACGCCGCGGGCGTTGTACAGCGCGCGCAGGGTGCGGGCCGACAGTCCCTTGACGCCCACCGTGGTCTGGTAGACCAGAAAGGTCTCGAGGATGGCGTGCGGGTTGGTCAGGTACAGGTCGTCGCTGGCCACCTCGATCATGCCGGCCTTGTTCAGGAAACGCTCGTTGATCGGCTGCGGCGCCTGCCCGCTGGGATGGAGCCGCTCCTCGATGTTGAGCAGCAGGATCTGGTTGAGCTGGGTCACCGCTTTGGCGGCCCAGTAAAAACGCTTCATCAGGGCCTCGCTGGCGCGCGAAACCACCCGTCCGCTGTCGCTGTCGGTCACCGTCGCATAACCAAAGGACTCGGCCACCACGGTCTGCAGGTCAAACACCAGGCGGTCCTCGCGCCGGCCGGCCAGCAGGTGCAGGCGGGCGCGTATCAGGCTCAGCAGGGCTTCATTGGCCTTGATCTGGCGAACCTCGAAGGCCGTGGCCAGACCGTTGCGCTCCAGGTCGTCCCAGGACTTGCCCAACCCGGCCGCGCGCGCCACCCAGAGAATGACCTGCAGGTCGCGCAGGCCGCCCGGGGACTCCTTGCAGTTGGGCTCCAGGGAGTAGGGCGTGTCTTCGAACTTGTTGTGGCGCTGGCGCTGCTCCAGCGTCTTGGCCACAAAAAACGCCTGCGGGTCCATCACCCGGTCGAGTTCGCTGACCAGGGCTGAAAAAATCTTGGTGGAGCCAGCCACCAGGCGCGCTTCCAGCAGCGAGGTCTGCACCGTCACATCCTTGGCGGCTTCCTCCGCGCAGTCCTTCACCGTGCGCACGCTCGAGCCGATCTCCAGCCCGCTGTCCCAGCAGGCGCCTATGAAATTTTCAATCTTGCTTTTCAGCGCCGGGTTGCCCTCCACCTGGGAGTCATCGCGCAGCAGCAGCAGCACATCGACGTCCGAGTGCGGAAACAGCTCACCACGGCCAAAACCACCGACGGCCACCAGCGCGCAGCCGACCGGAAAATCAGCGCGCTGCCAGAGCTGGCGCAGGGTGGCATCGGTGTGCCGGGCCAGCCGGCGCAACAGGCTGTGAATGCCGCGTGTGGCGGCGCCGCTGCCGGCCAGCGAGGCCAGCAGCGCATGTTTGCCGCCGCGGTACTGCTCACGCAGCTGGGCCGCTCCAGTGGGGGCGGGCAGGGCGGGCGACAGCGCGGAAGGCATGGGCAGCAGGCGCTGTGGGCGCGGGAGGGCGCGGGCGCCGCCGGCTCAGGCGGCCGACTCGGCGGTCGAGCGGGCCTCGGCAGCCTTCGCCGGCGTCGCCTGCGGCACGAAGTCCGGGATGGCCGGGCTGCCGGCCGACAGGGTCAGCACTTCATAACCGGTTTCGGTCACCAGGATCGTGTGCTCCCACTGCGCCGACAGCGAGTGGTCGCGCGTGACAATGGTCCAGCCGTCTTTTTCGGGGCCGTCCTTGATGTCGCGTTTGCCGGCGTTGATCATGGGCTCGATCGTGAAGGTCATGCCGGGCTTGAGCTCTTCCAGCGTGCCGGGCCGGCCATAGTGCAGCACCTGCGGCTCTTCGTGGAAGCGCTTGCCGATGCCATGACCGCAGAACTCGCGCACGATCGTGAAGCCCTGCTTTTCCGCAAAGGTCTGGATCGCATGCCCGATGTCACCCAGCCGGGCGCCGGGTTTGACGCGCATGATGCCGTGCCACATGGCCTCGTAGGTGACATGGCACAGGCGCCGGGCCGCAATCGAGACGTCGCCGATCATGTACATGCGGCTGTTGTCGCCGTACCAGCCGTCTTTCGTGATCACGGTGACATCGATGTTCATGATGTCGCCCTTTTTCAGCGGCTTGTCATTGGGAATGCCGTGGCAGACCACGTGGTTCAGCGATGTGCACAACGACGCCGGGTAGGGCGGGTAACCGGGCGGCTGGTAGCCGAGCGTGGCCGAAACCGTGCCCTGCACGTTGACCATGTAGTCGTTGGCGAGTTTGTCGATTTCCCGGGTGGTGACACCGGCCTTCACGAAGGGCGTCAGGTAGTCCAGCACCTCGGAAGCCAGTTTGCAGGCCACCCGCATGCCCTCGATACCTGCGGCGTCTTTGTACGTAATACTCATGCCGCGATTATCCCACTTGGGCTCCAGAAGGGCAGGCGCAGCGGCCATCGCTGATAAAATTCAGGGTTAACCAGCACCCCGGCAGGCCTGCAGCGCTGCCAAACCCCCCGGCAGGACCTGCGTTCTGCCGACAACCACAAGGCCACCGCCACCGTGACCCTGCACCTGACGACTTTTGAGGGCCAAGCCCACGGGATCAGCGCCCTGAGCGAGTTCCGCGTCCAGCAACTGCTTCCCCGCCTGCAGGCCCTTGCGCCCGCCATCAGCGGCCTCAGCGCCCGATTTGTACACCTGGTGGCCACCGACAGCCCGCCGGACGAGGCGCTCAAGGCCCGCCTGGCCGCGCTGCTCAGTTACGGCGAGCCGGCAGCGCCTGCCGATGCGGACAGCCTGCTCTTCATTGTCTCGCCGCGTTTCGGCACGGTCTCGCCCTGGGCGTCCAAGGCCACCGACATCGCCCACAACTGCGGCCTGGCCATCAAGCGCATCGAACGATTCACCGAGTACCGGCTGACGCTCAAATCCGGCTCCTTCAGCAAAAATGCCCTCAGCGAGGTCCAGCGCGAGCAGGTCGCCGCCTTGCTGCACGACCGCATGACGGAAAGCGTGATGACCAGCCGCGAACAGGCCGCCGGCCTGTTCACCGAGCTGCAGGGCGCGCCGCTGCAAACCATTGACGTGCTGGCCGGCGGCCAGGCCGCACTGGAAGCGGCCAACAGCAAATTCGGCCTGGCGCTGGCGGCTGATGAAATCGACTACCTGGTGAATGCCTTCACCGGCTTGCAGCGCAACCCGACCGATGTGGAGCTGATGATGTTCGCGCAGGCCAACAGCGAACACTGCCGCCACAAGATCTTCAACGCCGACTTCACGATCGACGGTGTGGCGCAGGACAAGAGCCTGTTCGGCATGATCCGCAACACCGAGAAGCTGCACCCGCAACACACGGTGGTGGCCTACTCGGACAACGCCTCGGTCATGGAAGGCCTGCCGGTCCAGCGATTTTATGCCAAATCAGCCTCCAGCCCAGCAGGGGCGGGCGCCACCAGCTACCAAAGTTATAGCACCACGAACGACGTCTTGACCCATGTGCTGATGAAGGTCGAGACCCACAACCACCCGACGGCGATCTCGCCCTTCCCCGGCGCCTCCACCGGCGCCGGCGGCGAGATCCGCGACGAAGGTGCCACCGGCCGCGGCTCCCGGCCCAAGGCCGGCCTGACCGGTTTTACCGTGTCGCGCCTGTTTGACAACAGTTTCGGCAAGCCCGAGCACATTGCCAGCCCGCTGCAGATCATGACCGAGGGTCCGCTGGGCGGCGCTGCCTTCAACAACGAGTTTGGCCGGCCGAATCTGGCCGGCTACTTCCGCGAGTACGAACAGACCGTGGGCGGCCAGCGCTGGGGTTATCACAAGCCCATCATGATTGCCGGCGGCGTTGGCACGATTGACGCGCAGCTGACGAAAAAAATCCTGTTCCCGGCCGGCACCCTGCTGATCCAGCTCGGCGGCCCCGGCATGCGTATCGGCATGGGCGGCAGCGCCGCCAGTTCCATGGCCTCGGGCGCCAATGCGGCGCAACTCGACTTCGACTCGGTGCAGCGCGGCAACCCCGAAATCGAGCGGCGTGCGCAAGAGGTCATCAACCAGTGCGCCCAGCTCGGCAGCGCCAACCCGATCCTGGCCATCCACGATGTGGGCGCGGGCGGCCTGTCCAATGCCTTCCCCGAACTGGTCAACGACGCCGGGCGTGGTGCACGTTTTGACCTGCGCGCCGTGCCGCTGGAAGAAAGCGGCCTGTCGCCCAAGGAAATCTGGAGCAACGAAAGCCAGGAACGCTACGTGATGGCGATTGCGCCGGCGTCGCTGCCGCTGTTCCAGGCCTTTTGTGAACGCGAGCGCTGTCCGTTTGCGGTGATTGGTGTGGCCACCGAAGAGAAACAGCTGGTGCTCTCGGATGCGGCTCAGGCCGCTCCGGTGGATATGCCCATGAACGTGTTGCTGGGCAAACCGCCGAAAATGCTGCGCGATGTCAAAAGTGTGGCACACACGATCAAACCCCTGGTTCTGACAGGCGTCGACCTGCAGAAAAGCGTGATCGACGTCCTGAGCCACCCCACCGTGGCCTCCAAACGTTTCCTGATCACCATCGGCGACCGCACCGTGGGCGGCCTGACGCACCGCGACCAGATGGTCGGGCCCTGGCAGGTGCCGGTGGCCGACTGCGCGGTGACCTTGGCCGATTACGCCGGTTTTGCCGGCGAAGCCATGAGCATGGGCGAACGCACGCCGCTGGCCGTTGTCAATGCCGCTGCTTCAGGCCGCATGGCGGTCGCCGAAGCCATCACCAACCTGCTGGCTGCGCCGATCGAGTTGCCACGGGTCAAGCTCTCTGCCAACTGGATGGCGGCCTGCGGCGAGCCCGGCCAGGACGCTGCGCTCTATGAAACCGTCAAGGCGGTCGGCATGGCGTTGTGCCCGGCGCTGGGCGTGTCGATTCCGGTCGGCAAGGATTCGCTGTCCATGCGCACGGTCTGGTCCGACGACGGCGCCAGCAGGAAGGTCACCTCGCCCGTGTCGCTGATCGTGAGCGCGTTTGCGACGCTGGCCGATGTGCGCGGCACGCTGACACCGCAGTTGAATGCCGGAGAAGCGGATACCACGCTGATCCTGATCGACCTGGGCCGCGGCCAGAACCGCATGGGCGGCTCCATCCTGGCGCAGACGCTGGACCTCGAAGACGGCGCGGTGCCCGACCTCGACGAACCGCAAGACCTGGTGAACCTGGTCCACGCCATCAATACCCTTCGCGCCCAGGGCCAGCTGCTGGCCTACCACGACCGCAGCGACGGCGGCCTGCTGGCCACGGTTTGCGAAATGGCTTTTGCCGGCCATGTGGGCGTGTCGCTCAACATCGACATGCTGCTGCTCGAAGGCGACGGCATCTCCGACAGCCGCATGGACACCGGCGACAGCAAGAACTGGGCGTCGCAGGTGGGCGCGCGCCGCGAAGAGCTCACGCTCAAGGCGCTGTTCAACGAAGAGCTGGGGGTCGTGATCCAGGTGCGGACCGAAACCCGCAATGCCGTGATGCAGACCCTGCGCGAGCATGGCCTCTCGAAATTCAGCCACTTCATCGGCAAGACCCGTCCGCAGCATGCCTCGCTCGACGTGGGCAAGGGCGAGATCCAGGTCTGGCGTGACACCAAGGCGGTCTTCAGCGCCAAACTGCAGGACCTGCACCAGGTCTGGGACGCGGTGAGCTGGAAGATCAACCAGCAGCGCGACAACCCGGCTTGTGCCGATGCCGAACATGCCGCCGCCGGCGACCCCCTGGACCCCGGTTTACACATGGTCCTGAAGTCAAATCAGGCTCCAGCCACCGTCCCATCTGCGCAAGCAGCTCCTGAATCGATAGCAAACCCGGCCGGTCCCGCCTTGCTGCTGGCACGTCCCAAAGTCGCGATCCTGCGCGAGCAGGGCGTCAACTCCCATGTCGAGATGGCCTACGCCTTCACCCAGGCCGGCTTCGAGGCCTTCGACGTGCACATGACCGACCTGCAGACCGGCCGCGCGCAGCTGGCCGACTTCACCGGCGTGGTGGCCTGCGGCGGTTTCAGCTACGGCGACACCCTGGGCGCCGGCATCGGCTGGGCCCGTTCCATCACCTTCAACCCGCTGCTGTCAGACCAGTTCCAGGCGTTTTTCGGTCGCCCCGACACCTTTGGTCTGGGCGTGTGCAACGGTTGCCAGATGTTTGCCGAGCTGGCCGACATCATTCCTGGCGCCCAGGCCTGGCCGCGTTTCACCACCAACCGCAGCGAGCGTTTCGAAGCGCGCCTGAGCCAGGTCGAGGTGCTCGATTCACCCAGCCTGTTCTTCGCCGGCATGGCCGGTGACCGGCTGCCGATCGCCGTCGCGCACGGCGAGGGTTACGCCAACTTTGCCCACCGTGGTGATGCAACCCAAGTGATGGCCGCGATGCGTTTCACCGACCACCACGGCCGGCCGACCGAAGCCTACCCGGCCAACCCCAACGGCAGCACCGGCGGCCTGACGGCGGTAACCACCGCGGACGGCCGCTTCACCGCCATGATGCCGCACCCCGAGCGTGTGTTCCGTAACGTGCAGATGAGCTGGACGAACCAGGACATCAGCGCGCCCAGCCCCTGGATGCAGCTCTGGCACAACGCCAGAAAATGGGTCAAATAGGCCTGTAGCCCTTGTTGGTCGTGCGCAGACAGCTATTTAAAAGAGAGCATGACAGCAGGCCACACCCGGCTCGCCCCGGGTTGGCCCTGATGCGCGGGGGCAGGGCACGCGGTTCAATGCCGCATGAACGCCTCCGCCCATCCCCCCGAGCCCATCCCCGCCGCACCAGCTGAACCGCCAGCGCCGCAGGTTCGCGTGTTGCAGCCGCTGCACCTGGGTGACCCCGTGCGCTGGCTGCGCGCCGGCTGGGGCGACCTGGTGGCGGCGCGCGGCATCGCCCTGTTTTACGGCATCTGTTTCTGGCTCATGGCCGTGGTGCTGGGCGCGGTGTTTCGCAACCTGCCGCAGTACACCATGTCTTTTGTGTCGGGCTGTTTTCTGGTCGGCCCCTTCCTGGCCATGGGCCTGTACGAGGCCAGCCGGCGCCGCGAGCAAGGGTTGCCGCAGAGTCTGGGCGCCTCGCTGACCTGCTGGGATCAACACCTGGGCAGCATGGGCATGCTGGTGCTGGTGGTGATGCTGCTGGAGCTGCTGTGGGGCCGGGCCTCGCTGGTGGTTTTTGCCGTGTTTTTCAACACCGGCATGCCGAGCACGGCCGGCGTGCTGAAGGCGGTGTTCAACCCCCAGAACTGGCAGTTCATCGCGGTGTACACCGTGGTCGGTGGTGTTTTCGCCGGCCTGGTGTTTTCCACCTGCGTGGTGTCCATCCCGATGATTCTGGACCGCGACACCGATGCCATCACCGCCGGCATTGCCAGCATCCAGGTGGTGGCAGGGCGCACCGGCCCCATGCTGGTCTGGGGCGCGTTGATCGTGGGGCTGGTCCTGGGTGCGATGCTGCTGCCCTGGGCGCTGGGCCTGCTGGTGATCGGCCCCTGGCTGGGCCATGCCAGCTGGCATGCCTACCGCGGCAGCTTCACCTGGGAGGCGCCAGCGCCCGTCACACCCGCCTGACGCGGGCTGCCCGTCAGAAATCGAACTTCTGGCCGGGCTCGCCGGCGAGCATGCGCGGCGTGCCGGGCGCCTTGCCAAGCGCCGCCTCGAACTCTGCCGGCGTGCCGCGCAGCTGCGGCGTGGTGCCATAGTGGATGGGCAGCGCGAACTTCGGCTTGATCATGTCACGCACCGCCATGGCCGCGTCCGCCGGATGCATGACGAAATGGCCACCGATCGGGATCAGCACCAGATCGGGCCGGTACATGTCGCCGATCAGCCGCATGTCGCCGAACACGCCGGTGTCACCCATGTGCCAGATCTTGAAGCCGTTTTCCATCTCCAGGATGAAACCCACTGGCTCGCCGCCGACATGAACCTCGTCCTTGTTGGTGGCCGGGTTCTTCCAGGCGAGTTCGGAAGAATGTTCGGCGCGCACCGCCGTGATCTTCACGCCGTTCGGGCCAAACGGCATGATGGTGCCGCCCTTGCCGAAACGTGGCGCCAGTTCGGCCGGCAGGATGCCCAGCGTGGACACCGTCTGGTTCATGCCGGCCGGGCCGTACATCGGCACCTTGTGCATCCTGGCCAGCGCCGGCGCATCGGCAAAGTGGTCGAAATGGGCATGGGTCACCAGGATCAGGTCAACCTTGCCCAGCGCTTCCAGTGTCCTGAAATTCGCCGGTGTCTTGGGGTTCGAGGTGAGCCAGGGGTCGATCATGATGACCTTGCCCGTGGGGGTGGTGATGCGCGTGGCGGCCTGGCCGAGCCAGAGCACTTCGGTCTTGCCGTTCTGGGCAAAGGCCGCCGTGCTGCACAGCACCAGCAGCGACAGGACGCCAAGGAAGCCGCGCAGCAGCGAGGCACGAACAGTGTGAGTTTCCATGGCAGATCCTGGTTGGTTGGTATGCCATCCATTTGACGTGAGGGCCGCGGTATTCGTCAACCGGGAAGCCCCGGGGACCGCCGGGTTTCCCGCAGGCGGCGCCATGCGGTTTTCCGTCCTGTGCTCAGGGTCGCGTCCTACAAAGCGCAGCGGGGCGAAATCTTACGGTGATCGGTGGCGATTTTGCCTCTCTCAAATTCCTCAAAGCCATGCCCAAAACCAATTCGCCGGTCCCCCCGCGCAAGACCGCCGCCCAAGCCGCCGCTCGCAACACCGACAGTGGCCCCGCGCACCTGCCTTCCGACGGCGGTGCTGACCTGCCCGCCGAAAAAATGGCCCAGGTGGAGGCCCTGGTGGCGGCCATGCCGCACAACCCGACCAAGGCCGCCGAGCACGGCTTTGCCAACGCCATCGCCCCCCAGCGCGGCACCACGGTGAAGCCCGAATCGAGGTTGCCCGGCGGCAGCACCCTGACCGAGGAAAACGGTTCCGAAAAAACCGGCAGCGTCGCACCGGAAGGCCTCAACGCCACCATCGAGCCGCTGGACCGCGTGCGCGTGGACTCTGCCGGTCGCGTCCTCACCACCAACCAGGGCGTGGCCATCTCCGACAACCAGAACTCCCTCAAGGCCGGCCTGCGGGGCCCGGCCTTGCTGGAAGATTTTGTGTTGCGGGAGAAACTCACCCACTTCGACCATGAGCGTATTCCCGAGCGCATCGTGCATGCGCGCGGTTCGGCCGCGCATGGTTTTTTCGAAGCCTATGAACCGCTGACGCGTTTCACCAAGGCCGCGCCCTTCAAGGAAGCCGGCAAGATCACACCCGTGTTTGTGCGTTTTTCGACTGTGGCCGGCGAGCGCGGCTCCAAGGACACGGCACGCGACGTGCGCGGCTTTGCCGTCAAGTTCTACACCGACGAAGGCAACTGGGATCTGGTGGGCAACAACATGCCCGTGTTCTTCATCCAGGACGCGATGAAGTTCCCCGACCTGGTGCACGCCGTCAAGCCGGAGCCGCACAACGCGATGCCGCAGGCCGCCAGTGCGCATGACACTTTCTGGGACTTCGTCTCGCTGATGCCCGAGTCCACCCACATGCTGATGTGGGTGATGTCAGACCGCGCCATTCCGCGCAGCTACGCCACCATGCAGGGCTTCGGCGTGCACAGCTACCGCTTCGTCAATGAGGCGGGCGAGTCGGTGTTCGTCAAGTTCCACTGGGAGCCCAAATACGGCACGCATTCCCTGGTCTGGGACGAGGCGGTGAAGATCTCCGGGGCCGATCCGGACTTCCACCGTCGCGACCTGTGGGAGCGCATCGAGTCGGGCGCCTACCCGGAATGGGAGCTGGGCGTGCAGATCTTCACCGAAGCCCAGGCTGAAGAATTCAGCTTCGACATCCTCGACGCCACCAAGATCATTCCGGAAGAACTGGTACCGGTGCAGAAGGTGGGCCGCATGGTGCTTAACCGCAACCCCGACAACTTCTTTGCGGAGACGGAGCAGGTCGCTTTCTGCACCGCGCATGTGGTGCCCGGCATTGATTTTTCCAATGACCCCCTGCTGGCTGGCCGCATCCACTCCTACGTGGACACCCAGATCTCGCGCCTGGGCGGGCCCAACTTCCATGAGATTCCGATCAACGCGCCGATTGCCCAAGTGCACAACAACCAGCGCGACGGCATGCACCGCCAGGCCATCCACCGCGGCCGGGTCTCCTACGAGCCCAACTCGCTGGCCGGTGGCTGCCCCTTCCAGGCTGGCGCGGCGCAAGGCTTTGTGAGCGTCGCCGCCCGGCTGCAGGCCAAGGAAGAGCAGGCCAAGGTGCGCGGCAAGCCCGAGAAATTTGCCGACCACTACACCCAGGCCACGCTGTTTTACGAAAGCCAGACGCCGGTCGAGCAGGCGCACATCGCGGCCGCCTTCCGCTTCGAGCTGAGCAAGGTCACCGTGCCCGCCATCCGCGAACGCATGGTGGCTTCACTGCGCAATGCCTCGGAGGCGCTGGCCCGCGAGGTGGGGCAGGGCCTGGGCATGGACGTTTTGCCCGCAGCACTGCCGCGCGCACTCGCCAAACCGGCCAGGCCCGAGGTCATGATGTCGCCCAAGCTGTCCCTGCTGGCCCGGCCTGGGGACGGCTCCGTCCAGGGCCGCAAGGTCGCCGTGCTGGTGGCGCCCGGCGTGGCCGGCGAGTCGATCGCGCAGGTTCAGGCCGCGCTGTTTGCGCAGGGCGCCGTGGCGCGCCTGGTGGCGCCGCGTATTGGACCTCTGCCCACCCTGGAAGGCGACACGCTGGAGGCCGACGCCTCCCTGGAGAACGAACCCGGTTTCCTGTTTGACGCCCTGGTGCTGCCCGACGGCGAGCAGGCCGTGGCGGCGCTGGCCAGGAACGGGCACACGATGGAGTTCATCAAGGACCAGTACCGCCATGGCAAAACCCTGCTGGTGCTGGGCGCCTCGCGCGCCCTGATCGACCAGGCCGGGGTGCCGGCCACCCTGCCCGGAGGCAAGGCCGACCCTGGTCTGCTCATGGCCGAGGCCGGCAAGACGGACGGCGCGATCGAGGCTTTCATTGCAGCACTCGCCGGGCCGCGCCATGCAGAAAGGGAAACCGACCCACCCCTGGTCTGAGGCCCGGGGCGGACATGAAAAAAGCGGCTCAAGAGCCGCTTTTTTTTCAGGGGAGGCAGACGCCTGGTCTGCCCCCATGATCACTCGACCTTGGCCTTCTCGCGCAGGCCTTGCTGGAAGGCTGCGAGTTTTTGCTGCTGCATCTGCTGGGCGATCTGCGGCTTGAGTTCTTCAAACGGTGGCAGCTGGGCAGTGCGGATGTCGTCCACGCGGATGACGTGGTAGCCGAACTGGGTTTTCACCGGCACGTCGGTCAGCTGGCCCTTGTTCATCTTGGTCATGGCCTCGGCAAACTCGGGAACGTAGCTGCTCGGGTTGGCCCAGTCCAGGTCGCCGCCGTTGGCGCCGGAGCCTGCGTCCTTGGAGGACTTCTTGGCGATGTCTTCAAACTTGCCGCCTTTTTTCAGGCTGGCGATGATGGCCTTGGCCTCGTCTTCTTTTTCCACCAGGATGTGGCGCGCCTTGTATTCCTTGCCGCCATTGGCCGCGACGAACTTGTCGTACTCGCCCTTGAGGTCGGCGTCGGTCACCGGGTTTTTCTTCTGGAAATCGGCGAACAGCTCGCGGATCAGGATGGCCTGGCGGGCCAGTTCCATCTGCGTCTTGAAGTCGTCGCTGGCCGACAGGCCGCGTTTCTCGGCTTCCTGCATGAAGACCTCGCGGGCGATGACTTCTTCCTTGATCTGGCCCTGCATTTCAGGGGTGACCGGACGGCCGGAGCGCGCCAGTTGCTGCGCCAGTGCGTCCACGCGGGCCTTGGGCACGGCCTTGCCATTGACGATGGCAATGTTCTGGGCAAATGCACCCGATGCGCCCACAGCCATCAGGCCAGTCAGCGCGCTTGCCAGTAAAAAATGTTTTTTCATGGTTTCCTTGGGAACTCTTTGGAGGGGTAAGAGGCGACCCCGTTGCCGGGGTGCCCGCAATCAGGGGTTTTTAATGATTTCAATGGCCAGCGCATGCAGGCCCTGGTCAATGAAATTTTGCAGTGCATCATACACAAGCCGGTGGCAGGCCACCCGGTTTTTCCCGTCAAACACCGGGCTCGCAATACGCACGCGAAAGTGGCTGCCGAAACCTTGCGCATTGGCGCCAGTGTGGCCGGCGTGGGCCGCGCTTTCGTCGATCACCTCGAGCAGGCTCGGGCTCAGGCGCTCGCGCAGCTGCGCCTCGATGCGGGCCGCGTGAACGGGCAGGGCGGTAGAGGGGGCAGCGGGCATCATGGTTCGGTCTTGACGTGTTTGTTCAGGAAAACCGCCTGTGCCAGCACAAAAACCAGCATCAGACCCAGGCCACCGAACAGCTTGAAGTTGACCCAGGTGGCCGTGGGGAAGTTGAAGGCCACCCACAGGTTGAGCACACCCATGACCGCAAAAAATGCGATCCAGCTGTAGTTGACCTTGCGCCAGATCGCGTCCGGCAGGCTCATCTGCGCGCCCATCAGCTGCTGGATGCCATTTTTGCCGAACACCAGCTGCCCGACCAGCAGCGCGCCGCCCATGACCCAGTACAGCACGGTGGGCTTCCACTTGATGAAGCTTTCGCTGTGGAAATAAATCGTGGCGCCGCCGAGCAGGGTGACCAGTCCCAGGCTGACCCAGAGCATGGTGTCGATCTTGCGGCCGCGCGCCACCAGCCAGAGAATCTGCGCCAGGGTGGCCAGGATCACCACCACGGTGGCGAGCAACACCGGCGCTTCGGCAGGCCCGACCACGCCGCCGGAGACCATGAAGCCGAGCCAGTCGGTCGCCGTCTGCGCCGACCAGGCGGTGTTGGCCTCGGCGTACTTGAACATGCCGAAGAAAAGAAC
This sequence comes from Polaromonas sp., assembly GCF_029945895.1. GTDB lineage: Bacteria > Pseudomonadota > Gammaproteobacteria > Burkholderiales > Burkholderiaceae_C > Polaromonas. The sequence continues at coordinate 10,502 of NZ_JAQSDL010000080.1, read as the reverse complement.
AATGGGCAGGAAGTCGAACAGGATTTTCATCAGCAGATTATCAGGGGCAACGCCCCGTTCTTTTCAAGCAGGGGCCGCAGAACCGGCTTCGCCGGGCCGCAGGCGCAAGCGCCCCCTCGGGGCCAGCGCAGTACGCACAGCGACAAGCGCGGAAGCTTCGTCACTTTTTCTCAAAATCAAGGGAAGCGGAGTTCATGCAATAACGCAGGCCGGTGGGCGTGGGGCCGTCCGGGAAGACATGGCCCAGGTGGGCGCCGCAGTTGGCGCAGACCGTTTCGGTGCGTGTCATGCCGTAGGCGCGGTCCACGTGTTCTTCGATCGCGCCTTCTTTGACTTCCTGCGAAAAGCTGGGCCAACCGCAGCCGGCGTCAAACTTGGTCGAGGCGTCGAACAGTTCGGCATCGCAGCAGATGCAGCGGTAGGTGCCCGGTTCAAAGGTCTTGTCGTATTTACCGGTGAAGGCGCGTTCGGTGGCCGCGTGGCGGGTCACCTCGAAAGCACCGGGCTCGGCACCCTTCTCGGCGAGCAGGGCTTTCCACTCGGCATCTGTTTTCTGGATTTTCGGGGGCATGGCTTGACCTTTTGGGGATGTTCTGGGATCTACTGACGCTTACGAACTGCAGCTGATTTCGATGGAAGCCGCCCAGTCGGGCGGAAAACCGGCATGGCTGTCGTGACCTGGATGCTCTTCAAATGGGGCCTGCAGCAGGGTGAGCAAGGTGTTGACCCCGGAAAAGTCTTTTAGTTTCGCCGCCTGGATCGCCTGCTCGCCGAGATGGTTGCGCAACACGTACTTCGGATTGTTCTTAAGCATCAAATCGGCCGCCAGCCCTTGTTCCACCTGCGCAAGGCGCTCTGAATACTGTAGCGCCCAGGCGTCGAAGGCAGCCCGGTCCAGGAACAGGTCGCGCACCGTTTCGCGGCCTTGGGGCGTCTGGAAGTGGCACAGCCGGCGCCAGAAGATGGTGTAGTCGACCTTGTCCGCGGCCAGCAGCTTGAAGGTGGTTTCGATCAGGGCCTTGTCCTGCGGGCGGGCCTCCGACAGGCCCAGCTTGGCGCGCATGCGAGCCTCCAGCGCCTCGGGGAAAACGGTCTTGTAGGACTCCAGCGCGGCCAGCGCCTGCTCCTGCGCCTCGATCAGCGGCAGCAGGGCCTGGCCCAGGCAAAACAGGTTCCAGTAGGCGATGTTGGGCTGCTTGTTGTAGGCGTAACGACCCTGGGTGTCCGAGTGGTTGCAGACGTGGCCCGGATCAAAGGCATCGAGAAACTGGAAAGGACCGTAGTCGACGGTCAGGCCCAGGATGCTCATGTTGTCGGTGTTCATCACACCGTGGCAGAAACCAGTGGCCTGCCAGGCCGCCATCAGGTGGGCGGTGCGTTCGCTGACAGCCTGAAGCAGGGCGGCATAAGGCTGGGCGCTGTCGCGACAGGCGGGGTAAAAGTGGTCGATCACGAAGTCGGCCAGCACCTTGAGCTGCCCGTGCTGGTCGCTGTAGCTGAAATGCTCGAAGTGCCCGAAGCGGATGAAGCTTGGCGATGTGCGGGCCACCACGGCAGCCGTTTCGATCTCTTCACGCCGGACCTTGGCATCCGAGCCGGTGACACACAGGGCGCGTGTCGTGGGAATGCCCAGGCCATGCATGGCCTCCGAACAAAGATACTCGCGGATCGAGCTGCGCAGTACAGCGCGGCCATCGCCCATGCGCGAGTAAGGCGTCATGCCAGCGCCCTTGAGTTGCACCTCCTGAGGTCCGCCCGGGGTTGCCAGTTCGCCCAGCAGGATGGCCCGTCCGTCACCGAGCTGGCCGGCCCACTGGCCGAACTGGTGGCCGCTGTAGACGCTGGCCAGCGGCTGCGAACCGGGGGCCACCTGGTTACCGGTGAACAGCGCCAGGGCTTCCTGCGATTCAAACCAGGCTTCGTCCAGGCCCAGTTCACGGGCCAGGGCCTGGTTGCGGCTGACCCAATACGGTGCCGGCAAAGGGCTGGGAAGGCGGTCGGTGTAAAAGTCCGTGCCCAGCCGGGCAAAGCGATTGGCCCACTTCAGGCCGGGGATTGCCGCAGGCGGCTCGCCGATGACAGAGTTCATTCGGTCATTGTCCTATGGAGCCCTGCGACCCTGTGCCGGTGGGGTTAAGCCGTTTGGGCCAACCGGGGGCAAGGGAACCGGCTTCGCCGGGCCGCAGGCGCAGCGACCCTGAGGGGCTGAAGCCTGAGGCTCAAAAATCTGCCTGCGCAGGTTTGGACAGGCGACACAAGCACTGCCTCTGGCGAGCGGCGACCTGCAAGGCCTCGCGCTGTACGCGAAGCGACAAGCGTGGGGGCCTTATCCTCCCTCGGACCGGACCGCGTAAGCGGCCAGCGCCTGTTCGTCAAGCATGGCGACGCGTCCAAACTCCAGCGACACCAGGCCCTCCAGTTCCAGCGCCTTGAGGGCCCGGTTGACTGTCTGCCGCGACAATCCGGCCAGATGGCCGAGTTCTTCCTGCGACAGCACCAGCCGGCGCCGGCCTTGCCAGAACACGCGGCTCAGGTACAGGGCCACGCGCTGCTCCGGGGAGCGCAGGCGTTCCGCCTCGATGATGGTCATGGCCTGGCCCAGGCGCCGGTTCAGGTGCGCGACCAGAAAGTGGTTGAAAGGCAGGCTGTGGGCCAGCAGTTCATCAAACTGGGCGCGTGGCAGGCACAGCAGCAGAGTGTCGCGCAGGGCAATCACGTCATAGCGGCGCGGCTCGGTTTTCAGGGCCGAGCCTTCGCCAAACCATTCGCCGTCCGGGACCCCCAGAAAAGCCGAAACACGACCTGTGCACGAGGTGCTTTGCAGCTTGACCAGGCCCGACAGCACTGCATACCAGCCCTTGACCGGGGAACCCGCCGCCAGCAAGACCTCGCCCTTGCGACCCGACAGCGTGAGGGTGCGCTCCAGCAGGCGGGTCTGGGTATCGGCGGACAAGGCGGAAAACCAGGGCTGGCCGCGCAGAAAGCGGTGGTGCGGGAAAGCGGCTTCGTCAAGTGACATGGGGCGATTGTCTACGTAGCAGGGGGCCAGCGCCTGGCCGTGATGGGGATGCCCGAGCATCATGGGGTTTGTACCTACGAACTGTCGGAGCAGCGACATCTCTTGCTGGCTCCGGCCACCGCGGTGCATAGTGCGGCATGGCGTTGTGGTGGGAGCGCCCATCCGGCCCCTTGCGCATGTCAAGAAAAACCAGGACACCGTTCCCGCGCTGTCGCCAAGGTGCCGATTGAGTCGCTGGTGAGCCTGGAACACGCGGCCCGGGCGTTACCATGCGGTTACCAGGCAGCCAGACGGTACCGAATTTTTTGCGGACAAGAAAAGGAAACAAAACATGTTGGGTTTGATGCAGAACCAGCCATTGCTGATTTCATCGCTGATCGATTTTGCGGAGCGCCATCACGGCGATGCAGAGATTGTTTCGCGCCGCGTTGAAGGCGACATTCATCGCTACACCTACCGAGACGTGGCGCGCCGCTCTCGCCAGGTGGCGGGCGCACTGGATGCGCTCAAGCTGCAGTTCAGCGACCGGGTCGCCACGCTGGCCTGGAACGGCTACCGCCACCTCGAGCTGTATTTCGGCGTCAGCGGCTCCGGCCGCGTGTTGCACACGCTGAACCCGCGCCTGCACCCCGACCTGGTCGCCTGGATCGCCAACCATGCCGAAGACCAGGTGCTGTGTTTTGACATGTCCTTCCTCCCGCTGGTGCAGGCTTTCCATGCGAAGTGCACCACCATCAAGCATTACATCGCGCTGTGCGATGAGGACAAGCTGCCCACCGACAGCGGCATCCCCAACCTGAGCAGTTACGAAGCCTGGATTGCACCGCATTCGGCCGATTACAAGTGGCCCAGCTTCGACGAAAACTCGGCCTCGAGCATGTGTTACACCAGCGGCACCACGGGCAACCCGAAAGCGGCGCTGTACAGCCACCGCTCGACCATCCTGCATGCCTACGCCGCGGCACTGCCCGACGTGATGTGCCTGAGCGCACGCGATTCCATCCTGCCGGTGGTGCCCATGTTCCACGTCAACGCCTGGGGCATCCCGTATTCAGCCGCGCTGACCGGTGCCAAGCTGGTGTTTCCCGGTCCGGCGCTGGATGGCAAGTCGATTTATGAACTGATCGAATCCGAGAAGGTGAGCTACGCCGCCGGCGTGCCCACCGTCTGGCAGATGATGCTGGGCCACATGAAGCCCGCCGGACTGAAGTTCTCGACCCTCAAACGCACCGTCATTGGCGGCTCGGCCTGTCCGCCCGCGATGATCCACGCCTTCCAGGAGGACTACGGCGTCGAGGTGCTGCACGCCTGGGGCATGACCGAAATGTCACCACTGGGTACCTTGTGCACGCTGAAGAACAAGCATCTGAGCATGTCCAAGGATGAGCAGATGAAGATCAGGCTCAAGCAGGGGCGTGCCATCTACGGCGTGGACATGAAGATCGTGGACCCCGAAGGCAAGGAAATTGTCTGGGACGGCAAGGCATTCGGCGACCTGCATGTCAAAGGTCCCTGGATCGTGGCCGAGTACTTCAAGGGTGAGGGCGGCGACCCGCTGGTGGACGGCTGGTTCCCTACCGGCGACGTCGCCACCATCGACCCGGATGGATACATGCAGATCACCGACCGCAGCAAGGACGTGATCAAGTCCGGCGGCGAGTGGATCAGCTCCATCGACATCGAAAACATCGCCGTGGCGCATCCCGCCGTGGCCATGGCGGCCTGCATTGGCGTGAGGCATCCCAAGTGGGACGAGCGCCCCATCATTGCGGTGGTGAAAAAGCCGGGCGCTGAAGTCACCCGCGAGGAGCTGCTCAGTTTCTACGAAGGCAAGACGGCCAAGTGGCAGATTCCGGACGACGTCGTGTTTGTCGATGCGATTCCCCTGGGCGCGACCGGAAAAATGCTCAAGACACGCCTGCGCGAGCAGCTCAAGGACTACACCTTGCCCGGCATGTGAAGCGGCGCTTGGCGCAGCCGGCAAAGGGTTCGGTGGCGCGGCTCATTCCGCGCTGCAGAATGCCCGGATTTTTCTGCCGCGGCGATTTGTCACCTGCGCGATAGTCAGGCTGGTTTTTACGGGCAATCCCCTACGTTGCAGCGCACAAAAACTTGTACTCTGCCCTTATCAGTTAACAAGGAGACATTTGATGAAATTGACCATGAAAATTGTTGCAGCGACAGCCATGATGATTGCTGCCGGTGTGTCCTTCGCCCAAAAGGGCGAGACCGTCAAAATGGTCAGGATTGACCCCCTGACCGGGTTGCTCGGGCCGGTGGGCGTCAGCCAGATCAAGGGTTACCAGTTTTTTGCCGAGAAGTTCAGCGGCGCGGGCAACCCGGCAGGCGTGAAGTTTGAAATCACCCCGATTGACAACAAGCTCAGCCCCGCTGAAAGCCTGAACGCCCTCAAGGCGGCCATCGACCAGGGGGCCCGTTACATCGTTCAGGGCAACGGTTCTTCGGTGGCGCTGGCGCTGTCCGATGCCGTGACCAAACACAATGAGCGCAATCCCGGCAAGGAAGTGCTGTATCTCAACGACTCGGCCGTTGATCCCGATCTGACCAACAGCAAGTGCAGCTACTGGCACTTCCGCTTTGATGCCGACACCACCATGAAAATGGAAGCCATGTCGAGCTTCATGGTGGACCAGAAAGACATCAAGAAGGTCTACCTGCTGAACCAGAACTACTCGCACGGCCACCAGGTTGCCAAGTATGCCAAGGAGACCCTGGCTCGCAAGCGCCCGGACATCCAGATTGTCGGCGAAGACCTGCACCCGATCGCCCAGGTTCGTGACTTTGCACCGTACATCGCCAAGATCAAGGCCTCCGGCGCCGACACCGTGATCACCGGCAACTGGGGTTCCGACCTCTCGTTGCTGATCAAGGCCGCCAATGAAGGCGGGTACAACGGCAAGTTCTTCACTTACTACGCCGGCGTCACCGGCACGCCGACCGCCCTGGGTCAGAACGGCGCGGGACGTGTCTACCAGATCGCGTACAACCACTACAACATGGGTGGGCAGATGGACAAATGGATGAAGGAGTTCAAGGCCAAGTACAACGACGACTTCTACACCGGCTCGACCATCCGCATCTATGAAATGCTGGGCGCGGCCATGGCCAAGGCCAAGTCCACCGACCCCGTCAAGGTTGCCGCCGCGCTGGAAGGCATGAAGGTCAAGAGCTTCAACGGCGAAGTTGAAATGCGCAAGACTGACCACCAGTTGCAGCAGCCGCTGTACATGTCGGTCTGGGAAAAGGCCAGCGCCAAATATCCCTACAGCCCTGAAAACACGGGCATGACCATGGTGCCGCTCAAGGAGTATCCGAACTATGTCTCGAGCACACCCACCAGCTGCCAGATGAAACGCCCCTGAGGCATCGGGGCCGGCCAGCGTTGACAGGCCCTGACACCAGAAACAAGAGCCCGAGCGGGTCTGCCGTATCGGGCTCTTTTATTTTTCACTGATGAGGAAGGTCGACAGGCATGGAGTTTTTCATCATCTCGATGCTGAACGGGCTGAGCTACGGGCTTTTGCTGTTCATGCTGAGTTCCGGGCTCACGCTGATTTTCAGCATGATGGGCGTCCTGAATTTTGCGCACGCCAGCTTTTACATGCTGGGCGCCTATGTAGGCTACAGCGTGGCCGAGTTCGTCGGTTTCTGGCCGGCGCTGGTCGTCGCACCCCTGGTGGTCGGCGCCCTGGGCGCGCTGTTTGAACGGCAGTTTTTGCGCAAGGTACACAAGTTCGGGCATGTCCCCGAATTGCTGATCACTTTCGGCCTGTCGTACGTGATTGTTGAGCTGGTGCAGCTGATCTGGGGCCGCATTGCCGTGGAATTTCACCCGCCCGCAGTACTTCAAGGCCCCGTTTTCACCCTGATCAACGATTCCGTCAAGGGCTTGAGCCTGATCTGGGGTGTCGCGCCTGCGGAGCTGTGCAGCGCGGCCGATGCCGCTGTGCGGATTGTCTGCTCGCCGTTTCCCGCCACGCGGGGTTTCATGATGCTGGTCGCGCTGGTGATGCTGGCCGCTGTCTGGCTGCTGCTGACCCGCACCCGCATCGGCATGGTGATCCAGGCCGCACTGACACACCCGGAAGCAGTGGAGTCCCTGGGCCACAACGTTCCCCGCGTGTTCATGATGGTGTTCGGCGCGGGCTCTGCCCTGGCGGGACTGGCGGGCGTGATCGGCGGCAGCACCTTCCTCACGGAGCCGGCCATGGCTGCGACCGTGGGATCTGTCATCTTTGTGGTGGTTGTGGTCGGCGGCATGGGCTCCCTGTCCGGGGCGTTCGTGGCCTCCCTGCTGATTGGCGTCATCCAGACTTTCGCCGTGGCTTTCGACTATTCACTGGCGACCCTGGCGCAACAGATCGGCCTGCCGCTCAGTGCTGGCGTGGCGGACAACTCCTACATCAAGCTCACACTGTCGCAGGTGGCGCCCATCCTTCCTTACCTTTTCCTGGTGCTCATCCTGATCTTCAGGCCACGCGGTCTGCTGGGCAAACGGGAGGGCTGATTCATGAAAACCCACTATCAATTTGCGCCTCTCAACATCGGGCGCTGGCTCACATGGGGGCTGTTCGCCCTTGTTCTGGCTGTCGCGCCGCTGATGTTTTCCAGCGGGTTGGCCATGACCGTGCTGTCCCAGATGGGGATTGCCATCATCGCCTGCCTGTCCTACAACATGCTGCTGGGGCAGGGCGGCATGTTGAGTTTCGGCCATGCGGTGTACACCGGCCTGGGCTCGTTTCTGGCCATTCATGCGCTCAACAGCGTCAGCAACGGCTCCCTGCCGCTGCCGGTGTCGCTGGTACCCATCGTGGGTGGATTGGCCGGTGTGGGTTTTGCGGTGCTGTTCGGTTATGTCACCACCCGCAAGTCCGGTACGACCTTTGCCATGATCACGCTGGGCCTGGGTGAACTTGTCTTTGCGCTATCGCTCATGATCCCCGAGTTTTTCGGCGGGGAGGGTGGCGTGTCAGGCAACCGGGTGACCGGCACAGCCCGACTGGGCATCACCTTTGGTCCACAGATTCAGGTGTATTACCTGATTGCCGTCTACACCTTCGTCGCGGTCGCGGCCATGTTTGCCTTCACCCGAACGCCGCTGGGCCGCATGCTCAATGCCGTGCGCGACAACCCGGAGCGCGTCGAGTTTGTCGGTTATGACACCCAGCGGGTGCGTTACATCGCCTTCATCATCGCCGGATTTTTTGCCGGCATCTCGGGCGGGTTGGCAGCGCTCAATTTCGAGATCGTCACAGCAGAAGTGGTTGGAGCCGCACGGTCGGGGGCCTACCTGCTGTTCACCTTTCTGGGCGGCGCCACCTTCTTCTTCGGGCCCATCATTGGCGCCATCCTGATGGTGCTGGCCTTTGTGCTGCTGTCCGAGTTCACCAAGGCCTGGCTGCTTTACCTGGGCCTGATTTTCCTGTTCATGGTCATGTACGCCCCCGGCGGCATTGCCAGCCTGATCATGATGAATCTGCGCGTGGCTCTGTATGGCAAGCTTCGGCAGCTGTGGGTCAGCTACCTCGCGCTAGCTGTCACCGCGCTGGTCCTGCTGCTGGGCGCGGGCGCCATGATCGAAATGGTCTATCACCTGCAGCTCAACACCACGCTGGGCTCCAAGCTGCAGTTCCTGGGCGTGCCCCTGGATGCCAAAAGTGTCAACAGCTGGTTCGGTGCGGCACTGGTCATGCTGACCGGACTGGGCCTGTTCGAGGTCACGCGCCGGCAGTTCCTGCAGGAGTGGGGCGAGATCCAGGAATACATTGAAAAAGAAATCAAGCGCAGGGAGGCCCTCTAATGACCTACGCACTTGAACTCAAAGACCTGCGCAAGAGTTTCGGCAAGACCGAAATCATCCGCGGCGTCAATCTTGCAGTGACCGCCGGCGAGCGGGTCGGCATCATAGGCCCCAACGGTGCCGGCAAATCCACACTGTTCAACCTCATCAGCGGGCGCTTCGCGCCCACCAGCGGCGAGGTGCTGCTCAACGGCCAGCGCATCGACGGCAAGAAGCCGTTCGAGATCAACCGGGCCGGCCTGTCGCGCAGCTTCCAGATCACCAACATCTTTCCCAAGCTCAGTGTGTTCGAGAACCTGCGCTGCGGTGTGCTCTGGAGCCTGGGCTACAAATACACCTTCCTGAAGTTCCTGGCCGACCTCGACGATGCCAACGAGCGCGCCGAGGAACTGATGCAGATGATCAAGCTCGACAAAAAACGCGATGTGCTGGCCATCAACCTGACCTATGCCGAGCAGCGCGCGCTGGAGATCGGCATCACCATTGCCGGCGGCGCCAACGTCATCCTGCTTGACGAGCCGACCGCCGGCATGAGCCGCAGCGAAACCAGCCGTTTCATCAGCCTGATCAAGGAGGTCACGGTCGGTAAAACCCTGCTCACGGTCGAGCACGACATGGGGGTGGTTTTCGGGCTGGCCGACAAGATCGCGGTGGTGGTTTACGGGGAATTGCTGGCCTTTGACGTGCCCGAAGCGGTGCGCGCCAATGCGCGCGTGCAGGAAGCCTACCTGGGCTCCCACGTCGCAGAATCACAGGCAGGAGGCCACTGATGTTGAAAGTAGAAAACCTCCACGCCTACTACGGCAAGAGCCATGTGTTGCACGGCGTTCATTTCGACGTCCAGCCCGGTGAAATTGTGGCGCTGCTGGGCCGCAACGGTTCGGGGCGGTCCACCACGGCCAAAGCCATCATGGGCCTTGTGGAATGCGAAGGCGAGATCCAGTGGAAAAACCGCCGCATCACCGGCCAGAAAGCTTACGAGATCGCCCACCTCGGCATTGGTTACGTACCGGAAAATCGCGATATTTTCCCTACGCTCACGGTGCACCAGAACCTGATGCTGGGCCAGAAAGGCAAGGGCAAAGGCAGCCGCTGGTCGTTTGAGGACATGTACCAGATGTTTCCCCGCCTCAGGGAGCGCCAGCACACCGAAGCCGGCGTGTTGTCCGGCGGCGAGCAGCAAATGCTCACGCTGTGCCGCGCGCTGATGGGCGACCCGGACCTGATCATCATCGACGAGCCGACAGAAGGGCTGGCGCCCAAGATTGTCGAACTGGTGGGCCAATACCTGCAGACCCTGAAGGCCAAGGGGATTTCGGTGCTGCTGATTGAGCAGAAGCTGACAATTGCCATGGCCATTTCAGACCGCGCGCTGGTCATGGGCCACGGCAGCATCGTGTTTGAAGGCACGCCGGAAAGCCTGCGCGCCGACGCCTATACCCGCAAGGAGTGGCTGGAAGTCTGAAGCAGGCTTTGTCACGACAGGGACAAGGCCGGCAGCGGCAAGGCTTGCAGTGCGCAGCCAGCCTTCTACAATGACAAATAGAACGGTCGTACTATTTTTTGGACGCTCGCCGTTTGAGAATCATCACCTGATCCCGCCAACCGCCGGGTAACACGCAACAAAGGAAAAGCAAATGACAGCCAAATACGAAGTCCACG
>NZ_JAQSDL010000079.1 GCF_029945895.1 Polaromonas sp. | reverse complement strand
GCGTGAACCACAGGGCCAGCGCCACCATGCCGACCATGAAGCTGAGCACCACCACAATGATGGTGCCGGTCACGCGCCAGAGGTGGTCATCCTGGAAAAGCGGCCGGACCTCCTGGTCCGGGCCCAACACGGGCGCGGCCAGACCGCCGCGCCGGCCGACGTCGGCCCGCACACGAATCAGGAGGCGGTTCTCGGCCTTGAGCAGGTCCGTCGCAACCGGAATGTAGCGCGGAACCTTGGCAAAGTCGCTGCCGTTGTAGCTTGACAGGTCGCCCTTCCTGTCCAGCAGGTTGCCGTTAAGCCAGACCTCATAGGCATTGCCCAGCCGGGGAATGTAAATGGCATAAGCGTCGGCCGCGGTGGCGGGGGGGGCGAAGTCGATCTCGAACGACGCAGCGCCCGCCAGCCCGGGGTGGCGCCGGTCCCAGTGGTAGGGCAAATCCACATTGGACGGCACCGGTGCCGCACCCTGCAGGGTGATGAGGGCCCGAGCCTGGCGCAGTTCCTGCACCTCGGCCCGGGCGCTGCCCCACCAGAGCAAGGCACACACCAGCCCACACCAGAGACTGCGGGCGCGCATGTCTTCAGGCCACCACGGGTTAGCGCGGGTCGGCCGCCGACGGCGGCTGCAGCAGGCCCAGGCGGGTCGCTTCGTAGACCGCCTCGCTTTTGGAGTGCACCGCGAGTTTGGTGTAGAGGTTCTTGATGTGGGACTGGACGGTGTGCACGCTCACGCTTTTGAGCCTTGAAATTTCCGCATAGGAAAAGCCGCGCGCAATCAGTTCCAGCACCTCCTGTTCACGGACGGACAGCAAGGTGCGCACCAGTCCGCCCGTGGGCGCCCCGGCAGCAGCAGCAGGCGGCACCTGGTCGACCAGGTGCAGCGCGCGGTACTTGGCCAGCACCCGGCGCGCAATCATTGGCGAGATCGGCGAGGCGCCGTCCTTCATCTCCAGAATTGTGTGGGCAATGTTGTCCGGGGTGAAATCCTTCTGGATATAACCGAGCGCCCCGGCCTCGACGCTGGACAACACGCTGTCTTCGTCGCCGAACATGGAAATCACCAGCGCCTCGCACGAGGGCCGCAGGCGTCCTGCCAGCCGGATCAGGTCCAGCCCGTTGCCGTCGGGCAAGGCCAGGTCGGTCAGCAGGATGTCGATGGCCTGGCTCTTGTCCTCGATCAGTGCCCGCGCTTCATCGAAAGTGCCCACACCGGCAACCAGATGCAATTGCCCACAGCGTGACACGCTGTCCGCGAAGAAGTCCCGCGTCGGAACATCGTCTTCAACAATCAGTACGCGCCATTCGGGCATGGGTGAAGTCTTTGGAAGGGGCTGCACAGCAGCTGATGATAAGGGCTCGCCTCAGGGAGAGCAGGCGTGACACGCGCTGGTGGCACAGGCGTCAGTCTCCACTGTCAACCGTGCACCTGCCGGATGCAATCCCCCGTTTATGGGGCCGGCCGTCCCTGGCGCCGGCGTCTTCCAGCCATTGACAGCCAAACAGGCCTTGCGCCCTTTTCAGACGGGCGCCATCAGCTCTGTTTTTGATAGCAACGAGTGTCCTACAGCACGGTTTCGAGGTAGGTGTAGATGTAGTTGGAACCGCCGTTGACATTGCCCAGCAGACGCGAGGCGCCAAAGATCCCGGAGCGGTGCGACACGCCGAGGCCGAGGTAGGTGTTCTTCAGCGCGCGTGAACCGATCAGGTCGCCCATGCTGAAGTCAATGCTGGGATCCAGGTAGTTGAGCAGGCGGGACGTCCCGCGCCCGCGAAGCGCCTGGCTGCTGGACTCGCTGTAAGGCACGCGCTGCGCCAGCGAAAGGCCGACGCCCAGACCGAGCCGGGTGTTGACCCGGTGGCTCCAGGGAAATCCGTTGTAGTAGGCCTTGATGAACGCGTCGAGCTGCAGTCCATTGGTGGCCAGCCCGCGGTCGTCGTGCTGCAGCACGCCGATGTAACCGACGATGTCCAGCGGCCAGCCATTGAACTGCTTGATCAGGGGTTTGCCGATCTGGACACCGGCGATGCGGGTGGCGTTGACGGTGGCCGTCTTGGCGCAGCGCAGGGTCACAATTTTCACCAGGTGGCAGCCGTCGGCGGTGGACTTGCCGTAAAGCACCTTGACATGGGTTGGCGAGCTTTCCTCGTCCCAGTTCTGCTGATGGACACCGAAGTCATAGGAGGCGCCAAAAAACACGGCAGTCTGCGCCCCCTTGCGGACAATCGGGCTGCCCTGAATCCTGCCGGACAGGTCGGTCCGGGAGAGGCCACCCATCAGGCGCCAGCCATCGCTCAGCGCATAAACGGCATCCAGTGCCAGCGTGGTGTTGATGCCGCTGCCAGGCAGGTAGGACGGTCGGCTGGCCGTGGCTTCGCCCGGGCGCACACCGTAGTAATAGTTGTTGAGCCGGGCATCTCGGGCCGCGACCGTCAGGCTGGGCCGGAGTGCCAGCCGGCCGGAGCGGAAGTCGTAGCTGTAGCCCAGGCGAAGCTCACTGCCCTTGGAGAAACCGGAGATGTCATGCAGGAATTCGGCCTTCAGGTTGCCCCAGGGCTGACGCTGCCGCCAGGACAGGCCGGCGTCCAGGCCGGCGTCGCGCTCGGCCATGCCCGCCAGGCTGGCCGGTCTGCGGTCGTCACTGAAGCCCTCAAAGCGCTGGTCTACAAAAAGATCCAGCCGCTGGGCCTCGTCCTTCAGGAGTTTCACCCCGATGCGGCTGGTGTGCAGGAACAGCCGTTCCCCTTCGTAGAGGTACAGCGGCATCAGGTCGTACCGCACGCCACCGCCGACGTAGGGCGACTGTTCCGCACGCACCGCCATCCCCAGGCCCGCGCTGCCGGGCGCTCCCGCGAGCAGTTCCCCGAGTTCGTCACTGCCTGCATGCGCCGCCGGCGCCAGCAGGCAGCTGGCGGACAACAGCAGTCCGCCCAGCGCGGACAGGCGTGCAGCGCTATTTTTTTTCGGGACAAGGGGGGAGATCATCGCGGCTTTTCCTCAGTTGGCAGACTTTCATCCTAGCCAACAACCGCCCCATGACACAGCCCCGCCGTCAAAACGGGGCCCGCACCTACAGGGGCGCAGGATGACGGTTGACAAAAACCGTTGCGTGAACGGTTCAGACCGGCCAGCGGGTCAGAACGGGATGTCGTCGTCCATGTCGTCAAAGCCGCTGGCGGCCTTGGTCGGTGCGGGCGCCGGCGCACGGGGGGCCGGCGCCGGTGCACGGGGCGCGGCCGCCGGCGGACGGGAATACTGGCGTTCGCCGCCCTCCTCACCGCCATCGTGGCCGCCCGGGCCGCCCATGCCTTCACGGCTGCCCAGCATCTGCATCTCGCTGGCAATGATGTCGGTGGCGTACTTCTCGACGCCGTCCTTGTCGGTGTATTTGCGGGTCTTCAGACGGCCTTCGATATACACCGAGCGGCCCTTCTTGAGGTACTCACCGACGATTTCGGCCTGCCGACCGAAGAAGCTGACCCGGTGCCATTCGGTCTCCTCGACCATCTCACCAGCCTTGTTCTTGTACTTGCTGCTGGTGGCCAATGCGATGTTGGCCACGGCGTCCCCGCTGGGCAGGTAACGCACTTCGGGGTCGCGGCCCAGGTTGCCGACGAGAATGACTTTGTTGACTGATGCCATGGATGCCGCCTCTTGATGTGATGGAATCGGGAGAGTTCGAAAAGGCGCCCGAAGACACCGGATACACGATTGTGCCGCATTCCGTGCGCCGCAATAGCCGCCTTGCGCAGCCACACCGGCGCGTCTCCCATGCCACAATGAGCCGTCGCCATGAATCACCGCGAACCGAACTTCCTCGAAAACCTGCAAGCCGAATTGTCGAATGGACGACTGTGGTTTGACCGCGGCGTTGTGCTGGTCTATGCGGCGGCGGCCGGCCTCTTCGTCGTTGTCTTCACTTTGCTGAGCGAATGGGCTTTCGGCCTGTTTGAGCAACTCCATGACCACAACCGTTGGCTCCTGCTGCTCTGGACGCCGGCGCTGACTGCCGCCATCGTCTGGCTCACGCGACGCTATTTTCCGGGGGCCGGGGGCTCTGGCATCCCGCAGGTGATGGCGGCGCTGGACCCGGCCCTTCCCGCCCATGAACGACGCCGCTTTGTGTCCCTGCGCCTGACGTTGGGAAAAATCGGCCTGTCGTCGGCAGGTTTGCTGGCCGGCCTGTCGATAGGCCGGGAAGGTCCCTCGGTGCAAGTCGCTGCGGGTGTCATGCAACACGCGCGGCGCTGGCTGCGACCGGACACCGGCATGAGCAACCATGCCTTGCTGGTGGCCGGCGGCGCCGCAGGCATCGCCGCGGCCTTCAATGCGCCGCTCGCCGGGGTGGTGTTCGCCATCGAGGAGTTATCCCGCAAGCTGGAGTCGCGCAACAGCGGCCTGATCATCACGGCCATCGTGCTGGCCGGCCTGATGGGGGTGTCGGCGTTTGGCAATGTGACGTATTTCGGCGTGATCCGTGTTCCGGTGCTGGGTTGGGCGTCGCTCTTGCCCGGCCTGACCGTGGCGCTGAGCTGCGGCGTGCTCGGCGGCCTGTTTGCGCGCCTGCTCGCGGCTTCATTGACCGGTTCTCCCGAACGTTTCAACCTGTGGCGCAACCGTTATCCGGTGCGCTTTGCCGCGGCCGGGGGCCTGGTGATCGCGGTGATCGGGCTGGTCAGCGATGGCGCCACCTTCGGCGCGGGTTCGCACGCGGTCAAACAGATGCTGGCCGGAGAAACGTCGGTGCCGTCCCTGTTTGTGCTGCTCAAGTTTGTGGCCACGTGGCTGGCCGCCTGGTGTGGCGTTCCGGGGGGCATCTTTGCGCCCGCCCTGTCGATAGGTGCAGGCGTCGGCCACAATATTGCGGCATTGACCAGCCCCGACATCGGGGCGGCCCTGATCGCCATGGGCATGGCCGCTTTTCTGGCGGCGGTCACTCAGGCGCCGCTGACGGCATTCATTATCGTGATGGAAATGGTGGACGGCCGGGCCATGGTGCTCAGCCTGATGATGGCGGCCATGTTTGCGAGCCTGGTTTCGCGCATGATCAGCCGGCCGCTTTATGCCACGCTGGCCGACTACATGATCAGCCAGCTGCCACCTTCAGCACCTCCTGCGCCAGCCGAGCCACCTGAGACCGCCACCGCGCCGGACAGGCCGACGGGGCACTGACGCGACTCCGGTTCAGGCCGGCGCCACCACCGCTTGTCTGCCTGGGGCATACATCGGCCAGGCCACCACCAGCCACAAGAGCATCAGGCCGCCGCAGGCTGCAAACAGCGTCTGGGGGCCCGCTGTCTTGGCCAGCCAGCCGCCGAGGGCGCCGCCGGCAAAAAGGCCCAGCGACTGCAACATGTTGTAAACCCCCAAAGCCGCACCGCGCGAGCGGGCCGGCGCCAGACGCGAAACCAGGCTGGGCTGACTGGCTTCCAGGATGTTGAAGCCGCAGAAGAACAGGAACAGCAGGACGCCCAGGTTGACCAGCGTCGGCGTGCCCTGCAGGGCCGTTGCCATCAGGCCGAATTGCACCAGTGCAATCAGACCGACAGCGCTCAGGAAAACAGCGCGCAGGTAGCCGCGCCTTTCGAGCGGAAACAGTGAAAACCCCATGACCAGAAAAGAACCCAGCACCGCCGGCAGGTAGATCTGCCAGTGGTTGTCCTTGTTCAGCCCGGCCTGCACCAGCAAGGCCGGGGTGGCCACCCACATGGCCAGTTGCACCGCGTGCAGCACAAACACGCCCAGATCAAGGCGCAGCAGGGCCGGGTGGCTCAGCACCTCAGCCAGGCTGCCGCGCGGCCGGTTCACGTGTTGCGCCGGCTCGGGCGGCACCCACCAGATCACCACCGCGATGCCAGCCAGCGCCAGCGAACCGGTGAAGGCAAACAACCCACCCAGACCGATCTGTGCGGCCAGCAACGGCGCGAGCACCAGGGACAGCGCAAACATCAGGGCGATGCTGGCGCCGACCAGCGCCATGGCCTTGGTGCGCACCTCGTCGCGTGTGGTGTCGGCCAGCAGCGCAGTGACGGCGGCAGAGATGGCGCCAGCGCCCTGCAACGACCGGCCAAAAATCAGCCAGGTCAGATCGGGTGCCCAGGCGGCGACAAAACTGCCGAGCGCAAACACCAGCAGGCCGAACACGATGACCTTCTTGCGGCCCAGCCGATCGGAGGCCATGCCAAAGGGAATCTGCAGCAGGCCCTGGGTCAGGCCATAAATACCCATGGCCAGACCGACACGCGCCGGGTCGTCACCGCCCGGGTAACGCGCCGCCTCCAGCGCAAACACGGGCAGCACCAGAAAGAGCCCGAGCATGCGCAGCGCAAAAATGGTGGCCAGCGACGCGCTGGCGCGCCGCTCGGTCGCGGTCATGGGAAAGGAAGGCTGGTGGGGGCGGGCTGGAGACACAGAGGATGGCTGGAAAATTTGAAGGGCGCAAAAAAGGCGGGCGGGTCTTTCGCGAAAACGCTGGGCCTATTGTCTTAGAAGTTGACTGCGCTTCATTTGCCCTGGCGCAAGCACGAACCGCGCCCGCGCCGGGAGGCGGGAATGCCGCCCCATAAGCCGGGCAGGCCGAAAAAGGCACTTCAGTCTATGATGGAGGGTTTTGCGGCGCCCCTACACAGTGAACTCTCCCACCGACGGCCAATACCTCTCCCCCGCAGCTGCAGACGGCAGGCAGGTGGTCGAACCCGACCAGAGCCGCTACCTGGCGCAGGCTTTGGCGGCGCAACGCATCAGCATCCGCGGCGCGCGCACGCACAACCTCAAGAACATCGACCTCGACATCCCGCGCAACCAGCTGGTGGTGATCACCGGACTGAGCGGTTCCGGCAAGTCCTCACTGGCTTTTGACACGCTGTACGCCGAAGGCCAGCGCCGTTATGTGGAAAGCCTGTCCACCTATGCGCGCCAGTTCCTGCAGCTGATGGACAAGCCCGATGTGGACATGATTGAAGGCCTGTCGCCGGCGATCTCCATCGAGCAGAAAGCCACCAGCCACAACCCGCGCTCCACCGTGGGCACGGTGACCGAGATCCACGACTACCTGCGCCTGCTGTTTGCGCGCGCCGGCACGCCTTTCTGCCCCGACCATGACCTGCCGCTCCAGGCGCAGAGCGTCAGCGAGATGGTCGACCATGTGCTGGCCCTGCCCGAAGACACCAAACTCATGATCCTGGCGCCGGTGGCGCGTGAGCGCAAGGGCGAGTTTGTCGACGTCTTCGCCGAGATGCAGGCCCACGGTTATGTGCGTTTTCGCGTTGACGGCACGGCTTATGAATTCGACGAATTGCCCAAGCTCAAGAAGGCCGAGAAACACAACATCGACGTGGTGATCGACCGGCTCAAGGTGCGGCCCGACATGCAGCAGCGGCTGGCCGAGAGTTTTGAAGCCGCGCTGCGCCTGGCCGACGGCAAGGCGATCGCGATGGAGATGGATTCGGGCCAGGAACACCTGTTCAGCGCGAAGTTCTCCTGCCCGGTCTGCAGCTACTCGCTCAGCGAGATGGAGCCGCGGCTGTTTTCCTTCAACTCGCCGGTGGGCGCCTGTCCGAGTTGCGACGGCCTGGGCCACATGGAGTTTTTCGACCCGGCGCGTGTGGTGGCCTTCCCGTCGCTGAGCCTGGCCAGCGGCGCGGTCAAGGGCTGGGACAGGCGCAATGCCTATTATTTTTCGATGCTCGAGAGTCTGGCCAAACACTACAGCTTCGACATCGACACCGCGTTTGAAAAATTGCCCGATGCCGTTCAGCAGGTGGTGTTGCATGGCTCGGGCGAGGAAGACATCAAGTTCAGCTACATCCTCGACTCGGGCGCCAATGCCGGCAAAAAACACACCAAAAAACACCCCTTCGAAGGCGTGATCACCAACTTCGAGCGGCGTTACCGCGAGACCGACTCGGCGGCGGTGCGCGAGGAACTGTCCCGCTATCGCAGCCTGCAGCCCTGCCCCGACTGCGAAGGCACCCGCCTGCGCCGCGAGGCGCGCCATGTGTACCTGGTCGGGGCGGACAGCCGCAAGGCAATTTATGAAATCAGCAACATCACGCTGCGCGAAAGTTTCGACTACTTCAACACGCTGACCATGGAAGGCGCCAAGGCCGAGATTGCCGGCAAGGTGGTGCGCGAGATTGGCCTGCGCCTGAAGTTCCTCAACGACGTGGGCCTGAACTACCTGAGCCTGGACCGCAGCGCCGAAACGCTGTCGGGCGGCGAGTCGCAGCGCATCCGCCTGGCCTCACAGATCGGCTCTGGCCTGACCGGCGTGATGTATGTGCTCGACGAGCCCAGCATCGGCCTGCACCAGCGCGACAACGACCGCCTGATCGGCACGCTCAAACATCTGCGCGACATCGGCAACAGCGTGCTGGTGGTGGAACATGACGAAGACATGATCCGCGCCGCCGACCACGTGATCGATATGGGGCCCGGCGCCGGCATTCACGGCGGACGCGTGATGGCCCAGGGCACGTATGCCGAGGTGCTGGCCAACCCCGACTCGCTGACTGGCAAGTATTTGTCGCAGGTGCTGAAGATCGAGGTGCCCAAGCGCCGCACGCCCTGGCTGCCCACGGTGGTGAAAGCCCCTTACCGCGACCCGAAGAAACCGTCGAAGTTTGCGCCCAGCGCGGCCGGCGTCAAACGCGCCGCACGCGAAGCCGAACACCTGCTGACCCAGGGCGACCTGCAGGCCATCAAGGTCATCAAGGCCAGTGGCCACAACCTTCAAGGCGTCAGTGTCGATTTCCCGGTCGGCCTGCTGACCTGCGTGACCGGTGTCTCGGGTTCGGGCAAATCGACCCTGGTCAACGACACGCTGTACGCGGCAGTGGCGCGCACCCTGTACCGCGCGCATGAGGAGCCGGCAGCGCACGAAAGCATCGAGGGCATCGAGCATTTCGACAAGGTCATCAATGTGGATCAGTCCCCCATCGGCCGCACGCCGCGCAGCAACCCGGCCACCTACACCGGCCTGTTCACACCGATCCGCGAGTTGATGGCCGAGATGAACACCGCGCGTGAACGCGGCTACGGCGCCGGCCGCTTCAGTTTCAACGTGGCCGGCGGACGCTGCGAGGCCTGCCAGGGCGACGGCGTGGTGAAAGTCGAGATGCACTTCCTGCCCGACGTCTACGTGCCCTGCGACGTCTGCAAGGGCATGCGTTACAACCGCGAAACGCTTGAGGTCCAGTACAAGGGCAAAAACATCGCGCAGATCCTGGACCTCACGGTGGAAGACGCGGCCGAGTTCTTCAAGGCGGTGCCGGTGATTGCGCGCAAGCTGCACACCCTGCTCGACGTGGGCCTGAGTTACATCAAGCTCGGCCAGGCGGCGACCACGCTGTCGGGAGGCGAGGCGCAGCGCGTCAAGCTGGCGCTTGAATTGTCCAAGCGGGACACCGGCCGCACGCTCTACATCCTGGACGAGCCGACCACCGGCCTGCACTTTGCCGACATTGACCTGCTGCTCAAGGTGCTGCACCAGCTGCGCGACGCGGGCAACACCATCGTGGTGATTGAACACAACCTCGACGTCATCAAGACTGCCGACTGGCTGATCGACATGGGCCCCGAGGGCGGCGCCGGTGGCGGCACCGTCGTGGGGGTCGGCACACCCGAAGAGCTGGCGGCCAACCCGGCCAGCCACACCGGGCGTTACCTGCAGCGACTTTTATAGAAAAAACCGGCTGCAGCCCAAAAGGGACGGGCGCAAACAGCTATTATTTTCGTAGCATTTCACAAGGAGCCCCATGTCGTCGATCACCCTGCGTTTTCTCGCCGAACCGAGCACCATCAACTTCGGCGGCAAGGTCCACGGCGGCACCGTCATGAAGTGGATTGACGAAGCCGGTTATGCCTGCGCCACGCGCTGGGCCAAACGCTACTGCGTCACGGTATCGGTCGGCAGCATCCGCTTCCAGCGCCCCATCATGATCGGCGACCTGGTGGAGGTGGAGGCGCGGCTGGCCTACACCGGCACGACCAGCATGAATATCTCTGTCGAGGTCCGTGCCGGCGACATGAAAACAGGTCAGATGGAACTCATTACCGAATGTGTGGTGGTGTTTGTGGCGGTGGACCCGGACGGCAAAACCATTCCTGTGGAAGCCTGGATGCCGGAGACGCCCGGTGACATTGCCCTGGCGCAGCACGTCAGAACCCATCTGAACGCCGCACGCGTTGCGCTGCCGGGCGTGTGATGCGGCCCGCTGCCCTGACTGGCCGCGACCTCGCGGCCGCCCTCGTGGTGGTGGTGGTCTGGGGCGTCAATTTTGTGGTGATGAAATTCGCGCTGCGCGATTTCACGCCCCTGCAGCTGGGCGCCGCGCGTTATGTGTTTGCCGTGCTGCCGCTGCTGCTGTTTGTCAGGCCGCCCGCCATCCCGTGGAAATGGCTGGCCCTCTACGGCCTGTTCCAGGGTGTCGGGCAGTTCGGCATCCTGTTCCTCGCGCTGAAAGTCGGCATGACGGCGGCGTTGGCCTCGGTGCTGCTGCAGACCCAGGTATTTTTCACCGCGCTGTTCGGCTTTGTACTGCTGCGCGAGCGTGCCAGCCGGCCGCTGCAGGCCGGCATGGTGCTCGCGGCGCTGGGCCTGGCCTGCTTTGCGATGAACTACCTGGCGCCGGCCGACGGGGGCGCTGTCGCCGCCACCACGCTGGCGGGTTTCCTGCTGACACTGGGCGCCGCGGCCATGTGGGCCATGTCCAACATCGTGGCGCGCCATGTGCAGCAGGGTGGCCGGGCCTATTCGCCGATGGCTTTTGTGGTCTGGAGCAGTGTCTTCGCCATCCTGCCTTTTGTGCTGCTGTCGCTGGTGTTCGACCCCGAGGCCACACGCTGGCAGTGGACCCAGGCCCGCGCCTCCAGCTGGCTGGCGGTGGCCTACCTCGGCTGGGTCGCGACCATCCTGGGCTACAGCCTGTGGACCGGCCTGCTCAAGCGCCACCCCGCCAACCGCGTCGCGCCCTTCAGCCTGGGGGTGCCGGTGGTGGGCCTGACCACCGGCATGCTGGTGCTCGGCGAAGCCATCACGCCCTGGCAATGGGCAGGCATCACGCTGGTGGTGGCGGCGCTGGCCTGCGTGATGCTGGGCGGGCTCATCAAACCACGCTGAGGCGCGTCGGCCCCGCGGCAGGCTGACTGAAATGCGCGGCCAGCAGCTCCAGCGCATGCCGCACCTTGGCGGGCTGCTCGCCGCGTCGCGGCGTTACCGCGTACACCGGCAGGTCGTCCGGTTGCCAACCGGGCAACACCGGCAGAAGGCGGCCGTCGGCCAGCGCGCGGCGGTCGTCGTCGCTGACCACCATGCTGATGCCCCAGCCCGCCACACACAAGGCGTGCAGGGCCGTCACCTGCGTGGCCTGCACGCGCCCCTGCATGCGCACCGTCTGGTGCTCGCCGTCCGGGCCCTGCAGTTCCAGCAGCTCGCCGCCGGCCGCGCCGGGCCGGCCACCCAGCCATTCGTGTTGCAGCAGGTCTTGCGGCTGCGCCGGCCAGCCCCGCCCGGCCAGATAGGCCGGCGATGCGCACAATTGCCGCTTCATGCTGCCGAGCTTGCGCGCCACCAGGGTCGAGTCGGCCAGCGCACCCACACGCAGGGCGATGTCCACGCGGGCCGCTATCAGGTCGATCACCGCGTCGTCCAGCAGCAGGTGCAGCGACAGCTTCGGGTGCGCACGCAAGGGCGCAAGCGCGGTGGCGAGCAGGCCGCCAAAACCAATGGGGGCCGCCAGCCGCAACTCGCCTTCGGGTTGGTCACGCAGGCGCGCCAGGGCCTGTTCGGCCGAGCGCGCCGCGGTCACCATGGCCGCGCAACCGGTGTGATAACGCTCACCGGCTTCGGTCAGCGTGAGCCGCCGGGTGGAACGGTGCAGCAGGGCCAGACCCAGCGACTCCTCGAGCTGGCGCAAATGCTGGCTGACGGCCGACGGTGTCATGCCCAGCTGGCGCGCCGCCGCCGTCAGCGAGCCCGCAGCCACCACCTCGGCAAAAATCGCCATGCGTTTGTAGGAGTCCATGTTCGGCTCTATTGGTTAGTTGTACTTCACAGTATTAGCAATTTCTCCCGGCTATTCAACCATTTATGAAGTAATCAGACTAGAGGCTTCTTTTTACCTTCAGGAGTTTTTCATGAACATCGCACTCATCGGCGCGACCGGTTTTGTCGGTTCCCCCCGTCCTTTCCGAGTTGCTGGGTCGTGGCCACCAGGTCACCGTGCTGGCCCGCACCCCGTCCAAGCTGCCCGCGCAAACGGGTCTGACTGTGCTGAAAGCCGATGCGCTGGATTCAGCGCAGGTGGCCCAAGCCGTCGCCGGCCAGGACGCCGTGATCAGCGCCTACAACCCCGGCTGGAGCCAGCCGAACATCCACGACCTGCACCTGCAGGCCAGCCAGGCCATCGTGCAAGGCGTCAAGGCGGCCGGCCTGAAACGCCTGCTGGTGGTCGGCGGCGCCGGCAGCCTGTACGTCGCACCCGGTTTGCAGCTGGTGGACACGCCCGGGTTTCCGGCCCAGTACAAACAGGGCGCGCGGGCGGCCCGCGAGGCCTTGAACGAACTCAGGAAAGAAACCACGCTGGACTGGAGTTTTGTCTCGCCGCCGATTGCCCTGGCACCGGGCGAGCGCACCGGGAAGTACCGCGTCGGCGCCGACGACCTGCTGCCCGGCCAGGGCGGCCAGCCGGCCGGCATTTCAGTCGCCGACCTGGCCGTGGCCATCGTTGATGAAATCGAGACGTCGCGGCATGTGCAGAAACGGTTTACCGTCGCTCATTGAACCAGATTGGCCCTCTGTCCTTTACACACGGGCGCCGACAGCTACTGAAAACATAGCAAACCAACCCACTGCGACGCCTGCAGACCCCTGCAGCAACCCAGCGGGGGTTTTTACAAAGGCCGGCGGCGCGCGAAACGAACCACGGTAACACCGGCGCGGGCCTGGCGCACCGAAGGCATCACCAGCACACAGTCGTCGTACGGCGTGGTCACAGGCTCGCTGTCGTTCCAGCCAATCACGGTGCCGGCGTGTTCTATCAGCTCCAGCCCCTGGAAGGCGTGGGTAAAGCGGAACCGGTCGTTGCGCGCCACCACCGGGCCGGTGACTTCCAGCACCCACTGGCGCGCGGCATCCGGTTGTTTCCAGCCCGGCAAGGCACGTTGCAGGGTCGCCTCGTCCAGCACCCCGGCGGCCAGCAGGAAACGCAGGCACATGTCCTGCGCCACCACGCGGCTGCCCGGATCGCCATGAAAGCCGCATTCCAGCAGAAGTGAACAGGCTGCCGCGTCCTCGCCCTGCGGGTTGAGTTCTCCAAAACGGCCGAAGTCGCGCATACGCACGCCGTCCTTGTGCCCCGCATCCACCACCACGTGTTCAGGCGCACGCAGGCGGCGGGCCAGCGCCAGGTTGCGTGGCTGCATGCCGGCCAGCAGCAAGGGGGCGGCGCGTTCGTGCATGGAGTGCAGATCCAGCAGCCAGTCGGCCTGCTCGACAAAGGGTCTGAGCTCTGCAGCGCGACGGCGCTCCAGCGTGTTGCCGCTGGCCATGCGATCAACCTGCCACTGGCGATTCATGTCTTCATCGACAAACCGCGAGGCGTCGTGATGAGTGGGGTCAAAGCGGTCAAAGGCCGCCAGGTTGCACAAGGCCAGGGTCAGCCTGCCGCGTTGTGGACGCACACCGGCCTCGAGCAGCCCCTTGATCGCCCACGCCCCGCACAGCTCGTTGCCATGCACCAGCGCGCTGATCATCACCGCCCGCCCGCTTTGCCCGGAGTCGAAGTGCCAGACCCCTTCCACACCGGTGTTGCCGGCGCGCCAGGCAGACAGGTCGGGCACCTGCAGTTCAAAAACCGGCGCTTCAGTCATTCGTGATCCTGGCGTGGTCGATGATCTTCTTGTACTTCGCGGTTTCTGCATTGAGAAACTGGGCCAGATCAATGTTGGACGGCGCCAGGGTGGAGCCGCTGTCTTCCAGTTTCTTGCGCAGCTCGGGCGACTGCAGGGCTTCGGCAAACGCTTTTTTCAAACGGGCCAGCACGGGCTCAGGCAGGTTGGCCGGCCCCATCAGCGCAAACCACACGCCGATATCCACCCCCTTGAGCTTGAGGTTGTCTGCCAGGGGTGCAATATCGGGCGCAACGGCAGACCGCCTGGCCTCGGTGATACCCAGCGCAGTCACTTTGCCGCTGCGGATATGCGGCAGGCCACTGGACAGCACAAACACGCCGAAGTCGATGTTGTTGCCCAGCAGGTCATTGGCCAAAGGTGCCACGCCCCGGTAGGGAATGTGGGTCATGAACAGGCCGTCCTTTTCCTTGACCATCTCGCCTGCCAGATGCAGGGCCGTTCCCACGCCGGAGCTGCCGTAGCTGAACTTGCCGGGGTTCTTCTTGACCAGGCTGAGAAACTGCTCCACGGTCTTGACGCCGGACTTCTGCGAGGCCACCAGCACCATGGGCTGCGAGGCGATCATGCCAATCGGTGTGAAATCCTTGATCTGGTATTTCACCGCGGGGGAAACCATCCGGCTGATGGCGATTTCGTTGTTGGCCCCCACCAGCAAGGTGTAGCCGTCGGGCACGGCGCTGACCACTTTCTGGGCGCCGATCGCGCCGCCGGCACCGCCCACGTTCTCGATCACCACCGGCACGCCCAGCCGCCTGGAAAGTTCATGCGCCAGCGTCCGGCCGGTCAGGTCGGTGCTGCCGCCGGGCGGGTAGCCGACCACGATGGTGATCGGCTTGTTCGGGTAGCCATCGGTCTGGGCCGCCGCGGGAACGGGTACCAGCAGCAACAGGCTGGCGAGAACGGCAGCGCAATGCAGAATATTCAAAGTGGCCATGGCAGATCCTTGGATGTAATGGTGAGCCCATTCTCGGTACCATGCACCCTGGCGTTGTGCCGTTGAAGCACCATCTCGTGCTTTTTCGGCAGACCCTCTACCCGGCCTCCAGCCTGCGCCAGATGGTTTCCGCCAGCGGGGCGAGACGGCGCTTGGGTCGGTAGATGCGCGCCTCAAACCGTATTTCCAGCCGCTTGTCCCCCACACAGGCCAGCTGACCGGCTTTGACGGCACCGGCCGCCATGGACCAGGGCAACCAGGCCACCCCCAGGCCCCTGAGCGCATATTCAAACAAGGCATCGGCCGAATCACACTCCACCACACGGCGCAGGTCCGGCGCTTGCGGATGGTTGGCGAGGTGGTCTTCCACCAGCCGGCCCAGCGCCAGCGTGCCGGCATAGGCCAGATAGGCTGCGGGATGACCCGGCTCGAACCGGTGTTTGGCCTGGCCATGGGCATTCGTGCGTGTCACGGGAACCAGCCGGTCCTGCCCCAGAGTCAGGTGGCTGTATTGCCGGGCGTTGAGCTGCACCGCCAGCAGCGGGTGGTGGTAAGTCAGCATGAAGTCGGCGTCGCCGCGCTCAAGCAACTGGGCTGTCTCGGCCAGCGCCCGCGTCAGGATGCGGAACTCGCCGCCGGCCTGCGTCAGCAGGGGTTGTAGCTTGGCCAGCCAGTCAGCCACCAGCGTGCGCGCCAGCGTACGGCCGGTCGCCAGCGTCACGACACCCTGCTGGCGCCCGGCCACGCCCAGCAAATCTTCGCGCGCATGGCCGAGGCTGCGCATCATCTGCTGGGCGTTGTCCAGCAGACTGGCGCCCGCAGCCGTCAGGGTGACCGGGCTGCTGCCCCGCTCAATCAGCGGCGTGCCGGCCCAGGCTTCCAGCGCCTTGATGCGCCGGCCAAACGCCGGATGGGTGACGTTACGCGCCTCCGCCGCACGGCTGAAATTGCGTGTCTGCGCCAATGCAACAAAATCTTCCAGCCATTTGAGTTGCATGGGGGTCGGCTCCCGGCCTGCTTGCTGGGGCTTCAGCCGCGCGCGGCCTGCAGCACATCCCGCGTCCGGATGGCTTCACGCCGCGCCGCTTCGGCAAAGTCGTCACCCGACGAGGCGTAAATGATGGCGCGGGAGGAGTTGACGATGATGGGTGCACCCGGCCGCCAGCCGGCTTTCACCGTGGCCACGGCGTCGCCGCCCTGCGCACCGACGCCGGGAATCAGCAGCGGCAAGCTCGGTGCCACCGCACGTACCCGTTCGATCTCTGCCGGGTAGGTCGCGCCCACCACCAGGCCGAGCTGGCCGTTGAGGTTCCACGGGCCCTGCGCCAGGCGCGCCACATGTTCGTAGAGCAGCGGCTGGCCTTCGATGGAGGCCAGGCGCTGGTTCTGCAGGTCGTCACCGCCGGGGTTGGAGGTACGGCAGAGCAAAAAAGCACCCTTGCCTGCGTGCTTGAGATAGGGCGCGACCGAGTCAAACCCCATGAAGGGCGAGAGGGTCACCGCGTCGGCGCCGTAACGCTCAAAGGCCTCAATCGCGTACTGCTCGGCGGTGCTGCCGATGTCGCCGCGTTTGGCGTCCAGGATGATGGGCACCTGCGGCGCCACGCGGCGCATGTGTTCCATCAGGCGTTCGAGCTGGCCTTCGGCGCGGTGCGCGGCGAAGTAGGCGATCTGCGGCTTGAAGGCGATGGCCAGATCGGCCGTGGCGTCCACGATGGCCGCACAGAAGTCGTAGATCTTGTTGGCGTCGCCCTTGAGTTTGCCCGGGAACTTCGTGGGCTCCGGGTCCAGGCCCACACACAGCATCGATTGGTTCTGGCGCTCAGCCGCGCCCAGCATCTCGAGGAAAGTCATACGTTATTGTAAGAAGGTGCCCGAAACGGGTGCCCCGGCAAAGCGGGACAATAAGCACACATACCAATCACGGAGACCGAGAGCCATGCATCTGAGCCGACAACAACTCGTCCTGCTGGTTTTGCTGACGCTGGCCTGGGGCATCAACTGGCCCATCATGAAAGTCGGCGTGGCCGATTTTCCGCCTTTGAGCTTTCGCGCGCTGTCCATCTGGCTGGGCATCCCCGTGCTGGGCGCGGCCATGCTGCTGATGAAGGTACCGTTTTTTGTGCCGCGCGAGAAGTACCGCGAGCTGTTCTGGCTGGCGTTTTCCAACATGTTTGTCTGGCACGGGCTGATCATCCTGGCGGTCAAAAACCTCAGCAGCGGGCGCGCCGCCATTCTGGGCTACACCATGCCGATTTTTTCGGCGCTGTTCGGCGCGTGGTTCTTCGGCAACCAGCTCCAGCGCCGCAGCTGGCTGGGTGTGGCGGCTGCCGCGTTGGGCGTGTCGCTGCTGCTGTGGCACGAGCTGACCAACCTGTCGGGCCGGCCCATCGGGGTGTTGTGCGCGCTGGCCGCCGCAGCGACCTGGGCCGTCGGCACGCAGAAGCTGCGCAACACCACGATTCCGGTCGCCACCCTGACGATTTCCTTCTGGATGACGGTGATGACGGCGGTGGTGATGACCGGGCTGAGCGCCCTTTTTGAAATGCCGCAGTGGAAGGCACCGCCGGCCATCAGTTGGGCCTCGATTCTCTACAACGCCGTGATCATTTTCGGTTTTGCCCACGCCGCCTGGTTTTTTCTGGCACGCACCCTGCCACCCATCGCCTCCACCCTGAGCGTGATGATGATCCCCATCCTTGGCGTGTTCGCCGGCGCGCTCGGCCTGGGCGAGGTCCTGCACTGGCAGGACTGGGCCGCCGTGGTGCTGATGGTGGTGGCGATCGCCTCGGTGCTGGCGCC
>NZ_JAQSDL010000078.1 GCF_029945895.1 Polaromonas sp. | reverse complement strand
CGCAGCGGCCCCCTCGGGGGGCAGGAAGCTACACGCAGTGAGCGACCGTGGGGGCCTGTCTAAATCCGTTTGGCCAGTTCGGCGGCCTTGCCGGTGTAACTGGCCGGCGTCATGGCCAGCAGGCGGTCTTTTTCCGCGTCCGGAATCTCCAGCGAGCGGATCAGGCCATGCAGCGCTTCGGCCGTCACGGTTTTGCCGCGCGTGACTTCCTTGAGTTTTTCGTAAGCGCCCTGCACGCCGTAACGGCGCATCACCGTCTGGATCGGCTCGGCCAGCACTTCCCACGAGGCATCGAGGTCGTCAGCCAGCGCCTCATGGTTGAGTTCGAGCTTGCCCAGTCCGGTGTTCATGGAGCTGTAGGCCAGCACGGCGTAACCAAAGGCCACGCCCATGTTGCGCAGCACGGTGCTGTCGGTCAGGTCGCGTTGCCAGCGGCTGATGGGCAGCTTTTCGCTCAGGTGGCGCAGCAGCGCGTTGGCCAGGCCGAGGTTGCCTTCGGCATTTTCGAAATCGATCGGGTTGACCTTGTGCGGCATGGTGCTGGAGCCGATCTCGCCGGCCTTGAGGCGCTGCTTGAAGTAACCCACGCTGACATAACCCCAGATATCACGCGCAAAGTCGATCAGGATGGTGTTGGTGCGCGCCACCGCGTCGAACAGCTCGGCCATGTAGTCGTGCGGCTCGATCTGGATGCTGTAGGGCTGGAAGGTCAGGCCCAGTCCCAGTGGCTCGGGCGACTCGATCACGTGACGGCTCAGCGCCTCCCAGTCGAAGTCGGGCCAAGCCGACAGGTGGGCGTTGTAGTTGCCGACGGCGCCGTTCATCTTGGCCATCAGCTTGACGGCGGCGATGCGCTCGCGTGCGACGTCCAGGCGGGCCACCACGTTGGCAATCTCCTTGCCGACGGTGGTCGGGCTGGCGGTCTGCCCGTGGGTGCGGCTCAGCATGGGCTCGTCGGCGTAGCGGTGTGCCATCTCGCGCAGCTGCGTGATGACCTTGTCCAGCGCCGGCAGCAAGACCTGCTCGCGGCTGCTTTTGAGCTGCAGCGCATGGCTGGTGTTGTTGATGTCTTCGCTGGTGCAGGCGAAATGCACAAACTCGGCGGCAGCCTCCAGCTCGGGCCGGGCTTCGAACCTGGACTTGATCCAGTACTCGACCGCCTTCACGTCGTGGTTGGTGGTTTTTTCGATCTCCTTGATCGCGACCGCGTCGCTTTCGGAGAAGTGCTTGACCAGTCCGAGCAGGTAGGTGCGTGCACCCGGGGTCAAGGGCTTGAATTCGGCAAAACCCGCATCCGACAAGGCGATGAACCAGGCGACTTCCACCTGGACGCGGCGGTGCATGTAACCGAGCTCCGACATCAGCGGCCGCAGGGGGGCGAGTCTGGCGGCGTAACGGCCGTCCAGGGGTGACAGGGCGGTGATGGAAAAGCTGGTGGACGGGTTCATGGGCGACATTGTAGGCGGGTGGCCTGGCGCCCCGGCAGACAGCTTGCCCGCTTTTTGCAGCGTGGCAGGCCTGGCCGACGCATACTCGATAGAATCCAACAGGATGGCCTGCTAAGCTGTTTGGCCGAGGCATTTCGACCCCATCGCCCCAGGGCCCACGACAAAAGATTGACTATGAAACTCATTGGATCCTACGGCAGCCCTTATGTGCGCAAAGTGCGCATTGTGATGGCCGAAAAAAAGCTCGACTACCAGTTCGTCATTGAAGACGTGTGGGCCGCGGGCACGACCATGTCCGAATCCAATCCGCTGGGCAAGGTGCCCTGTCTGGTCATGGAAGGCGCCAACGGGTCGGAAGAAGCCGTGTTCGACTCGCGTGTGATCGTTGAATACCTGGACACACTGTCGCCGGTCGGCAAGCTAATTCCGGTGCAGGGCCGGGAACGCGCCGAGGTGAAGACTTGGGAAGCGCTGGCCGACGGCCTGCTCGATGCCGCCATCCTGGCCCGGCTGGAGGCCACCTGGGCCGGCCGTGACGACAAGCAGCGTTGCCAGGCCTGGATTGACCGCCAGATGAACAAGATCGACACGACCGTGCGGGCCATGAGCACCGGCCTGGGCGACAAGCCGTT
>NZ_JAQSDL010000077.1 GCF_029945895.1 Polaromonas sp. | reverse complement strand
GACACATTGGCGTCGCAGCGGAAGCTGCCTTCCTGCATGTTGCCGTCGCAGATGCCGATCCAGGTGACGATCTTGTGCAGCTCCTTGGCATAGGCCACGGCTTCCGCCGAGGAGCGCATGTCGGGCTCGGTCACGATCTCCAGCAGCGGCGTGCCGGCGCGGTTCAAATCGATGCCGCTCATGCCGATGAAGTCTTCATGCAGTGACTTGCCCGCGTCTTCTTCCAGGTGGGCGCGCACCAGGCGCACGGATTTTTTCTCCTCGCCCAGGAAAAAATCCACGCTGCCGCCCTGTACCACCGGGATCTCGAACTGGCTGATCTGGTAACCCTTGGGCAGGTCGGGGTAGAAATAGTTCTTGCGCGCGAACACGCTGCTTTCGGCAATATGGGCGCCCACGGCCAGGCCGAACTCGATTGCGCGTTGCACCGCGCCCTTGTTCATCACCGGCAGCGCGCCGGGCAGCGCAAAGTCCACCGCGGACGCCTGCGTGTTTGGCTCGGCGCCAAACGCGGTCGAGGCCCGGCTGAAAATTTTCGATTTCGTGGTCAGCTGGGTGTGGGTCTCGAAGCCGATGACGATTTCGTAGCCTTGTATGAGGAGGGCTGGCATATGGTTTAGATGAGATCAGGTGAGGGCTAGAACAATGCCTTTTGGGTCCCGCGTAACGACGATGCAAGGACATAACCGAATCCCTTGCTTCCTCGTATTTGTTCGCGAACGATAAAACCTTGTTCTTCGAGCTGATTAAAGACTCGCCGAATTTTTCGATAAAACAGATCAAAAGCACGTATGTCCGATTGATCACCGTCTTCTGCTGCCCACAGTCCGAAGCTGGCCTGTTTGGCGCTCACAACGTTTTTTGAACTAAAACTGTTGTAACGATAAATGACCGCAATAACTTTCCGCCATAGCAGAGGGAGATCGTCAATTGCATTTCCAAAACGAGAGCGAAGTTCATCTTCGAAAGTCTCTGCGTGCAAATTGCGGTCCGCCGTGTACACGGGATAGAGGTCGGTGCTCCGGCTATCTCGGGAGATCAGTCCAGCGCGCTCTAGTACTTTAATCGCCTGTGCGTGATTGTTATCAGGTGTTAGTAGAACGCAAAAACGACCCTCAGAGTTAGCCCATTCGCTTTTTATCAAATAGGCAAGAACCGCTTTCTTTTCATCTGAGAACTCCTCAAGCGATCCGAGTTTTTTTGCAATGTATGCGTCCCGGGACTCGAAGAGTTCTGTGATGCGAGCGTCAATCAATTGACCAGCCTGAAGGACCAAGGTGACTTCATCCGACTTGAACTTGAAGTATGGCAAATTCAATCGGTTGTCGAGGCTCAAATTGACCAGGGTGGACATTCCAATCCCCCGTCCCTCCCACTTACGATAAACCCTTAGGACATCGGCCAAGCGAGGATTCCGTGGCTTAGTCTCGGGAACTACACGTAGGATTGGTGTTTGACCTTGATTTAGTGGTGCAAGATTTAAAAGGAGCTGATCCCTAAACTTCCCTGGATTGGTGATTTCAATATGGCGTCCGGGGGTAATGGAAATGACCACCTGTTTGTTAATCGAGTAATCTCGATGTGCCAGAGCGTTGTTAATAGTCTCTCGCAAAACGGATTCCGGGTACTGCGGACTGACGGTGCCGCCACGGGAGATGGTCACACTCGCTTGAATATTGCGCAGCACATAGGCGTTTGCCTGCTCAAGCAAGGGCAAGACATTTGCGACCATGTCTTGCTTGTCTTGAACGACGATTGAGTCCTGGCTGGTGGCATTTACATAGCCATGAACATGTGCGCGAAATCCCAGAAGATCGCCTGGGTGCGCGCCACAAACTAAGCCGCCGAGCAGGGTTAGCCGACCGTCTATCAAAAATCGTTTACGCGTCAAAAAGGGAATGGCCTCATCTAGGCTTGGTTTGAGGCTCTCGATCTTTTGAAGTCTATTGAGTTGAAGAATGTACTCATTCAGTTTGTCAAGGTCGACACACTCCACCCCTTC
Organism: Polaromonas sp.; assembly: GCF_029945895.1. Taxonomy (GTDB): domain Bacteria; phylum Pseudomonadota; class Gammaproteobacteria; order Burkholderiales; family Burkholderiaceae_C; genus Polaromonas. The sequence continues at coordinate 16,792 of NZ_JAQSDL010000077.1, read as the reverse complement.
CTTCCCCAATGGATCAAGTTCACGTGCTTGAGCGATTTCCTCAAGAAATTCGACTTGTCGATCGAGTTCCGCTTGCTTGATCTTGAGATCGCCAGTTAGCTGGCGCTTGAATGCATCGCCTCTAAAAAAAATGAAGCGTTGCTGGGCTGGAACAGCATCAACCCGCTGAACGGCAATTCGATTGCCCATGAACGAATGAATTTCTGTCGGCGGAAGATACTCCGTTAAATCGAGAGGGTGTTTTTCTGAATCGGAAAATATTTGGCGCATCTCGCTCAATTTATTTTCTGCCGATGCGTCGTAACCGGAGACCACATACTTTCGTTCGCTACCCCGGCCTTCCTCCTTGATACCGAGGATAAGCAGCCCTCCGCGCGTATTCAAGAATGCATTGACCGATTTGAACCGCTCTGACCAATCTTGGCCCGTTGATGGACAAGGCTTTAGCTCAATCGTGTCGCTTTCAAGTTCCTCGAACTTGCCTTGCTCGATAAGCGTTTGTAGCTGCGCCAAGAATATGGTCAAGTCATCCATTGCTGCTTATCTCAAAGAAGGCGTGCGCAGGTGCCAGTCGGTTGCCAGCTGGAACTGGTGCGCCGCACCCAGCAACTGTGCTTCCTTGAAATAGTTGCCGATCAGCTGCAGGCCGACCGGCATGCCGCCTTCGCCAAAGCCGGCCGGCACACTCATGCCGGGCAGGCCCGCCAGGCTGGACGACAGCGTATAGATGTCGGCCAGGTAGTTGGCAACCGGATCGTCTCCCTTTTCGCCGATCTTCCAGGCGACTGTGGGTGACACCGGGCCGGCGATGATGTCGCACTGGGCAAAGGCCTTCTGGAAATCCTCGGCTATCAGGCGGCGGATTTTTTGCGCTTTCAGGTAATAGGCATCGTAATAACCGTGCGACAGCACATAGGTGCCGATCATGATGCGGCGCGTCACCTCGTCGCCAAAACCTTCGGAGCGCGACTTCTTGTACATGTCGGTCAGGTCGGTGTAGTGGGCAGCCCGGTGACCGTAACGCACGCCGTCGAAGCGGCTCAGGTTGCTGCTGGCCTCGGCCGGAGCGATCACGTAATACACCGGGATCGACAGCTCTGTCAGCGGCAGGCTCACGTCCACCAGCGTTGCGCCCAGCTTCTCGAACTCTGCCAGCGCGCCGCGCACGGTTTGGAGCACGTCGGCCGAGCAGCCGGCGCCGAAAAACTGCGTGGGGAGCCCGATTTTCAAGCCTTTTAGCGGTGTAGCGCCCGTCCCTTGGGCGCTGGCAGCTATCAAATCAGTAGCGTAGTCCAGCGCCGGCAGGTCCAGCGAGGTGGAATCCCGGTCCGGGTCGGGCCCGGCCATGCTGGACAGCAGCAAGGCGCAGTCCAGTGCGCTGCGCGCCATCGGGCCGGCCTGGTCCAGGCTGGAGGCAAACGCCACCATGCCGTAACGTGAGCAGCGGCCGTAGGTCGGCTTGATGCCGGTGATGCCGGTCAGGGCGGCCGGCTGGCGGATGGATCCGCCGGTGTCGGTGCCGGTGGCAGCCGGGACCAGCCGCGCCGCCACGGCTGCCGCCGAACCGCCCGAGGAGCCGCCCGGCACGCGGGTGATGTCCCAGGGGTTCTGCACGGGTTTGTAGGCGCTGTTGTCGTTGCCCGAACCCATGGCGAACTCATCGCAGTTGAGCTTGCCCAGGGTCACCATGCCGGCGCCGCTGTGTACGCCGAGTCGGGCCACCACGGTGGCGTCAAACGGGCTGCGGTAGTTTTCCAGCATCTTCGAGCCGGCCGTGGTCGGGAAGTCGCGCGTGACAAAAATATCCTTGTGCGCCAGCGGCACGCCCAACAGCGGGGTGCGTTCGCCGGCGGCCAGGCGGACATCGGCCGCCCGGGCCTCGGCCAGCGACACCTCGCGGTCGGTGGCAAGGAAGGCGCCCAGGCTGTCGTGTTGCCGGATGCGGCCGAGAAAGTGCTGCGTGACTTCGACGCTGGAGACTTCACGGGCGGCGAGTTTGGCCGCAAGTTGGGCGACGCTCAAATCATGCAAATCGGTATGACTCATTCGATCACCTTTGGCACCAAAAACAGGCCACGCTCGACAGCGGGGGCGCTTTTCTGGCTTTCCTCGCGCTGGTTGGTTTCGGTCACGATGTCGTCGCGCAGCCTGAGGGCCACCTGGCCCAGGACCGCGGCAGGATGGGCCAGCGGTTCAACGCCTTCCGTGTTGACGGCGTCCATCTGTTCGACGAGGGCAAAAAAGCCGTTGAGCTGCCTGAGCGTGTGCTCGGTCTCGTCGGGGCGCAACTCCAGCCTCGCCAGGTTGGCGACGCGTGCGATGTCTTGGGATGTCAATGCCATGGGTAAAACAGGGGCTGAAACCGGGTGTAAAGATGAAATAATGGGCAGGGTGCCGCCCGGTGATTTACAGGGGATGCGTTATTATCCCGCCTTTGATGTGAAATCAGGGTTGGATGCACGCTTTAGGCGCGGTTTACGCTCTGGAATCAAGGTGTTGCCTCATTTTCCTGTCCATCGACTCTTTTTGACCACTCACAATCATCACAACAGGCGATAGGGCAACGAAGTTTGTTCCATGCCCAAAACCGGACTTCCCCACCATGTTTGAAACTTTCCGTCGGTACTTTTCCACCGACCTGGCGATTGACCTGGGTACCGCCAACACCCTGATTTTTGTACGTGACCGTGGCATTGTGCTGGATGAACCCTCGGTGGTCGCCATTCGCCACGAAGGCGGGCCCCAGGGCAAAAAAACCATTCAGGCCGTCGGCCACGAAGCCAAGGCCATGCTCGGCAAGGTCCCCGGCAACATCGAAGCCATCCGGCCGATGAAAGACGGCGTGATCGCCGACTTCACCGTCACCGAGCAGATGCTCAAGCAGTTCATCAAGATGGTGCATCCGCGCAGCTTCTTCAAGCCGAGCCCGCGCATCATCATCTGCGTGCCGTGTGGCTCGACCCAGGTCGAGCGCCGCGCGATCCGCGAAAGTGCCCTCGGCGCCGGTGCCAGCGACGTCTACCTGATTGAAGAACCGATGGCCGCGGCCATCGGCGCCGGCCTGCCGGTCTCTGAGGCCAGCGGCTCCATGGTGGTCGACATCGGCGGCGGCACCACCGAGGTCGGCGTGATTTCGCTGGGCGGCATGGTCTACAAGGGCAGCGTGCGTGTCGGCGGCGACCGTTTCGATGAGGCCATCATCAGCTACATCCGCCGCAACTACGGCATGCTGATCGGCGAGCCGACGGCCGAGGCCATCAAGAAAAACATCGGTTCGGCCTTCCCCGGCTCCGAGGTCAAGGAGATGGAAGTCAAGGGCCGCAACCTGTCTGAAGGCGTGCCGCGCAGCTTCACGATCTCCAGCAACGAGATCCTCGAAGCCCTGACCGACCCGCTCAACAACATCGTCAGTGCCGTGAAAACCGCGCTGGAGCATACGCCGCCCGAACTCGGCGCCGACATTGCCGACCGCGGCATGATGCTGACCGGCGGCGGCGCGTTGCTGCGCGACCTGGACCGCCTGCTGGCCGAGGAAACCGGCCTGCCGGTGCTGGTGGCCGAAGACCCGCTGACCTGCGTGGTGCGCGGTTGTGGCATTGCGCTGGAGCGCATGGACCGCCTCGGCTCCATCTTCACCTCGGAATAAACCTGGCGCATCCTCCTCGATGCAGCCGCACAGGCGCATGATTGACCGCAGACCATGCCCTTAGGAACCCTCGACAGAAGCCCGCCGCCCTTTTTCAAGCAGGGACCGTCGGCCCTTTCCAAGCTGATGTTTTTCAGCGCATTGGCCTTGTTCCTGATGGTGGCCGACCTGCGTTTCAAGATCACCCAGCCCGTCCGCGCGGCGGTGGCGACGGTGCTTTACCCTGTGCAGTGGCTGGCCCTGCAACCGGTTCGCGCGGCGCAGCACGGCGGCGGTTATTTCACCGCGCTGAGCCAGGCCCGTGCCAGCGAGGAGGCGGCCCGCCAGAAACTGGCGACGCAGTCGCTGCGCGCCAGTCAGGTCGAGCAGCTGGCCCTCGAAAACTCACGCCTGCGAAAGTTGCTCGATCTGCGCGAACAGGCGGCCCTCACCGGTCAGGCTGCACAGGTGCTTTACGACGCGCCCGACCCCTACACCCGCAAGGTCATCATCGACAAAGGCATGCTCCAGGGCGTGGCCCTCGGTTCGCCGGTGTTGGACGAGTCTGGTGTGCTGGGCCAGGTGACCCGCGTCCATCCACTGGTCAGTGAGGTCACCCTCGTGATTGACCGCGACCTTGCCATTCCCGTGCTCAACACCCGGACCGGCGCGCGCAGCGTGGCCTTCGGTGAGCCGACCAGCCATGGTGGCGGGTTGGAGCTGCGTTTCATGGGCAGCAATTCGGATGTGCAGCAGGGCGATCTGTTGACGACCAGCGGAGTCGATGGTGTTTATCCCCCGGGGCTGCCGGTGGCCAGAATTGACCGCATAGAGCGCCGTGCCGAATCGGCGTTTGCCCGGATCTCCTGTACGCCGCTGGCGCAGGTCAATGCCGCTTTCCATGTGATGGTGGTCAAGCCCTTGTCCGGGGAGACGCTGCCTTCCGCCGCCACTGAACCCGCGCCCATAACCCCCAGAAAAGGAGCCGGCAAATGATCATGCCCTCCGGTCAGCAACTGCTGCTGCCCGCCAACCCGGTGTTCATCTGGACCAGCCTGATTGCGGCCCTGTTGCTGGACATGCTTCCTCTCGGGCGGGTGCCCTGGATGCCGGATTTCCTGGCGCTGGTGCTGGTGTTCTGGAATATTCACCAGCCGCAGCGCGTGGGGATCGGCCTGGCTTTCATGTTCGGGCTGGGCATGGATGTGCACCAGTCGGCCCTGCTCGGCCAGCATGCGCTGGCCTACACGGCGCTGAGTTTTTTCGCCACCATGATCCACCGCCGCCTGCTGTGGTTCACCGTGCCGTCCCAGGCGCTGCAAATTCTGCCGCTGTTCGCTCTGGCGCACGGCGTGGAAATCATCATCCGCATGATCAGCGGCGGTGTTTTTCCGGGCTGGTTGCTGTTGCTGGCGCCGCTGGCCGAGTCCCTGCTGTGGCCGGTGATCAGCGTGATGCTGCTGGCGCCTCAGCGCCGGGCACCGGATCCCGACCAGAACCGGCCGTTGTGAAGCTCCCACGGTCGTTCACTGCGTGTAACTCCCTGTCCCCCGGGGGGGCCGCTGCGCCTGCGGGCCGGCAAAGCCGGGCCCGCGGCCCCTGCTTGAACAGAGGAGAGCCCCCACGCTCCCCCACTACGTGCGTGTCGCCGCCCCCCGAAGAGGTCGCTGCGCCTGCGGCCTGGTCCCCGGGCCGGTTCCGCGGCCCCTGCTTGAACGGGGTGCCGGATTGAAGACGGAGTGCTTGCAGATCGGGGCACTTTTTCGGCCGGCCCTGAGTCCTACCCGCCATGACTGAACTCAGGAACGTCGAGGCGGACCTTTCGCGCTTTCGCGCGCGGGTGCTGGTGGCCGGGCTGGTCATCCTGTTTGCCTTCATGCTGCTGGCCGCCCGGCTGGTTTACCTGCAGGTGGTGCGCCACGATGACCTCAACGAACAGGCGGAGAGCAACCGCACCGCCGTCGTTCCCATCGTGCCCAACCGCGGCCTGATCCTTGACCGCAACGGTGTGGTGCTGGCCACCAACTATTCGGCGTACACGCTCGAGATCACGCCCTCCAGGGTGGCCGATCTGGAGGAAACCATCGAGGCGCTCGGGCGGTTGGTGGAGATTCACCCGCGCGACAAGCGCCGCTTCAAGAAGCTGCGTGAGGAATCCCGCAATTTCGAGTCGCTGCCGATCCGCACACGGCTGACGGACGAAGAGGTCGCCCGTTTCGCGGCCCAGCGTTTTCGCTTTCCCGGGGTCGACATCAAGGCGCGGCTGTTTCGCAGCTACCCGAACGGTGAGCTGGCCAGCCACGTGGTTGGCTACATCGGGCGCATCAACCTTGCTGAAAAGGAACGGATCGAGGAGAGCGACGAAGAAGGCAATTACCGGGGGACCGACTATATCGGCAAGCTCGGCGTTGAGCAGAGCTTTGAAGCCCAGCTGCACGGCAGCACCGGCGTCGAACAGGTGGAAACCTCGGCGGGTGGCCGCGCGGTGCGCAAGCTCGCCAGCACGGCGGCGGTGCCCGGCGACACGGTGATGCTGTCCATCGACATCAAGCTGCAGAAACTGGTGGAAGACCTGTTTGGCGACCGGCGCGGTGCGCTGGTGGCCCTGGACCCGACCACCGGGGAGGTGCTGGCCTTCGTCAGCAAACCGACTTTTGATCCCAACCTGTTTGTCGACGGCATCGACAGTGAAAGCTGGCAGGCGCTCAACGAGTCGATCGACAAGCCGCTGCTGAACCGGGCACTGCGCGGAACCTACCCGCCCGGCTCCACCTACAAGCCATTCATGGCGCTGGCGGCGCTGGAGTCCGGCAAGCGGCAGCCCGGCAGCATCACCAATGACACCGGTTCCTGGATGTTTGGCGGCCACCAGTTCCGCAGCCATGGCGCCGGACTGGGCCCGGTGGACATGTACCAGAGCATCGTCAAGTCGAGCAATGTCTACTACTACTCGCTGGCCAATGACCTTGGTGTCGACGCCATGCACGACTTCATGAAACCGCTCGGCTTCGGGCAGATCACCGGCATCGACATCAACGGTGAAGTGCGCGGCGTGCTGCCCAGCCAGGAGTGGAAGCGCAAGACCTACAAGCGGGCGGACCAGCAGAAATGGTATCCCGGAGAAACCATTTCACTGGGCATCGGCCAGGGCTACAACGCATTCACCATGCTGCAGCTCGCGCAGGCCACTGCGACGCTGGCGAACAACGGGGTCCGCCATAAACCGCAGCTGGTGATCGCCACACAAAATCCGATGACGCGGGCCATCGAACCCATTGCCCCGCAGCCTCCGCAGAATCTGGGCTACAAGCCGGAAAACGTGGCGGTGATCCGCAAGGCACTGGTCGGTGTCACGCAGGAGGGCACGTCGACCCGGGTGTTTGCGGGTGCCGGCTACCTCAGCGGCGGCAAGACTGGCACAGCCCAGGCGGTAGGTGTCGGCCAGAAAGACAAGTACGACGCCCGCAAACTCGAAGAGCACCAGAGGGACCATGCCCTGTACATGGCTTTTGCGCCCGCCGATCATCCGAAAATTGCGCTGGCGGTGGTGGTGGAAAACGCGGGCTTCGGCGCGGCCCATGCGGCGCCCATTGCCCGGCGCGTGTTTGACTACGTGCTGCTCGGTCAGTACCCCAGTGAGGTGGACATGGCTGCCGTGCAAAAGGGGCTGGCTGCGGCACCCATCGGCAAGCCACGTCTGGCCGCTGAGATGACAGGATTGCTGACCGGCGGCGCAAACGGCCTGGCGCGGCAGACCAGCGCCGTGGCGGCGGCCAACGCCGCCCGTGCTGCGGTCATCACCGAGGCCATCGGCAAGCTGCCCCCCCTTCCGCCCGACGCAGACTAGGATCTTTTCGACGCTATTTGAGGAAAGCGTCAAACCCGGTTTTCAGGATCAGTGCGCTGACCACCACGATAAACACCACGCGTACAAAACCCGCACCATGCTTGAGCGCCAGGCGCGTGCCCAGCAGGCTGCCCACCACGTTGGCCAAGGCCATGGTCAGCGCGAAATGCCACCAGACGTGGCCCTTGTACGCAAACAGCAGCAGGGCGGCCAGGTTGGTGGCGGTGTTGAGCAGCTTGGCGGAGGCCGAAGCGCTCAGAAAGTCGTAACCCATCCAGCGCACAAACAGGAAGACAAAAAAGCTGCCGGTGCCCGGGCCGAAAAATCCGTCGTAAAAACCCAGCAGGATACCGATGGTGCAGGCCGCCCAGGTTTCTGCGCGACCGGAAAACCGTGGTGCGTGGGTGCGCCCCAGGTCCTTGCGGACCAGGGTGTACAAGAGCACGGCCAACAGCACAAACGGCAGGACCTTGCGCAGAAAGCCCGGGGAAATCACGGTGACCAGCCAGGCACCGGCAAACGAGCCGGCAAAACCGGCCAGCGCGGCCGGTAGCAGGGCGGCCCAGCGCATGTCCACGCGCCGCGCGTATTGCACGGTAGCCACCGCCGTGCCCCAGACCGATGCGCCCTTGTTCACGCCAAACAGCGTCGCCGGGTGGGTGGTGGGAAACACGGCGAACAGGGCGGGCACCAGAATCAGCCCGCCGCCACCAACGATGGAGTCCACAAAACCCGCCAGCAGCGAGGCCAATGACACGATCAGTAGTTCCATCGGCGAATTGTCTCATTGGAGCCGCCGGTGGCAGGCTGGAGGCCCGGCCCCGCCCACAGGAGCATCGGATTGGCCAGGCAAAAAAAAGCGCCGGGTTGACCGGCGCTTGGTAAAAAACATCTCTCTGGATGCCAATTCTGTTCTGTCGTGCTTGTGCGAGTTTGTCTCCTCGGCCCTCTGCGAGCAGCTTGGCTCGTATGCAGATCGCTTACTGTAGTACGCGCACCCGCATAGTGCATCGGGACTTTCCCTTCCCTGTACCGGGTGCGTGTTATCCCGACCAACCGCCTGGATGTGTCGAAAAAGGGCGCCGCAAGCATGGCACGACTTATGCCTGTTACGAGATGTTCGCTCCATTTGGCACACATCGGAAAACACCATGCACCACAAGCGGTTCGTCACATTGGGTTGGGGTCTCGGGCTGCTGTTGGCCGCCACGCTGGCCGGGGCGCAGACGCCGGCTCCCCCTGCGGAGGCCACGTCCCCGGTGGCGGCTGTCAGCCCGCCGGCCCAAGCGGCGGCGCAGGTGGCTGCGCCGCCTGCCGCAGTAGCGACACCGGCCCCCGCTCCCGCTCCGCTGACCCGCCCGGGTCTGGTGGCCGCCGATACCCTCAATGGCGCTGACACCGCCTGGATGATGACCTCGACGGCCCTGGTGCTGCTGATGACCCTTCCGGGCATTGCCCTCTTCTACGGCGGCATGGTGCGCAAGAAAAACGTGCTCAACACGATGGCCTGCGTGGTGGCGATTTGCGCTGTTGTCAGCCTGCTGTGGTTTGCCGTCGGCTACTCCCTGGCCTTCACGCCAGGCAGCGGCGCGCTGGGCCCCTACATTGGGGGGGGCGAACGGCTCTGGTTTGCCGGGCTGGACTACGTCAAGGACGCTCAGAAAGTCGCGGTCAGTCATATCGCCCCGAATATCCCCGAGTCGGTGTATGCGATGTTCCAGCTGACCTTTGCCATCATCACTGCGGCGCTGGTGGTCGGTGCGTTTGTGGAGCGCATGCGTTTTTCGGCCATGCTGTGTTTCATCAGCCTCTGGACCCTGGTCGTTTATGCACCCATTGCGCACTGGGTCTGGGAACCCAGCGGCTGGTTGGCGCAGCTTGGGGCGCTCGATTTTGCGGGGGGCTCCGTGGTCCACATCAATGCCGGTGTGGCGGGGCTCGTCTGTGCCTACGTGCTCGGTCCGCGCCGCGGCTACGGCCGTGAGGCCTTCACACCCTTCAACCTCGGGCTCACCATGGCTGGTGCCGGCATGCTCTGGGTTGGCTGGTTCGGCTTCAATGCCGGTTCCGCGGTGGCCTCCGATGGCCGGGCCGGCCTGGCGATGGCGGTGACACACATCGCCGCCGCCGCCGGCGCCCTGTCATGGATGGCGGCGGAGTGGCTGGTTCGCAAGCGGCCCACCTTGCTCGGCCTGTGTTCGGGGCTGGTGGCCGGGCTGGTCGCCATCACCCCGGCGGCCGGCTTTGTCTCGCCTCGTGCGGCGCTGGCCATCGGGCTGATTGCCGGCGTCGCCTGCTACTGGGGCGCCACCGGCCTGAAACGCCTGCTCAATGCCGACGACTCCCTCGATGTGTTCGGCGTGCACGGCGTGGGCGGCATCGTCGGCTCGTTGCTGACCGGCGTGTTTGCCAGCAAAACCATCTCGGGCGTGGAAGGCAGCGTGCTGACCCAGGCCATCGGTGTGGGAGCCGTGCTGGGCTACAGCCTGCTCATGACGGCCGTGGTGCTCTGGATCACTTCGCAGGTGTTCAGCCTGCGGGTCAGCGACAGTTCGGAATCCGACGGCCTGGACATCGCCCAGCATGCCGAGCGGATCGGCACCTGATGGAAGGTCCAGACATGCCCTCCAGCGAAAAAATCGCGATCGCTGCCCACCTGCATGTGTTGCTGCGCAGGAAGACCGGGCGGGTGACCGACACCGAGTGGATGGCGACCAACGCCGAATATGCCGCCGAAATTGTCCGTTTCTCGCGCGAGAAGGCGGCCGAAGATGGTCACCTCGATCTGGGGGTCTGGGCCGACCGGCTCGAAGAAATCATGACCTCTCCGGAGGCCAGACACCGCGTGCCGCTGGTCAGGATGATGGCCGATGCAGTCAGGGAGCGCGGCGCGGCGTCACCGGCGGCCGTTGCGCCGGTGCCGGATCAGCGGGGTGCCCGCTCGGTCAACACCGCGGAAGAGGTTTACCCCGAGTCGGGATTCATCGAGTCGACGTTTGGCAATTTTTTTGGCGACAGCGAAAAACACCGCGAGCCAAAGCCGCGCGATCCGGACGCCCCCCGTTATGTGAAGGGCCTGCGCTGAGCGCGCGCCAGCCGCGAGTCACTTCAGCGTGATACCGGCGCCAGCGTGAAATAAAAGCATGCGCCCTGACCGGGCGCCGATGTGGCCCAGATGCGTCCGCCGTGGCGCGTGACAATCCTGCGGGCAGTCGCCAGGCCGATGCCGGCACCGGCAAATTCACCCGGCGAGTGCAGGCGCTGGAAAGCCGTGAACAACTTGTCGGCATAGGCCATGTCAAAGCCGACGCCGTTGTCCCTCACGAAAAAGATGATCTCGCCGTCGGTGCCCGGCTCGCTGCCCACGGTGATCTCGGCGTGCGCCTGCCGCGACGTGAATTTCCAGGCATTGCCCAACAGGGTGTTCAGCAAGTGAAACACCAGCCCGGCGTCGGCCTGCACCGCCGGAAGCGTCTGGACCTGGCTGGCCACCTGACGTTCGGGGTGCTGCAACTGCAATGATTTCAGAATAGCGCCGGACATGGCGCCCAGGTCCACCTGCTCGCGGCGTGACTGCGTGCGCGACAGCTGCGCCAGCGCCAGCAGGCTGTCGGTCCTTTCGTTCATCTGGCTGACCCCGGCACGGATGCGCTGGAGGTAGTGCCTGCCGCGCTCGCTGATGCCAGCTGCCATTTCCTTTTCCAGCAGGCGGGTCATGCCGTTGATGGCAATGTAGGGCTGGCGCAGGTCATGGGCCAGGGCCTGCGAGAAAGCCTGCAGCTCCAGGGTGGCTGCGGTGAGCTGGGCGGTGCGTTTTTCCACGCGGGTTTCCAGCTCCGCATTGAGCTGCAGGATCTCCTGCTCGGCCAGCTTGCGCTCGGTGATGTCGCGCAGGATCACGCTGACCTGCACGTCGCCCTCGCTGTTCACATGCTGCGACGAAGAAGCCTCGGCCGGAAAGCGGGTGCCGTCCCCGCGTACACAGGTGAGTTCGCCGCGGAACCTGGCGGATCGGCTGATCTGCATCATCAGCCCGGCCATGGCTGGATCCGTCGCGTCCACGAGACCGGCGATGCCCGCTGTCCTGATTTGCTGTTCGCTCATCCTGAACATGGTGCAGGCGGCCTGGTTGGTCGCGACCACTGTGCCGTCCGGCAGGCTCTGCAGAAAGCCGTCCAGGCTGGTTTCGACCACCAGCCGGAAGCGCTCCTCGCTGATGCGCAAGGTGTCCTCGGCTGCCAGCAGGCTGCGGTGTCGCCGTGCCCGACTCTGCGCCGCGGAGACCAGCGTTTCCGGGGAAACCGGCTTGGTGATGAAGTCATCGCCGCCCTGCCGCAGCGCCTGGGCCTGCTTGTGCAGGCTGGTTTCAGCGGACAGAAAGATGATGGGTACCCGGACGAACTCGGGTTGCTGCCGGATCAGTGTGGCCAGTTCGATCCCGTTGCATTGCGGCATGTGAATGTCGCAGGTGATCACGTCGGGCCGGAAATCAACCAGCGGCGCCATGACCTCGCGGGGCTCGGTGACGATAGAGGTCTGCATGCCTGCTGCCTGCAACACGCCGGCATAAAAGCCCGCCAGCGCTTCGTCGTCCTCGATGATCAGTACCCGGTAGGGCTGCGTCGGCTCCGCCGAGGTGAGCAGGTCCAGCAGGGCGATGATGGCCCGCACATCCAGTGGGCGCGGGAAGTAACCGGCTGCCCCGGCCCGCACGGCGGCCAGGCGGGTCGGGAAGTCCGTGCCGGCGCCCATGAGAAGCAGGGGCGCTCTGCCTTCTGTGGTCGGGCCGGGTGCAGCCAGCCCCGGCCGTGCCACCAGAGGGTCTGCAGAAAACGCGATGTCGGCAAGAATGGCCGCCGGCCCTTCCTGCAGCGCCGCCTGGCTGGCCTCAGCAGGCCGGGTGAACACGCGGATCTGGTAGCCGCCATGGCCAAGCTGATCAGCAAGCTGGCTGGCCGCCACCCCGTCAGGATCGATGATGTGAAGCAGCCGTGCCGGCCCGGCGGGTTGTCGCCGGGCGGCTTCGCTGCCGGCCGTGGGGGCCGAAGCTGGAGTGTCGGCGCCTGGCCCGTCCTTCGTCGCGGCGGCTTTGAGTGCCTCCAGACTGGCCTCCAGCATGAGACGATCGTCGCCGTCCGGAAAACCCGGGGCACCGGGGTTTTCCGAGAGAATTTTCTCGATCCTTGCCGCGGCTTCGCTGACGGCAGGAAAACCAAAGGTTCCGCCAGAGCCCGCCAGTTTGTGGGCTTGCGCCAGCACGAAAAGCAAAGCCTCCTGGCCGCTGGGTCCGGCAGTGCCGCCGTCAAGCTGGTGCAGCGCCGCCTCCAGCGCACGGATCTTTTCCGGCAGCCCGTCCGCATACAGCGCGCGCTGGGTCTGCATGTAAAGGGCAAGGCTGGTCATCGGCATCAATGCTTTGGGTTTGGAGGGGGCAGGTTGATTATCGGGCTGGCGCCGACCTGGGCTGCCCCGGACGTATCATGACCCCAGGATGCACGGCGTCCTGAGTCCTTTCGCACAGGCAAGCACCAGCCAGGCCAACCACCCATGACGCATCCGGACAGCAGCAGCACGAAAAAGCCCCGCCCGGCCCCTGCAGGCCTTCGGTGGGGGCCGCTGCTGATCCTGCTTTTCTGGCTGGTGGTCATGGCTGCTCTGTACGCCGTGATGCGCCAGGTGTTGAAGCCACCTGCGCTGACGGTGTCGGTGGCCGGGGAACTGGTGATTCCGCGTGCCCGGGACGGCCACTTTTACGTTCAGGGACAGGTTCATGGCCGGCCTGTCACTTTTCTGGTGGATACCGGCGCTTCGCTGGTGGTGGTCAGCCGGGAGTTTGCGCGGACCGCTGGCTTGGCGGCGGGCGAGGCGACCACCTTCCGGACCGCCAGCGGCGAGTTGGAGGGCCGGATCGTCCAGGGTGTCACGGTGTCAGTCGGGCCGGCCAGCGTTTCGGGCACACGGGTCGGCGTGGGGCTGGTGGGGCCCGATCCCGCCATGGCCCTGCTGGGGCAGAGCTTTCTGTCCCGATTCGAGATCGTGCTGTCCGGGGACAACATGGTGCTGCGCGGCAAATAAGGAGTCCATGGTGTTCACTTTTTGCATGAGCCAGCCGACGGTTAAGACATAGGTTCTCTCGCCGGCCGCCAGGTGGGGAAAAGGACGGTAAATAAGTTACTGCCACCCCGGTAATTGATGACTGACACAGGCGCTGCGTCGTCCTAAGATGACACCTGTTCAGCTCTTCCGGCTGACGGCAGGAGATCCCCATGATGCGAGCCATCGTCACATTTTTGATCAGCGCGTTTGCCTGTGCATGCATGCCGGCCGTTGCCGCCGATATCTCTGCCTACCAGCGTGGTGTGTTGATTCAGGGGACGATCGAAAAAGGCGACTACGCCAGGATCATCGCGTTCGTCCGGCATCCCGACAACTACGGGCGCTTTGCGCGCATGGTTTACCTGGATTCATCGGGCGGTGACGTGGTTGAGGCCATCAAGATCGCCCACCTGCTAGACAAGAGTTCCGCCGCCACCCATGTCGCCAGTGGCGCGCGCTGCTACAGCGCCTGTTTCATTTTGTGGATGAGCGGCGTGACCCGCCATGTGTCCACGGGTGCCACGCTGGGCGTGCACCGCATCCATGTTCAGGTCAAGGAAGGCAGCATTGACCAGCAGTCGGCGTATGTCAGCCAGATCGCGCGCACGGTTGAAAACTACATGTCGGGGCTGGGCACACCGCGCGCCATCCTCGACAAGATGAACGCCACCGCGCCGGCAGATCTGTTTGTCATCAGCCCGCGCTGGCTGGCCGAGCAGCATCTGCTGACCGCGGTGTCTTACCGGCTCGGTTTCATTGATGCGGCGCAGGCGCGCTGCGGGCCCGAACCTGTGGCGCTGGCCATGAAGGCGAAGACGCCGCCGGCCGAGGACGAGACGGAACATTGGGTCTCGCAGATCAAGAGCTGGATATCCTGCGCTGACGAGCTGCGCGCCAGCAACCAGAGAGGTGACGGCGTGACCATCGCCGCGCTGATTGGGCAGTGAAGCAAGCCCCCACGCTTGTCACTGCGTGTACTGCGAAACCCCGGCGGTCAGCCGTCGACAGCTCAAAACGAACGGTATGAGCGGTCGTAGGTGGGGCTTCGCTCCAGACCAGCCAGGGCCGCGGAACCGGCTTCGCCGGGCCGCAGGCGCAGCGGCCCCCTCGGGGGCAGGAAGCTACGCGAAGCGAGCGACCGTGGGGGCCTTACTTGGCGACCTTAATTTCCGTCGCGTATCCACTGCGCGGCTTTTTCCGCAATCATCAGGGTAGGTGAGTTGGTGTTGCCGCTGGTGATCAGCGGCATCACGCCGGCGTCCACCACCCGCAGTCCCGTCACCCCGCGCACCCGGAGGTGGGCGTCGACGACGGCCATGGGGTCATCAGCCGTGCCCATTTTGGTGGTGCCTACCGGGTGGAAGATGGTGGTGGCTATGTCGCCGGCCAGCCGCGCCAGGTCGTCATCGCTCTGGAACTGCACACCGGGGCGGAACTCTTCGGGCTGGTAGCCGGCCAGGGCGCTCTGGCTCACGATGCGGCGCGTGACACGCAGGGAGTCGGCCGCCACCTTCCGGTCCTCGGCGGTGCTGAGGTAGTTGGGTGCAATCGCCGGCGCATCTTCAAAGTTGCCGCTCTTGATCTGAACGGAACCCCGGCTGGTGGGGTTGAGGTTGCAGACGCTGGCGGTGAAAGCATTGAAGCTGTGCAGCGGCTCGCCAAATGCGTCGAGCGACAGCGGTTGCACGTGGTACTCGATGTTGGGCCAGGGCTGGTCCGGCGAGCTGCGCGTGAAGGCGCCAAGCTGCGACGGCGCCATGCTCATTGGGCCGGTCTGTTTGAGCGCGTATTCGAGGCCGATTCTGGCCTTGCCCCAGAGCGAGCTGGCCAGGGTGTTGAGCGTGAAGTTTTTCGCCTTGCTGCCTGCAACGGGCTTGACCTTGTAGACCGAGCGGATCTGCAGGTGGTCCTGCAGGTTGGCGCCCACGCCGGGCAGGTCCACCACCACAGGAATGCCGTGTTGTTGCAGCAGTGCCGCCGGGCCGATGCCCGAGAGTTGCAGGATCTGCGGCGAGCCTATGCTGCCGGCGCTCAGGATGACCTCGCCCAGCTTGCCCTGCGCCTTGCCCGAGTCGCGCGTGGCAAAGGCCTGCACGCGTTCATGGCCGGTCCAGACCTCGACGCCGGTGCAACGCTGGCTGCCGTCGTCCTGGCGCTCGACAACGAGTTTGCAGACCTGCGCCCCGGTCCACATCTCGAAGTTGGGACGCGCAAAACAGGTGGGACGCAAAAACGCCTTGGCGGTGTTCCAGCGCCAGCCGCTTTTCTGGTTGACCTCGAAATAACCGACGCCTTCATTGTTGCCGCCATTGAAGTCGTCGGTGGCCGGAATGCCCGCCTGCTGCGCCGCCGCCGCAAACGCGTCGAGGATGTCCCAGCGCAGGCGCTGCTTTTCCACCCGCCATTCGCCGCCCATCTTGCGCGCCAGGCCTTCGCTGGCGGCGTGCTGGCTCTTGTGGCCATGCAGTCGCCGGAAGTTTTCATTGACCTCGGCCTGTGCCTTGCCTTGGGGCGCATCGAGTTTGTAGTGGTCCTCGTGTTTGCGAAAGCCCGGCAGCACATTGTCCCAGCGCCAGGCGTCGTCGCCGGTGAGTTCGGCCCAGCGGTCGTAGTCGCGCGCCTGGCCGCGCATGTAGATCATGCCGTTGATGCTGGAGCAGCCGCCCAGCGTCTTGCCGCGCGGATAACGCAGGCTGCGGCCGTTCAGGCCGGCGTCGGGTTCGGTGTTGTAGAGCCAGTCGGTGCGCGGGTTGCCGATGCAGTAGAGGTAGCCGACCGGGATGTGGATCCAGTGGTAGTCGTCCTTGCGGCCGGCCTCGATCAGCAACACACGTTTGGACGCGTCGGCGCTCAGGCGGTTGGCCAGCAGGCAACCGGCGGTGCCGCCCCCGACGATGATGTAGTCAAAGATGTTTTCGTTCATGCGTCTTGTCTCGTCGTTCTTGTTGTGGGACCTGGCTGGTGCCGTCTAGCCCCAGTGCGCCTCAAGTCAGCGCGGGTCCGGCTCCGCCGGCCCGCAGGTGGCGCCCCCGTGGGGGGAGGCGGCCGCAGGCCGCTTCGGGGGGGAACCTATTTTGCCGTGGGCATGACGAACTCCGCCCCCTTGCCAATGCTCTCGGGCCAGCGTTGCATGATGGACTTCTGCTTGGTGTAAAAACGCACGCCCTCTTCGCCGTAGGCATGCATGTCGCCAAACAGGCTTTTCTTCCAGCCGCCAAAGCCGT
>NZ_JAQSDL010000076.1 GCF_029945895.1 Polaromonas sp. | reverse complement strand
CCAGCACCATGGCCGTGACCGGCAAGGTGATGTGCCACAGGTAGTCCGTGATGCGCGCGCCCCAGCTCAGGGTTTCCCAATTCGACGAGGTCAGCCCGCGCAAGGGAAACCACTGCAGCTGTCCGCCAAAAATCACGAGCAGCGCCACGCCCAGGACAAAGCCGGGAATGGCGTAACCGACCAGCACGATGAGCGTGGTGACAAAATCAAAACGCGAGCCGGCGCGCACCGCCTTGGCCACACCGAGCGGCACGGCGATCAGGTAGCTGATGAAAAAAGTCCACAGCCCCAGGCTGATGGACACCGGCAGCTTCTCCTTGACCAGTTGCCAGACGTCCTTGTGCTGGTAAAAACTTTTCCCGAGGTCAAACCGCGCGAACTGCCCCAGCATCTGGAAAAACCGCTCGTGCACGGGTTTGTCAAAACCGTACAGCGCCCTGATTTCCTCGATGCGCTGCGCGTCCAGGCCCTGCCGGCCGCGGTAGCCGGAGCCGGTGGCCGCCGCACGTTCGCCGCCGGAATCGCGCCCCTGCAACTGCGCCACCATCTGCTCGACCGGACCGCCGGGCACAAACTGCACCATGGCAAAGGTCAGCAGCAGCACCCCCAGCAGGGTGGGAATCATGAGCAGCAGGCGTTTGAGGATGTAGCTGGCCATGGTTATGCGGATGGCAGCGAATACATGAAGTGTTGAGCGTGGGGGGTCATTTGTTGGAGTTTGAAGCCCACCAGGTGCTCATGGCCCAGGTGTCGGCCTGGTAATACGGCGGAATCGTCGTCGGCAACACAAAAGGCGCAGGCCGGTAACCGATGAGAAAGGCGTCGCCATAATACTGCGGCACCGAATAAAAGCCGTGCGTCAGCACGCGGTCCAGCGCGCGCATGGCGGCGCCCAGCTCGGGCCGGGTTCGCGCGGTCACCACCTTCTGCAGCAAGGCATCGACCGCCGGGTCGGCAATGCCCCAGACATTGGACGAGCCGGGCGTCCTGGCCGCTTCGGAGCCGAACCGCTCCAGCAGCTCGCTGCCCGGCGCGGTCGAGCCCGGCAGACGCAAGGTCGTGATCTCGAAGTCAAACGCGTCCATCTTCTGCTTGGACAGGGAGAAATCAACGACCCGGTAAGTCATGGTGATGCCGAGCTTTTCAAGCGCTTTCTGGAAGGGCCCGACGATGCGCACCAGCGACGGCTGGTCGTTGAGGAACTCCATCGTGAAGGCCTCGCCCTTGGCATTGCGCAGCGCGCCATCGCGGTAGCTCCAGCCGGCTTCGCGCAGCAGCGCCTGGGCCTGACGCAGGTTCTGCCGCAGGCTGCCCGGCGGTGTGGTGGCGGGCGCCACCGGCACCGCGCCAAACACCTCAGGCTGAAGTCTGGTGCGCAGCGACTCCAGCAGCGCCAGTTCGTCGGGCTTGGGCAGCCCTTCGGCATGAAATTCGCTGTTCGGGAAATAACCGTTGACGCGTTTGTAGATGCCGTAGAACAGCTGCCGGTTCATCCACTCGAAATCCATGGCCAGCCCGATGGCGCGCCGCACGCGTACGTCCTGGAATTTTTCCTTGCGCAGGTTGAACACATAACCCTGGAAGTCGCCGGGGTTGCGGTTCTCGAAAGCCCGCTTGACGAGTTCGCCCGAGCTGAACTGCTTGCCGGTGTACTGGCGTGCCCAGTTGCGCGAGATGAACTCGCGCATGAAGTCGTATTCACCGGCTTTCAGGCCTTCAAAACGCGAGGTTTCGTCGAGGTAGATCTTGAAGGTGATGCGGTCGAAGTTGAACTGACCCTTGCGACTTGGCAGCTCGGCGCCCCAGTAGGCCGGGTCGCGGACATAGGTGATGTCGCGCCCCATCGCCAGGCTGGCGGGCTTGTAGGGGCCGGAGCCTATCGGCAGGTCGGACACAATTTTGTCGAACGGCTTGCCGCCGCCCCAGGCGCGGCTGAACACCGGCATGCCCCCCACGACCAGCGGCAACTCGGGATTGGGAACTGCGAAATCGAAACGCACCACCCGTTCGGCGAGCACCTTCACCGCTTTGACCTCGGCATAAATGCTGCGGTATTGCGGCGCGGCCAGCTTGCCGGTCAACTGCGTGAACGAATGCAGCACATCGGCGGCCAGGACCGGCGAGCCGTCCTGAAAGCGCGCCCTGGGGTGCAGGCGGAAGGTGGCCGACAGCCGGTCCGGCGACACCTCGACATCGTCGGCCAGCAGGCCATAGGCGGTGGTCGGCTCCTCGGCGTTGCCGGTCAGCAGGCTCTCGATCATCAGCGTGCCGATACCGTAGGGCGCAGTGCCGCGCAGCGTGAAGGGGTTGAACTTGTCGAAGTTGGTGGGGCGGGTCGGCGGCACCATGCGGATCTCGCCGCCCTTGGGCGCGGCGGGATTGACGTAGTCGAAGTGGGTGAAGCCCGGCGGGTACTTGATATCGCCGAACTGCGCATAGGCGTGGGCAGCCCAGGAAGCCGGAGCCAGACAGACCAGAACGGCCGTCACCAAGGCCCGCAAAAACGACAAATCCCGCATGCGACAATTCTGCACTACTTAAGTTGGCAAAGAGCACCATGCACGCAGCGCGCCCTTTGCCCTTTCACTCGCACACACTGGAGCACAAGCATGGGCACACCCACGGGATTTCTCACCGGCAAAAAACTGTTGATCACGGGCGTCCTGTCCAACCGGTCCATCGCTTACGGTATTGCCAAGGCCTGCCATGCCCAGGGCGCCGAACTGGCCTTCAGCTACGTGGGTGAACGTTTCAAGGAGCGCATCACCGAATTTGCCGCCGACTTCGACTCCAAGCTGATTTTTGACTGCGATGTCGGCGACGATGCGCAGATTGCCGCCCTGTTTGCGGACCTGACCAAGACCTGGCCGACCTTTGACGGCTTTGTGCACAGCATCGGCTACGCACCGCGCGAGGCGATTGCCGGGGACTTCCTCGAAGGCCTGACACGCGAGGGCTTCAAGATTGCCCACGATATCAGCGCCTACAGTTTTCCGGCCATGGCCAAGGCTGCCCTGCCCCACCTCAACCCGAAGTCGGCCCTGCTGACGCTGACCTACCTGGGCGCCCAGCGCACCATCCCCAACTACAACACCATGGGCCTGGCCAAGGCCAGCCTGGAAGCCAGCGTGCGTTACCTGGCCGAGTCGCTGGGCCCCAAGGGCATGCGCGTCAACGGCATCAGCGCCGGCCCGATCAAGACACTGGCGGCCAGCGGCATCAAGGACTTCGGCAAGCTGCTGGGCATGGTGGCCGCCGCCTCGCCGCTGCGGCGCAACGTCACCATCGAGGATGTGGGCAATGTGGCCGCCTTCCTGCTGTCCGACCTGGCTTCCGGCGTCACCGCTGAAATCACCTATGTCGATGGCGGCTTCAGCCACACGGCCGGCATCGGCCGCGACGCCGAGGCGAGCTGAACCGGCGCGGGGTTCAGTTCAGGTTTGGAGTCAAATACGGCCTGAGCCCTTGATACACGGGCGCAGACAGCTATACAAAAGTGAGCATCACCGGGCCGCCCCGGCTGCTCAGGCGCGGCGCCAGTACACGTAAGACCACGCGGCTTCAAAGCCCGCGCGCCGGTACAGCGCCTGCGCGGCGGTGTTGCCGGCTTCCACCTGCAAAAAGACACGCGCCATGCCCCGCGCCAGCGCGGCGTCGGCCAGCCCAGCCAACACCCGGCCGGCGAGACCCCGGCCGCGGTGCCCTGCGGTGGTGCGCATGCCATGCACGCTGACCCAGCCATGGCCAAAAGCCGCCACCCCGCCCGCGAGCACCTGGCCGCCTTCACGAACGCTGGCATACACCGAGCCCTGCGCCCGGCTCAGTGATCTGACCCGGCAGGCACCGTCCACCGGATCAAAACCCTCCCCCAGGAAAAGCGCCGTCCAGGCCGCATCCGGCGCATCATGAACCTCGGCCGGTACTTGCCACGACACCTTGCGCATACGCGCCACCGTGCCCAGCTGCACCCACGTGGGTTGATCGGCGCGATAGCCGCGCTGGCGCAGTTCATGGCGCAAGCCATCAAAGCAGGCGTCGGTGGCCAGGCGAAACACCGCCGGCAGACCCCGCGCCGCGTAATACGCCTCAATGCGGCCCAGCACGTCCGGGGCGGCATGCGTATGCTGCAGCGGCACTGCACTTCTGGCGCGGCTGATGGTTCCGTAGTCGACAGGCAACAACCAGCCCTCTCGCTCATCCGCGGTCTCGGGGGCCACGGCGGCCAGGGTGGCCTGTTCTATGGAAGCAACATCAAGGGCGTTCATGAATGAAGTTTGCACGGGTTAAGACTTGCAACACCCCCCTGCCCGCCGGCACAATCGTCAGCCGCGAACCGGGGGAACACGGAATGCGGGGAAAACCACTACTACTTTTTTGATAGCTGACTCCGCTCCTCTTCCGGCGGCTTGCGGCATGAATCATGCAATAAATCGAGCGACATGACGGAATCTCCACCCTCACCCCGCCCCCGAGCGCTCGGCGCTTTCACTCGCATCTGCGCCCTGCCCTGGCTGCTGGCAGGGGCGGCTCTGCTGGCGCCTGCCCTTCCCGCAACGGCGGCCGGCAACAGCCCGTCGCTGATGCTGGCCAATGTCTACCAGCCCGGCATCGCGCTGCAGGACTACTGGGTCAGTGAAAAACTTGACGGGGTGCGTGGCTACTGGGACGGCGAAAAGTTGCTGACACGGGGCGGCGAACGCATCGCCGCCCCGGCCTGGTTCACCGCGGGCTGGCCCAGGCAGCCCCTGGATGGCGAGTTGTGGGCCGGCCGCGGCCAATTCTCCAAGGCGGTCTCCACCGTGCGCCAGCAAACTCCTGACGATGCCGCGTGGCGCGCCCTGCGCTTCATGGTGTTCGACCTGCCCACGCAGGCCGGAACCTTCACCGAGCGGATTCCGGCCCTGAACGGGGTGGTCAGCCGCATCGACCAACCCTGGGTCCAGGCGGTGGCGCAATCCCGGGTGGCCAGCCATGCCGAACTCCAGCGGCTGTTGGCCAAAACCGTCAGACTGGGTGGCGAAGGCCTGATGCTGCACCGCGGCGCCTCGCTCTACAAGGGCGCGCGCAACGACGACCTGCTCAAGGTCAAGACGCATGAGGACGCGGAAGCCCGCGTGCTGGCCCACCTGCCGGGCCAGGGCAAATATGCCGCCGCGCTGGGCGCCCTGCTGGTCGAGACGGTGCGAGAGGACGGCGTGCCGGGCACACGCTTCAAGCTGGGCACCGGCTTCAGCGACGAACAGCGGCGCCACCCGCCACCCGTGGGAAGCGTCGTGACCTACAGATTTCGCGGCTTGAATGACAGCGGTGTTCCGCGCTTTGCCAGCTTCCTGCGGATTCGGGAAGACATGGCACCGGCTCGGCCCTGAACGCCGCTGCCGGGGGCCGACGGGCAGGGCCAGCGCCTTTAGCCTTTACTCTTTCACGCAATCGGCGTAGTAGTGCTTCTTGCCGTTGGCGTCTTCCACTTCGACCAGGCCGTGGATGTCGGTCTCGAAGCCCGGGCACTGTGAATTGAACTCGCGCGAGAACTTCAGATAGTCGACAATCTTCTTGTTGAACACTTCGCCGGGAATCAGGAGCGGAATGCCCGGCGGGTAGGGCGTCACCAGGCCCACCGTGATGCGGCCTTCGAGCTTGTCGATTTCGACGCGTTCGGTCTTGTGCAGCGCGATGTGCGCGTAAGCGTCGCTGGGCTTCATGGCCGGCGTCAGGTCGCTCAGGTACATGTCGGTGGTCAGGCGCGCAATGTCGTATTTGGCGTACAGGTTGTGGATGTGCTGGCACAGGTCGGCCAGGCCCATTTTTTCGTAACGCGGGTACTTCTGGCAGAACTCCGGCAGGATGCGCCACATGGGCTGGTTCTTGGCGTAATCGTCCTTGAACTGCTGCAGCGCGGTCAGCATGCTGTTCCAGCGGCCCTTGGTGATGCCGATGGTGAACATGATGAAAAAGCTGTAGAGGCCGGTCTTCTCCACCACCACGCCGTGTTCGGCCAGGAACTTGGTCACGATGCTGGCCGGAATGCCGGTTTTGGCGAACTTGCCGTTCAGGTCCATGCCGGGGGTGACGATGGTCGACTTGATCGGGTCCAGCATGTTGAAGCCGGTCGCCATCTTGCCGAAGCCGTGCCAGTTGACCCCGGCCTTGGCGTTCTTGGACTCGCCCTTGATGATCCAGTCGTCCGAGCGGCCAATGCCCTCGTCCACCAGTTTTTCTGGGCCCCAGACCTTGAACCACCAGTCGTCGCCATACTCCTCATCGACCTTGCGCATCGCGCGGCGGAAGTCCAGCGCCTCGGCAATGCTTTCCTCGACCAGCGCGGTGCCGCCGGGCGGCTCCATCATGGCTGCGGCCACGTCGCAGCTGGCAATGATGCTGTACTGCGGGCTGGTGCTGGTATGCATCAGGTAGGCCTCGTTGAAGAGGTGCCGGTCGAGCTTGACGGTCTGCGAGTCCTGCACCAGCACGTGGCTGGCCTGGCTGATGCCGGCCAGGAGTTTGTGGATGGACTGTGTCGAATACACCATGGCCTGCTTGGGCCGCGCGCGTTTTTTACCCATCGCATGGTAGCTGCCGTAAAACGGGTGGAAGGCCGCATGCGGCAACCAGGCTTCGTCAAAATGCAGGTTCTCGACATACCCGTCGAGCATGCCCTTGATGGTTTCGGTGTTGTAGAGCACGCCGTCGTAGGTGGACTGGGTGATGGTCAGCACCCGCGGCTTGACCTTCTTGGCGTCCACGCCCTTGAGCAACGGGTTGGCCTTGATCTTGGCCTGGATGGAGGCCTGCTCGAACTCCTCCTTCGGAATCGGGCCGATGATGCCGAAGTGGTTACGCGTCGGCTTCAGGAACACCGGGATCGAGCCGGTCATGATGATCGCGTGCAGGATGGACTTGTGGCAGTTGCGGTCCACCACCACCACATCGCCCGGCGCCACGGTGTGGTGCCAGACCATCTTGTTCGAGGTGGACGTGCCATTGGTCACAAAGAAGCAGTGGTCAGCGTTGAAAATGCGCGCCGCGTTGCGCTCGGAAGCACCGACCGGGCCGTCGTGGTCGAGCAGCTGGCCGAGCTCCTCGACCGCATTGCAGACGTCGGCGCGCAGCATGTTCTCGCCAAAAAACTGGTGGAACATCTGCCCGACCGGGCTCTTCAGGAAAGCCACGCCGCCGGAATGCCCCGGGCAGTGCCAGGAGTAGGAGCCGTCTTCGGCGTAATCGAGCAGCGCCTTGAAAAACGGCGGCTGCACGCCTTCGAGGTAACTCTTGGCCTCGCGAATGATGTGACGCGCCACAAACTCGGGCGTGTCCTCGAACATGTGGATGAAGCCGTGCAGTTCGCGCAGGATGTCGTTGGGGATGTGGCGCGAGGTCTTGGTCTCGCCATAGACGTAAATCGGCACGTCCAGGTTCTTGCGCCGCACTTCCTCGATGAAGTGGCGCAGGTTCACCACCGCTGGGTCCAGATCCGGTCCCGGCGTGAACTCTTCGTCGTCAATCGACAGAATGAAGGCGCTGGCACGGCTTTGCTGCTGCGCAAACTGCGACAGGTCGCCGTAGCTGGTGACACCGAGCACCTCAAAACCCTCGGTTTCAATGGCTTGCGCCAGGGCGCGAATACCCAGCCCGGAGGTGTTTTCGGAGCGGAAGTCTTCGTCAATGATGACGATGGGAAAGCGGAATTTCATCAAAAGGCCTTTGCCTGGAGCTGCCAAAAAAAACGAATCAGGGCCGAAGTGTAAGGATATTTGCGGCCAGTGGCGCCGGCTTGGCCTTTCCCGGTTGGGGTTAAGCTTGCCCCGGGACGTTTGTAGCCCAGAATGTGGCTTTTAGGAAACGAAGGGAACGCGACATGACAACCCTGGCCGATTCGACAATTTGGTGGTTGCTGGCAGGTGCCGCCGTGGCGCTGGAGCTAGTCACAGGCACGTTTTACCTCCTCATGCTGGCCGTCGGCATGACAGCGGCGGCCCTGGCGGCCCATCTGGGCGCTTCCGTCATGCTGCAGATTGTGGTCGCGGCCGTGGTCGGTGGCGGCGCCGTGGTGGCCTGGCACTGGAAACGCAGCAAGAGCCCCAAGCCGCCCCAGGCCAACGCCAACCGCGATGTGCAGATGGACATCGGCGAGACTGTCCATGTGCAGCAGTGGAACGACGATGCCACTGCCAGCGTGAAATACCGCGGTGCGCAGTGGACCGTGGTGCTGGCGGGTCATCAAGTCGCGCCGGAGCCCGGCCTGTTCAAGGTCAGGGAGCTGGACGGAAACCGGCTGGTCGTCGTGAAAATGTGAGACAGTGCATGCTGTCGCGGTGGGCGGCAAACGTCCACCCCCTTTGATCTAACGGAGAACTTCATGGAAATTGCACTCGTCATCCTGGTGATTGCCGTCATTTTTATCGCGCGCAGCATCAAGGTCGTGCCCCAACAAAACTCATGGGTGGTCGAGCGGCTGGGCAAATACCACGCCAGCCTGACCCCGGGCCTCAATTTCCTGATTCCCTTCATTGACCGCGTGGCCTACAAACACTCGCTCAAGGAAATCCCGCTCGATGTCCCCAGCCAGGTCTGTATCACGCGCGACAACACCCAGTTGCAGGTCGACGGCATCCTGTATTTCCAGGTCACCGACCCGATGCGTGCCAGCTACGGTTCATCGAACTACATCGTGGCCGTCACCCAGCTGGCCCAGACATCGCTTCGCAGCGTGATTGGCAAGCTGGAACTCGACAAGACCTTCGAGGAACGCGACATCATCAACGCCCAGGTCGTGGCCGCCATCGACGAGGCCGCACTGAACTGGGGTGTGAAGGTGCTGCGTTACGAGATCAAGGACTTGACGCCCCCGAAGGAAATCCTGCACGCCATGCAGTCGCAGATCACCGCTGAGCGCGAAAAACGCGCGTTGATTGCTGCCTCGGAAGGCCGCCGCCAGGAACAGATCAACATCGCCACCGGTGAGCGGGAGGCGTTCATCGCACGCTCCGAAGGTGAAAAACTCGCCGCCATCAACAACGCGCAGGGTGAAGCGGCCGCGATCACTGCCGTGGCCGACGCCACCGCCCAGGCCATCGAACGAATTGCCGCCTCCATCCGCCAGCCTGGCGGTGAACTGGCCGTGCAGCTCAAGGTGGCCGAAAAGGCCGTGGAAGCCTACTCCCGTGTCGCCGCCGACGCCAAGACCACGTTGATTGTTCCCAGCAACATGACCGAAGTCTCGGCCCTGATCACCTCGGCCATGACCATGGTGGGGTCCACCCGGGCGTGATGACCCCCACGCTTGGCACTACGTGTACTACGCTGCCCCCCGAGGGGGCTGTGCTTGCTTGGGGCGGCCCTGCGCTGCGCACGTCGTCTCACCTAACACCCGTATGACCACCATGAACGTCCTCGGCACGGAACTGGTTCCGTGCTCCTATGACCCGCTCACCGGTTATTTCCGCGACGGCTGCTGCAACACCGATGAATCCGACCTGGGCTCTCACCTCGTCTGCGTCAAGGTGAGCAGCGACTTTCTGGCGTTTTCAGCGGCCAAGGGCAACGACCTGGTGACACCGCGACCTGAGTACCGCTTTGCCGGGCTCAAGCCGGGTGACCGGTGGTGCCTGTGCGCCAACCGCTGGCGCGAAGCACTGGAAGCCGGCTTTGCGCCGCCCGTGGTTCTGGAGTCCACCCACCTCAGGGCGCTGGAGTTCGTGACACGCGCGCAACTGGAAAAACACAGATTTCACGGCGCGCTTCACTGATCTGCGCCATCTTCAGCACCGCGCACTGCTACAATGTGAGGCTTCGCGGAAAGGTGGATGAGCGGTTTAAGTCACACGCCTGGAAAGCGTGCGTGGGGTTATACCCACCGCGGGTTCGAATCCCGCCCTTTCCGCCAAAAGTATAGTTGCCGTGAGTTTTCCACACGGCAGTAAAAGCTCCTGAAAGCCCAGCTTGTCTGGGCTTTTTTGTGTCTGACCCATTTTTGTACTCCCTTGAGTGGGGCGGGCCGCATCGGCGCAGCAACACCCTTCTGGATTCTGGGTCTGAACGCCGGCCCGCATGGCGGGCGAATTCCCGCGCATCGCCTTGAACAAAAAAAAGCCACCTTGCGGTGGCTTTTTTGCTGAGGGGCGGAAAACTTATTCCAGAGCCGTTTTCTTGCCGTCCTTGTAGGTGTACAAGGTGATGGACGGGTTTTTCAGTTCGCCGTTCGGCAGGAACTCGATCGTGGTGGTCACGCCCTTGAAGCTGGTTTTGATCAGCTCGGGGATGTAGACCTTCGGATCGCTGGAGTTGGCACGCTTCATCGCGTCGACAAGAACAAAGGTCGCGTCGTAGGTGTACGGGCTGTAGACCTGGAACTGGTTCGGGTACTTCTCGTCGTAGCGCTTCTTCCACTCGACGCCACCGGGCATCTTGGCCAGCGATGCGCCACCTTCGGCACAAACCACGTTGCTCAGCGTCTTGGCGCCAGCAGCGAGTTTGGCGATCTCGGAGGTGCAGATGCCGTCGCCGCCGAAGTACTTGACCTTGCTCATGCCGAGCTGCTCCATCTGGCGCAGCATCGGGCCGGCCTGGGGATCCATGCCACCGTAGAAAATAGCGTCAGGGCCTTTGGCCTTGATGGCGGTCAGGATGGCCATGAAGTCGGTGGCCTTGTCGGTGGTGAACTGCTCGTCCACCACGGTCATGCCTTTTTCCTTGGCAGTCTTCTTGAAGATGTCGGCAACGCCCTGGCCGTAAGCGGAACGGTCGTCGATGACGGCCACTTTTTTCAGCTTGAGCGTGTCTGCGGCGTAAAACGCCAGACCGGCGCCCAGTGCCAGATCGTTGGCAATGATGCGGTAGGTGGTGTTGTAGCCTGGCTTGGTCAGGTCAGGGTTGGTGGCAGCACCCGTGACGTGAGGGATGCCGCAGTCATGGTAGACCTTGGAAGCCGGAATGGTCGTGCCCGAATTGAGGTGACCGACCACGCCGGCGACTTTGGAGTCGCACAGTTTTTGTGCGGCAGCCGTGCCCTGTTTCGGATCAGCAGCATCATCTTCGGCGACGATTTCGAAGGTGGCCTTCTTGCCGCCGATCATGACGCCCTGTTTGTTCAGATCCTCAATGGCCATGCGGACGCCATTCTCATTGTCCTTGCCGTAATGGGCCTGCGCGCCGGAAGTCGGGGCGACGTGACCGATCTTGACAACGAGCGTATCACCGGCGGGTGCGGGAGCCGCAGCGACCGGAGCAGCAGGTGCAGGTGCAGTGGCGGCCGGCGCAGCTTCTTCTTTTTTGCCGCAGGCAACAACCAACATGGCGGCCAAAGCGACCGCAGTCCATTTCATTTGCATAAATACACTCCAATTAGGAAATTACCGTTAATGGTTGAGAACTGATTTTTTTTACTCAACAGCCACGAACATAACGCAATTTCCGCGCCCACACCATAGCAAGCAGCCCTAGTGTTGCGCCGTGGAGGCAGGGGAAGAAATGAAATTGATCGACTATTAGCGAATCTAATAGAGCTCGGTGAGCGCGCTGCTCCCCCGCGACGGCGCAGGGCTATCCGCCATGGCCAGCGGTCGGCAAAAGTGCAGACCGCACGAGGAAACAAGCCATCCAGGAACGACCGCCACAGGTGTTTTTATCACCGGAAAAGGCCACCCGCATGAACCCGGGACGCCAAGGGGGCAGCCGGTATTCAGGGCTTGTCCAGCAGCTGGCTGGCCAGTTCCTGTTCAAAGGCCAGGTTGACCGACTGCCGCACGACGATCTCGATCTCGTCCCGCAGGCTAGGTGCCAGTGCCTGGGTGTGCTCCAGCACCAGACGGCCGACGGTCTCGCGTAGCAGCCGGTCCAGCGTCAAATCGACACGCTGCATCACGCGATGCACCATCTGCTCCTGAAACTGCTGCATATCCATCCCCCCGGGGACGGGCCGCCCCGCAGGCGCGGTGGCTTGGGGTTGCACCACCACTTCTGTCAGCGTGGGCACAAACCGCGGTGGTGGGCGGTTCATGAGGCCCCCGCGCCTGCCAGGTCGTACCGCTTCATGGCATAACCGCGGTCGGCGTAATGCTTCCAGCGGCCGCGGGCAGCCACGCGGTCCTCGTCGGCCAGCGTGACCAGTTCGATGAATCGCTCGAAACGCTCAAACCCGGCCGGCACCTGGTGACCGAGGTTGACCAGCACTTCATGGTGAGGGCAGGCCTCGAGCGAACCGGCCAGTACCACCGGCGTGGCAGACACCGTGGAGGGGATGCCCGTGAGGTGACAATGCGGCACAAATTCCAGGGGAGAAAAGGTCCACAACAACTGGTCGAGCCGGTCCAGCATGTCCGCCTCGGCCGTCACCACGACGCGCGCCCCGCTGCTCCAGGCCTTGCGCAGCAGCCGGCAGCTGTAGCTCAACTTGTCCGGCACGTTGAAATGGAAAGCAACTTCCGTCATGCGTTTGACTTGGCTCCGGCCTTCGGGGTCCGGGTTCTGGCTGGCGCCCTGGCTGGAAGAACCTGGCTCAGCAGAAAGTCGACCAGCAGGGGCACGGGCCGGCCGGTCGCACCTTTGGCGGCCCCGCTTTTCCATGCCGTACCAGCGATGTCCAGATGCGCCCAGGGAAACTTGCCGGCAAAACGCTGCAGAAATTTGGCCGCGGTGATGGCGCCGCCCGCGCGTCCGGCGACGTTCGCCACGTCCGCGAAATGGGTTTTCAGACCGTCGGCGTATTCGTCATCGAGCGGCATACGCCAGCACAAATCGAGCGAGCTGTCGCCGGCTGCGGCCAGGGCCTGAGCCAGGACGTCGTCACTGGAGAACATCCCGCTGCGCACGCCGCCCAGTGCAATCACGCAGGCGCCGGTCAGGGTGGCAATGTCCACCACGGCGCGCGGCTTCAGGCGTTCCGCATAGGTCAGCGCATCACACAGGACCAAGCGGCCTTCGGCGTCGGTGTTGAGGATCTCGATGGTCTGCCCGCTCATGCTGGTCACCACATCGCCGGGTTTGACGGCGCGACCGTCGGGCATGTTTTCACAGGCCGGAATCAGGCCCACCACATTGAGCGCGGGCTGCAGCTCGGCCAGCGCGCGGAAGGTGCCCATCACGCTGGCGGCACCACCCATGTCATATTTCATCTCGTCCATCTCGGCGGCCGGCTTGATGGATATGCCGCCGGTGTCGAAGGTGATGCCCTTGCCGATCAGCACCACCGGCGCTTCCGCTTTGGCGCCACCGTCATAACGCAGCACGATGAAACGCAGCGGTTCTTCCGAGCCCTGGGCGACGGCCATGAAAGAACCCATGCCGAGTTTGGCGACCTCTTTGGGACCCAGCACCTCCACCTTGATCCCGGGCAGCTTCCCGAGCTCCCTGGCGGCCTGGGCGAGCATGGTCGGCGTGGCGTGGTTGGACGGCCGGTTGGCCCACTCCCTGGCGAGTGCGAGGCCCGTGGCCAGCCCGACGCCCTTGTCGAATCCGGCACGGCTGCCCGCCAGCGAGGAGACAGCCACCAGCACCTGCTTGAGTTTCTGTTCGGCCGGCTTTGATTTGGTGGTGTTGTAAAGATAGGCGGCATCGGCGCACGCCAGCACGGCGGCACGCACAGCCTCCTGCCCGGCCTGCGGCAATGCGCAGAGGCTCAGCAGAACGCGCCGCGCATTGGTGTTTTTCAGGGTGACCATCGCGGCATGCACGGCAGTCCGTACGCTTTTGGCACTGCCGTCGCCGGCCCCCGCCAGCAGCACCCGCGTGGCGGCCACACCTTCGGGGCGGTAGGCGCTGAGCAGCTTGCCGGTCTTGCTTTCAAAGTCACCCGCCTTCAGGGCCAGAGTCACCATTTTCGACACTGCGTCGGTTCCGGCACCCGTCTCGCCGGCCACCAGGACAATCAGGGCATCACATTTTTCGGCGCAAATGCGGGCGGGGGTCAGGGTTTTGAGTTCAAAGTCCATAATCGAGGGTTAGGCGTCGCAAGCGCAGTTGTCGGTTGTTGTTAAGGGCAAGTTTCAGTCAATGTTATTCCAATCCTCGATCCGCAAAGAGCTGGCACGCAGTTTTGGAGCCACCCTTGTGGTTTTGATGACCATTGTGATCACCATCATCCTGATCCGGACACTCGGGCAGGCTTCGCGCGGCAGTGTCAACCCGCAGGACGTGATGCTGGTCATGGGTTACTCGGCTCTGGGCCGCATGCCGATTATCCTGACGCTCTCGCTGTTTGTGGCGATGGTCAGTACCCTCTCGCGCATGTACCGTGACAGCGAAATGGTCGTCTGGTTTGTCAGTGGCCGCGGGCTCGGCTTTTTTCTTGTTCCCCTTTTTCGCTTCGCCTGGCCGGTGCTGCTGGTGATCACGCTGATGTCGGTGTTTGTCTGGCCCTGGTCCAATCAGCAGACCCAGGAGGTGCGGGACCGGTACGAGCAGCGCGGCGACCTGGAGCGCGTCTCGCCCGGCCAGTTCCAGGAGTCGTCCAGTGGCAACCGGGTCTTTTTCATCGACCGCGATACCAGCGGGGAGAAAGCCAGCAACAACGTCTTCATCGCCTCCACCGAAAAGGGCAAGAATTCGGTGACCACCGCCAGTTCCGGCCGCATCGAAACGGTCGGCAAGGACCAGATGCTGCTGCTCGACAACGGCCAGCGGCTGGAAAGCGAGATCGGCAAGTCGGCCCTGAAGATCACCGAATTTGCGGAATACGGCAGCAAGGCCGGCGACAGTCCGCTGATCAACGGGGCCAACATCCCCGAAAAATCCAAGTCCACCCGTGAACTGATGAAGTCGCCCACACGAACCAACCAGGGCGAGCTGGCGTGGCGTCTGGGCATGGCGCTGGCCGCCATCAATTTTGTCGTGATTGCGCTGGCGCTGGCCAGTGTCAACCCGCGCGCCGGGCGCAGCGGCAACCTGATCTTTGTGCTGTTCACCTTTGTCGTCTATCACAACCTGCTGAACCTGGGCCAGAGCTGGATCAGCGTGGGCGCGGCCAATTTCGCCGGCTTTGTGCTGGCCCTGCACGGAGGCGCCTTGCTGCTAGCGCTGGGCTGGCTGTCCAAACGCCACCTGAACTGGACCTTCAAGGGCGCCATGAGCCGGCAGCGTAAACGGCAGGCCAGCCGGCAGGCGGGCAAGGTGGCCGCATGAAAACCATACGCCGACTGATTTATGGCGAGGTGCTGGCCTCCATTGCCTTTGTGGCGGTTGGGTTTCTGGCGCTGTTTTTCTTTTTCGACCTGGTCGACGAACTGCAGTACCTGGGCAAAAATGCGGCGGGCGTGGTCAGTTCCGACGAAAACACCTACCAGATCCGGCATGCGCTGTTGTATGTGGCGCTGCTGATTCCCAGCCACCTCTACGAGCTGGTGCCCATTTCGGTGCTGATCGGCACCATTTTCGTGATGGCCCGTCTGGCGCAGAGTTCGGAATACACCATCTTGCGCACCAGCGGCCTGGAACCCTGGCGCGCGCTGCGCCTGCTGCTGACCCTGGGGGCGATTTTTGTCGTGATCTGTTTTGCCATCGGCGACTACGTGGCCCCGGCTGCGGACCGTGCGGCCCAGCTGCTCAAGGCGCGTTACCAGGGCCGCATCACCATCGGTCAGACCGGCGCGTGGCTCAAGGAAAAACAGGCCTACAACAGCTATGTGGTCAACGTCGGCGCACTGTCGGCCGACAACGAAATGCAGGCGGTACGGGTTTTCGAGTTCGACAACAAGGGCCTGTTGGTGTCCATCACACGGTCGGCCATCGCCCGGTTTGCCACCGACGACTCCTGGCAGCTCGAAAACGGCACCCGGACCGAATTCACCGTGCAGCCAGGGCAGGCTTCCAGCAGCGGCGCTGGTCGTGACACCGCCAAAATCAGCATCAACAAGATCGCCCAGTTCCGCTGGCCCACCGGCATCAGCGCGGAGATGGTCTCGGTCGCCGTGCTCAAGCCGGAACGCATGAGCACCATCGACCTGTTCGCCTACATCCGTCACCTCAACGCCAATGGGCAGACCGCCCAGCGTTACGAAATCGAATTCTGGAAAAAGGTGTTTTACCCGCTGAGCTGCCTGGTGATGGTGGTGCTGGCCCTGCCCTTTGCCTACCTTCACTTTCGCAGCGGCGGCATCGCCGGTTATGTGTTCGGCGGCGTGATGATCGGCATCAGCTTTTTTCTGCTCAACAACGTGTTTGGCTACATCGGCAACCTGCAGAACTGGCAGCCCTGGCTGGCGGCCGCGGCGCCGGGCCTGCTTTACACCGCGATCTCGCTGGGCGCGTTCGGCTGGCTGGTATTGAGACGCTGATGGCCAGGCAAGGCATTGTTTTGTTTGCGCACGGCTCGCGCGACCCCCTCTGGCGTCTGCCGATCGAGGCCGTGGCCGAGGCGATCCGGGCGCGCGATCCCGGCGCCCTGGTCAGTTGCGCCTACCTCGAGTTGTGCACGCCGGATCTGGCCCAGGCCGCTACTGATTTGATAGCTGCTGGCGCAAGCACCATAAAGGTTTTCCCGCTTTTTCTCGGTGTGGGGAAACATGCCCGGGAAGACCTGCCGCTGCTGCTGGCAGAAGTCCGCGCCCAGCACCCGGACGTGCCGGTGGCCCTGATGCCAACGGCCGGTGAGCACCCACGGCTGACGGCCTTGATGGCCGATATCGCCCTGTCCTGAAGCGGAGGGCATGAAGGCTCGCTGCTTTGTGCTGCGCCCGCTCTTCTTAGGCTGCAAAGGGCATAATAAAGCGAATAATTAGCAAGAATCGGATATGAACCTTCATCAATTTCGCTTTGTCCAGGAAGCCGTCCGGCGCAACCTCAACCTTACCGAAACCGCACGCATCCTGCACACCTCGCAGCCGGGGGTGTCCAAGGCCATCATCGAGCTGGAGGAAGAACTGGGCGTGGAAATTTTTGCACGACATGGCAAACGCCTCAAGCGTGTGACCGAGCCGGGCGAACACGTTCTCAAAAGCATAGACATCATCATGCGCGAGGTCGGCAACCTGCGGCGTATCGGCGAGCAGTTCTCCGCCCAGGACAGCGGCACCCTGTCCATCGCGACCACGCACACCCAGGCCCGTTATGTTCTGCCGCAGCCGGTGGCCAGGCTTCGCGAAGCCTTTCCCAAGGTCAATGTCAGTCTGCACCAGGGCTCGCCCGACCAGGTGGCGCGCATGCTGATTGACGAGGTGGCCGAGATCGGCATTGCCACCGAGTCGCTGGCGCAGTATGAAGAGCTGGTCACGCTGCCGTGTTACGAGTGGCAGCACATGCTGGTGCTGCCGCTGGACCACCCTCTGGCCAGACAGGACAACATCACGCTGGAAGACCTGGCCGAGCAACCGCTGATCACCTACCACCCCTCGTTTACCGGCCGCACCAAGGTCGACCAGGCTTTTGCCGCCAAACACCTGCATCCGCGCATTGCGCTCGAAGCGATCGACTCCGACGTGATCAAGACCTATGTACGCCTGGGCCTGGGCGTCGGCATTGTGGCCGAGATGGCGCTCAAGGACGATGGCACCAACACCGACCTGGTCGCCCTGCCGGTCGGCCACTTGTTCGGCGTGAACGTGGCGCGTGTCGCCTTCAAGCGCAGCGCCTACCTGCGCAACTTTGTCTACAAGTTTGCCGAACTGCTCAATGACAAGCTCGACCGCGCCCAGATCACCCGGGCCATGAGCAGCCGGCACGGCGACTTCGAACTCTGAAGATCTTTCATCCAGCACTCCACCCTCCCCATGACGACCATGCCTTTTCCCAGCGAACGCACCCCCAAGCTCGAGACCAAACTGCCCGCCGTGGGCACCACCATCTTCACGGTGATGTCGGCGCTGGCCCTCGAAAAAAATGCGGTCAACCTCGGCCAGGGCTTTCCGGACTTTGACTGCGACCCGAAACTGGTCGGCGCCGTCAACGATGCCATGAGCCGCGGCCTGAACCAGTACCCGCCCATGCCCGGCGTGCCGGTGCTGCGCGAGGCGATCGCCGCCAAGCTGCAGCAGTTGCACGGCCGCAGCTACAACCCGAACACCGAGATCACCGTGACGGCCGGCGCCACGCAGGCCATCATCACCGCAGTACTGGCCGTGGTCCACCCCGGCGATGAAGTCATCGTGCTCGAACCGTGTTACGACAGCTACGTGCCCAACATCGAGCTGGCCGGCGGCATTCCCGTGCGTGTGCCCCTGACACCCGGCACCTTCCGCCCCGACTTCGACAAAATCTGCGCCGCCCTCACGCCCAAAACGCGCGCGATCATCATCAACTCGCCGCACAACCCCAGCGCCACCGTCTGGACCCGCGAGGACATGCTGCGCCTGCAGGAGATCCTGGCACCCACCGACGTGCTGCTGATCAGCGACGAGGTGTATGAACACATGGTCTTCGACGCCGTACAGGGCCGAGCACATGAAAGCGCCGCGCGTTTCCCCGGCCTGGCCGCGCGTGCTTTCATCGTCAGCAGCTTCGGCAAAACCTACCATGTGACCGGCTGGAAGGTCGGTTATGTGGCGGCGCCCGCGTCACTGACAGCCGAGTTCCGCAAGGTGCACCAGTTCAATGTATTTACCGTCAACACGCCCATGCAATACGGCCTGGCAACTTACATGCAGGATGCGCGTGCCTACCTCGACCTGCCCGCGTTTTACCAGCGCAAGCGCGACCTGTTCCGCGACGGTCTGGCAAAAACCCGCTTCAAGCTGCTGCCCAGCGAAGGCACCTATTTCCAGTGCGTGGACATCTCGCAAGTCAGTGATCTTGGCGAAGCCGATTTCTGCAAGTGGCTCACCACCGAGATCGGCGTTGCCGCAATTCCGCTGTCCGCGTTTTACGGCAACGGCTTCGACCAGCGCGTCGTGCGCTTCTGTTTTGCGAAGAAGGACGAAACGCTCAACAGTGCGCTGGAGCGGTTGGCCAAGCTGTAAGCTGCTATCACATTGATAGCTTTTGGCGCACAGTGTATGAGGGCTGGAGGCCGATTTTTTTCAAATCCAGCTTGACTTGTCGAAGTCTGCGCCAGCCTGATCGTTGGTGGGGCTTCGGGCAAGCCGGGTCTCGCCCCGGCGGGCGACTTACTTTTCTTTGCTTCGCCAAAGAAACCTAAGGAAAAGAAAGGCGACCCGATGGTCTGGGTCCCTCCGCTTCGCTACGGGCAGCCTGCGGTGCTCGGCAAAAGCGGGGTCTCGCTCGAACTCGGCTTCGCCTCAGACAATCGCGAGCCCTGATCCGCTTTTGCCTGCGCTCCTCGGCCCAGCCCGACGGGTGGAGGAAACGAATACCAACGCGGATGCGAGGAGGCAAGGACGCGCTTTGCGCGTCCTTGCCAGAGTCCGATTCCGTACCCGAACCCGCTTCCACCCCCTTCTGGCTGCGCCGAGGAGCGCAGGTCCAGCCGGATCAGGACGGGCGATTGTCTGAGCGTAGCGAGTTCGAGCCCGGCCCCGGCTGGACCGAGCACCGCAGGTTGCCCCCGTAGCGTCAGCGAAGGGGGTCGCAGACAGCAGGGTCGCCTTTTCTTTGGTGACTTTCTTTTGGCGAGACAAAAGAAAGTTACTTGCCGCCGGGCAACCCCCGGCTTGCTGGCAAATCACAGCAAACAAAAGAAGCAGAGGCATTGCGAATGCCCCCCAAACTGTAGGAACTCCCTGACGGCAGGTCAGCGCACCTTCCTGCTTGATCCAGCTCAACAACAGGCAAGAATCAATGCATACATAACAAGGAGTTCTCCATGTCGATTTCACTGATTCTGCTCATCGTCCTCATCCTGATTCTGGTCGGCGCACTGCCCACCTGGGGCCACAGCAAAAGCTGGGGTTACGGTCCCAGCGGTGGTTTGGGACTGATTGTCATCATCCTGATCGTGTTGCTGCTGATGGGCCGTATCTAGAACACCAGTACCTCGAACAAAAAAGGATCCTGCCGCAAGTCAGGGTCCTTTTTTTTGCGCCACGCGCGACGCCCCCGTGAAACGGTCTCAGCTGTTGGTCTGTTCCCAGGCTTTGTAGCTACGGCATGACAAGCCCTGCGGGCAATTGTCAGCCTGCGCTGAAAAGCCTGGCTTCAACCCACCAGTTGAAGCCAGGCTTTTTCAATCCGCTTGATGCTGACCGGTTGCGGTGTGCGCAGTTCCTGTGCAAAAAAACTCACGCGCAACTCTTCGAGCAGCCAGCGCAGCTCCTGCAGGCGCGCGTCCGTCGCGCCCTTGCGCTCGGCCACCAGGCGCCAGTAGCGCTGCTCCTGCGGCCGCAGCTCGGCGAGCCGCGCCGCATCACGGGCCGGGTCGGCGCGCCACTTCTCCAGCCGCAGCGTGATGGCCTTGAGGTAACGCGGGAAGTGCTGCAGCTGCGTGTACGGTGTAAGCGTCAGGAAACGTTTGGGCACCAGGCGCTGCAGCTGCTGCGCTGCATCCGCGGCCGCTTCCGCGGCGTTTTTGGTGTCCTTGATCTTGCGCTGCGCCGCAGCAAACTCGACCAGGATGCCGGCCGCCAGCCGCGCGACTTCGCTGGCAATCAAGGTCAGGCGCCCGCGCCCGTCGTCAATGCGTTTTTTGAAGTCGGCCTCGTTGGTCGGCAGCGGCTCCAGCAAAAAGGCACGGTCCAGCGCCACCTCGATGATCTGCTCACGCAGCTCTTCGAGCGTACCGCCGCCCGAGTTGTCGGCCGCGCGGCCGACCAGCATGTAGCTGGTGGCCATTTTCTGCAGGTCAGGCAGATTTTTTTCCAGGTACTTCAGGGCATCCTTGATCTGCAGCGAAAACAGGCGCCGCAAACCGGCGCGGTGTTTGGCCGCGGCCACGTCGGGCTCGTCGAAGACCTCGATGGTCACCGCATCGCCGAGGTCGATCAGCGCCGGAAAACCAATCAGCGTCTGTTTGCCCTTGCTGATCTCCATCAGTTCGGGCAGCTCGCCAAAACTCCAGCCGGTGTACCGCTCCGGCGTGCGGGCGGGCTGCACCTTCACGCTTGCTATGCTTTCAGGAGCTGCTTGCGCCCGCCCCTGCTGGGCTGGAGGCCGATTTTGCTCCGAATCCTGGCGTTCCTGCGGCGCCGGGCGTGTCTTCAACCCGGCCAGTGCCTGGAAGGCGCCGCGTGCCTGCGAACCGAGCTCGCCCTTGAGCGCACCGAGGTTGCGGCCGGACCCGAGCTGGCGGCCGTGTTCGTCGACCACACGGAAGTTCATGAACAGATGTGGCGCCAGCATGTCGATTTTCATGTCGCCGCGCTTGATGTCGAGCGAGGTCGTATCCCGCACCAGCTTGAGCACCGCGTCCGTCAGCGAACCGGCGCCGAATTTTTCCGGTTGCAGCAGTTCGGCCGCCATGCGCGCCGCGGTGTCGGGCAGCGGCACCAGGCGCGAACGCGGCCGCTGGTGCAGGGTCTTGATCAGGGCCTGGATCTTGTCCTTGAGCATGCCGGGCACCAGCCACTCGCAGCGTTCCTCGTTGACCTGGTTCAGCGCAAACAGCGGCACATCGACGGTGACGCCGTCCCTGGCGTCGCCCGGCTCATGCAGGTAGGTCGCAATGCAATCGACGCCGCCCAGACGCAGCGTCTTGGGAAAAGCCTGCGTGGTGATGCCGGCGGCCTCATGGCGCATCAGCTCCTCGCGGCTCAGCAGCAGCAACTGGGGCTGCTTTCTGACCTCGTCCTTGTACCAGTGCTCGCAGCCGGCACCGGTGCAGATGTCGGCCGGCAACTGCTGGTCGTAGAAGGCGTAGATCAGCTCTTCGTCCACCAGCACGTCCTGGCGCCGTGCCTTGTGCTCCAGGTCCTGCACCTGCTCAATCAGCTTCAGGTTGGCCTGAAGAAACGGCAGCTTGGTGTCCCAGTTGCCAGCGACCAGCGCTTCGCGAATGAAAATCTCGCGCGCCGTCACCGGGTCGACCCGGCCGAAGTTGACGCGCCGGCCGTTGTAGATCACCAGGCCAT
Source organism: Polaromonas sp. (assembly GCF_029945895.1). Taxonomy (GTDB): domain Bacteria; phylum Pseudomonadota; class Gammaproteobacteria; order Burkholderiales; family Burkholderiaceae_C; genus Polaromonas. Next base: position 168,862 of record NZ_JAQSDL010000076.1, on the reverse strand, counting down.
AGAGCGTGGCGCGCTCCAGCGCGGTGACCTGCGCGGCCTTTTTCTCCCAGTGCGGGTCCAGCAACTGTTTCTTTAAAAGGTGGCCGGCCACCTGCTCGACCCACTGCGGCTCGATGTTGGCGATGCCGCGGCCGAACAGGCGCGTGGTTTCCACCAGCTCGGCGGCCACGATCCAGCGCCCCGGCTTCTTGCTGAGCTTGGCGCCCGGATGTCGGTAGAACTTGATGCCGCGCGCGCCCAGGTACCAGTCGTCTTCCTCGTTCTTGATGCCGAGGTTGCCGAGCAGACCGCAGAGCATGGACAGGTGCAGCTGCTCATAACTGGCCGGCTTGTCGTTGAGCACCCATTTCTGCTCGCCCACCACCGCATGCAGCTGCGAGTGGATGTCGCGCCACTCGCGCACGCGGCGGATGTTGACGTAGTTCTCTCGCAAGAGGTTTTCGTACTGGCGGTTGGACAATTTGTGTGAATGGTGGGTCAGACCCCGATTACCGGAGGCGTCCGCGCCAGCGGATGGCTCGGTAGATCGGGCTCTGCCCCCCACTGCTTGAATGTCCCCGTGTGAGGAGCTCCCGCCGCGCGCATCGCCCAGCCATTTCCAGAGCTTCAGGTAGCCTGAAAATTCGCTTTTCTCATCGTCGAACTTCGCATGCGCCTGGTCGGCCTGGGCCTGCTTGTCCATGGGCCGGTCGCGCACGTCCTGCACACTGAGCGCGCTGGCAATCACCAGCACCTCGTCCAGCGCCTGCCGCTCTTTGGCTTCCAGGATCATGCGGCCCACGCGAGGGTCCAGCGGCAGCCGGGCCAGGTTGCGGCCCACCGGCGTGAGTTCGTTGTCGTCGTCCACCGCGCCGAGCTCGGCCAGCAGCTGGTAGCCGTCGGCAATCGCCCGGCCCTGCGGCGGCTCGATGAAGGCAAAACTTTCAATCGTGCCCAGGTGCAGCGCCTTCATGCGCAAAATCACCGCGGCCAGCGAGCTGCGCAGGATTTCCGGGTCGGTAAAACGCGGCCGGCCCAGAAAGTCCTGCTCGTCGTACAGGCGGATGCAGATGCCGTCGGCGACGCGGCCACAGCGACCGGCGCGCTGGTTGGCCGCCGCCTGTGACACCGGCTCAACCAACAGTTGCTCGACCTTGTTGCGAAAGCTGTAGCGCTTGACGCGTGCCGTGCCGGCATCAATCACGTACCGGATGCCCGGCACCGTCAGCGAGGTCTCGGCCACGTTGGTGGCCAGCACGATGCGCCGGCCGGTGTGGCCATCAAAAATGCGGTCCTGCTCGGCCTGGCTCAAACGCGCAAACAACGGCAGCACCTCGGCATTGCGAAACAGCGGCTGGTGCGCCAGGTGTTTGCGCAGGTGGTCAGCGGCCTCACGGATTTCGCGCTCACCGGGCAAGAAGATCAGGATGTCGCCGGCACTGTGCGGGTTGCGCCAGAGTTCGTCCACGCCGTCAGCAATCGCATCGTTGAGGTCATAGTCGCGCGATTCTTCATACGGGCGGTAGCGCTGCTCCACTGGAAACATACGCCCCGACACCATGATGACCGGTGCCGGTCCTTTACTGGAGGCGAAATAGTCCGCAAAACGCTGCGCATCAATCGTCGCCGAAGTGATCACCACTTTCAGATCGGGCCGGCGCGGCAGCAGCTGGCGCAGATAACCCAGCAGAAAGTCGATGTTCAGGCTGCGCTCATGCGCCTCGTCAATGATGATGGTGTCGTAGGCCTTCAGCAGCGGATCGGTCTGCGTCTCGGCCAGCAAGATGCCGTCGGTCATCAGTTTGACCGAAGCATCGCGGCTCAGCCGGTCCTGGAAACGCACCTTGTAGCCGACCACGTCGCCCAGCGGGGTCTTGAGTTCTTCGGCAATGCGCTTGGCAACGCTGGAAGCCGCAATGCGGCGCGGTTGCGTGTGGCCAATCAGCCGGCCCTGGCCGGCCGGGTAGTTGAGCTTGCCGCGGCCCATCGCCAGCGCAATCTTGGGCAACTGCGTGGTTTTGCCGGAGCCGGTTTCACCGCAGACAATGACGACCTGGTGGGCCTGAATGGCGGCGGTGATTTCCTCGCGTTTGCCCGAGACGGGCAAGGACTCGGGGAAGTCGATCTGCAAGGGCACGGACAAGGGGGGCGAGGACAAGGGATGAGACTCAAAACCACTGATTATCGGTGCTGGCGGGCAGCCGGCCGGCAACAGGTCCCCGTAACTGCCTCAGGCGGCTTCCAGCACCGGCAGCTCGACGGCCTCGCCACTGGTCTGGTCCAGCCAGGCGACCCGGCTGGCATAGGACATGGCGGTGCGCGACATGGCCTTGCAGGAAGCCAGCACACTCGAAGCCTTGGCCGCCGGGTCGGACACCAGCAACACGCCGACGCCAATTTCGGCCCGCCAGCGCGTCTGCTCGCTTTCGCGGCGCGCCGCGTCGAGGCTGGTGTTGAGCACCACCGATTTGGACAGGCGCACTTCCACCTCGTGCGCCAGCCGGATCAGCTGGCCGCTGTCCTTGCAGTCACGCAGAAGCAGCACAAAGCCGTCAGCCGAAAAACGGCCCATCTCGACATAGGCCGGCACCGCGCGGCGCAAACGCCCGGCGCAGACAAACAGCGCGTGGTTGACCGCTGCCATGCCGTGCAGGCGCTCCAGCGCGTAGAGGTTGCCTATGCTCACCACCATCACGCCCACGACCGTGCCCGACCGTCGGGGCGTCGGCGGCGCATTGTCCGCTGCTGCCACGACATCGCCCGCCTCGCCTGCATCAGCCGTGCCCGCGGTGTCCCACCCGGTCAGATCTTCCCTGCCGCGCCGGAAAATATTTCCAACCATCTGCCCGGTTTCGGTGTGTGAACGCATGCGGGTCACCGGGTCATAACTGGGCCCCATGGCCATGACCTGGTGCAGCTCGATCAGGTAGGAGTAACGCGTCCAGAGCGCTGCGGCCATGGTCACGAGGTAGGCGGTTCCAGCGAGGGCGCTGACCGCATGCACCGGCCAGGCTTCCTGCCCGCGCCCCAGCGCAATCCAGCCCAGGCCCAGCATGGCCACCAGCATGAAAAACACCCCAAGTACGGCCGTCCACGCCAGCCGGTCCCCGCGGTAGGCGCTGCGCAGCGACACGGCCAGCGCCACCACGCCCAGAGTCCAGGCGAACCCGAGACCCAGCGCGAGGGACGGAACTGGCGGCAGCAGCCAGCCCGCCGCCATCACGCCCAGCACGAGTACCGTCAGCGCCAGCCGGGTCTGCAGCCGCCCCTTCCTGCCACGCAGCAGGCCCAGAATGGAAAACAGCAGGTAAGCCAGAAAGCCCGAGACCAGCATCGCAATGTGTGCCAGAGCCCGCGCCAGCGTGTTTTCATTCTCAATCGGCAGGCCGCCCAGAAAGGCGATCACAAAAAAACCCGAGGCGGTGGCCGAGAGGCCGGCGTTGAGCGAAATGCGATGCAGCGAACGGGAGAACGCCAGCGCCGAACCCGCCAGCATCAGGGTCGCCGTGCCGAAATAAACGCCCCAGAAGCCAAACGCGAGTTTGTCCATGAATGGCCGCATTATCCGGCCAAACCGTCGCCGCCACCGCGTAGAAACCGCAGCCCGGCGAGGCCTCCCGCCGCGCCGCCGCGTCCCTTACACTCACTGCCATTGGCCGGAGCGCCGGGTCTTTTGTCCGGTTTTTCCGTTCCAGCAAGCTGTTTTTCACCTTTCCCGACCCCGAAAGCGCGCCCATGTCCGCCGTCTTCAATTTCACCTTTGTGCCCTGGTTCCGTTCGGTGGCGCCCTACATCCACCTGCACCGCGGCAAGACCTTTGTGGTTGGCATTGCTGGCGAAGCCATTGCCGCCGGCAAGCTCCAGCACCTGGCCCAGGACCTGGCGCTGATTCAAAGCATGGGCGTGAAAATCGTGCTGGTGCACGGCTTCCGGCCGCAGGTCAACGAGCAGTTGGCCGCCAAGGGCCACGAGGCCAAGTATTCCCACGGCATGCGCATCACCGATTCAGTGGCGCTGGATTGTGCCCAGGAAGCTGCCGGTCAGCTGCGTTATGAAATCGAGGCCGCCTTCAGCCAGGGCCTGCCCAACACACCGATGGCCGGCTCCACGGTGCGCGTGATCTCGGGCAACTTCATCACCGCCCGGCCGGTCGGCATTGTCGACGGGGTGGACTTCAAGCACTCGGGCCTGGTGCGCAAGGTGGACACCAAGGGCATCCTGCGCACGCTGGAGTTCGGCGCCATGGTGCTGCTCTCGCCCTTCGGTTTTTCACCGACCGGCGAAGCCTTCAACCTGACCATGGAGGAAGTGGCCACGAGCGTGGCGATTGAGCTGCAGGCCGACAAGTTGATCTTCGTGACAGAAATCCCCGGCATCCGCATCCACCCCGGCGAGCCGGAAAGCGAAGACAACCCGATCGACACCGAGCTGCCGCTTGCCACCGCCGAAAAACTGCTGGCCCAGCTGCCCAACGCGACCCAGCCCACGGACACCGCGTTTTACCTGCAGCACTGCGCCAAGGCCTGCAAGGCCGGTGTCGAGCGCAGCCACATCCTGCCCTTCGCGGTGGACGGCGCGCTGCTGCTGGAAATCTACGTGCACGACGGCATAGGCACCATGGTGATCGACGAAAAACTCGAGAGCCTGCGCGAAGCCACCGCCGACGACGTGGGCGGCATCCTGCAACTGATCGAGCCGTTTGAAAAAGACGGCACACTGGTCAAACGCGACCGCACCGAGATCGAACGCGACGCCGACCACTACACCGTGATCGAACACGACGGCGTCATCTTCGGCTGCGCCGCGCTGTATCCCTACCCCGAGGCCAAAACCGCCGAGATGGCGGCGCTCACGGTGTCGCCGCACAGCCAGAGCCAGGGCGACGGCGAACGCATCCTCAAACGCATCGAGCAGCGCGCCCGGCTGATGGGCCTGGACAGCATTTTTGTGCTGACCACCCGCACCATGCACTGGTTCATCAAGCGCGGCTTTGTGCAGGTCGATCCGGACTGGCTGCCGGAAGCGCGCAAGCGCAAGTACAACGTCAACCGCAAGAGCCAGGTGCTGGTCAAGAAACTGTAGGCGGGCGCGGGCTTTTAGGGATGACATTGGGCGGCGCCAAGCCTACACTTGTGGCGATGAATATCGACAAGGAAAAGCTGGAAGCTCAAAAAGAGCTTATATCTCACGCCTATGGACAAGCTCGGGCGTACACCAATTTGATATTGGTTGCAGGGTACGCTGGCTTCTTTGCCATTTGGTCGTTTCTAAAGCCAGAATTGACCAAGCCAGAAATTTTTTGGTCTGCAATTCTCGTTTCGGTGTCGCTAGCTGCCTTTGTTTTTTGGGAGGTTTACCAAGGCTATTTCCAATCGCGGCAGCTATTGGGCTTGGTAAAGGCCGTCAAGAACCCGGATCAGTTCGCTGCGTTGATTGAGGCTCACAAACTTGCCGCCCGCGATCAATACATCGTTTATGCACGTGTATGGAGCGTTGTATTTTTCTTCTCCGTTGTGAGTGGTCTTGCCGGTGTCCTTGTTTTGCTCTTTGCCTTTGTGCGGTCACTGTGGAGCTTCTATACAACATAAATGCTTCACCGCGACCGATTGCAGATGGCTTCTACGATGGGTGAGTATGTCGAAGCGTGCCGTACTTCCTGCTGAAAGTTTATCTGCCGATACTGATGCTTTTTATCGGGTGCTAAACGATGAACCTGATTCCTCTGTAGTTCTAGTCGCGTCAGCTTATATTGATGCTTGTCTCGGTTCGATGCTCGAAAGATTTTTTATTGAGAGTTCCGTCTCGTCTAAGGTTCTTAGTCCGACGTCAGGGGCTCTCGGTAACTTTTCTTCTCGCGCTGACGTCAGTTATTTGCTCGGGCTAATTTCAAAGCCCATTTATCAAGATCTTCAGATTCTGGCAAAAGTTAGAAACCAATTTGCTCACTACCATCTCACGTTAGATTTTTCTAAACCTGAAGTTGTTGAAGTTTGTAAAGGGCTGACATACGCGGCGAGCCTGTTGCGCTGGGACCGTGAAGATGATCATCCGATGTTTTCTCCTGAGCAGATTGCAGATACAAGAACGCGTTTTGTCATGACAGCTGTTTTTGTCAGCCAGCGCTTGTTAGTAGACGCGTTGGGAATAAGGCATCGCGAGATCAAAAAACCGTCTCGCTCGACCTTATAGCGGGAGCCAAGCGCCACTTGGGTGCTACCAAGCGCCTGCCAAGTCGCGTTTGATAATGTTGATCGTGGTCAGCTTACCTAAATCATCAGTGATTGTGATGGACGGTACCATGGTGTTGGGCAGGGGACGATGCCATTGCGCTGCAATATTAAGAACATCCATCAATACGGTGCCTTCGAATGCCCTGTCGATGATTCCGGCCGTCACATCTCGATCAGGCACAAACACACAGTCGCCCGTTTTTCTCATGTCATCAATCGACCCTGTAGTTTTGTCCACAGGCTTTTGAAACATTTTTCTCGGAGGAACGGCCGCGGGTGGAGCTGCTGCCGGATCGATCCCGATTGAGGTACGCCTTGCGCCGATCGAAGCTTCAAGATAGTTCGGAGCCATGAGATCGATCAACCACCCATCACACTCGATCCATGCATGAAACGCGTCCGGGCCAGTCGTTAACATTCCATCTTCGGTTAGCGTGAACCAAGAGAGCACGGTATCGCTTTTCGCATCAAGCATCACCGCCCCACTGCCGCAGATAACTTTCGCATTCTTTGAGTAATGCTGGTGCATTAGGGCTGCACCCGTAATGCTGAAAAATACACACGAGCGACCGACATCATTTTTCCAGTTCAGCGCAAGACTCTGGATGACATTGTGCAAACGCTGGTATTGATTGAATGTCAGCGGAGGTTTCTTGTTCTTAATAGTCATGCTTAGAAGTATGCAAGGCGATCGACGCAACAAAAACCTCCGATTAGAGGAGGTTTCAGCAATTGAATTGAGCTTGATTGGAGATGAAGGCGTATGTTGGCCACTCATCGACGTAGGAAAAGGCCAGCGCCCGCTGGCGATGATGTCTCACGCCCTGCCCCGCGTCGGCGCGGCACAGTGATCAGGTGGCCACGCACAGCGGCCCGCCCTCCATCACACCATCATCCAAAGGACACAGCATGACCGAAAAAACCGCCAGCGTTCACTGGGAAGGCCAGGGCAAACAAGGCCAGGGCCAGATCAGCACTGAAACCGATGCGCTCAAAGCTTATCCCTACGGCTTCGGCAGCCGTTTTGAAGACGACCGCAAAGGCACCAACCCCGAAGAGTTGCTGGGTGCGGCGCATGCGGCCTGCTTCACCATGGCGTTTTCGTTTGCCTGCGACAAGGCGGGCTTTGCCACCGAGCAGGTGGACACGACCGCCAAGGTCAGCCTGATTCCCGATGGCGATGGTTTTTTGATCGACCGGATTGCGCTGACGCTGGACGCCAAGGTGCCCCGCATGGATGCGGGCCAGTTCCAGCAGATCGCCGAGGCCGCCAAACGCGGCTGCCCGCTGTCCAAGGCGCTGGCCAGCGTGGGTTCCATCACGCTGACCGCGACGCTGAAGGCCTGACCCCGGTCAGCCGGCCGCTGCGATCTGCCGCAAGGCCTGCTCGAACACCTCGGCCGGCTGCCCGCCCGAGATCAGGTGTTTGTCGTTGATGATGACGGCCGGCACCGCGTGGATGCCCTGCTGCAGGTAGAACTGCTCACGTTCGCGCACGGCGTCTGCATACTCGCTTGACGCCAGAATGGCCTTGGCCCGCGCCATGTCCAGGCCAACCTCGCCGGCCACGCGCGCCAGCACCTCGTGCGAGCCCGGGCTTTCACCGTCGGAGAAATAGGCTTTGAACAAGGCCTCCTTGAGTGCCAGCTGGCGGCCTTCCCCTTCTTCTTCGGCCCAATGCAGCAGGCGGTGCGCGTCGAAGGTGTTGTAGATGCGGCTGCGTTTGTCCATGCTGAAGGTGAAACCCACGTCCTGCCCGCGCGCGCGGATCATCTCGCGGTTGCGCTGTGACTGCTCGGGGGTGGAGCCGTATTTTTCGGCCAGGTGTTCAGCAATGTCCTGGCCTTCGGCCGGCATCTGCGGGTTCAGCTCGAAAGGCTGGAAATGTATCTCGGCCTGGACCTCGCCGGCAACCCGCCCCAGGGCGTCTTCCAGCGACTTGAGGCCAATCACGCACCAGGGGCAGGACACGTCGGAGACGAAGTCGATTTTCATTTTTGTGAGGGTCGGGGTGGTCATGCGGGCGTCCTTGACAGAGGGATAAAAAAATCAGCACCCATGGTAGTGGCTATCGAGCAACCCCGCAGGCCGTCGGGCTGGCTCGCCAACATGCCGGAAAATGCGCAGCAAGAGCCCTTTCCGACCGCTTTGAACAGGACACCACCATGCTCCAACTCCGCCCCAACTGCGAATGCTGCAACCAGGACCTGCCCGGCGACTCGCCCGATGCCCGCATCTGCAGCTTTGAGTGCACCTTCTGCAGCGATTGCGCCAGCAACAAGCTTGCCGGCACCTGCCCCAACTGCGGCGGCGAACTGGTGGCCCGGCCGCGCCGGCCGGCGGGCAAACTGGCCCGCTACCCGGCATCGACCGAGCCGGTCTTCAAGCCCGCCGGCTGCAACGCCCCGGCGTGAACCGTGGCACAGCGCGGCGCCGGCAGCTCCTGATTTAATAGCTGCTCCCGCCCGCCCTGATTGGGCTGGTGGCTGTTTTTGCTCCATATCAAGGACCCGGCAACGGCAGGCCGGTCTGACCATCAAATAGGACTTGTCTGATGGCAGCGCACGCCGCGCAGGACTAAGGTGGGTCTGACTACCGGAGATGTCCATGAACCGTCCCACCTCTGCCCCGGCGAGCCGCGAAGTCCGTATTCCGTGCGGAAACACCTGGCTGTACGGCGACCTGGTCCTGCCGGCCGGCGCTCAGGGCCTGGTGGTGTTTGCCCATGGCAGCGGCAGCGGCCGGCACAGCGCCCGCAACCGCCAGGTGGCGCAAAAACTCCAGCACGCGGGCATTGCCACCCTGCTGTTCGACCTGCTCACCGCGCAGGAGGAACAGGTCGACACCCACACCCGCGAACACCGTTTCGACATTGCCCTGCTGACCGGGCGCATGCAGCAGGTCACCGAGTGGGTGGCCGCCCAGCCGGACCTGCAACACGCCCCCATCGGCTACTTCGGCGCCAGCACCGGCAGCGCGGCGGCACTGATTGCCGCGGCGCGGCTCGGCAAACGTATTGCCGCCGTGGTCTCGCGCGGTGGCCGCCCCGACCTGGCCGGTCCGGTGGCGCTGGCGGCGGTGACCGCGCCCACCCTGCTGATCGTGGGCGGCAACGACGACGAGGTGATGGCGCTCAACGAGCAGGCCTACGCGCATTTGCACTGCGAAAAACGGCTGGCGGTGGTGCCGGGCGCCACCCACCTGTTCGAGGAACGCGGCACCCTGGAGCAGGTGGCCGAACTGGCGGCCGACTGGTTCGGCGCCTGGCTGGCTCCCGTCAAAACCAGGGGGGTCCACCATGAAAGACACACGCCTTCCCTATGAGGACCGCCGCGAGGCGGGCCGCGTGCTGGCCGGTGCGCTGACGCATTACCGCGGCCGCCCCCGGCTGCTGGTGCTGGCCCTGCCGCGCGGCGGCGTGCCGGTGGCTTACGAGGTGGCGCGCGCCCTGAAGGCCCCGCTGGACGTGTTGGTGGTGCGCAAGCTCGGTTTTCCGGGCCACGAGGAATACGCCATGGGGGCGATTGCCAGCGGCGGTGTGCGCGTGATGAACCCGCTGCCGGGCATGACGGTGTCCGCAGAACAAGTGGCCGCCGTGGTGGCGCGCGAGTTGCCCGAGCTGCAGCGCCGCGAGCAGCTCTACCGTGGCCAGAGACCGGCGCCCGATCTGCGCGGCCGCACGGTGATCGTTGTTGACGACGGGCTGGCCACCGGCGCGACCATGCACGCCGCGCTGCTGGCCATCCGCCAGCAAGAGCCGGCGCATCTGGTGATGGCCGTGCCAGTGGGCGCCGCGGACAGCTGCCAGGCACTGCAGGGCGTGGCCGACGAGGTGGTCTGCGTCGCCATGCCCGAACCGTTTCGCGCCGTCGGCCTGTGGTACCGACAGTTTCCGCAGACCAGCGACGACGAGGTGCGCACCTTGCTTGAAGACGCCCGCGTACACGCGCCTTCCCCCTGACACCCCACCAGGACCCCGCCATGACTGCGCAGCATTCCCCCCCACACACCGACACGGCTTTGCTCGAGGGCCTGCGGCAGCACCTGCAGCCCCTGAGCGGCAGCGCGAACGACCACGACGGTCTGCTGCAGATGATCGGCCCGGCGCGGTTTGTGCTGCTCGGCGAAGCCTCCCACGGTACACGCGAGTTCTACCAGGAGCGCGTCAACATCACCAAACGGCTGATCACCGAACAAGGCTTCACCGCCATTGCGGTGGAGGCCGACTGGCCCGATGCCTGGCGCGTCAACCGTTATGTGCGCGGCCTGTCCGACGACCGCAACGCGGCCGACGCCCTCTCGGGGTTTGAGCGTTTTCCCGCCTGGATGTGGCGCAACACCGTGGTGCGCGATTTTGTGGAATGGCTGCGCGCGCACAACGCCGGGCGCAGCGCCGCCAGCCAGGTCGGCTTTTACGGCATGGACCTGTACAGCCTGTTCACCTCCATCCAGGAAGTGCTGGCCTACCTGGAGCGCACCGACCCGCCGGCGGCAGAACGGGCACGCGAACGGTATGCCTGTTTCGACCACGCGGCCGAAGACAGCCAGGCCTACGGTTATGCCGCCAGTTTCGGCCTGGCGCGCAGTTGTGAAGACGAGGTGGTGCAGCAACTGCGCGCCATGACCCGCCGCTTCGGCCAGTTGCCGCCCACGCCCGGGCTGGAGCGCGACGAGATGTTTTACGTCCAGCAGAACGCGCGCCTGGTGCGCAATGCCGAGGAGTACTACCGCACCATGTTCCATGGCCGCGTGTCGTCGTGGAATCTGCGCGACAGCCACATGGAAGAAACACTGCAGGCGCTGGACCGCCACCTGGGCGCCGGCGGCGTGCCGCCGCGCATGGCCGTCTGGGCGCACAACTCGCACCTGGGCGACGCAGCCGCCACCGAGATGGGCGACCGCGGGGAGTGGAACGTGGGCCAGCTCGTGCGCGACCGCCACGATGGCGACGCGGTGCTGGTGGGCTTCAGCACCCACCACGGCGCGGTGACGGCCGCGTCGAACTGGGACGAACCGCCGCAGCACAAGCGGGTGCGCGCCGGCCTGCCCGGCAGCTGGGAGGCGCTGCTGCACCAGACCGGAACCCCCCGCTTCTGGCTGAACCTGCGTGACAACGACGCGCTGGGCGAACTGGCGCAGCCGCAGCGGCTGCAGCGCGCCATCGGCGTGATCTACCGGCCCGACACCGAGCGCCAGAGCCACTACTTCCACACCCACCTGAGCCAGCAGTTCGACGCATTGATCCACATCGACGAAACCCATGCGCTGGAACCGCTGGACCGGGGCCCGGTGTGGCACACCGGCGAGGCACCCGAAACTTTCCCCTCGGGCATGTAAGCCAGCGGTCTGCGGCCTTTAATGAAAATCGCGGCTAGAGGTGCCCAGCCGCCCCAGCAGCGGCGTCAGGTCTTCGAGCCGGTGCGCCACCAGGTTGCGCACGGCGCCGTAACCTTCGCGGGTGTCGCTTTCCTCGCTGCGCTGCCAGACACCGTACACCGCCAGCAGGCGCGCATGCAGCACCTCCTGGCGCTGGGTGTCACGCAGTGATTTCCAGACAATCACGTTGACCGGGCCGGTCTCGTCTTCGAGCGTGACAAAGATGGTGCCCTTGGCGGTTTGCGGCTGCTGGCGCACCGTGACAATGCCGCAGGCCGCCACCTCCCGGCCATTGGGCAAGGCGTTCAATTCACCGGCGCTCAGCAGCCCGCGCCTGGCAAGGCGCGGCCGCAGCAAGGCCAGCGGATGGCGGCGCAGCGTCAGGCCGGTGGACTGGTAGTCGAACAGGATGTTTTCGCCTTCGGGCGTCTGCGGCAACACCAGCGGTGTTTCATGCGTGGGCACGGCCTTGAGCAAGGCAGGTGCGGGCGCGATGGCCGAGGCCTCCCAGACCTGCTGGCGCCGGTGGCCGGCCAGGGGCCGCAGCGCGTCGGCGGCGGCCAGCGCGTTGATCTCGCGCGTGCCGAGCTGCGCGCGCGAGACCAGGTCTTCGGTCGAGGTGAAAGGCGCTTGCGCACGGGCTTCCCCGATGCGCAGCGCCGCCGCTTCCGGCAGGCCCGCCACCAGACGCAGGCCCAGGCGGATGGCGGGTTGGCCGGGATGGATGCCTGGATACTGCGGCAACCGGGCCACGTCGTCCGCCGTCTCCAGCGTGCAATCCCACGCGCTGCAGGTCACGTCCACCGCACGCACCTCCACCCCGTGGCGGCGCGCGTCCTGCACCAGCTGTGACGGCGCATAAAACCCCATGGGCTGGGAGTTGAGCAGGGCCGCCAGGAAACACGCGGGCTCGTGGCACTTGAGCCAGCAGCTCACATACACCAGCTTGGCAAAACTGGCGGCATGGCTTTCCGGAAAGCCGTACTCGCCAAAACCGCGGATCTGGCTGAAGATGTTTTCCGAAAAAGTGGCGTCATACCCACGTGCCGTCATCGCGTTGACCAGGCGGTCGTGAAAACGTTCGACCCCGCCCTTGCGTTTCCAGGCCGCCATGGAGCGGCGCAAATCGTCGGCCTCGTCGGCGGTGAATTTGGCCGCGATCATGGCGATCTGCATGACCTGCTCCTGGAAAATCGGCACGCCCAGCGTGCGGCCCAGCGCGTCCTTGAGTTCCGGATAGGGGTAGGCAATGGCGCCGCCCTTGCGGACCCTCTCGCGGTTGCGCAGGTAGGGGTGCACCATGCCGCCCTGGATGGGCCCAGGCCGAACAATGGCCACTTCCACCACCAGGTCGTAGTAGATGCGCGGCTGCAGGCGCGGCAGCATCGACATCTGCGCGCGGCTTTCGATCTGGAACACGCCCACCGTGTCGGCCGCGCAGATCATGTCGTAGGTGGGCACGTCGTCACCCGGAATCTGGTGCATCTGCAGTTGGCCGCCGCGCAACTGGTCCACCAGCTGCAGGCAGCGGCGTATGGCCGAGAGCATGCCCAGCGCCAGCACGTCGACTTTCAGCAGGCCCATGGCGTCTAGGTCGTCCTTGTCCCACTGGATGATGCGGCGGTCTTCCATGGACGCCGGCTGGATGGGCACCAGGCGCGTGAGTTTGCCCTGGGTCAGCACAAAGCCGCCCACATGCTGGCTCAGGTGGCGCGGAAAACCGATCAGCTGCACCGACAAATCCAGCCACTGCAGCACCGGCCCGGGGTCCTGCTGCAGGCCGGCTTCGGCGAGCTTTTTCTCCAGCGCTTCGCTGCCGTCAAACCAGAAATGTTCTTTGGCCAGCTGCTCGACCAGTTCGGGCGCCACGCCCAGCGCCTTGCCCACGTCGCGGATGGCGCTGCGCGGACGGTAGCTGATCACGGTGGCGGCAATCGCCGCGCGGTCGTGGCCGTATTTGGCGTAGATGTACTGGATGACTTCCTCGCGCCGCTGGTGTTCGAAGTCCACGTCGATGTCGGGCGGCTCACGCCGTTCGCGGCTGATGAAACGTTCGAACAGCAACTGGCTTTCCGCCGGGTTGACGGCCGTCACGGCCAGGCAGTAACAGACAGCCGAGTTGGCGGCGGAACCCCGCCCCTGGCACAAAATGCCCTGCTGCCGTGCAAAACGCACGATGTCGTGCACGGTGATGAAGTACATCTCGTAGCCGAGTTCTTCAATCAGGGCCAGTTCGTGGTTGATCTGGGTCTGGATCTTTTCCGGCACGCCGTCGGGGTAACGCTCCTGCGCCCCCTCGGCGGTCAGTCGGCGCAGGCACTGGGCCGGTGTTTCCGCTTGCGGCACCATGTCGCCCAGCGGGTAGCGGTACAGGTCGCGGATCTCGTCCAGGCTGAAGCTGCAACGCGCGGCCACCTCCAGGGTGGCGCGCAGCAGCTCGGGCGGGTAAAGGTCGGCCAGGCGCATGCGCGGGCGCAAATGCGCTTCGGCATTGGCCTGCAGGGCAAAGCCGCATTCATGCACGGTTTTACCCAGACGGATGGCCGTCATCACGTCGTGCAGCGGCTTGCGCGAGCGCACATGCATGCGCACGCTGCCAGCCGCCACCAGACGGATACCCGTGCGCTGCGCCACCGCCTGCAACTGCTGCAGGCGCAGCGCGTCGTCCAGGCTCTGCAGCAGCTCGACGGCCAGCCAGGCCTGCAAGCCAAACAGGCCGCCAGCCCAGGCGGCATGTGCGCAGAGTGCTTCAGTATCGATAGCAGACGGCAAGGGAACCAGCAGCACTTCGCAATCGGTCAGCAGCGAAAAATCGCTGCCCCCCAGCGCCACGCGGTAGCTGCCTTTTTCGAGAAGATCACCGGCCTGCCTGGCCGCGGTGATGAACTCGCACAGGTTGCCCCAGCCGGCGGCATTGTGCGGCAGCACCACCAGCCGGAAGGCATGCGCCGCCTGCACAAAAAACTCGGCCCCGGGCAGCAGCTGGAGCCCGTGTTTCTTGGCCGCCACATGGGCGCGCACCACGCCGGCCACCGAACATTCGTCGGTGATGGCCAGCGCGCGGTAACCCAGGCCGGCGGCGCGCTCGACCAGCTCTTCGGCGTGCGAAGCGCCGCGCTGGAAGCTGAAATTGCTCAGTACATGCAGCTCGGCATAGTCGGGAAGCGGTCCGTTGAACACACCGGTTCCTCAGGCAAAAAAACCGTGCAGGTACCAGGCGCGCCGCTGCATGTCTGCCGGCTGCGGCACCGGCAAACGCTCGCTGAAAATCCACAGCAAACCCGCCTGCTGGCTGCGGTAGATGAAGTAGTCGCGAATCGCTGCGGGCTTGCTGCGCACGCTGGCCGCTTCACCGCTCATCAGCCAGCCGCTGGCCTCCAGACGCTGCGGGCCGGCCAGCCGCAGCAGCGGCCCCTGGTACACCGGGCTGTCGCCCACCGCCGCCAGCCGCAGCGGTTCGGGCAGCAGCCAGGTCGGGTAGAGAGCGTCGGCTCTGGCCTCCCCTTTCTCCGTTTTCTCCGTTTTCTCCGTTTTCTCCGTTTTTTCCGCTTTTTCCAAGCCTTTTTGGCCTCTGGCCCTTGTGCGGCGGGCGCCAGCAGCTATGGATTGAATAGCGCCCTGGGCATGGACCCAGTGCTGCATCTGCTCGGGCCGGTGGTCGGCGCAGGGCTGCCAGGCCTGCACCTGCGCCGGCCCCAGGCGGGCGCTCAGGCGTTCGATCAGTTCCACCGCGCTGTCGCCCTGCTGACGCGCCTCCATCAGCAGGCTGGTGGTGGCAGCGGCCGCGTCCACCAGCGGCTCGGTGACCAGCGAGCGCAGGCTCAGGGAATGCACCGGCGCCGGCAGCTTTTGCTGCGCAAGCTGCTCGGCGATCAGGCGCGTGACGTGGCGCAGGTCCTGTGCGGGCTGGGCGGTGCGCACGTCCATCTCGCCGGTGGGCGGCACGTCGCGGCGTTTGTCCAGGTGCCAGGTGAGCCGCAGTGCGCAGATGCCGCTTTGCCGCCCCAGCAGCCAGGCGTGCAGGCCGGCCAGCAGCCGTTCGGCACCGGCCATCAATGCCGGGCCGTGTGTGACCAGCGCGTTGAGCTCGATTTTTTCCTCGAAGTGTTCGGGCAGCACCAGCCAGTCGTGGTTGTCGGGCAGGCTGCCGCGCGCCCGGTCCAGCGCCTCCAGCAGCTCCGCACCAAAACGCCGGGCCACGCCGTCGCGCGGCAGGCGCAGCAGGTCGTCCCAGCTGCGGCAGCCGATGCGCTCGAGCACGCCCAGGTGCGGACGCGCCGCAGTCAAGGTGTGCATGGGCAGGTCGGCCACCCGCGTGCGGCCCTGCCCCGGCGTGCCGGCAGCATGGCGCAGGCGCCCCAGTGCTATGAAGGATGTAGCGCCTTGCGCATACTGCAAAAGGGCCAGAGCCCGATTTGACTCAAAGAATCGTGTGATCCGCTGCGCCAGCAGCTGCATCAGCCGCGCCAGCCCGCCAAACAGGCGCAGGCTGCCGGTCACGTCCAGCAGCACGGCCTCGTCGACCAGCGCCACGCGCGGCGTGAAGCCCAGCGCCAGGCTGGCCACGGTGCGCTGCAGCGCGGCCTCGTCCATCAGCGCCGACCCGGGCTCAGTGGTGATGGCTGTTTGCAATGCGATCCAGCAGTGCATGGGCCTCCTCCCCGGGTACCAAAGCCACACGCGCCGGGGCCGGCTGCAGCCGGGGCAGCAGGACCGCAACTTCCTCGCGGCGGCGGCGTGCACGTTCGCGGCTGGCCGCCAGCAGGGCCGACAGGCGCGCCGGCCGCGTGGCCAGCAGCAGCGGCGCGGCCAGCGGCGGGCCGCGCCGCTTGAGCACATGCACCCGCAGGTTGCCCTCTTCGGCCGCCGCACCTTCGAGCAACAGGCGCAGCGGCGCGGGTGAAGACTCGAGCTGCGCGCGCAGCGGGCGGAACACAAACAGCAACTGGCTGTGCGCATGTGCGGCCATCTGCAGGCGGCGCAAATGGGCGCTGCGCGCATCGGGCAGCCAGGCCAGCACGGCGGCCACGTCGGCACACTGCAGGGCTTCGCGTGTGGCCCACAGCAGCGCCGGCCCCTGGCCGTGCACACAGAGAACACGCTGCATGTCGAGCTGGCGCGCGCCCAGCGCCGGGCCGAACGGCAACCATGGCGCACCCACCAGCACCACCAGCTTGGCCGGCGCCGCGGCCTGCACGGCGGCCAGCGCGGGCGCCAGCAGGCCCCACTCATGCTGGCCGGCCTGCGGCTGCAGCATTTCCACCAGCGCGCCTTGCGGCCAGCCGCCACCGGGCAACACCTGGTTGAGCGCCGCATACCCGGTGTCCAGCGCGGGCTGGCTGTGGCTGCCCAGCTCGGCGGCACGCCAGACGTCGGCGTTCAGCGCCAGACCTGGCGGCCAGGACGGTGCGGAGGTGACGGAAGAAAGTGAAAGCATGGAAAGAAAAGGTCTAAAATACTGTTTATATGTACAGTATTACACCTTTTCCGGCCTCAGGGGAGAATCCTTTGTTTTGGAGTCACCCACGATGAACAATTCACTGCGGCGGGCCTGTTGCCTGGCTGTGTTTTTGCTGGTTGCGGCCTGCTCGAAAGAGCCCGAACCCGTTGACCCGGCCCATACACCCAGGCCCTCCCTCGCCAACGTGAAGCCGAGTTTCATCAACAAGGTGTGGGAAGTCAGCCTGTCCACCGGGGTGGCACCGGGCACGCTGTACGCGTTCCTGTCGGACGGCACGCTGGTGGTCACCTCGCCCAACAGCAAGGCTGCCTTCGGTGCCTGGACCTACACCAACGGCAAGCTCACCATGATCGAGGAAGCGCAGGAGTACAAAACCGACATCCTGAGCCTGACCCAGGACGAATTGCGGCTGAAAAGCCACAACCCGGGTGGCAGCATTGAAATCCTGCTGGTGCCGGCGCAGGTCGCGCCACTTCCGCCCTGAAGCTCAGGCCAGGCGACGCGCAACGGCCGGCCTGCGCCCCTGCGCCACCAGCAGGACCAGCATCAGCAGCGCAATGCCGGCAAAACACAGGAAGGACCAGTTGGCAATCGACAGGCCCAGAAAGGTCCAGTCGATCTTGGTGCAGTCGCCGCTGCCCTTGAAAATCATCGGGATCACCCGCTGCAGCGGAAAAGTCTCGATCATTCCGTAAAAATCACGCCCGCAGGAGGCGACTTCAGGCGGGTACCACTGCAGGAAACTCTGGCGTGCGGCGACAAAAGCACCGAAACCGGCCACCAGCAGCGTCACCGCCGAACCCGTCATGAGCAGCCCTTTGCCGCGCGCGAAAGCCGTCACACCGGCAACCACCGCCACCAGCACCAGCGCATAACGCTGCACAATGCACATGGGGCAAGGCTCCAGCCCGACCACATGCTGCAGGTAGAGCCCGAAAGCCAGCATGGCCACACAGCCTGCACACACCAGGGCCAGCACACGGCGCGGCGCGGTTTGGAAATACGTCAACAACATCACGGTCCTTTTTTTCTTCAATCTGCGGATTGTCGGTGGTTCGGGAGTTTAGACGGCGATAAGTTCCCTGCCTCTTGCCTTGGGACATGCGTTGCGTGCAGAAATAAAAAGTGCCGCGGCGGAAAACTCCGCGCGGCACCCTGAAGACACAGGAATGATATTTATTTGGCCGGCGTCACCGTCACGGTGGGCACTTCAACTTTTTTCTCTTCCACCTTGACGGTTGGGACCGCAACCGTTTTTTCAGTGGTGCCCACCGTAATGTCCGGGGTCTTGACGTCGTACTTGGGCAGCGTGACGTCGCCCTCCTGGGTTTTGGTGATTTCAACTTTAGGCACAGTGATGTTGCCTTCCTGGGTTTTTTTGACGTCGCAGGCGCTCAGGCCCAAGGCACTGGCTGAAATGAGGGCAAAAGCAAGGGTGTTTTTCAACATGGGACTCCCGGGTAAATGGATTAAAAGTGATTGAACTGAAATATCAAAAGCTCGCTTCACAAAGGGCGGCTCAAGGCCCGAAGCAGCAGCTTTGAATAAATTTTCCCTGCGGATCACTGGCCGGTTTTGTAAGGTAGCGTCCTACGTCCGTGTGAGCAGAGTCTCTTTTTATTCGTCAGGTTCAAATCCCCTCCCCCGCATCCACAAACACCCGCGCGTTACGCGGTGTTACCACCAGCAGTTCTCCTTCGTGCAGACCCATGTCGCGGTATTGCTGCGAGGGCATCTGCACTTCGATCAGCGGGTCGGCCTGACCGCTGTCTTCAGACGGTGTCAGTTCCAGCCGGGCAATCGGCCCGATGACAATTGCGCGGCTCAATTGGGCCGCAATGCCTTTGGCGCCTGGCGAATAACGCTGCACATCGAAGTCGTGCGGACGCACATAGGCGAAAGCTTTCGCGTTTTGCGCGCCGCTGTGTTCGGGCGCCTCCAGGCGCATGCCTTCGAGCTGGATCTTGCCTTCGTGCGCACGGCCGTGGAAAAGGTTGACGTCACCGAGAAAGCCGTACACAAAGGGACTGGCCGGGTGGTCCCAGACCTGCTGCGGCGAGCCGATCTGCTCGACCTTGCCCTGGTTCATCAGCACCACGCGGTCGGCGACTTCGAGCGCTTCCTCCTGGTCGTGCGTCACAAAAATGCTGGTGACATGCAGGTCGTCGTGCAGGCGGCGCAGCCAGCGCCGCAACTCTTTTCTCACCTTGGCGTCGAGCGCGCCGAAAGGTTCGTCGAGCAGAAGTACCTTGGGTTCAACCGCCAGTGCGCGTGCCAGCGCAATCCGCTGGCGCTGCCCACCCGAGAGCTGCGACGGGAAACGATCGGCCAGCCAGTCGAGCTGCACCAGGCCCAGCAGGTCGTGCACCTTCCTCTTGATGTCGACGTCGCTGGGGCGCAGGCCACGCGGCTTGACACGCAGGCCGAAGGCGACGTTTTCGAACACCGTCATGTGGCGGAACAGCGCGTAATGCTGGAACACAAACCCGACCTGACGCTCGCGCACATGCACATCGGTCGTGTCTTCGCCGCTGAACAAAATGCTGCCCTGGTCAGCCGTTTCGAGGCCAGCAATGATGCGCAGCAAGGTGGTCTTGCCGCAGCCCGAAGGGCCGAGCAAGGCGACCAGTTCGCCCGAGGCGATGTCCAGGCTCACGTCGCCGAGCGCCTGGAAGTTGCCGAAGTGTTTGCTGATGTTGCGGATTTCAATACTCATGATGGATTCCGTTTCTTGTGTTCAGGTCGCACCGGCGGTGATGGTGGCCGGCGGCCTCTCGGGCGGCAAAGCCGCGGCAGTTTTTTCTTCCTGCCCGGCGCGCCACTCGGCCACCGACTTGATCAGCAAGGTGACCAGGGCCAGCAGCGCAAGCAGCGAAGCCACCGCAAAGGCGGCCACCGACTGGTACTCGTTGTAGAGAATCTCCACGTGCAGCGGCAAGGTGTTGGTCTGCCCGCGGATGTGGCCGGACACCACCGACACCGCGCCGAACTCGCCCATGGCGCGGGCGTTCGTCAAAATCACGCCGTACAGCAGGCCCCACTTGATGTTGGGCAGGGTCACATGCCGGAAGGTCTGCCAGCCGGTGGCGCCCAGCACGATGGCGGCCTGCTCTTCGTCGCTGCCCTGCGCCTGCATCAGCGGGATCAGCTCGCGTGCGATGAAGGGAAAGGTCACGAACACCGTGGCCAGCACAATGCCGGGCACCGCAAAAATGATCTTGATGTCGTTGGCCGCGAGCCAGGGGCCGAACCAGCCCTGCGCGCCGAAGACCAGCACATACATCAGGCCGGCCACCACGGGCGAGACCGAAAACGGCAGGTCCACCAGCGTGGTGAGAAAGGACTTGCCGCGAAACTCGTACTTGGCAATCGCCCAGGCGGCCGAGACACCGAACACCAGGTTCAGGGGCACGGCAATCGCCGCGGCAATCAAGGTGAGTTCGATGGCTGCCCAGGCGTCGGGCTCTTTCAGCGCGGCGAGGTAAGCGCCAAAACCCTTGCGCAGTGCTTCGGTGAACACCGCCGCCAGCGGCAGCACCAAAAACAGCAGCACAAAACCCAGTGCAATGGTGATCAGGGTGTAGCGCACCCAGGGCGCTTCGGTGGTACCGGACCGAACAGGGGACGTGCGCCGCGAAGGGCCGCCCAGAGCAAGCACAGCCCCCTCGGGGGGCAGCGAGGACACGCCAGGGCCGAGCATGGGGGCTCTATCAGTCATGCCGGTGCTCCCGCGTTGCGGCGCTGCCAGGCCTGCAGGCCGTTGATGACCAGCAGCAGCGCAAAGGAAATCACCAGCATCACCACGGCCACGGCGGTGGCGCCGGCGTAGTCGTACTGCTCGAGCTTGCCGATGATGATCAGCGGCGTGATCTCGGAAATCATGGGCATGTTGCCGGCGATGAAAATCACCGAGCCGTATTCACCGATGGCGCGCGCAAAGGCCATGGCAAACCCGGTCAGCAACGCCGGCGTGATGTGCGGCAGGATCACCTTGGTGAAAATCTGCAGGCGCGTCGCACCCAGTGAGGTCGCGGCCTCTTCCAGTTCCTTCTCGGCATCTTCCAGCACCGGCTGCACCGTGCGCACCACAAACGGCAGGCCGATGAAGATCAGCGCGATCACCACGCCAGCCGGCGTGAAGGCCAGCTTGATGCCCAGCGGTTCCAGGTATTGCCCGATCCAGCCGTTGCCGGCCAGGATGGCGGTCAGCGAAATGCCAGCCACCGCGGTGGGCAGGGCAAACGGCAGATCCACCAGCGCATCGACAATTTTTTTGCCGGGGAATTTGTAGCGCACCAGCACCCAGGCCAGCAGCAGGCCGAACACCAGGTTCACCAGCGCAGCAAACAGCGAGGCGCCAAAGGTCAGGCGGTAGGACGCCATCACGCGCGGGGAAGTCACCGCTGTCACGAACTGCTCCCAGCTCAGCGAGAAGGTCTTGAACAGCAGCGCCGACAAGGGGATCAGCACGATGATGCTGAGGTAGAACAGCGTGTAGCCCAGCGTCAGGCCGAAGCCCGGCAGCACCTTTTTCGCAGATTTTTTTGTCATTTTTTTTGTTCAACTCAGGCATGGCATTTTTCCGACGGGCCGCCCCTAGGAAAAATAGCCCCCTCGGGGGGCAGCGCATTACGCGAAGCGAAAAGCGTGGGGGCCAGTTACTTGACGATGTAAAGCTTGTCGAACTGGCCGCCGTCGTTGAAATGGACTTTCTGCGCTTCGCCGAGCGAGCCGAAGTAGTCCTTCACCGTGAATTGCTGGATTGGCTTGAACACACTGGAATATTTCTTGAGCACGGCCGCCGAACGCGGGCGAATCGCATGTTTGGCGGCGATCTCCTGGCCTTCGTCCGAATACAGATAGGCCAGGTAGGCCCTGGCCAGTTCGCCCGTGCCCTTTTTGGCGACCGTGCGTTCGACCACGGCGACCGGGTTCTCGGCCACGATGCTGGACGAGGGATACACCGCATCAACCTTGCCTTCGCCGAACTCGCGGTTCACCGACAGCACCTCGGATTCAAACGTGATCAGCACGTCACCCGTGTTGCGCTGCAGGAAGATGGAAGTGGCGTCGCGGCCGCCCTTGGCCAGGATGGGCACGTTTTTGTAGAGCTTGCCGACAAAGTCCGCGGCCTGGGCATCGCTGCCGCCGCTCTTGCGCACCGAGCCCCAGGCCGCCAGGTAGGCCATGCGGCCGTTGCCGCCGGTCTTGGGGTTGACCACGATGACCTGCACGCCGGGCTTGACGAGATCGGCCCAGTCCTTGATGCCTTTGGGGTTGCCTTTGCGCACCAGGAACACCATGGTGGAGGTGGTGGGCGAGGCGTCGTTGGGGAAGCGTTTCGTCCAGTCCTTGGCGACCAGGCCCTTGTCGGCCAGAAACTCGATGTCGGTCGTGGTGTTCATGGTCACCACGTCAGCGTCCAGGCCGTCGGCCACCGAACGCGCCACGGCGCTGGAGCCGGCGTGCGACTGGTCGATCTTGACGTCCTTGCCGGTGGTTTTCTTGTAGTGGGCGATGAAGGCCGCGTTGTAGTCCTTGTAGAACTCGCGCGCCACGTCATAGGAGCCGTTGAGCAGGGTCTGGGCCGAAGCCAGGCCGCCGGTGGCCAGGGCGAGGGAAGCCAGGAGGAGTTTGAGTCTGCGTTGCGTGGTCATACAGTTTCCAGAGAAGAAAATGAAAAAGAAGAAGAAGAAAGGTGAGAGGAATGAAGGCGGGTGGCGACATCCACGTCACCGGCCAGCGACTGCAGCAGGGCCGCGCCCAGCGGCCATTCGCCGTGGCCCGATTCAACGTTGATGTGGCCGCCGTTCTGGATGCGCACAAACTCGCTGCCCCAGGCCCGCGCATAGGCGCCCGCCAGGCGCACCGGGCAGTACGGGTCGTTGCTGCTGGCCACCAGCACGCTGCGGTAAGGCAGCTTGCGGGCGGGCACGGGCGCGAAGTCGCTCAGGATGGAGCGGCGCTCCGGGTCGGCCGGGGCCACCAGCAAGGCGCCGTGAATGCGTGCTGCCGCATCGGCCGGCAGGTGCGTGGTGGCAATGCAGCCCAGGCTGTGCGCCACGATGACGACCGGTTCGGTTTGCAGCAGGATGGTGCGGGCCATCGAGGCCACCCACGCCTGGCGGCTGGGTGTGATCCAGTCGTCCTGCTGCACACGCACGGCGTTATCCATGCGCCCGGCCCACAGGCTTTGCCAGTGGCCGGGGCCGGAGTCGCGCCAGCCGGGAACGATGATGAAGCGCACTGGCCTGCCCAATCGTCAGGGGACAAACGAAGTGTCGGCGGGTTGGGGTGTTGCCATGAGGACTCCTGTGCATTTGTATTCAAAAATGCATTGTGGGGAGTCGTCTTTAAAACTCAAAAGAATATATCGTTTTAAATTTATATGGCATAACGATATAACTAACCCGGTTTGAGGCTGCTCGCGCTTTGCGCCAGGAGCCTGTCTGTCTTGGAACGTTGAAAGCAAAATAGGGCCTTGGCCCTTATCCCACCTGCGCAAGCCGCTATCAAAAAACGAGCGACTTACAAGGCCAGCACATCGGACTTCAGGTGGTCACCCAGAAAATCCAGAAAACTGCGCACCGCCGGCACCTGGCCCCGGCGGGAGGGAAACACGGCATGCACCATGCCCGGCCGCAATGCCCAGCCGGGCAGCACCGGCACCAGCAGCCTGGCCTGCAGTTCTGCCGTGCACAGCATCTCCGGCAAAAAACTCATGCCGGTGCCGGCCAGCACGGCCAGCTTGAGGGTCTGCAGGTCGTCGGCCACATAACGCGGCTGGTGCTGCAACACAAACTCCTGCCCCTGCGGGCCCAGCAGTTCCCAGGCGCTGCGCCCCTCGGTGGCCGACATGGCCACCGTGTCGAGGTTTTTCAGGTCATCGGGCGTGGCGGGCGCACCCTGCCGCCTGAGCAGTTCCGGACTGGCCAGCAGGTAGCTGCAGGAGGCGCCCAGCTGCTTGACGACCAGGCTGCCGCTGTCGTCCAGGGTGGGCCGCACCCGCAGCGCCACATCCATGCCCTCTTCCACCAAGTCCACCACCCGGTTGGTCACCCGCATGTCCAGCTTCACATGCGGGTGCTGGGCCAGGTACTGCGGAATCAGGTAGCCCAGCGTGCCCTGCGCCAGGGTCACCGGGCAACTGATGCGCAGCGTCCCGCGCGGCTCGCTTTGCATCTGCGCCACGGCCTCGCCGGCGGCCAGGGCCTCGTCGCGCATGGCCACACAGTGGCGCAGGTAGAGCTCGCCCGCGTCGGTCAGCGAGAGCTTGCGGGTGGTGCGCTGCAGCAGCCGCACGCCAAGCCGCGCCTCCAGTTCGGCCACCCGGCGCGATAGCCGCGACTTGGGCAGGCCCAGCGCCCGGCCCGCCGCCGCAAAGCCGCCGCGCTCGGCCACTTCGGCGAAATACAGCATGTCGTTCAGGTCCTGCATGGGCGGCTCCCAAGTTGTTGTTTCGTGTGTTTATTGTCCTGCTGGTAGGACGATGTATCGCATTTTTGCCATCTTATCAATGAATGGATCCACCCACACAATCTATTCATGGCTGCGATTCATGGTGAATACGGCCAACAACCGATCCATCCCCGATTCACACCTTCAAGGAACCCTTCATGACCAAGCTTCTGCACATCGACTCCAGCATCCTCGGCGGCAACTCCGTGTCGCGCCAATTGACCGCCCAGATCGTCGACTCCTGGCGCGCCGGCCACCCGGCCACCGACGTCAGCTACCTCGACCTGGCCGTGGACACCCCCAGCCACCTGTCGGCCGAGTCCCTGGGTTTTCGCATGCCCGCCGGCAGCGACCTGAGCGACGCGCAAAAGCGCGAAAACGCGGTCTCCGAAGCGCTGGTGTCCCAGTTTCTCGCCGCCGACGTGATTGTGGTGGGCGCACCGCTGTACAACTTCTCCATCCCCAGCCAGCTCAAGGCCTGGATTGACCGCATCGCCCAGGTCGGCCGCACTTTCACCTACACCGACAAGGGCCCGGTCGGCCTGGCCGGCGGCAAGACCGTGATCGTGGCGTCTGCCCGCGGCGGTGTCTATTCGACCAGCGACGCCGGCAATGCGATGGAGCACCAGGAAAGCTACCTGAAGACCGTGTTCGGCTTCTTCGGCATCACGGACGTGCGTTTTGTGCGCGCCGAAGGCCTGGCCATGGGTGACGCGGCCAAAGCCGCTGCCCTGGCCGCTGCCACCGCTGACATTGCGACGCAGGCCAACGCCGCCAACGAAGCGCAGGCCGCCCTCGCCGCCTGAACCCGGCAGGCCTGAGAGCTGCCCCCATGAAAAAAGCCCGCACTGCGGGCTTTTTTCTTTGCGCGGGACAGAAGCTCAGGCGTGCTTTTTCACCCAGTCCACATAGGCGTTGACCCAGCCCTGCAAAAACGCCAGGCTGGCCTCGCCGATGTTCCCGGCCGCGTCGTACAGCCCTTCCTTGTTGTGGATGAAGGCCTCGGGCTGGCCCAGCGTGGGCACGTTCAGGTAGGCCAGGATGTTGCGCAGGTGCTGCTGCGCCAGCGCCGTGCCGATGGGACCGACGGAAGCGCCCAGCACACCCGCAGGCTTGCCGTTCCACACGCTTTTGCCGTAAGGGCGGGAGGCATGGTCAATCGCGTTTTTCAGGACGCCGGGAATCGAACGGTTGTATTCGGGCGTGAAAAACAGCAAGCCCTGGGCCGCCGTGATCTCGCCCTTCAGGCGCGTCACCTGCGCCGAGGGATTGCCGTCGTCATCCTGGTTGTAGGGTGGCAGGTCGTCGATGCGCACATGGGTAAAGCTGAAGTCTGCCGGGAACAGTTTTTCAAGCGCCAGCGCGAGCTTTTTGTTGAATGAATCCTTGCGGATGCTGCCGACGACAACGGCGATGCGGTATTGAGCCATGGAGTTCTCCTGAAAATGGTCAGACTGGCGGGACCCATAAAGGGGCTCAACCATTATGCGAACCCTGTTTGACATTGCGCGGCGTGAGGACAAGCAGCAGGCGCATGCCGCGACGGCCTTGCGCCCGGAAAAAACATCAATAATGGCTCGCCATCACCTTGCGCCCCGCACCCCTACTGGAAAAAACCGTGAATCCCAAAATCAAAGAGCTGCTCGGTCAGATCACCACGCTGGAAGACGAGCTGCGCGCCGCACTGCGGGAACAGGAGACTCAGCTGTTCTACCAGTTCAAGGGCAAACGGGTGGAATTCGAGGGCTCGATCCGCGAAACCCACCGCAAACTCAAACGCAGCCTGTGGCGCTGGATCGTGACGGACCGCCCGCAGAACTTCCTGACCGGGCCCATCATCTACAGCCTGATTGTTCCGCTGGTGCTGCTGGATCTCTGCGTCACCCTGTACCAGGCCAGCTGCTTTCCCATCTACAGGATTGCCAAGGTAAGGCGTGCCGACTACATCGCCCTGGATCGCCAGCACCTGGCCTACCTCAACGCCTTCGAGCGTTTTCACTGCACCTACTGCTCCTATGCCAACGGGCTGATCGCCTACGCGGCCGAAATCGTGGCACGCACCGAGCAGTATTTCTGCCCCATCAAACACGCGCGCCAGCTGTTCAGTTCCCACGCGCGCTACGAGCGGTTCCTGGCCTACGGCGAAGCCGCCGACTACCACGCCAAGCTCGAAGCGTTCCGCCTGGCGCTGGAAAAGGAAATGAAAACCTAGGCGGCCCGGCTAGCGGAGAATCAGCACCGGCACCTTGCTCAGCCGCAGCAGCGTGGTGGTCGTGCTGCCGACAATCAGCTGGCGGATGCGCGAGTGCCCGTAGGCACCCATCACCAGCAAGGCCGCACCCTGGGCCTGGACCAATGCCGGCAACACCTCTTCCGGCTCACCGGCCACAAGCTCGACCTCGGCGTCAAATCCCGCAGCTGTCAGGGCCTGCCGGGCCTCCTTGAGCCGCTGGCGTGCCAGCGTGGTGTCCACACCGGCCATGGCCACCAGCACCGGCAGGCCGGCCAGCAAGGGGCTGCGCGCCACCGTCTCCACGGTCTTGCGCGCAGTCGGGCTGCCGTCAAACGCCATGACCACACGCCGGGGTGCGTCGAACTGCTCACCCGTCGCCACCAGCACCGGCCGCTTGACCGAACGGATCACCCGCTCGACATGGTGGTCCAGGTGAATCTTCGAAGCCTCGCTCGCGTGGTAGTGCTCACCGAGCACAAACAGGCGCGCATCGGGCTCCATCTCGAGCACCGTGTCGAGCAGGTCACCATGCCGCAGGCGGCCGTCAGGCTGGGACACACCGGCGGCAGCAGCCCGCTCACGCGCGGCGGCCAGCAGCCGGCGACCGGCTTCCTGCGCCAGCTTGCCGCGCTGCTCGTCCAGAACGCTCAGTTGCTCGAGCAGGGCCTCCTGCGTGCCCAGCCCGATGGCGCCGCTGTAGTCGGTGACCTGAGGCCGCTCAGGGTTGCGCTCCAGCACATGCAGCAGTTCCAGCGGGACATCGAGCCGCAGCGAGGACCAGGCGGCCCAGTCGATCACGGCGGTGGTGTTGGCAAGCCCGTCAATGCAGGCGTAAACCTTGTTCATTTTTTTGTCTCCCGAGTCAGTGCATGAGTTTTTCAACAGCGCCCGGCTTGTCGTGGATCGCGAAGCGGTCCATCAGCGTGGTGCTGGCTTCGTTCAGGCCGATCACTTCCACCGGCGTGCCCTCGCGCCTGAACTTGAGCACCACCTTGTCGAGTGCACTGACGGCGGTGATGTCCCAGAAATGCGCGCGGCTCAGGTCAATACGCACCTGCTCGACCACTTCCTTGAAATCAAAGGAAGCGATGAAGGCCTCGGAGGATGCAAAAAACACCTGGCCAACAACGCCATAGGTGCGCACCCGGCCTTCGTTGTCGCTCGCTCGGTCCACGCGCAGCACCCGCCCGACCTTGTGGGCAAAGAAGATGCCGGACAGCAGCACACCGACAAACACCCCTTTGGCCAGGTCGTGGGTGGCCACGGTGACAAGCACGGTGGCGATCATCACGACGGAAGAGCTCGGCGGGTGCTCGCGCAACTTGCGGACCGAGTCCCAGCTGAAGGTGCCTATGCTGACCATGATCATCACGGCCACCAGCGCGGCCATGGGGATCTGCTTGACCCAGGGGCCGAGGAAAACAATGAGGATCAGCAGGAACAAGCCGGCCACAAAAGTAGACAGGCGCCCGCGCCCGCCCGATTTCACATTGATCACCGACTGGCCGATCATCGCGCAGCCCGCCATGCCGCCTATGAAACCGGTGGCAATGTTGGCCACGCCCTGCCCCACACACTCGCGGTTCTTGTTGCTGCCGGTGTCGGTCAATTCGTCAACAATCGAGGCGGTCATCATCGATTCGAGCAAGCCGACCACGGCCAGCGTGGCGGCATAGGGGAAGATGATCTTCAGCGTCTCCAGGTTCAAAGGCACGTCGGGCAAGAGGAACACCGGCAAGCTGTCGGGCAGCTGGCCCATATCGCCCACGGTGCGGATGTCGAGCTTGAGCGCCATTGCCACACCGGTGAGCACCACGATGCAGATCAGCGGCGACGGCACGGCCCGGGTGAGGTAGGGCAAGCCGTAAATGATCACCAGGCCCGCCGCCGTCATGGCATACACCACCCAGCTGACGTTGGTGAGCTCGGGCAGTTGCGCCAGAAAGATCAGGATGGCCAGCGCATTGACAAAGCCGGTGATGACCGAACGCGAGACAAAACGCATCAGCACCCCCAGCTTCAAGGCGCCGGCAATGATCTGCAGCACGCCGGTCAGGATGGTGGCGGCCAGCAGGTACTGCAGGCCATGCTCCTTGACCAGCATGACCATGACCAGCGCCATGGCACCGGTGGCTGCCGAGATCATGCCCGGGCGGCCGCCGGTGAAGGCAATGATCACGGCGATGCTGAACGAGGCATACAGGCCGACCTTCGGGTCGACACCGGCAATGATGGAGAAGGCAATCGCCTCGGGAATCAGGGCCAGCGCCACCACCAGGCCGGCGAGCAGGTCGCCGCGGATGTTGGAGAACCAGTCCTGGCGGATGGAGGGGTAAAGTGTTTTCAATGGAATGAGCGCAGCCCGGGGCATGCCTGGCTGTCGTTGGAAAGGGAAAAAGAGGAAGGGATCACCGCAGCAGATGGCTGCCGGATCACGTCGGACTCGCAGGCGCCAGGCGCCTCAAGTGAACGCTCAGGGCGGCGTCACAGAGCAGAAATAGCCGCGCGGCAGCCCGCAACCCGGAAAGATCACCGGGGCAGACAAGCGCATGACGAGGCCTTTGTGCATGGCAGCATTGTAACAATCGGGTTCCGCAGGCCGGGGCCCGCAGCAGGGGCGCTGGCGGTGTCGGCCTGCGCCGGAGCGCGCTGTTGCAGGCCGGCCCGCATGCGCCGGTGAGGCCCTGGAGATGCCGCCCGTCTGCTCCTTCTTTTATAGCTGCTCGCGCCCGTCTGACAAGGGTTGGAGGGCGATTTGACTGTCAACCTCAGCCCGCACGACGAAACGTCAGGTTGATGCGGCGCCGGCCCAGCAGCGCATGGTCGCCATCGGCCAGCGGCGCCACGCCATGAAAAGCCAGGCGCGCCGGCCCACCCCAGACCACCACGTCGCCGTGAACCAGGCGATGACGTTGCGGCCTGTCGCTGCGGCTGCTGGACCCGAACAGGAACACGGCGGGAAGGCCCAGAGAGACTGACACAATGGGCGCCGAGAGATCCTGCTCCTCCTTGTCCTGGTGCAGCGAAAGCCGCGCACCCGGCTCGTAGCGGTTGATGAGGCAGGCGTCGGGCTCGAAGGCGGCAAAGCCGGCCTGCGCTGCGGCGCGCACGGCCAGGCTCCGCAGGACCGACGGCATGGCTGGCCAGGGCTGGCCCGACAGCGGGTCCAGCGCGTCGTAGCGGTAACCGCTGTGGTCGGACACCCAGCCCAGCGCGCCGCAATTGCTCATGGCCACCGACATGCGGTAGCCACCCGGCGTGACCAGATGGCGAAACGGCGACAGGCGGGTGAGCTCTGTGATGGCTTGCAGCAGGGCCGCGTCGTCCTCGCGCGCAAAGCCGCGCAGCAACGCGGCACCCGGTGCCAGCGTTTCACGCGACACCGCCACGGGCAACTCGTCAAAAAGATCAGCGGTCAAGCTTTCTCCTGGTTTCTCCTGCGCAAATTCAGGCGCTACTGCGCGTCATGAAAAATCACACCGAGCGTGTGACGCTGGCCCGAGCGTACCGTGCTGACGCCGTGGCGCATGTTGACCCTGTAAGTACCCCTGCTTCCCTGCACCGGGCGGTGGTGCACCGCAAACACCACCGCGTCGCCCTGCATCAGGGGAATCACCTCGGGGCGGGACTGCATGCGCGGGCGCTGTTCGGTCAGCACGAACTCGCCGCCGGTGAAGTCATCGCCCGGCCGCGACAGCAGCACCGCCACCTGCAGGGGAAACACATGTTCACCGTACAGATCCTGATGCAGGCAGTTGTAGTCGCCCTCCGCGTACTGCAACAGCAAGGGCGTCGGCCGCTTCTGGCCGGCCGCGTGGCAACGCGCGAGGAACAAGGCATGTTCGGGCGGATAACGCGCGGCGATGCCCATGGCTTCGTTCCAGCGGTTGGCCACCTCCACCAGCCGGGGATACAGCGAGCTGCGCAGTTGCTGAACCAGGGCCGGCAACGGGTAGTTGAAATACTGGTATTGACCGCGCCCAAAGCCATGCCGGGCCATCACGACGCGGCTGCGAAAACGGTCTGTTTGCGGATAAAGCCCGGCGACCGCCTCACATTCGGCGGCACCCAGCAGCGCGGGCAACACCACCCGGCCCTGCGTCACCAGGGTGTCGGTATCGATCGGGAGGTCGGCGCGCAGGCGGCTTGCCGGCAGGGCGGCGGTGGCGGTGGCGGTGGCGCAGCTTGTCGAAGAAAACATCGGGCTGAGAATAGCCCCGCGCCAGGCAACCGGCACGCCATAAACGGACATCCCCCTGAACTGGCGCAGCTACTTCCGGTTTTTGAGATCAAATCGGCACACAGCCCAATACCGATGGGCGCCAGCAGCTACCATATTGATAGCAGAACGCGACGGCTTCGCGTTGGCTACGACAGGTGCGACCGTGTCCAGCGCACGATGTCGGCCGCTCCCATGGCACCGGGCTGGCGCGCGACCTCGCGGCCGTTGAGGAAGAGCGCCAGCGTGGGGATGCTGCGGATATTGAAACGTGCGCCCAGATTGCGGGCGGCCTCGGTGTCCACCTTGGCCACACGAACGGCCGGCTCCAGCTGCGCGGCAGCCTGTTCATAGGCCGGCGCCATCTGCAGGCAGGGGCCACACCAGGGCGCCCAGAAATCGATGAGTACCGGGATCTGGCTGCGCGTGATGTGGCGGTCAAACGCCGCTTCGTCAAGGTTGACCGGGTGCCCGGTGAACAGCGCCTTGTGGCAGCTGCCGCAGTCCGGAGCCTTGGCCAGATCCGCGCTGTTGACGCGGTTGGTCGTGTGGCAGTGCGGGCACACGATGTGCAGGGAATCCGTCATCTGTACCCCGTCTGCTGCCTGAAATCAGCTGTTGTTGGCTTCGTCCAGCGCCTTGCAGGATGGCGCGCACACGGCATGGGACTTGCCCAACACCTTGCGTGTGCCCATCTGCGAGCGGGGACGGTGTTTGCCGCACATGAAACAGGACATGGTGGCGGCACCAAAAGAAGCGGACGCGACAAAGGGCGAACCCGAAACCTTGGATTTGTAACGCAGTCCGTCAGCAAGGACGGTGGTTTTGGCATCAGCTCTGGCCATAGGGGGTTCCTTTGTTGGATGAGCGCATGGCGCGCTCGATGACTTGCCTGGCTTGCTGCTCGGCGCTGAGAGAACTTTCCAGCGGAGAGCGGCACAAGCCCGCGTACTGGTAATTGACATTTTCGTACAACTCGGCCGCGGCCGGGTGGGTATCGAGCAAAGCCCCCAGTTCGATGCCCGGAGGGGCGTCGCCAAAGGCCTCGACCAGGTGATTCACGACAGACAGGTATTGCTCGGGCCCGACCGGCTCGACACTGCGCTCCAGCCGCTCAAGCAGTTCGGCAAGAACGTGGGTCACGGTCAGGCTGGCGCTGGAAGAAGGGGTTTGGGTGGTAGTCATGCATCAGAACTGGGGGTGCCGGGCTGAAAAACAAGCACCGGCGCCGCCATTTTACCCGCAGCGCCTGGCCCCGTGCGGCCCGGGCAGAACCCGCATAGCTCCTTTTTTTATAGCAGCCTCCGTGCGACGGACAAGGGCCAAGCCACGGTTTTCTCCTCCATCGGCAATGGACCCGGTGGCAAGCGGAGCAAGGCGAGCCGCCGCCGCAGTCGCAGCTCGCCTACAAAGGCTTGCAGCCTGGGCCGACGGCACCCGCCCCGCTCATCTGAAACACTTTGTACGGTTGACCGGCCGTTGCCGGGGTCGCCAGGAACCGCAGTGCATTTCAAGCTTTTTTACCACCTCGCCAAGCAGTCCGTCACCGCCTGGGTTGACGACTACGCCCCCAGCATGGGGGCCGCCATTTCCTACTACACCGTTTTTTCGATCGCGCCGCTGCTGATCATCGTGATCGCGGTCGCCGGCCTGGTCTGGGGGCGGGACGCCGTGCAAGGTGAAATCGTGGCCCAGCTCACCGACCTGATCGGCCAGGACGGCGCCATCGGCGTACAGGCCCTGATTGAAAGCGCCAACAAGCCGGCCAAGGGACTGATCGCCACCGTCATCAGCGTGGCCGTGCTGCTGATCGGCGCCACCACGGTGTTTGCCGAACTGCAAAGCGCGCTGGACCGCGTCTGGGATGTGCCGCCCTCGCAAAAAGCCTCCGGCATCTGGGCCACCCTGCGTGCACGGCTGCTGTCGCTGGGCTTTATCCTGGGGCTTGGCTTTTTGCTGTCGGTGTCGCTGGTCTTCAGCGCCGGCGTGGCGGCTTTTGGCGGTTGGGCCAACGCGCTGTTCCCGGGTCGGGAGTTGTTGCTGCAAGCGGTGAACACGGCGATCTCACTGGGCGTTTCCAGCCTGTTGTTCGCCATGATCTTCAAGCTGATGCCGCAGGCCCGGGTCAGCTGGCGCGATGTCTGGGTCGGCGCCGCCGTCACCGCGGTGCTGTTCGAGATCGGCAAGGCGCTGATCGGCCTGTACATCGGCAAAAGCAGCGTGACCTCGTCTTTTGCGGCAGCCGGCTCGCTGGTGGTGCTGCTGCTGTGGGTCTATTACTCGGCGCAGATTTTCCTGCTGGGCGCGGAATTCACCTGGGTTTACGCGCACGAGTACGGCTCGCTCCGGGGTGAGGCCGAGCGCAAGGCAAAACCCGTCGCGGCTGCTGCGCCCGATGCCGGCAGCGTGCTCGCACCGGCCGTCCCCGCGCCGCAGCGAAACGAGGCAGCCGGCAAGACGGTTCCCGTCCTTGCCGACGCCGCCGTTCCCGGGGCCGCGGCCCCGGAGGCTGTTCAGCCCGTGCGCCAGTCACCGGTGCCAGTGGCGCTGAGCCAGCGCGCCCTGGTCTATGGCGCCGCCTCCGCCGGCGTGGTGCTGCTCTCCCTCTGGCTGAAAAAGCGCCGCGCTGCACCACCTTGGCCGTCAGGCCGGTACTGAAAGGCGCCCGCCATGACGCCACCCTCCAGGCCGCCTGCCCCAGCAGAAAAGGCCGGCGAGCAAGGAAGGCCGCACGGCGACTTACCTGCGTCGCGTGTTCCAACCCGGGCGTGTGATCAAGCCGCCGCGAGGAATTTTCCGCGCATGAAAGCCATGTAGCCGTCTTCGGTCATTTCGCGCCGGGCTTTCACAAAACCCCGGGCGTCGTCACCCACCAGGTAGCGCAGCTGGTCGCTGCCATCGGTAGCTGCGGCGTAGATGACTTTGGCCACATCGTCGGAGTTCATGTTGCTGGCCGAGGTCATCGCTGCGAAGGCCCTGTCGGTGTTCGCGATGAAATCGTCGTAGTCGGTCAGCCCCTTGTCGTTCGCGCTGCCGGCCGCGGTGCGGGCGTT
This sequence comes from Polaromonas sp., assembly GCF_029945895.1. Taxonomy (GTDB): domain Bacteria; phylum Pseudomonadota; class Gammaproteobacteria; order Burkholderiales; family Burkholderiaceae_C; genus Polaromonas. Next base: position 134,853 of record NZ_JAQSDL010000076.1, on the reverse strand, counting down.
GAATCTGGTGCTGGTCACGCCCCCGTGCGGTATCACCAGCTTGACGGCGATGTTCTGCGACGCAAGCTCGTAAGAAAGCGCTTCCGAAAACCCTTCGAGCGCAAACTTGCTCGCGCAGTACATCGAGATCATCGGCAAGGTGAACATGCCGGCGCCCGAACTCACGTTGATCACATGGCCACCCTTGTTGCGGCGGAAATGCGGCAGGATGGCGCGCGTCAGTTCCATCACACCGAACACGTTGACTTCGAACTGGGCCAGAATCTGTTCATGCGATACGGCTTCCAACAGACCGTACTGGCCGTAGCCGCCGTTGTTGACCAGCGCATCGATGCGCCCAAAGTGCTGAATGCCTGCTTCGATAGCCGTCCCCATGCTGGCCAGGTCCTGCACGTCCAGGCGCGTGACCATCACGTTGGCGATGTGGCGCAATTCGGTGTCTTTGTCGGGGTTTCGCTGCGTGGCGACGACGTTCCAGCCTTGAGCGGCGAAACGTTTGGCAGTCGCCAGGCCGATACCGGACGACGTGCCTGTAATCAGGACGGTTTTGCTCATGAGGGGTTTCCTTCAGGGGGTGTATTGAGGGCGGTTGCTACTGGCTTGAAGCATATGAGGCTGCAACTTATTCAACAATCCTCGAAATTTGGCATGAGTTAGTGCATGATTTAGCACAATGAGGCGAACTGGACTCTCAGAACTCAATGCCGTGGTCGCCGTGGCGGCGCACCGGAGTTTTCGCAAGGCGGCGGCCGAACTCGACATCTCCCCCTCGGCCCTGAGCCACGCCATCGCCACGCTGGAGCAGCGCCTGGGCCTGCGGCTGTTTAACCGCACCACCCGCAGCGTCTCGCTGTCGGAGGCCGGGGCCTCCTTCCTGGCGCGGGTGCAGCCGGCGCTGCATGAAATCACCGCCGCCATGGAAGGCGCCAATGACTTCCGCGACACGCCTTCAGGCACGCTGCGCCTGAACACCTCTGAAGGCGGCGCGCGCATGATCCTGGCGCCGCTGTTGCTGGAGTTTTTGCGGCGCTACCCCGACATGCAGGTCGACCTGGTCACCGAGGGCCGGCTGGTGGATATCGTCAAGGAGGGTTTCGACGCGGGCTTTCGGCTGGCCGAGGCCGTGCCGCTGGACATGATTGCCGTGCCCTGCACGCTACCGCTGCGCTTCGCGGTGGTCGGCTCACCGGCCTACTTCAAAGGCCGCAAGCCACCGAAAACGCCGCAAGACTTGCTATCCCACGCATGCATACGCAGCCGCCTGCCCAGCGGCGCCCTCTTTAAATGGGAGTTTGAAAAAGATGGCCGCAAGCTGGACCTGGATGTCGTCGGTCGGCTCACGCTGGACAACGACAACCTGCGCATCGCCGCCGCACTCGAAGGCGAGGGCCTGACCTGGACCAGCGAATGGCCGGTGGCGCAGCACATCGCGGAGGGCCGGCTTTTGCGCGTGCTTGAAGACTGGACACCGCCCTACCCGGGCCTGTGTCTGTATTACCCCGGCCACCGGCTGGTGCCGGCGGGCCTGCAGGCCTTGATCGGCTTGGTGCGCGAAAAAATGACACTGTCCTCTGCAAGGACAGCGCCATTTTGATCAGGGCTTGAATAAGGGCAGTCGCTCAGTCCCCGTGGTCTCCGGGTCCAGCGCCGAGGTGGTTTCGCCGGACAGCCACACCTTGGGCCGCTCCGGGGGCTTACTTTCTTGTGTAAATCTGGTCAAAGAAGCCGCCGTCGGCGAAATGCGCCTGGTCCGCCCTGGCCCAGCCGCCAAAGGCCTGGTCGATGGTGAACAGGTTCAGTTTGGGAAACTGGCTGGCGTATCTGGCGATGGCTTTTTGCGAGACCGCCGGGCGGTAGAAGTTCTTGCCGGCGATGTCCTGGCCCTCTTCGGAATACAAATACCTCAGGTACTCCTCGGCCACGATACGTGTGCCTTTCCTGTCGACGTTTTTGTCCACCACGGCGACCGCCGGCTCGGCCAGGATGCTGATCGACGGTATGACCACGTCGAACCTGGCGCCGAATTCTTTTTCAAGCAGGTAAGCCTCGTTTTCCCAGGCGATCAGCACGTCACCCTGAGCGCGCTGGGCAAAAGTGATGGTGGAGCCGCGCGCGCCGGTATCGAGCACCGGCACGTTGCTGTAGAGCTTGGCGACAAACTCTTTGGCCTTGGCATCGGTGCCATATTTGCGCTTGGCAAACTCCCAGGCCGCGAGGTAGTTCCAGCGTGCGCCGCCCGAGGTTTTGGGGTTGGGCGTGATCACGCTGACACCGGGTTTGATCAGGTCGCCCCAGTCCTTGATGCCCTTGGGGTTGCCCTGGCGCACGGCCAGCACGATGGTCGAGGTGTAGGGCGAGGAGTTGTGTGGAAGCCGTTTTTGCCAGTCAGCCGCGAGCCAGCCGCCGTTTTTGACCAGCGCATCGGTGTCACCGGCCAGCGCCAGCGTGGCCACGTCGGCATCCAGCCCGTCGATGATGGAGCGCGCCTGCTTGCCCGAGCCGCCGTGCGACTGCTTGATGGTCACGTCCTGGTTGGCCCTGGCCTTCCAGTATTTGGCAAAGGCGGCGTTGTACTCCACGTAGAACTCGCGGGTCGGATCGTAGGACACATTGAGCAGGGTCACGGGCGGTTTGGCGGCCGGCGTTTGCGCCAGGGCGGCTCCGGCCGACCCTGTCAGCGCAACGGCTACTGCCAGGCGGGTGGAAACATTCATAAAATGGCGGCGTGTGGTCATGTTCTGCTTTCTGGTCCGGTGCATTTTTTCTATGCGGGTTTGAGTGAGAAGCCGGATTCTGGAAGCGGCAGGCCAAAACAAGAACAAATAAGAATTCAGTTCTTAATACCAAAATCATCTATAACCAGATTCCACGAAAGAAGTCCCCATGGCACGTACCGTCAAATGCATCAAACTGGGCCGGGAAGCCGAAGGTCTGGACTTTCCTCCCTACCCCGGCCCATTGGGCAAGCGCCTGTGGGAAGAAGTCAGCAAGGAAGCCTGGGCAGACTGGATGAAGCAGCAGACCATGCTGGTCAATGAAAACCGCCTCAACCTCGCCGATGCCCGCGCCCGCCAGTACCTGGCCCGGCAAATGGAGAACCACTTTTTCGGCACTGGCGCCGACAAAGTTCAGGGCTACGTTCCCCCAACGGAATAGAGCCCCCACGCTTGTCACTTCGCGAGCCTTCGGCGGTGCGCTGCCCCTTGCACAAAGAAAAAGGGGCCTGCGCCTGCGGCCCGGCAAAGCCGGTTCCGCGGCCCTTGCTTGAAGGGACCGCTATCTCGGTGTCTGACAACACATGCCCGAAGTAATCGAATGGCTGGCCGACGGCACGCCGTACAGCCCGCGTTTTGGCGACCGTTACCGCAGTGAACTCGGCGGGCTGGCGCAGTCGCGCGAGGTGTTTCTCCACGGCTGCGGCCTGCCTGCCGCCTGGGCCGGCCAGCCGCAGTGGTGCATCCTGGAAACCGGCTTTGGCCTCGGGCTGAACTTCCTGGTGACCTGGCAGGCCTGGAAGGCTGACCCGGCGCGCCCGCGGCTGTTGCATTTTGTGGCGACGGAGGCACACCCGGCCGGCGCCGCCGACATGCTGCGTGCCGCCGCGGCGCATCCAGAACTGCTTCCTTTGGCCGAACAACTGCAGGCCCAGTGCTGGGGCCTGCTGCCCGGTGCCCACCGGCTGGTGTTCGAAAGCGGCCAGGTGCTGCTCACCCTGTGTATCGGCGACACCCGGGCGGTGCTGCGCGAGCAGGCGTTTGAAGCCGATACGGTTTACCTGGACGGCTTCAGCCCCGCCAAAAACCCGGGCATGTGGGACCTGCCGACCTTCAAGGCGGTGGCGCGCTGCTGCCGCCGCGGCACCCGCGTCGCCAGCTGGACGGTCGCGCGCAGCGTGCTCGACGGCCTGGTGCAGGTCGGCTTTGCGATAAGAAAAACGCCCGGGCTGCCGCCTAAACGCGACAACCTGCAGGGTGAATTCAACCCCGGCTGGGAGCCGCGCCAGGCCAGCCATTTCACACCGGTTCAGCCCTCTACCTGCATCGTCATCGGCGCCGGCCTGGCCGGCGCAGCCAGTGCCGCCAGCCTGGCGCGGCGCGGCTGGCTGGTAACGGTGCTGGATGCGCATGACACGCCGGCCGGCGGCGCCTCGGGCCTGCCAGCCGGCGTGCTGGTACCGCATGTCTCGCCCGACGACAGCCTGCTGTCGCGCCTGTCGCGCTGCGGCGTGCGCGCCACGCTCCAGCAGCTCCGTGCGCTGTTGCCGGAAGGCGGCGGCTGGCTGGCCAGTGGTGTGCTGGAGCGGCGGCTGGACGGCAGCGGCGGCCTGCCCCCTGACTGGCCGCAAGCCGGCCGCGACTGGAGCGAGCCAGCCAATGCGGAACAACTCGAACAGGCCGGGCTCGATGCGGCTTCAGCGGCCACCTGGCATCACCAGGCCGGCTGGATCAAGCCGGCCCGGCTGGTGCAGGCGCTGCTTGCGCAGTCCGGCATCAGCTGGCGCGGTGGCGTGCGGGTGGCACGGCTGGCACGCGACACCGCGGGCCCGTGGCAGGTGTTCGACACTCAAAAGCAGGTCATCGCGCAGGCCGACCTGGTGGTGCTGGCCGCGGCCAATGCCAGCGGGCTGCTGGTGGACGGCGGCCTGCCGCTGCAGGCGATTCGCGGCCAGGTCTCCTGGGGTCTGCGGCGCGCTGGCGACAACAGCGCGTTTCCCCCCTTCCCGGTCAACGGGCATGGCAGCTTGCTCCCTGCCGTGCCTGTCGATGACGGCGTGGCGTGGATGGCTGGCGCCGGATTTCAGCGCGACCGGGACGACTGCCGGCTCGACCCGGCCGACCAGCAGGCCAACCTGGATCGCCTGCAGACGCTGCTGCCGCACACGGCACAGCAAGTGGCGCTGGATTTCCACGACGGTACAGCGCGGGCCTGGGCCGGCGTGCGATGCGCGTCACCGGACCGCTTGCCGCTGGTGGGCCCGGTCCATCCCCTGCGGCAGCCGGGGCTGTGGTTGAACACGGCCATGGGGTCACGCGGGCTGACGTTTGCCGTGCTCGGCGGCGAACTGCTCGCCGCCCGCCTGCATGGCGAACCCTCGCCGGTGGACAAGCGCATGCAGCAGGCGCTGGCGCCACAGCGCGCCAGCCTGCTCAAACAACGGGTGGCGCCCGCAGACCCGGTGGTTTGAAGCCTTTTCGGGTCCTGGAGCCCGTCGGGCTTACGCAGGCAGCTATATATTGAGTAGCAACTTCTTGAGCTGCCCCGGGTGCAGGGGTTTTCGCAGATAGACCTGCGCACCGGAAAAACGGGCTCGCAAGCCCTGCTGCCAGGCCGGCGCCGTGCCGGTGACAAACAGGTGGGCAATCGCCGGCCGGGTGTGGTCCACCGCCTTGACCAGCTCCCAGGGGTCCATGTCGGTCAGTCCGAGGTCCACCGTGACCAGCAGGTAGGCATGGGTGTTCAGCAGGATCAAGGCCTCGGTGCCGGTGGCGGCCTCATCCACCTCGTGCAGGCCAGAGGCGGCCAGCTTGGCGCGCAGGTAGAGGCGGTCATCGCGCCCCGGGTCCACCACCAGCACCCGCCGCCCCGCCACCGGCAGGGTGCCCGGCTCCAGCGGCAGGGGCTCGGTGGCGTCACCTTCGTCAAGCACCACATCGAGGTCCTCATCATGCGCGAGGTTCAGATCGATCGGCTGCGAGGCCGGGAGTTCGGGTGAAGAAGGCAAAGGCGCCGACAGGAGTCCAAAGGCCTCGTCCATGACCTCCAGAACGGCCGACCATTTGACGGGGGCCGCCAGCACCCGCCAGGCCTGGGCGGGTGCCTCGTCTCCGATCCAGATCAATTTCAGGCCGTCGTGGGCCGGGTTGGCCAGCGCCAGAACGGCCTCCCAGCTGTCGCCGTCGATGATCAGGATATCGGGCGCTTCAATCGCCTCAGCGGTTTGTGCAGTCCAGGCCGAATAAACCACCTCGCGTGACTCCGACAGGCGAAACACCAGGTCCAGCGCCTGACGCTCGGTGCCGCTGAACCCGAAATACTTGACGAATATCCGCTTCAATGCCTCGCCCCTCGTTGTTATTGCCGTGGATGATACGGGGCTTGTCTCCAGTTGTTGCCAAGGGCGTTGCCCCGATGACACGGAATTCAGTGATAAGGCCCGGAAAGCCGCATGAACACTGGGGAATAAGCTTATTCGCATAAGCGAACAACAAATCTGTAGTTTGTTTTCATAAGCCATCGCCCTAAAGTGCCCGGCTTATGCATGATTTTGCTTTTGTGTTCGCGGGTTTCGCCGTCGGTCTCGTGGTGGGACTGACCGGGGTCGGTGGCGGCTCACTGATGACACCCCTGCTGATCTTCTTTTTTGGCGTCAAGCCGCACCTGGCCATCGGTACCGACCTGCTGTTTGCCGCCTTCACCAAGCTGGGCGGCACGGTCGGCCTGGCCCGGTCCCGGCTGGTGGACTGGAAAATTGTCGGCCAGACCGCCGCCGGCAGCATTCCGGCTTCGCTGGCCACGCTGTATGTGCTGCATCTTGTCGGACCAGCCAATCCGGCGGCCCAGGCCGTGATGACCACCACGCTGGGGGTGGCGCTGCTGCTGACGGCGTGCGCCACCTTCTACAAGGCCATCTACGGCAAGGCCGCGCCGCGCCACATTGAACCGGCCGCGCTGGCCGCAGCCACGCAGGCCCGCCATTGGGCCCTGCCGCTGCTGTTCGGCGCCGTGATCGGTGTGCTGGTGACGCTGACTTCGGTCGGCGCAGGCGCCATCGGGGTGATTGTGCTGATGCTGCTTTACCCCGCCCTGCCGCTGCCGCGCATTGTGGCCGCAGACATTGCCCATGCAGTGCCACTGACCCTGGTGGCGGGCTTCGGCCACGCGTCCATCGGCTCGGTCGACTGGCTGCTGCTGGCCAAACTGCTGGCCGGCTCGCTGCCCGGCATCTGGCTCGGCTCGCGCCTGGTCAACAGCACGCCCGACCGCTGGATACGTTCCCTGCTTTCCGTGCTGCTGGCGTATGCCGGCGCCAAACTCATTGCCATCTGACCCTCTGACCTTCTGAATCACCTGATCCTGACCGCCATGTACCAATACACCGAATTTGACCGCCAGTTTGTGAAAGCCCGCGCCGGCCAATACCGCGACCAGCTGACCCGCTGGCAGGCCGGCGAGCTGGCCGAAGACGACTTCCGACCGCTGCGCCTGCAAAACGGCTGGTACGTCCAGCGTTACGCACCCATGCTGCGCGTCGCGGTGCCTTATGGCGAACTTTCCAGCGCGCAGGTGCGCGTGCTGGCCAGGATTGCCCGCGAGTACGACCAGCCCAACGCCGCGCTGTTCAATGACGCGCAGGCCACGCAGGACAAGCTCGGCCCGGTGAACCTCAAGAGCGGCCTGTCGGTGGCGTCCAAACTCACGGCCGGTTATGCCCACTTCACGACACGCCAGAACATCCAGTACAACTGGATCCCGCTCGACAAGTCGGCGGACGTGATGGACCTGCTGGCCAGCGTCAACATGCACGGCATCCAGACCAGCGGCAACTGCATACGCAACATCACCAGCGACGAACGTGCCGGCATCGCGGTCGACGAAATCGCCGACCCGAGGCCTTTTGGTGAAATCCTGCGCCAGTGGAGCACGCTGCACCCCGAGTTCGCCTTTTTGCCGCGCAAGTTCAAGATCGCCATCAGCGGCGCGAAGGAAGACCGCGCGGCGACGGCCTGGCACGACGTGGGTCTGCACCTGATCCGCAATGGTGAGGGAGAGCTGGGCTTCAGGGTCCAGGTCGGCGGCGGCATGGGCCGCACACCCATCATCGGCACGGTGATCCGCGAGTTCCTGCCGTGGCACCAGATCATGAATTACATCGAGGCCATCGTGCGTGTGTACAACCGCTACGGCCGCCGCGACAACATGTACAAGGCGCGCATCAAGATCCTGGTCAAGGCCGAGGGCCAGAAGTACATCGATGATGTCGAGGCCGAGTACCTGCAGATCATGGAGCACGACGGCGGCCCGCACACCATCACGCAGGCCGAGCTGGACCGTGTGACGGCCTCCTTTGTGCCGCCCACGCTCAACTGCGACCGCAAAAGCGCCGACGCCAAGATTGCCAACATCCTGCGCGCTGCCGCCGAGGATGACATCGAGTTCGGCCGCTGGCTCAAGCAGAACGTGGCGCCACACCAGAACCCCGACCTGCGTTGCGTCACGCTGTCGTTCAAACGCCTGGGCCAGGCGCCCGGCGACGCGACGGCCGACCAGCTCGACACCGCCGCCGACCTGGCCGACCGTTTCAGCGCTGGCGAGGTGCGCGTCACACATGACCAGAACCTGCTGCTGCCCTGGGTGCGCTGCGACGAGTTGCCCGAGCTATGGCGCGCCGCGCGCAAGTCGGGCTTTGCCCGCCCCAACATCCGCCTGCTGACCGACATGATCGCCTGCCCCGGCGGCGACTTCTGCTCGCTGGCCAATGCACGCTCCATCCCGATCGCCGAAGCCATCACCGAGCGTTACCAGGACATGGACGAACTGCACGATCTCGGCGAGATCGACCTGCACATCAGCGGCTGCATCAACTCCTGCGGCCACCATCACAGCGGCCACATCGGCATCCTGGGCGTCGACAAGGACGGCAAGGAGTGGTACCAGGTCACCTTGGGAGGCTCCGACGGCTCCACGCTGAGCGGCGCGCCGGTGCCGGGCAAGGTCGTCGGACCCTCGTTTTCTGCCGCCGAAGTTCCCGAAGTGATTGAAGCCGTGCTCGACACCTACCGCCGCGAGCGCGAAGCCGGCGAAACCTTTATCGCCACCTTGCGCCGCGTCGGCATCGACCCGTTCAAAACCGCCGCCCATGGCGCGCGTTTTGCCGCTGCCGCTGTGGCCGCCTGAGGAGAATTGCATGAAACTATTGCCCTTTGCCGACCACGCCGTCATTGAAAACAGCGCCGTCCTGGTGCTGGCCAACGACGCCGACCCGCTGCAGGCGCCGCTGGAAGGCGTGACGCGCATTGACCTGCACTTTCCGAAGTTCACCGACGGCCGCGCTTTCAGCCAGGCTTTTCTGCTGCGTCGCCGGCGTGGCTTTGAGGGTGAAATCCGTGCCACGGGCGACGTGCTGGCCGACCAGCTCGCGCAGATGGAGCGCAGCGGCTTTGACACCGCCGTGCTGCGCGCCGACCAGGACATGGCCACCGCTCAACGCGTGCTGGCCAGCTACCCCGGCTACGGGGTGGGCCGCTACCAGGGCGACGCGGTGCATGTTGCCCCCCACTTTGCAGAGGCAGCCTGACCATGGGTGCCATATCGCTTTACGCCAAGGCCTCGCCCGACTTCGCGCAGAAACTCGCGCGCAGCATTGCGCTCCTGCAATCGTCGGCGCAACAACACTCGCCGCTGACCCAGGCCTCCAGTCTGGGCGCGGAGGACATGGTGGTCACGCACCTGCTCGAGGAAGCCGGCATCAACAGCGGCATCTTTGTACTGGAGACCGGCATGCTGCATGCCGAAACCGTCGCGCTGATCCCGCGCATCGAAGAGCGCTACCTGCGCCATGTCGATGTGTACCGCCCTGATCTGGAGGCGGCCAGTGCCTTTGTGCAGGCCAACGGCAGCGACGCGATGTACAAGAGCCTGGACCTGCGCAAGGCCTGCTGCCACATCCGCAAGATGGAGCCGCTGGCCCGTGCGCTGGAAGGCAAAAAGGGCTGGGTCACCGGCCTGCGCCGCGAACAGTCCAGCGCCCGCGCCGAGGTGCACGACGTTGAGGAACAGGATGGTCGCGCCAAGATCAACCCGCTGGCCGACTGGACCTGGGGCGACGTCTGGCATTACATCGCGCTGCACAACATTCCGTTCAACCCGCTGCACGACCAGTTTTTTCCCAGCATAGGCTGCGCACCCTGCACCCGCGCTGTGACGCTGGGCGAAGACTTCCGCTCCGGCCGCTGGTGGTGGGAACAGGAAAGCGACAGGGAATGCGGACTGCACGTCAGCGCCGACGGTACCCATGAGGCGCAGGAGCCCGCTGCGTTTGAACCGCTGTCCAGCCCGCTTTCCGGTCGAACTTCCAGCATCATCCCCATCCGAGAGATCCCCGCATGAACGCACGCGCCGAACCCCAGCTGCTCAGCAAGCTGAGCAATTCCCACCTCGACGCGCTCGAGGAAGAAACCATTTTCATCCTGCGCGAGGTGGCCGCAGCCTTCGAGCGCCCGGCCCTGCTGTTTTCGGGCGGCAAGGACTCACTGGTCATGCTCAAGTGCGCCGAGAAGGCCTTTGGCGTGGGCCGCATTCCCTACCCTTTGCTGATGATCGACACCGGGCACAACTTCCACGAAGTCACCGATTTCCGTGACCTGCGTGCGAAGGAGCTCGGCGCTGAACTGATCGTGCGCAACGTGGAAGACTCGATGAAACGCGGCACCGTGCGCCTCGCGCACCCCGGCGAGTCGCGCAATGTGCATCAGTCGGTCACCCTGCTGGAGGCCATCGACGAGTTCCGCTTCGACGCGCTGATCGGCGGCGCGCGCCGCGACGAGGAAAAGGCTAGAGCCAAGGAGCGCATCTTCTCGCACCGCGACAGCTTCGGCCAGTGGCAGCCCAAGGCCCAGCGGCCCGAGCTCTGGACCCTGTTCAACACCCGGCTGCAGCCCGGCGAACATTTCCGCGTGTTCCCGATCTCCAACTGGACCGAACTCGACGTCTGGCAATACATCGAGCGCGAAGCCATCGCCCTGCCGTCGCTCTACTACGCGCACCAGCGCAAGGTGGTCGAACGCAACGGCCTGCTGGTCCCGGTGACCGAACTCACACCCGCGCGCGATGGCGAGGAAGTGGTGGAGAAAACCGTGCGTTTCCGCACCGTGGGTGACATCACCTGCACCTGTCCGGTGGACAGCCCGGCCGCCACCGCCGCGGAAATCGTGATCGAAACCCTGGCCGCCGATGTGAGCGAGCGCGGCGCCACCCGCATGGACGACAAGACGTCTGACGCATCCATGGAAAAGCGCAAGAAAGACGGGTATTTCTAGGTCTCCCCCGATGCAGGCTTCGCCTGCTGCTTCCCCCCAGGGGCGGCGCCTGCGGGCCGGCAAAGCCGGACCCGCGGCCCCTGCTGAAAAAGACAAAGTCCCTGGCAACATTATTTTGAGATTGAGATGAACACAAGCACCCACACTACTGATTTGATAGCTGGCGGCGCACAACTGGCGGGCGCTACAGGCCAAAATGACCTGAAATCTGCGCTGAAGTTCATCACCTGCGGCTCGGTTGATGACGGCAAAAGCACGCTGATCGGCCGCCTGCTGGTGGACAGCAAGGCCGTGCTGCAGGACCACCTGGCCGGTGTGCAGCGCGGCGGCGAGACCGACCTGGCCCTGCTGACCGACGGCCTGTCGGCCGAACGCGAACAGGGCATCACCATCGACGTGGCCTACCGCTACTTCGCCACCGAAAACCGCAAGTTCATCATCGGCGACGCGCCCGGCCACGAGCAGTACACACGCAACATGGTCACGGCGGCGTCAAGCGCCGACGCCGCCGTGGTGCTGGTCGATGCGACCAAGCTGGACTGGAAAAACCCGTCCATGGAACTGTTGCCGCAAACCCGCCGCCATTCGCTTCTGGTCAACCTGCTGCGTGTGCCGTCGATTGTGTTCACGGTCAACAAGCTCGACGCGGTGGAAGACCCTGCGCTGGCCTTCAAGAACATCAGCGAGGCACTGACGGCTTTTGCGCGCGCCGCGCAGATCCCGGTCCGGGCCATCGTGCCGATTTCCGCGCTCAAGGGCCACAACGTGGTGGACGCCCGACCCGGCTGGTGCGGCTATGAAGGGCTGTCGCTGCTCCATTTGCTGGAGCACCTGCCGGCCACGCCCGCGGAAAGCACCGAGGCTTTCGCCTTCCCGGTGCAGTGGGTGGAAAAATTCTCGTCCTCCTCGGACACTTCCCAAGGCCGCCGCGTCTTCTGGGGCCGCGTGGCCACCGGCGGAGTGCAGCCGGGCCAGACCGTCACCGTGCTGCCCAGCGGGCAGACGGCCGTGGTGGCCCAGGTGCTGGACCATACCCGTCAGCCCACGGCCGTGCTGGCGGGCCACAGCGCCGGCATCGTGCTGGACCGGGAAGTCGATGTGTCACGCGGCGATTGGTTGCTGGCGGCCGATACCTTTGAACCCACGCGCGAACTGTCGGTCACCATCGCCTGGATGGACGACGAGCCGCTGGTCGCCGGACGTGTTTACTGGGCGCTGCACGGCCACCGCTGGGTCAAGGCCAAGGTCAAACGCATCGTGCACAAGCTCGACGTCAATACCCTGGCCGAGGAAGACGCCAGCGAGTTGCCGCCCAACGCCATTGGCCACATCGAGCTGAGCCTGCAGGCGCCGCTGGCCACCCTGCCTTATGCCCGCTCGCGGGTCCTGGGCTCGCTGGTGCTGGTGGACACGGCATCAAACAAGACCTCGGGCGCCGTGCTGATTCTTTGATCAGGATCAGTCCCGATCAAGCACCCGACTTAACCCTGCTCACGGAATCCTCTTAAAATCGAGGGTTTCCACCGATCCCGCAAGAACAACATGACTCACATCGTTACCGAATCCTGCATCCGCTGCAAATACACCGACTGTGTGGATGTCTGTCCCGTGGACTGCTTCCGCGAAGGCCCGAACATGCTGGTGATCGATCCGGACGAATGTATCGATTGCGCGGTCTGCATCCCGGAGTGTCCGGTCAATGCCATTTATGCAGAAGAAGACGTGCCGGCCGACCAGGTCAACTTCATCAAGATCAATGTCGAACTGAGCAACGCTCCCGGCTGGAAAAGCATCACCAAGCGCAAGGAAGCCTTGCCCGATGCCGAAGAGTGGAAAGACGTCACCAGCAAGCTGGACCAGCTCGTACGCTGAAAACGCATCCAGCCGCGCTTTGCGCGCCCAGCCTCTTCAAACTGAAACTCCGAAAAAGCCTCATGGAACCTCAACTGAACCAGGAAGTGATCAACACGGCTGTCGCGCACGATGGTCCGATAGAAACCGATGCGGTCATCGTCGGCGCGGGCCCGGTCGGGCTGTTCCAGGTGTTTGAACTCGGCCTGCTGGAGATCAAGGCCCATGTCATCGACTCGCTGGCCTACCCCGGCGGCCAGTGCATCGAGCTGTACCCGGACAAGCCGATTTACGACATTCCTGCCGTGCCCATGTGCACCGGCAAGGAACTGACCGATTCGCTGCTCAAGCAGATCGAACCCTTTGGCGCGACGTTCCACTTCGGTCAGGAAGTCAGTACTGTTGAAAAGCAGGAGGATGGCCGCTTTTTTGTGCAGACCTCCAAAGGCACCCAGTTCCTGACCAAAACCATCTTTATTGCGGCCGGCGTGGGGGCCTTCCAGCCACGTCTGCTGAAGGTTGACGGCCTCGACAAGTTTGACAACACGCAGCTGTTTTACCGCGTCAAGTCACCGGCCGACTTTGCCGGCAAAAACCTGGTGATCGTGGGCGGCGGCGACTCCGCGCTCGACTGGGCGCTCAATTTCGCCAAGGACGGTCCGAACAAGGCCGAAAGCGTGATCCTGATCCATCGCCGCGACGGCTTCAAGGCCGCGCCGGCCAGCGTGGCGAAGATGAAGGAGCTGTGCGACAACTACGAGATGCAGTTCATCGTTGGTCAGGTCACTGGCTACGAGGAAAAGGACGGCAAACTCACCGGCGCCAAGGTCACCGGCGCCGACGGCGTGACCCGCGTGGTGCCGCTCGACGTGATGCTGGTTTTCTTCGGCCTGTCGCCCAAGCTTGGACCGATCGCGGACTGGGGCCTGGACATCGAGCGCAAGCAGCTCAAGGTGGACACGGAGAAATTTTCGACCAATGTGCCTGGCATCTTTGCGGTCGGCGACATCAACACCTACCCCGGCAAGAAGAAGCTGATTCTCAGCGGCTTTCATGAATGCGCGCTGGCCGCTTTCGGCGCCGCACCCTTCATCTTTCCGGACAAGAAAATCCACCTGCAGTACACCACCACCAGCCCGAAGCTGCACAAGGTGCTCGGCGTGGAAACACCTGTCTTCGACTGACAAACAGGCACCCTCCCGACAGGCCCGCCACGTGCGGGCCTTTTTGTTGCCTGTCTCTTTTTTGATTAATATCACCCGGGTAATATTGACATTCATGTTTTACCCGGATAATATTCAGCTCATCGAAAAAGAGGACAGGCCGACGATCACGGCAGGTCAGACAGCGCATCCAACTGGTCCCGCAAGAAAGAACATCATGGGAACCCTTCACCTGGTCTTCGGACCGCAAGGCGCCGGCAAGTCAAGTTATGCGCGTCTGCTCACAGACCGTATCCAGGGCGTTCGGCTGTCGATAGACGACTGGATGAGCCAGCTGTACGGCCCCGACCTGCCCACTCCCTTGAACTTTGCCTGGATCATGGAACGCGTTCAAAGGTGCGAGAAGCGCATCTGGACCACCGCAGCAGAAATTGCCGGCACGGGCGGCCACGTGGTGCTGGATCTCGGATTCATGAAGGCCAACAACCGGACTGAATTCCTGTCGCTGGCCAGCGCCGGCCAGCATCCGGCGCAGCTTCACTTTGTCAACGCACCGCTTGATGTCAGGCGCCAGCGTGTGCTCCAGAGGAATGCCGACAAGGGCAACACCTTTTCCTTCGAGGTCACCGCGCCCATGTTCGATTTCATGGAACGCGAGTTCGAGCCGCCCACGGAGCAGGAGCTCGCGAGCGCCACCGTGTTTCATTCACACTGAAAGAAAAACATGACCCCATCGTCCGGCCCCACGGCAAACACCTCCCCGCAGCGGTGCTGCACGGCCTTCGAGGAAAGCCGCCGCATCGCCACCGGCCCCTTGCGCGAGGTCGCCCTGAAGGTAAAGGCCGTCGTCGACCAGGGCCGGCAGAAAACCATCCTGGTGTTTGACGACCTGAGCAGCGAGCTGGTCGAGCTGGACCTGCGCGGCAGCGACGCCGATGTGCTGGCCCGCCTTCAGTCGCCCGGGCTGGCGGAGGGTGGCGATGTCCCGGCCACCCCTGAGCCGGAGGACACGCCGCGCGGCCCGGGCCGGCCCCGGCTGGGCGTGATTGCGCGCGAGGTGACCCTGCTGCCGCGGCACTGGGAATGGCTGGGCAGCCAGCCCGGTGGCGCGTCGGTGGCGCTGCGCAAGCTGGTCGAGGAAGCCCGCCGCACCCACGAGGGCAAGGACCGTGTGCGCCGTGCGCAGGAGGTGGCCTACCGTTTCATGTCGGCCATCGCCAGCGGTCTCCCCGGGTTTGAAGAGGCCAGCCGCGCGCTGTTCGCAGGCGACAGCGCTCGCTTCGACGAGCAGACCCAGGCCTGGCCGGCCGACCTGCGCAACCACGCACAAGGCCTGGCCCGGCAGGCGTTCACGGCGGCTGAAGGAAAGGACGCGGCATGAGCACACGACCTCCGCTGATGTGGAAGGCTTTTCTCGTCTTCCTCGGCCCCATGATGGCCAGCAACATCCTGCAGGGGCTGTCGGGCACGATCAACAACGTTTACCTCGGTCAGATGCTCGGCGTCGGCGCCATGGCGTCGGTGTCGGCCTTCTTTCCCGTGATGTTTTTCTTCATTTCCTTTGTTATCGGGCTCGGTGCCGGAGCCTCGGTGCTGATCGGCCAGGCTTGGGGCGCCCAGGAGCCGGACAGGGTCAAGGCCATTGCCGGCACCGCGCTGAGCGTCGGCCTGTTGGCGGGGCTGGCCGTCGCGGTGTTTGGCGGAACCTTCACCGGCCGGCTACTTACCTTGCTGGGAACGCCGGCCGACATCCTGCCCGGCGCCACTGCCTATGCGCGCGTGATGCTGATCGCCATGCCCGGCCTGTTCGTGTTCCTGCTGGTCACGTCCATGATGCGCGGCGTGGGCGACACACTGACGCCGCTGCTGGCGCTGCTGCTGTCCACCGCGGTGGGCCTGGTGGTGACGCCGGCATTGATCCGCGGCTGGGGCGGCCTGCCGCAAATGGGTGTTGCCAGCGGTGCGTGGGGGGCGGTGCTGTCTTTCACGGTGGCGCTGGTCTGGCTGGCCTGGTACCTGCGGCGCAAGGGCCACGCGCTGGCACCCGACGCCCGGTTTCTGCACCACATGAAGATTGACCGCGCCATCCTCGGAAAAGTCCTGCGCATCGGCCTGCCCACCGGCATGCAGATGGTCATCGTCTCGCTCGCCGAGGTGGCGGTGCTGTTCCTGGTCAACCGTTTCGGCTCAGAGGCCACCGCTGCCTACGGTGCCGTGAACCAGATCGTGGCCTATGTGCAGTTTCCGGCGATCTCCATTGCCATCACGGCCTCCATCCTCGGCGCGCATGCGATAGGCGCAGGCCATGCCACACGCCTGGGCACCATCGCGCGCACGGCCATCATGCTTAACCTGCTGGTGACCGGCGGCCTGGTGTTGCTGGCCTACCTGTTCTCGCGCAGCATCATCGGGCTGTTCATCACCAGCGCGCCAGTCATCGAAACGGCCCAGACCCTGCTGCACATCATGCTGTGGAGCACGGTCATCTTCGGCATGTCGGCGGCCATCTCGGGTGTGATGCGCGCCAGCGGTTCGGTGCTGGTGCCCACCGCGATTTCCATCACCGCCATCCTGGCCATTGAAGTGCCCGTCGCGTGGCTGCTGAGCCGCTACATCGGCCTGAACGGCATCTGGGTGGCCTACCCCGTGGCGTTCACCGCCATGCTGGCGATGCAAACCGCCTACTACCGGCTGGTATGGCAACACAAACCGGTGCGGCGGCTGTGACCCTGCCGCACGTCATGCAGCGCCTGCCGTAGAATCCAGCAGGCGCTCCAGGAGGAGCGCATTCGCTGGGGGTGTTGCCACGCAAGTGGCGACTGAGAAAGTCCCTTTGAACCTGACTGAGGTAATCCTCGCGCAGGGAAGCATGTCCAAGGCGCGGCACGGGGTTTTTCGACCCTGCACGCGCCCTCGCAAGCCGACCTGCCATTGACACAAGGAAACGTTGATGGCCACCACCCTACCCGCTACCCCCAACACCGCACTCACGCCCCTGGCCCAGGGAGACCGTTTGTTCGGATGGCGCGAACACGCCGCGCTCTGGCTCAGCCTCGGTGTCGGGCTGCTGGTCATGCAGATCGGCGCCTACCTGGTGCCGGCTCTCGGCACGCAGGCGGCCCTGGCCGTCATTGTTGTCGGCTCCATTCTCGGCGCCGGCCTGCTGGCCTGGACCGCGAAGATCGGCTGCGACAGCGGTCTGTCCAGCGCCGGCCTGATGCACGCCACCTACGGCAGCAGCTTCGCGCGCCTGCCGGTGCTGCTCAACATCGTGCAGCTGATCGGTTGGACCACCTTCGAACTGGTCGTCATGCGAGACGGCACGGTCGCCATTGCCCGGCAGTCGGGGGCCTTTGTCGCGTCCTTCTGGCCGGTGCTGGCCACGCTACTGTGGGGCGGCGTGCTGATTGCGCTGCTCTCGGGCTCCATGGTCAAGCTGGTGCGCAAATTCATCGGCCGCTACGGCCTGCCGCTGGTGATTGCCTCGCTGCTGTGGCTGACCTGGCAGTTCCTGGGCCGCGCCCACGCGCAAGGCTGGCAGGAAATCTGGAACCGTCCCGGCACAGGCGGCATGAGCACGCTGTCAGCCCTGGACCTGGTGATTGCGATGCCGGTGTCCTGGCTGCCGCTGGTGGCCGATTTCGCACGCCATGGCCGCGACGGCAAAAGCGCGCTGCGCGGCACCTGGCTGGGTTATGCGATTGCCAACACCTGGTGTTACGGCCTGGGCGTGCTGATTGCGCTGACCACCCCGAGCACCGACCTGGTGGCCGCCCTGCTGCTGGCGCAAGGCGGGCTGATTGCCCTGGGCCTGATCCTGATCGACGAGGTCGACAACGCCTATGGTGACCTGTACTCCGGCTCGGTCGCGGGCCACAGTCTCAAACCCGGCTGGAGCCTGCGCCGCTGGGGCATGGCCCTCGCCGTCCTGTGTACCGCGTTGGCGCTGGTGCTGCCCATGCACAGCCTGGAGCCCTTCCTGCTGATGCTCAGCTCGGTGTTTGTGCCGCTCTACGGCGTGATCCTGGCGCGCCTGGGCGGTGCGCCGAATGTCGCTGCGCTGGTGGGTACGAAAAAAGTCAATCTCAGCGCGGTCGTGATCTGGGTGCTGGGCGTGGGCACATATCACCTGTGCGCCCAACTCGCGCCCGAGTGGGGCGCAGCGCTGCCCACGCTGGCCCTGACGTTTGTGCTCGCGCGCGCGACCCGTGCCCGTTCCGGACCGGCTACCGGAGAGCGCGCGCTCAGCCCCGTGGCTTGAGCGGGTTCAAGGGCCTGAGCCGCATGGCCATGGGCGCATGCCCGTGGTTCAGCGGCCCGCTGCCGGCGCCGGTTTTCACCTTGGCACCGGCCAGCAGTGCCGCACGCACATAGGCGCGGGCCATTTCCACGGCTTCCCGCAAGGGCTGCCCCAAGGCGAGTCCGGCCGCAATGGCAGACGACAGCGTGCAGCCTGTCCCGTGCGTGTTGGCACTGTGAATGCGCGGCGCATGCATCCAGTGTTGGTCGCCCGCTGCTGTCAGCAGCAGGTCCATCACCGTGTCGCCCGGCAAATGCCCACCCTTGAGCAGCACCGCGCGCGCACCCCTGCCCAGCAACTCACGGGCGGCCGCTTCCATGTCATCGGCATTGTTCAGTGGCCGGCCCACCAGCAAGGCGGCTTCGTCCAGGTTGGGCGTGACCAGCACCGCGCGCGGAAACAGCTCACGCACCAGCACGTCAATGGCCGGGTTATCGATCAGCACCGCGCCGCTGGTGGCCACCATCACCGGATCCAGCACGATTTTGTCGAGTGCATGGCGCTCTATCGCCTCGGCCACGGCCAGCACAATCTCGGGCGCATGCAGCATGCCGATCTTCACCGCGTCCACGCCGATGTCTTCGACCACCGCGTCGATCTGGTCACGCAGCATGGCCGGCGGCACGCCATGAATGGCCCGCACGCCCTGGGTGTTCTGCGCCGTCAGCGCGGTGATGGCCGTCATGCCGTAGCAGCCGAGCGCGGCAAAGGTCTTCAGGTCCGCCTGGAGGCCCGCCCCGCCGCCGCTGTCAGAACCCGCGATGGACAACACGCGCGGGTACTCGAATTCAAAAGTGTCGTTGCTCATGGAGAAAAGTGTTTCCCGGTGGTTCAGGCCTGGCGAAGGCGATGCCGGATTATCGGGGAAGCCGCCCGGCGCCTTGAACGCCGGGGATTCGCGCCTGAATTCTCGGCCCCGAGTTCAATCCTGAGCCAGAAGTCCGAAAAAGTCAGGCTATAATCTTAGGCTGTATTCCTCAATAGCTCAGTTGGTAGAGCGCCGGACTGTTAATCCGTAGGTCCCTGGTTCGAGCCCAGGTTGAGGAGCCAAATTTAAAGCCTGGACGTGCACAACGTCCAGGCTTTTTTCGTTGGCGGGGTTACCATTTGCAGGTGTTGTCCATGCGCCGCCGGCCCGTGCGCTCAGCACGCCCACCCGCCTCACCCACCCGCCATGCGCAAGTCACCCCACCCCCTGCCCTGGCTGGATGCGGACGAACCCTTTCCGCCGGTGGAAACGGCATGGGCTGAGGGTGATCCGGCTCCCGGCCTGCTGGCCGCCGGGCGGTCGTTGGACGTGGCAAGCTTGCGGCAAGCCTATGCGCTGGGCATCTTCCCGTGGTTCGGGGTCGGCCAGCCCATCCTGTGGTGGAGCCCCAACCCGCGCATGGTGCTGCGTACCCAGGACTTCAAGCTGCACCGCTCGCTGCGCAAAACCCTGATGCGTTTTATCAGTTCATCCGGTCATGAGATCCGTTTTGACACGGCTTTTCCGGAGGTGATCCACGCCTGCGCCAGCACGCCACGCGACGGCCAGCCGGGCACCTGGATCGTGCCGGACATGGTCAAGGCCTACACCGCCCTGCACCACGCCGGCTATGCCCACAGCGTGGAAACCTGGGTGAACGGCCAGCTCGTCGGCGGGCTGTATTGCGTCAACCTGGGTGCCATGGTGTTTGGCGAGTCGATGTTTGCCCACCAGACCGATGCGTCCAAGACAGCCCTGGCGGCGCTGGTGGCTTTCTGTCGGGCTCGAGGCCTGCCCATGATTGACTGTCAGCAGAACACGCGGCACCTGGCCTCGCTAGGGGCTGCAGAAATTCCCCGCGGGGAATTTGCCCGGCAGGTGGCCACCCTCGCGGCCCAGGCTTCACCCCGCTGGGAGTTCGACGTCCTATACTGGAAGCAGCTACTGACGGCCAGCCCACCGAACGACCAGACGACGTGACGCACCTCAAAGACCTGCCCCTTCAGACGCTGCAGTTTTACGCAACAGCGCCCTACCCCTGCAGCTACCTGCCGGGAAGGCAGGCCCGCTCGCAGGTCGCCACCCCCAGCCACCTGATTCACAACGCCGCCTACTCAGAGCTGGTGACCAAAGGCTTTCGCCGTAGCGGCATGTTCACTTACCGTCCTTATTGCGACGGCTGCCAGGCCTGTGTGCCCCTGCGCGTGCCGGTGGCTACTTTCAAGCCAGACCGCAGCCAGCGCCGCGCCCTCAAGCAGCACCAGGCGCTGCAGGTCCGTGTGCTCAAGCTGTGCTTCATGCCCGAACACTACCAGCTCTACCTGCGCTACCAGAACGGCCGCCACGCCGGCGGCGGCATGGACCATGACAGCATCGACCAGTACACGCAGTTTCTGCTGCAAAGCCGCGTCAACTCGCGCCTGGTGGAGTTTCGCGACACGCTGCCCAATGGCGAGGCCGGGGCGCTGAAAATGGTGTCCATCCTCGACGTGCTGGAAGACGGCGTGTCGGCGGTGTACACGTTTTACGAGCCCGACGTACACGCCAGTTACGGCACCTACAGCGTGCTCTGGCAAATTGAGCAGGCCCGGCAACTGGACTTGCCGCATGTGTACCTGGGCTACTGGATCGCCGAAAGCCCGAAGATGAGCTACAAGGCCCGGTTTCTGCCGAACCAGATCCTGGCCGACGGGCAATGGGTGGACTCCGCGACCCCGGCGCCAGCCAGCGCGACCTGAGTACCGCCCGTGAGACAGGTCAAGGCAACGCGGCGACCGGCAACGGTGCGCTGATTTCACCAGCTAAAATCTGGTGAAGGTCGCCCCCCCATGAAAAAGCAAGATTCCCTCGCCTCACCCGCCAAACCCACTGTTCAGGTCATTGAACGAATGTTCACCCTGCTGGAGATTCTGGCGGGCCGCGAGGAAGCCGTCTCGCTCAAGGAAATCAGCGAGAAATCCGGCCTGCACCCGTCGACAGCGCACCGCATCCTGAACGACCTGGCCACAGGCCGGTTTGTAGACCGGCCGGTGGCCGGTAGCTATCGGCTCGGCATGCGCCTGCTGGAACTGGGCAACCTGGTGAAGGCACGCCTGAGCGTGCGCGACGCGGCGCTCACGCCCATGCGTGAACTGCATCGGCTGATCCAGCAACCGGTCAACCTGAGCATGCGTCAGGGCGATGAAATCATTTACGTCGAACGCGCCTACAGCGAACGCTCGGGCATGCAGGTAGTGCGCGCCATCGGCGGACGCGCGCCGCTGCACCTGACGTCGGTCGGCAAACTGTTTCTGGCGTTTGATGATCCCCAGCGGCTGCGCACGTATGCCACCCGCACCGGCTTGCCCGGCCAGACCAAAAACAGCATCACCCAGCTGGCGGTTCTGGAGCGCGAGCTCTCCAAGGCACGCCAGTACGGCATTGCCCGCGACAACGAGGAACTGGAGCTGGGGGTGCGCTGCATGGCCGCCGGCATTTACGACGACCAGAGCAAGCTGGTGGCGGGACTGTCGATTTCTGCACCGGCCGACCGGCTGGATGAAAACTGGCTGCCCAAACTGCAGTCCACCGCGAGCGAGATCTCGGCGGCGCTGGGCTACAAGCCCAACAATTTCAAATAAAAACGGGCCCGGGCCCTTGCCCCTCGTGCGCTGGCAGCTACACTTTTAGTAGCATTCCCAGCGGACCGACCGGTTGTCCGGCCAGCGGGAAAACCGCGGCTCAGCCGTTATTGGGCTGGGCGGTGGCGCTTATTTTAGGTGCGTTGACCGGTTGGGACTCCACCCAACGGCGAACGCGCTCTGCGTCACCGAGGCGGCTCAATTTGCCGGCCGAATCAAGAAAAACCATGATCAGCTTGCGCCCTGCAATTTTGGTCTGCATGACGAGGCATTGGCCGGCTTCTGAGATGTAGCCGGTTTTTTGCAGGCCAATTTCCCACTCGGGATTTTTCACCAGACGGTTGGTGTTGTTGTACTGCAGGGTCTGGCGCCCGACGGCAACCTGGTAACCGGTCGAGGTGGACAACTCGCGCAGAACCGGGTCGGCATGGGCGGCGTTGACCAGCGTCGCCAGGTCCTGGGCGCTGGACTGGTTCTGGCTGGACAAACCAGTCGGCTCCACATAACGGGTGTCCTTCATGCCCAGCATTCTGGCTTTCGCGTTCATCAGGCCCACGAAGGTGGACAAGCCGCCCGGGTAAGTGCGGCCCAGCGCATGCGCGGCACGGTTCTCGCTGGACATCAGCGCCAGATGCAGCAGTTCGCCGCGGGTCAGGCTGGCGCCCACGCGCAGGCGGGAGCTGCTGCCCTTTTCGGTGTCGACGTCGTCCTGGGTGATGGTGATGGTTTCGTCCATCGGCAGATGCGCACCGCTGATGATCACGCCCGTCATCAACTTGGTGAGCGAAGCGATGGGAAGCACTGCATGGTCGTTTTTGCTGAACAGCACTTCCCGGGTGTCCTGATCGATCACCAGGGCCACGCTGGATTTCAGGTCAAGAGGGTCCTGTGCACTGTGCAGGCCCGCCAGCTGGCCATATGACAACCGGGGCGGCGAGGCCACGATCACCACGGACCTGCGCGGGGATTTGGAAACGAAACGGGTGCTTTTCCGGCTGGAAATCACCGTTTTCGACACCGTCTTGGCGGCGTGTGACTTTTTAACGATCTGGCGCTTCGCGGTGGCGGCGTCCGCAGCAGGCGAAATCAAGGCGGCCGAAAAGGTAAGAATTCCAACGACCTGTAAGGTCTGTTTGAAAATCGAATTCAGCGTGATGGACATTGATTCGTCTCCAGATGCGATTAATACGAAACCGCAGTGTATACAAATAGAAAAAGTCACGCAATATCAAAAGCTTGCGTGACTTTCCTAAACGCAACAGTGAAGACATGTTCCAAGTGGTTTTCGGGCGTGAAAAAAACCACAAAATTTTACTAAACTGTTGAATATAAAAGGTTTTTTAGAATATTTTCGAATCAACCCTGGGCTGCAACCCGGTCAGCTTTACTTTGTAACTTGCTCAGGGCACTCAGATAGGCCTTGGCAGAAGCGACCACGATGTCGGGATCCGCGCCGACACCGTTGACCACACGCCCACTGTTTTGCAGACGCACCGTGACTTCCCCCTGGCTCTCCGTGGATCCGCTGATTGCGTTTACGGAATAAAGCACCATCTCCGCCCCGCTTTTGACATGGGTTTCAATGGCTTTGAGGGAGGCATCCACCGGGCCATTGCCATCCGACTCGCCGCGGACTTCCCTGCCGTCAACGGTGAAAACCACCGTCGCCTGTGGCCGCTCGCCGGTTTCGCTGTGTTGGGACAACGAAACAAAGCCGTATTGCTCCTTCTCGTGGGTCACGCTTTCGTCGCTGACCAGCGCCAGGATGTCCTCGTCGAAAATCTCGCTCTTGCCGTCGGCCAGTTCCTTGAACCGGGCAAACGCGGCGTTGGTGTCGGCTTCACTTTCCATCTGGATGCCCAGGTCCTGCAGGCGCTGCTTGAAGGCATTGCGCCCGCTGAGTTTGCCCAGCACCATCTTGTTGGAACTCCAGCCCACGTCTTCGGCACGCATGATCTCGTAGGTCTCGCGCGCCTTCAGCATGCCGTCCTGATGGATGCCCGAGGCGTGGGCAAAGGCGTTGGCGCCGACCACGGCCTTGTTGGGCTGCACCACAAACCCGGTGGTCTGGCTGACCATGCGGCTGGCCGCCACGATATGCACCGGATCGATGTTCATCTCCAGGTTGAAATAGTCCTTGCGCGTGCGCACGGCCATGACAATTTCTTCGAGCGAGCAGTTGCCGGCGCGCTCGCCCAGGCCGTTGATCGTGCACTCGACCTGACGCGCGCCGCCGATCTTCACACCCGCCAGAGAATTGGCCACGGCCATGCCGAGGTCGTTGTGGCAATGCACCGACCAGATGGCCTTGTCACTGTTGGGGACGCGCTCGCGCAGTGTCTTGATGAAGTTGCCATAGAGCTCGGGGACGGCGTAGCCGACCGTGTCGGGCACGTTGATCGTGGTCGCACCCTCGGCAATCACGGCCTCGATGACGCGGCACAGGAAGTCGACATCGCTGCGGTAGCCGTCTTCCGGGCTGAACTCGACATCGGCCACCAGGTTGCGCGCAAAACGTACCGAGAGCCTGGCCTGCTCCAGCACCTGCTCCGGGCTCATGCGCAGCTTCTTCTCCATATGCAGGGCACTGGTCGCAATGAAGGTGTGGATGCGTGCGTTGTTGGCCCCCTTGAGGGCCTCGGCCGCGCGGGAAATGTCCCGGTCGTTGGCGCGCGAAAGCGAGCAGATGGTGGAATCCTTGATGGCATTGGCAATCGCCTGCACCGCCTCGAAGTCGCCGTTGGAGCTGGCGGCAAAGCCGGCCTCGATCACATCGACACGCAGGCGCTCGAGCTGGCGGGCAATGCGCAGCTTTTCATCGCGCGTCATCGAGGCACCGGGCGACTGCTCACCATCACGCAAGGTGGTGTCGAAAATGATCAATTTATCTGCCATGCTTGTTCTCCTGAGAGGTCGATCTGGTAATCAAAAAACGCAGCCCAAAACAAAACGGCCCGCTGCGTTTGCATACGGGCCGTTTGGAATCGCGCGCGTGCGCTATCGCCTGAGCCCGTGTCGGTCCAGTAGCGATAGTGCGAGCGAAATTCGTTTCATGGAATTCAATGTACCACAAATTGTGAGCCGGGCCCGGCCGGAGGAAATCGGACGCCGCCTACTTGTGCAGGCCGCGCTCATCGGGCTCGTCGGTCGAGGTCGAGATCACGCTGGTCTGCTGACCCTTGGCCTTGCGCCAGCCATACAGCACATAGCCGGACAGGCCGTAAATGACGAACAGGCCAAACATGACGGTGGGCGGGTCGATGTTGATCACGGCAATGCCCAGGGCAATCAGAACGATCACGGCAAACGGAACGCTGCGCTTGAGGCTGACGTCCTTGAAACTGTAAAACGGCACATTGGTAACCATGGTCAGGCCCGAGTACAGGGTCAGCGCAAACATGAGCCAGCGAACTTCCTCGCCGCGCACGCCGGCCTCGGTCATCAGCCAGATGAAGCCGGCGACCAGCGCCGCCGCCGCCGGTGAGGGCAGGCCCTGAAAGAAACGTTTGTCGACGACCGCCGTGTTGACATTGAACCGGGCCAGCCGCAGTGCTGCGCAGGCGCAGTAGACAAACGCCGCAATCCAGCCCCAGCGGCCCAGGCTCGTCAGCGCCCATACATAGGCAATCAGCGCCGGCGCCGCACCGAACGACACCATGTCGGCCAGTGAATCCATCTGCTCGCCAAAAGCGCTCTGGGTGTTGGTCATGCGCGCCACGCGACCATCCAGGCTGTCAAGCACCATGGCGGCAAATACCCCGATCGCCGCCTGGTCAAAGCGGCCGTTCATGGCCATCACGATGGCGTAAAAACCGCCGAACAGCCCGGCCAGCGTGAACAGATTGGGCAGGATGTAAATGCCCTTGCGCCGCTTGCGCGGAACAGCTTCCGCGGCCTCGATATCAGGGTCGTGGCCGTCATGCATGGAAGGTGCTCCGCGTTTCGGAAAAAGAGGTGCGCCCGGGGTACGGTGCAGAGAGTGATTCAGTCATGCCCAGAGGATACCAAACGGTCGGGCGCAACAATAAAAAAAGCCGCGCAGGTGGCCTGCGCGGCTTGACGCTGAACCTGACCGGGCCTGAAGAGGCCCGGTAGCTCCGTCAGTTGCGGGTCTGGTCGACCAGCTTGTTTTTGGCAATCCAGGGCATCATGGCGCGCAGTTTTTCGCCCACGATTTCGATCTGGTGCTCCGAATTGAGGCGGCGGCGGCTCAACAGGGTTGGCGCACCGGCCTGGTTTTCCAGCAGGAAGCTTTTGGCGTATTCGCCGGTCTGGATGTCCTTCAGGCACTTGCGCATGGCTTCTTTCGTGGCCGAGGTCACGATGTTCGGGCCGGTCACGTATTCACCGTATTCGGCGTTGTTGGAGATCGAGTAATTCATGTTGGCAATGCCGCCTTCATAAATCAGGTCAACGATCAGCTTGAGCTCGTGCAGGCACTCGAAGTAGGCCATTTCCGGCGCGTAGCCGGCTTCCACCAGCGTTTCAAAACCAGCCTTGATCAGCTCGACGGTGCCGCCGCACAAGACGGCCTGCTCGCCGAACAGGTCGGTCTCGGTTTCTTCGCGGAAGTTGGTTTCGATGATGCCGGCCTTGCCGCCGCCGTTGGCCATGGCGTAGCTCAGAGCCAGGTCACGGGCCTTGCCGCTCTTGTCCTGATGCACGGCCACCAGGTGCGGCACACCGCCACCCTGGGTGTAGGTGTTGCGCACGGTGTGACCGGGAGCCTTGGGCGCGACCATCCAGACATCGAGGTCGGCGCGCGGGATCACGGCACCGTAATGCACGTTGAAGCCGTGGGCAAACACGAGCGAGGCGCCCTGCTTGATGTTGGGAGCCACGTCGTTCTTGTAGACAGCGCCGATTTGCTCGTCGGGCAAGAGGATCATCACGACATCGGCCGCCTTGACGGCATCGGCCACTTCAGCGACCTTGAGGCCGGCTTTTTCGACCTTGGGCCAGGAAGCACCGCCCTTGCGCAAACCGACCACAACCTTGACGCCGCTGTCGTTCAAATTCTGGGCGTGGGCGTGACCCTGGCTGCCATAACCGATGATGGCGACGGTTTTGCCCTTGATCAGGCTCAGGTCGCAGTCTTTGTCGTAATAAACTTTCATTTTTCTCTCCGAAGAAATTATCTGCAGGTTCTGGCGAAAATGCCCATCGACAGGCTCAGGGCGAACGGTCAATACATATCGCCACTGTCAAAATCCGTTCGCGTTGAGCCTGTCGAAACGCGCGCACGGACCACTGAAAATCAGACTCTCAGAATCCTCTCGCCGCGGCCAATGCCGCTGGAGCCGGTACGCACGGTTTCCAGGATGGCGCTGCGGTCAATCGCCTCCAGAAAGGCGTCGTTTTTGGACTGGTCGCCGGTCAGCTCGATGGTGTAGCTCTTTTCGGTGACGTCGATGATCCGTCCGCGGAATATATCAGCCATGCGCTTCATTTCCTCGCGCTCCTTGCCGACGGCGCGGACCTTGACCATCATCAGTTCGCGTTCGGTGTAGGAGCCTTCGGTCAGGTCCACCACCTTGACGACCTCGATGAGCCGGTTCAGGTGCTTGGTGATCTGTTCGATCACGTCATCGGAACCGGTGGTCTGGATGGTCATGCGCGACAGGCTGGCGTCTTCGGTCGGCGCCACCGTCAGGCTTTCGATGTTGTAGCCGCGCGCCGAAAACAGGCCGACCACGCGGGAAAGAGCGCCCGGCTCGTTTTCCAGCAAAACTGCAATGATGTGTTTCATAGAAAGATTCCTCTTTTCGCTGCCCTCCCCCGCGCACGGTAATGCGCGGGCTCGGCAGGCAATAGATTCGTCAGGTGACGGTTGAAAAAATGGTGTGCGCCGCTTACAGGTCTTCAGACCCGAGCAGCATCTCGGTGATGCCTTTGCCGGCCTGCACCATCGGGAACACGTTCTCGGTGGGGTCGGTGCGGAAGTCCATGAACACCGTGCGGTCCTTGAGCTTGCGCGCCTCGCGCAGCGCGGGCTCAACGTCCTGCGGCTTTTCAATGAGCATGCCGACGTGACCATAGGCCTCGGCCAACTTGACGAAATTGGGCAGCGCGTCCATGTAGCTGCTGCTGTAGCGGCCCGCGTATTCCACTTCCTGCCACTGGCGCACCATGCCCAGGTAGCGATTGTTCAGCGAGACTATCTTGATCGGCGTGTTGTACTGCAGGCAGGTGGACAGCTCCTGGATGCACATCTGCACCGAGCCTTCCCCGGTGATGCAATACACCTCGCTGTCCGGCCTGGCCAGCTTGATGCCCATGGCGTAGGGAATGCCCACACCCATGGTGCCCAGGCCACCGGAATTGATCCAGCGGCGCGGCTCGTCGAACTTGTAATACTGCGCAGCCCACATCTGGTGCTGACCCACGTCGGACGTGATGTAGGTGTCGGCGTCCTTGGTCATGTTCCACAGGGTTTCAACCACGTACTGCGGCTTGATCACGTCGCCCTTGCCCAGGCTGTATTTCATGCAGTCGCGCTTGCGCCAGCCTTCAATGGTTTCCCACCAGCCGCCCAGCGCATTGCCATCGGGTTTGAGGCCGGACTCCTTGATCATCGCGATCAACTCGGTCAGTACGTCCTTGACGTCGCCAACGATGGGGATGTCCACCCTGACGCGTTTGGAGATGCTCGACGGGTCGATGTCGATGTGGATGATCTTGCGTTCGTTCTGCGCAAAGTGTTTCGGGTTGCCGATCACGCGGTCGTCAAAACGCGCACCGACGGCCAGCAGCACGTCGCAGTGCTGCATCGCGTTGTTGGCTTCGATGGTGCCGTGCATGCCCAGCATGCCGAGGAATTTTTTGTCGCTGGCCGGATAGGCGCCCAGGCCCATCAGGGTGTTGGTGCAGGGGTAACCGAGCATGTCCACCAGTGTGCGCAGCTCCTGCGAGGCATTGCTCAGCAACACGCCGCCGCCGGTGTAGATGTAGGGGCGTTTGGCCGTCATCAGCAACTGCAGCGCCTTGCGGATCTGCCCGCCGTGGCCCTTGCGCACCGGGTTGTAGGAACGCATTTCGACGGTTTGCGGGTAACCGGCGTAAGGCGTCTTGTTGAACGAGACGTCCTTGGGAATATCCACCACCACCGGACCGGGCCGGCCGCTGCGCGCAATGTGGAAGGCCTTTTTCAGCGTGTCGGCCATCTGCCGCACGTCCTTGACCAGGAAGTTGTGCTTGACAATGGGACGCGTGATGCCGACGGTGTCGCACTCCTGGAAGGCATCCAGGCCAATCGCGTGTGTGGGCACCTGACCGGTGATGATCACCATCGGGATGCTGTCCATGTAGGCCGTCGCAATGCCGGTGACGGCATTGGTCACGCCGGGGCCGGAAGTGACCAGCGCCACGCCCACTTCGCCGGTGGCGCGGGCATAACCGTCAGCCGCGTGGACAGCCGCCTGCTCATGGCGAACCAGCACGTGCTGGATCGTGTCCTGCTTGTAGAAAGCGTCGTAGATGTGCAGGACGGCGCCGCCGGGATAACCCCAGACATGCTTCACACCTTCAGCCTGCAGGGCCTTGATGAGGATTTCCGCGCCGCGGAGTTCTTGCGGAGTTGAAGAGGCAGCAGCTGCCGCTGATGCCGAAGCGAGTTCGGCTTTTGTGATTTCCATGATGAACCTTTGTGAATTTCTCTAACGAAATACCTTGGGTGCCTCTTCGCCCACTCTTGTGGAGTAGCGTCGAGACTTGAGGCCAAAACCATGGGCGGAAACATATCCCGCCGGGTCATGACCCGTTTGCTGTTTGAATTGCAACTCGCATTATCGCATCCGGCGGCGCGTGCCCGGCGGAGAATGGAAAAAATTCCGGCCGGAACCATGCTTGATGCGATAATTTTGCAGCTTCGGACGCTTCAACTCGCCCGGAAACACAACAACGACGACGCTGGGACAAATCGGGACGCATTCCCTTGGCAACTGAACAAGAACTCTCCGATTTCCTGAAAAACGTTGAAAAGCGCGCCTTCAAGCGCAGCGTCTACCATGTCCGCGACGACGAGGCGGCGCTCGACATCGTTCAGGACAGCATGATGAAGCTGGCCCAGCACTACGGCGACAAACCCGCGGCCGAATTGCCCATGCTGTTCCAGCGCATCCTGTCGAACACCACGCTGGATTGGTTCCGGCGCCGCAAGACGCGCAACGCCCTGTTTTCGAACATGAGCGACTTTGAGTCCGCCGGGGATGACGGCGATTTCGATCTGCTTGAAACTTTAGAGGCTTCAACCAACTCTGAGGGCACGGAAAGCGCCCAGGACGCGACCGAGCGGGCGCAAATCTTGCGGCAGATCGAGGTAGAGATCAAGGAACTGCCGGGTCGTCAACGAGAAGCCTTTCTGATGCGTTACTGGGAGGAAATGGATGTTGCTGAAACAGCTGCTGCCATGGGTTGCTCCGAGGGCAGTGTGAAAACGCATTGCTCGAGGGCCGTTCACGCACTCAGCAAGGCTTTGGCCGCCAAGGGAATAAAACTATGAACCATTCACTGCAAAAACGCACCGAAATCCTGCAGGACCGTTATGGCTTGAAAACCGCGTCCTACCTCTCCGCAGGTGCGGCGGACCTGCCGTACGACATTTCCGAGCGGCTGCGCGCCGCCCGTGCGCAGGCCGTGGCCGCCCGGAAGGTGTCCAGGGTACAGACCGCCGCCGTGACCGCCGCCAGCGGCACCGGGTCGGTGCTGAGCTGGGGTTCTGGCGAGAGATTCGGCCTGTGGTACCGGATCGGATCAGTCCTGCCCCTGATCGCCCTGGTTGTCGGACTGCTCGCGATCAACTCCCTGCAAACCGACAGCTTCGTCCAGGAACTGGCCGAGGTGGACTCCGCCTTGCTGACTGACGATCTGCCACCCGACGCCTTTTCCGACCCCGGATTTGTGCAGTTTCTCAAGGTCAGCCGCTAGGGGCCGGGTGCGCCCTTGCGCAGAAAGACGTTTACATCGATGCCTCTAAGCCTGTCCCGCCATCCTGCGCTTCTGCAACCCGCAGGTCTCACCCTGATTCATGCCCGGCAGTCCCGGATGTTGCCGGCATGGCTTGGGCTGCTCTGCCTGGTCTTCGGTGCCTTGGCGACGGGCGCCCGCGCCCAGACGCCCGCGCCCGTCGCAGCGCCAGCGCTACCCGCCAGAACCGTGGTTGCCCAGGCCACTTTTTCGAGCCCGCTCTGGACCGAGCTGAGTGCGGTGGAACGCGAGATCCTCCAGCCGCTGGCGCCCACCTGGAACAAGCTGAGCCAGACCCACAAGCGCAAATGGCTGCAAATGACCAAGAGTTATCCGGCGCTTTCCACCGAAGAACAGGTCAAGATGCAGGGGCGCATGAAGGAATGGGTGGCGCTCAGCCCGCAGCAGCGCGCCCAGGCGCGGCTGAATTTCGCAAAAACCAAAGAGCTGTCCAAAGAACTCACGGCTGAAGAAAAACAGGCCAAGTGGCAGGCTTACCAGGCGCTCAGCGAAGAAGAAAAGCGCAAGCTGGCCGCCAAGGCGCCTCCCAAGCCGGCCGGCGCGGCCCCTGCGGCCAGACCGGTGGCGGCCCAGAAACTGGCAACGGTGCCTTCGCGCGCCGACAAGCCAAAGGGCAAACCAGCGACTAAAATCACGGCGACGCCGCCCGTTGCCGTGCAACCGGACCTCCGGTCGGCCACCCTGCCGGCCGCCGCGCCCGGCGGCGTGTCACCGGCCAAGCCGTAGACCGCCAGGGCACAGCCGCTGTGCTGGCCCGGCACGATCCACCTGCGGATTTGGCCGCGCCGGCCCGGCCGTCTTTCACCGACCTGACCTGAACGCGATCAAATTGACAGACTCACCCGCCAACCGCCTTCCCACCCCCTCCCTGCGCCGGCGCATGGCCTGCTGGCTGTATGAGGGCATGCTGATGTTCGGCGTGGTGTTCATTGCCGACTACCTGTTCAGCACCCTGAGCCAGACGCGCAACGCCATGGACAACCGCAACGCCCAGCAGGCCTTCCTGTTTGTCGTGTTCGGCATTTACTTCGTCTGGTTCTGGGCCAAAGGCCAGACCCTGGCCATGAAGACCTGGAACATCCGCCTGACCGACCTGCAGGGGCAGGCCGTGAGCCAGAAACGTGCCTTTGTGCGTTACACCCTGAGCTGGCTCTGGTTTTTGCCGCCATTGGCCGTGAGCTGGCTGCTCGGGCTGGACGTCCGCCAGGCGCTCGTGCTGGCCGGCGGATGGATCGCCATCTGGGCGATCCTGTCGCGCTTTCACCCGGACCGGCAGTTCTGGCACGATGCACTGGCCGGCACCCGTCTGGTCTCCAGCCTCCCCGCCGGCGCGCCAGCCCGGGCCGCCTGACGCCTCGCGCTGCCTTTGCCATGCAAGAGCCGCATCCCACCGTCACAGAGCTGCGCGACAATCGGCCCATGCCTGAATCCGCTGCCACCGCATCTCCCCTCCCACTTCAGGACTCCCCGGCCGTCCCCCAGCCCGCCAATCCCCAGAAAGACCGCAAAGGCCTGAACCGCGTCTGGCACGCCTTCGGCTATTCGGTGGCGGGCCTGCGGGCCGGATGGCAGGAAACAGCCTTTCGCCAGGAAGCCATCGCCTCGCTGGTGCTGCTTCCCGCCGCCGTCTGGCTGGGCCGCAGCTGGGTTGAAACTGCCTTGCTGGCCGGCTCGGTCATCCTGGTGATGATCATCGAGCTGCTCAACACCGGCATAGAAACCGCGATCGACCGCATCGGCCCGGAGTGGCACGACCTGTCCAAACGCGCCAAGGACATGGGCAGTGCCGCCGTGCTGCTGAGCCTGCTGCTGTGCGCGGGTATCTGGGGAATGGCGCTGTTCCAGAGGTTTCTCGCATGACACCCGCTTTTTCCGTCTGCGTCTATTGCGGCTCGCGACCGGGCACGGACCCGGCATTTTCCGACACCGCGCGCCAGGTCGGCCAGTGGATAGGTGAGCATGGCGGCCAACTCGTCTATGGCGGCGGGCGCAATGGGCTGATGGGTGTTGTTGCCGACGCCACCCTGGCCGCAGGCGGCCGCGTGATCGGTGTGATCCCGAAGGCGCTGGTGGAGAAGGAATGGGCCCATACCGGCTGCACCGAACTGCACGTCGTGGACACCATGCACGAGCGCAAACGCATCATGGCCGAACACGCCGATGCCTTCCTGTCGCTGCCCGGCGGCATCGGCACGCTGGAAGAATTTTTTGAAGTCTGGACCTGGCGCCAGCTCGGTTACCACGCCAAACCGGTCGGCCTCCTCAACCTGAACGGTTATTACGACCACCTGCTGGCTTTTCTGGCCACCTCGGTCAGCAGCGGCTTCATGAACGACTGGCAGATGGACCTGATTCATGTCGCCGGCGAACCGGCGGCCCTGCTCGAGCAACTGGTGCAGGTCGCAGGCATGGCGCCCGAAGGCCTGCGGCTCGACCAGATCTAAAGCATTTGCCTAAGGCCTCACGGAGGCTATCTCTTTACCAGCCGGGGCCGCGGATCTGGCTTTGCCAGTCCGCAGGCGCAGCGGCCCTTTCGGGGGGCAGCGCATTACACGAAGTGAAAAGCGTGGGGGCGCATCAGACCGCGGCTTCGTCCTCTTCCCCGGTACGGATGCGCACCACACGCTCGACGCTGGTGATGAAAATCTTGCCGTCCCCGATCTTGCCGGTGCGTGCAGCGCGCACGATGGCGTCCACGCAGCGGTCCACATCCTCGGTTTTCACCACCACCTCGACCTTGACCTTGGGCAGGAAGTCGACCACGTACTCGGCGCCACGGTAGAGCTCGGTGTGGCCTTTCTGGCGGCCGAAACCCTTGACTTCGGTGACAGTCAGACCGGTCACGCCGCATTCGGCCAGGGCTTCACGGACTTCTTCGAGCTTGAAGGGTTTGAGAACGGCGGTAATTTGTTTCACTGAATATCTCCGTTGGTTTTAAATTGTCGAAGCCTGATAGACGGGCATCTCTTCATCAGCCGGGGCCGCGGGTCCGGCTCCGCCGGCCCGCAGGCGCAGCGGCCCCCTCGGGGGGGGCAGCGCAGTACGCGAAGCGACAAGCGTGGGGCCATATCTAGGCATGAAATTTGTTGGTGACAGGATAGCGCCAATCCTTGCCGAAGCTCCGGTGGGTAACCCGGATGCCTATGGGCGCCTGACGGCGCTTGTACTCATTGATCTTGATGAGCCGGGTCACGCGTTCGACGACGGCACGGTCAAAACCTTCCGCGACGATGGACTCTATGCTCTCGTCGTTTTCCATGTAGCGCTGCAGGATCGCGTCGAGCACTTCGTAGGGCGGCAGGCTGTCCTGGTCGGTCTGGTCGGCGCGCAGTTCGGCGCTGGGGGGGCGCGTGATGATGCGCTCCGGGATCGGGTTGCTGCCGGTGCCGTAGGGGTCGTTCTCGTTGCGCCACTGCGCCAGCCGGAACACCGTGGTTTTCAGCAAGTCCTTGATGACGGCAAAGCCGCCCGCCATGTCGCCGTACAACGTGCAGTAGCCGGTCGCCATTTCGCTCTTGTTGCCGGTCGTCAGCACAATGGCGCCGAACTTGTTGGAAAGCGCCATCAGGAACACGCCACGGATGCGCGCCTGGATGTTCTCCTCGGTGGTGTCTTCCGGCAGGCCCTTGAACTCACCCGCCAATGAGGCCTTGAAGGCCTCGAACTCGGGAATGATGGAAATCTCGTCGTACCGCACCTTCAAACGAGCCGCCATCTCGCGTGCGTCTATCCAGGAGATGTCGGCGGTATAAGGCGACGGCATCATCACCGTGCGCACCTTGTCGGCGCCCAGTGCATCGACCGCAACCGCCAGCACCAGCGCCGAATCGATGCCTCCCGACAGGCCGAGGATGGCACCGGGAAAGCCATTTTTGCCGAGGTAATCGCGCACCCCCAGTACCAGCGCGTCCCACAAATCCGCTTCGGCGCTGCGTTCGGGTACCACATTTGCTATCAATTCAATAGCTGACTGAGCACGCTGTGCCTGGGTTACAAACAGATTTTCCCTGAAACTGTCGGCCCGGCCGGCAAGTGTGCCGTCGGCCTGCAGCGCAAACGAATGCCCCTCAAACACAATCTCGTCCTGCCCGCCGACCAGATGCGCATAAACCATGGGCAGGCCGGTGGCCAGCACGCGCTCGCGCATCATGCGTTCGCGCTCGCCGCCCTTGCCGACATGGAAAGGCGAGGCGTTGATGACCGCCAGCAGCTCGGCGCCCGCCTCTTTGGCCAGCCGCGCGGGCTCCTCGAACCAGGCGTCCTCGCAGATTAGCAGGCCGATGCGGACCGCGTCGCCGCCCTCGCCGGCCTCGAACACGCAGACACCCTGGCCCGGCGTGAAATAGCGGCGCTCGTCGAACACCTGGTAGTTGGGCAGCTCGCGCTTGGCGTAGGTGGCAATCACGGCGCCCTCACGCAGCACCCGGGCCGCGTTGTGGCGCTGCTGTACCTCGACGCTGCGGGTGCGCAGGCCGCGGC
This sequence comes from Polaromonas sp., assembly GCF_029945895.1. Taxonomy (GTDB): domain Bacteria; phylum Pseudomonadota; class Gammaproteobacteria; order Burkholderiales; family Burkholderiaceae_C; genus Polaromonas. Next base: position 99,451 of record NZ_JAQSDL010000076.1, on the reverse strand, counting down.
CACTGTCCCCGTGGGTCGGCGTGCCCACCACCACCGTCAAGCCCTTTAACCCGGCCAGCTCCCGGGCCACCAGATTCACGGCATCATCACAGGCTGCGATGAAAGAGCGGCGCAGAAACAGGTCTTCGGCGGCGTAGCCGCAGATCGCCATCTCGGGTGTCAGCATGAGGCGCACACCGTCGGCATAGGCAGCGCGTGCCGCATCAATGATTTTTTTCGCGTTGCCCGGCATGTCGCCAACGCAGTAGTTCAATTGGGCAACGCAGATGTTGAGAGTCATGAAAAAAGAAAAAACGGTTGGTGCTGTGGCTGAAAACGATTATGTCATCCGCGTGCTGGATTCGCCGCTGCAGATCCCGGCCGCCGACTGGAACGCCCTGCTCGCGGCGCAGCCGGGTGACGCCAGCCTGAACCCCTTCATGCGCCATGAATACCTCGCGGCCATGCTGGAAAGCGGCAGTGCCACCCCGCAAACCGGCTGGACCGCGCGTTTTGTGATGCTGTCGCTGGGTGCGCAACTGGTCGGCGCCTGCGCGCTGTACCTGAAAGACCATTCCTACGGCGAGTACGTGTTCGACCACGCCTGGGCCAATGCCTACCATCAGCACGGCCTGCCCTACTACCCCAAGGCCCTGGTGGCGCCGCCCTTCACGCCGGTGCCCGGCCCGCGACTGCTGGCGCGCGATGACAAATCGCGCGCCTTGCTGGTGAAAGCACTGGTGGCCTGGTGCGGCGAAGAGAAACTGTCCTCACTGCACCTGCTATTTGCCACGGACGAGGACGTAGCCGCCTGCGAGGAAGCCGGGCTGATGCTGCGGCACAACGTGCAATTCCACTGGACCAATAGAGCCCCCACGCGTGTCACCACGTGTCCTGCGCTACCGCCCGAGGGGGCGCTGCGCCTGCGGACCGGCGAAGCCGGATCCGCGGCCCCGGCTGGTGAAGAAGAGAAAGGCCGTCCTTTTCGCGACTTCGACGACTTCCTGATGTCGCTGAGCCAGGAAAAGCGCAAAAAAATCCGTCAGGAACGACGCAAGGTGCTGGAAGCCGGCGTGCGCTTTCGCTGGTCGCTGGGCAAAGACATCAGCGCTGCTGACTGGGACTTTTTTTACCGCTGCTATGAGCGCACTTACTACGAACACGGCAATGCGCCCTACCTGAGCCGCGACTTCTTCCAGCGTATGCAGGACACCATGCCGGAGAACTGGCTGCTGTTTGTGGCGGAGCGCGATGGCGCGCCAATTGCTACAAGTTTGATAGCTGTCAGCGCAGGTGGAGCAAGGGCTGAAGGCCAATTTGACTCTATTCCATCGACCCGGGTTGCCTACGGCCGCTACTGGGGTGCGCTGGAGCGCGTCGACTGCCTGCACTTCGAGGCTTGTTATTACCAGCCACTGCAATGGTGCATCATCCACGGCTACCAGCGCTTCGAGGGTGGCGCCCAGGGCGAGCACAAGATGGCGCGCGCCCTGCTGCCGGTCAAGACCACCAGCGCCCACTGGCTGGCGCACCCGGCGTTTGCCGACGCGGTGGAGCGTTTCCTGGAGCGCGAGGGTGAGGGCATGGCCGGTTACATGGAAGAACTGGAGCGGCGCAACCCGTTCCGGCAGGCCGGGCCCGGCGGCCCTGGCTCCCCGTGACGCTACAGTATTGATAGCTGTCTGCGCTTTCCCCCCTTCGGCCAGAGGCCAATTTGGCGTATAGACCCAGTTGATTTAAGCTCCTTCTTCCGCCTTGTTGCCCCCCCCTCTGGCCCAGCCTGTTTCACGCCCTTTTCGACAACCCTTTTTCATGCTCGACGCCCCCGCCGCCGCACTCGGCCCCGCGACGCTTGCCGACCCGCCCACCGTGCTGGGCCGCGCCCATGCGCGGCGCCTGCGCGAGATCTACCGCTCTGCCGGCTGGCCCTGCCAGGACCCGATGGAAATCGAGTTGCTGGCCGCTGGCCTGCTGCAGCGTGTCGGCGGCCCGTCAGGCCACGAAACCCTGCGTCTCACCGACGCCGGCGTGGCCTGCCTCGCCGCCGCGCTGGTGCGCAACCGCGCGGCCCTGTCGGCGCACGAGGCACTGGTCGAACGCGTGGCCTGCGAGATGGTGCGCGCGGGCCGCATCACCTGGCGGGCCTTGAGCCTGCGCGCGCAGCTGCCGCCACTGGCCGACGGCGCCGCCGCACGCTGGTGTCTGGTGCGGCCGGACGTGTTTTCCATCCGCAACACCTCGGTGGAAGCCTACGTCGAGCCCGTCGTCCACGAGATCAAGGTACGGCGCTCCGATTTGCTGGGTGACCTGCGCCGACCCGAAAAACGCGGCGCCTACCTCGACCTGGGCGGCGAGTGCTGGTATGTGCTGGGCTGCGACGCCAAAGGCCGGCCCATTGCCGCCGCCGAAGAAATCCCGCCGGAATGCGGCGTGATGCAGCTCGAAGGCCAGCGGCTGGTGGTGGCCCGCGCCGCGCCGCGGCGTGCCCGCCAGCAGCTGCCTTTCGGTGTATGGGTCGCGCTGGCCAAGGCGACCCCCGTGGCCGGTCTGCGCGATGACGAACAGGGTCTGCTGGGCGATGTCGACAGCAGCCAACAGGAGAAAGAAGCATCATGAACAAGCAAGCCGGCACCGGCCATTACCAGGTCAATCTCGTCGAGTGCCCCAGCCTCAGCCCCGACGAACGCGCAGCGGCGGAACTGCGTTTTCGCATGTCGCTTGAGTTTTCCCTGGGCGGCCCCGACCAGGTGCTGCCTTCCCTGCAGACCTACATGCTGGTGCAATCGATCAACGAGGATTTGCCGCTGGACGGAAAGGCGTCCGAAGCCGAGGAGCAGGTCATCGCGCTGTGGGAGAACGCCGAAGCCGACGCCATCCTCGCCGCATTTCGCCCCTTGGGCCGCGACATGGGTGAGGCCCGCTTCGAAATCATTCCGCTCTGAGCCCGCAGCGGCCCGTCAGCGCACCAGCAACAGCCCCAGACTGGCCAGCGCAGCCATACCGGCCAGCCCCACCGCGGCAGCCAGCCACGCCATGCGGCGGCGCTGCGTCTCGATGCGCAAAATCAGCTGCGTGTTCTGCTCGGCCAGCGCCTTGATCAGCTCCGACGAAGCGAGCATCTGTTCCTGCAGTTCTTTTGTTGCCGTTTCCAGCTCACTGATATGCGCGGTCAGGGCGGTGATGGCACGGACCTCGGGCGACACCGCCGCCTCGGTGGCGTCGGAAACCTGCGCGCTGGCGGAAGGTTTCCTGCCCACCGCGTTCCACAGTTTTTTCGCGCCGGCAGCGACCTTGGGTGCATTGCTCACCACCTCGGCCCAGGGCACGCTCTGCAAAACCGTCAACCAGCCTATCGCCATACAGCCACCTTTCGGGAATCAATCACACTGAGCGCCTGCACCCGCAAGCCGCAAGCCGCAAGCCGCAGGAAGCGGCAGCGTGCGGACACAGATGCTCACCCTACCATGACGGCAACGCCCCCAGAGGCAACTCTGTGAACAGGGCCCAACGGCGAGCCGCCATGCCGGCCGGTGAATCCGGTGCTGCGGGCAAGCTGGCGTCACTTCGCAGTGACCGCACAGCTGGCAAGGGAAAACCCCTTGACTGACCTGTCGTTGCAATGACAACCGGCGCTGCGCATGGTGACTATAGTGAAAGCAGGCCGCCGCAGCGCAGGCGGGCCAGCCACTGCCCCTACCCTCAGGAGACCTCCATGCCCGCTTTTGACAGTGTGACCATCCACAAGGACGACCAGGAACCCCGCATTGCCCGCCTGCGGCTGAACCGCCCGGACAAACTCAACGCCATCAGCAGCACCATGCCGTCCGACATTCAACAGGCGGTGCGCTGGGCCGAAGCCGACGACGAAGTGCACGTCATCATCGTGGAGGGCGAAGGCCGCGCCTTCTGCGCCGGCTACGACCTGAACGAATACGCAGAAGGGCAGGACCCGGCCAACATCGTGGACGACCACCCGTGCCGACAGGAGAAAACCCCCTGGGACCCGATGGTGGACTATGCGCTGATGAAGCGCAACACCGACGAGTTCATGGCCCTCTGGCGCTGCTCCAAGCCGACGATTGCCAAGGTCCACGGTTACGCGGTGGCCGGCGGCAGCGATATCGCGCTGTGCTGCGACCTGCTGGTGATGGCCGACGACGCCCGCATCGGCTACATGCCCACCCGCGTCTGGGGTTGCCCCACCACAGCGATGTGGACCTACCGCATCGGCGCCATCCGGGCCAAACAGCTGATGTTCACCGGCGACACCATCGACGGAGCCAAGGCGGCCGAATGGGGACTGGCCAACCTGTCCGTGCCCGCAGCCGAGCTTGACGCCGCCACCCAGGCGCTGGCGCGCCGTATCGCCGGCGTGCCCAAATCGCACCTGGCCATGCACAAGCTGGTGGTCAACCAGGTGTGGCTGTCGATGGGCCTGGAGCAAACCCAGATGTTTGCCACGGTGTTTGACGGCATCACCCGGCACAACCCGGAAGGCATGTGGTTCCGGCGCCAGGCCCAGGTGGAAGGCTTCAAAAACGCGGTCGAATGGCGCGACAGTGGCCGGCCCATACCCGAAGGCGACGAAGCCCGTGCCCTGGTGCGCGAACTGGAAGCCAGACTGGCGCAGGCGCGGGCAAAGCTTTAGGCCAGCGCCCTCCAGCCCTCACGCCCCCTTTGAGACCGAGCCACATGCCTGATGATCCCCCACTGAGCCGGGTGCTGGAGCAAACCCCGTGGTACATCACCCTGGAAGAAAAGCAGCAGCAACTCGTACAACGCTCCTCCTCGGAAAAGCTGGTGCCGGCAGGCGGCTTTATCGTGCGTGCCGGCGATCATTCGATTCACTGGATGGGCGTGATCAGGGGCCTGGTCCAGATGTCCGTGATGGGCTCCGACGGCCGGGAAACCACACTCGGCTGCGTCGATGAAATGCAGTGGTGCGGAGAGGGCTCGCTGCTCAAGCGGGAGCGCCGCCGCTACGATGCCATCGCCTTGCGCCCTTCCCGCATTGCGCTGGTTCCGATTGATACCTTCCTCCATTTGCGCGACGTCAGCCTGCCCTTCAACCACTATTTGCAGGATCTCATGAACGCAAGAATGAGCTCCTTCATCGCCACGCTGGAAGCAGACCGCCTGCTCGGACCAGAACAGCGCGTTGCGAAATGCGTGGCCACGCTGTGCAGTCACATGCAGGGCCATGCAGGCGGTGCACTGGACATCACCCAGCACGACCTGGCACTTATCTGCGGCCTGTCCAGACAGCGCACCAACGCCTGCCTGCAGGTATTGGTGCAACTCGGACATATTCGCGTGGAGTTCAAAAACATCCAGGTCGTCAGGCTTGCGGAACTGACCGCCTACGGCAACGCTGTCTGACAAAGGCGCACCCCTGATTGAACTGAATCGGTGGACGGCGACCTTCATGCGCGGTGCGGGTATCGTGCTCAACACAAGCGCCGGTGAGTCTGGCGCAAGCACACCCCAGCTGAAGCCCCTGTGAATAAAGCACACTTGCAGGCCGGTCAAAAGGCTCCCAGACCGGGACAAAACCGGACAAGCCTCCTACACTGAGGTGTCACCGATGATTCAAGCCATGTTCCCGCGAAAGCGACAGCGCCACTACCCAGTCAAGGAGCCATGATCAATTTCACACCGCAACAATGGCAGATGCTGGTGGAGGCTGGCGCCCAGGAACCCCAGCCTCTTCACCTTGCCGACCTGAGCCTGCCTTTTGTGTACGACAGGTCGATAGGCGTGTTTCACTGTGCAGCAGGCCGCCATCGTCTGGCGATGTCACTGCTGCTGGCCTTCAGGCACAGCTGCGACAGCGGCATCGAGGTCGGCGAAAAGCTCGGACTGGAATTTCCGGACGACACGGCCGACCGGTGGCTGGAAGAAACGACCGGCGCGGCGTTTCGCAGTTCCGTAGGCCGCAAGGTGCAAGCCGGCAGGCGGGCCAGCCTGACCCTCATTGAAAAACGCTGGCTGGGCGAGGTGGAATACCTGTTCGAAGACTGACGGCGGCAGACGGCACGACTGTCCAGGTGCGCCTCCTCAATGCGGCACCTGACCCAGCGTGAAGCGAAAGATGGCGCCCCGCCCTGGCGTGGACTCGCGCCACACCCGTCCACCGTGCCGGGCAATCACCAATCGCATGTTGTCAAGAACGATGTCGCTGCGCGTCGACTCCCCGGAGGTCTGGAGCGACGGGTAAGCTTCGAGCACCTGAGCGAGGGCCGCCGGGTCGGTTTCCGTGCCGTTGTATCGGACAAAACAGACCCTCTCGCCTGCAGGGCCTGATTCAGCGCCCACCACAATTTCGGCGTTCTTGTTGCGTGCCGTGTTCTTCCACGCGGTCCCGATCAGGGTCTCCATGACCAGGGTGATCATGCGCGCGTCGCCTTCGAGCATCACCGGCCGCTGTATCACGACCTTGACCACGCGTTGCGGATCACGTTTCTGGCAGGACCAAAGCGCCTTGTCGGCCATCGCGGCGATATCCAGCGTCTGCATCTTCAGCGTCGAGCGGGACACATCGGCAAATTGAAGCAACGCGTCTATCATTTCAGCCATGCGTATCGCAGCCGCATGGATCCTGTCCAGGTGGCCTTTCTGCCGCTCGTCGAGCAACGGGCTTGCATCGCGCATGAGCAGGCCGGCAAAACCCTCGATGGCCAGCAGCGGGGACCGCAGGTCGTGTGCCATCACGTGGGAGAGCCGCTCCAGATCCTGGTAAGCCGACTGCAACTCCGCGGTGCGGTCGCGCACACGCTGTTCCAGCGTCGCATTGAGCCTGATGACGTCTTCTTCTGCTTGCCTTTTTGCTGTGATGTCGCGAATAAAAGTACTGCTCATCTGCCGGCCCCGGCTGTCAGTGTAAGAAGATGAGGAAAGCTCCCCCAGAAAAGTGGTCCCGTCACTGCGCCGCAGGATCAACTCCCCCCGCGCAAAACCGGCCTTGCTGCGCTCCTCGAGAAATCCTGCCAGCCGCGGGTCGCTGGTCACATCCTGGCGCCCGATCCGCCACAGGTCCTGGGGCGCAATGCCGAACATGGTGGAAGCCGCCGGGTTGGCTGTGTGAAAGGAACCATCGGCATCGGCCATCAGGTAGGCATCGGGGGCGTTTTCAAACAGCAGCCTGTATTTTTCCTCACTTTCAACCAGTTCCTCCCGCGCAAGTTCCAGTTGCCGATAAGGCCCTTCCAGGAACTCGATGAAGATGGCCCGAAAAACAAAGAGATACGCCTCCACCTTGATCACATGGCCAAGGATTGAATACTGGTCGCGGAAGGTGGCATACAGGGTGAAACAGAGTTCCGACAGGGCCATCAGGCAGGCGGCGGCAAAAAGCGGAACCAGCGGATAGGGCTGCGGCTCGCGCGTGCGCAGGTAAAAGCTTGTGGCCGCCGCGAGATTGAGAACGATGACCAGGTACTCCACCGCAATCTTGAGCGGGGTCAGCCCTGAACCGGGTACAAAAAACCAGGTCTTGAGGGCCGGCTCGACCAGCCCATAGGCTGAAATCGTCAGCGCAAACGCCAGGCTCAGGCCCAGCACCCAGTGGCGCTCCGTGCTTCCGATGCGGCGGTCCCAGGGCTGGAAGGCAATCGCGAGCAACACGCCCGCCACCAGCAGGCGTGCCGCCAGAAAAAACGAGATCGACTTGCCGTCCTGGCTTGGATTGAAGAACGACGGCATGCCGTCGTAGGAAATCAGGTGGGAAAAATCAAGAATGGCCACGCCCAGAAAGACGGTGCACAGCAGCGCCACATTGCTGCGACCTTCCTTCGTGAGGGTGAACCAGCCGGCAGAAAACACCAGCACCGACACAATGACCGAGATCGTCTCCAGCAAGGAGTGCAAATTCACATTGATCGCAGCAGGCAACTCAAAATGCAGCGCCGGCACCAGCGCAAAAGCGACCAGCAAGGCCACGTTGAGCAGCCAGAGGGCGGAAACCTGCATCATGGGCCGCCGGTAGCTGGCGTGGGGAATGATCACGAGCCCGTCTCCATGCTACTGCGCCTTTTTACAAATTGTCAGTTCGGTTCAGTTCAGTTCAGTTTAAGGCACGGCCAAGCCCTGGAATGCCCGCAGGAAAAAAAACGGCCGCACTGCTTGATTTGAAGCAACCCCATCAAAGCGGGCTGTCCCGGGTGGGCGAACCGGCCGGCGGCCGTACCTGCAAGACCTCCCCGGGGAACAGCACTTCCACGATGTAGCCGGGCTCGCGTGACCACTTCTGTTCCTTGATCAGCCACTGCATGACAAACTCCCGAACCGTCTGCCGCGCCGGCTCAATCACCAGTTGCTGGTAGCCGGCTGACAGTGCGCGTTTCTCCAGCTCGGGCGTGATGGACTGGGCAAGCGCCGCCAGATTGTCCTGCTTGTTCAGTCGCGCCCAGCCGTTGTGGGTGTACATCTGCATGACCGAGGTATCAAAGGCCACAGGCAGGCTGGGCTTGATGGCGGGCGCCTGGACAATGCAGGTCTTGCCACGGATCACCACATGCCACTCTTTGGCCAGGGCGATGTGATACCGGTAGTGCACGGGGGCCTGGATGTGCGACACCGTCGTGCCAAGGTGAATGCCCCAGAACTCCCGGGTGTCCGACCGTGTGAAGCGCTCCTGGGCAATCACCGTGGCGACCTCCAGCAAACCGCCCTCCGTGCGGATGACGACCGGAACCTCGGGCACCATCACGCTGGTTTCGATGCGGGTTGTTGTTGCAGGATAAAAATGCCAGGCGGCCCAAGCCGTCAGCGCCACCAGAACCACAGCGAACAAGGCGGCGCCGGAAAGTCGGGTCTGGGTGGGCATGGTGTGAGGCGTTCCTGCGGGCTGGGGCCAATGGGATTCCATTATCTGCCGCATCGGCCGGTCAGGCGAAGTGCCCCGGCAAACCCTAGTGTCGCGTTGCGCCCCGTCCGGTTAAGGTCTGCCCAGCAAGAACAGACACAGACACGACCCATGACAACCCTGACCGGCCTGGACGCGACCTTTCTTTACCTTGAAACGCCCGAGATGCCCATGCATGTGGGTTCCCTGAACCTGTGCGAGCTGCCGGCGGGTTTCCGGGGCAGCTTTCACAAGGCCGTCAAAAGCCACATCGGCAAACGCATGCACCTGGCGCCGGTGTTCAGCCGCAAGCTGGTGTTCATGCCGCTGGATCTGGGCCATCCACTGTGGGTGGAGGCTGACGCGGTGGATATCAACTTTCATGTGCGCCGCGCCGGGCCGCCCCAAGCAAGCACGCCCCCCCCGGGGGGCAGCACAGCACACGAAGTGGCAAGCGTGGGGGCCAAAACTCGGCGTGCCGACCCCACCCAAAAAGACGCGGCCCCGATGACACTCGCCGCCGTGCACAAGCTGTGCGCGCAGTTGCATGGCGAACTGATCGACCGGAACTTTCCCCTCTGGGAATTCCACATCTTTGACCGCATCAAGCTGCCGGACGGCAAAGTGGTGGCGGGCTTCTTCTCGAAAATCCACCACGCCGCGCTGGACGGCAAGGGCGGTGTGATGCTGGCCAACGCGATGCTGGATATCGGCCCCGAGCCGCGCGAGGTGGCGCCGCCCGACCCGGCGCGCCGCCGCAGGCTGGAATCTGACCTCAAGCTCGGCAGAATGATCGGCTCGGTGTTTTCAAGCTCCCTCGGACAACTTGCCAAGCTGGCGAGAACGTTGCCGTCGGCGGCCAGCACCCTGGGCAGCAGCCTGGCGCGGCAAACCGTCGCAGCGTCGGCGTCGGGCACACGGCCCAAAATGCCGCTGAAACTTGCCCCGCCAACGCCCTTCAACACGGGTATTGGCAAGGGCCGGGTGTTTGTCACTGCCACTCTGCCGCTGGCTGAATGCAAGGCCATGGGCAAGGCCGTCGGCGGCTCCTTGAACGACATGTTGCTCTGGATCTGCTCGACCGCGCTGCGCAGCTACCTGAGTCAACACCACACCCTGCCGAAAAAGTCGCTGGTGGCCGCCATGCCGGTGTCGCTGCGTGAAGCCGGTGCCAGCGATGCATCCAACCTGGGCAACCAGGTCAGCATGGGCCTGGTTGAGCTGGGCACGCACCTGGCGAACCCGCTCAGACGCATGAACGCCATCATGGCCTCCACCGCGCGGGTCAAGACCTCGATGGGCGCGCTCAAGGGTCTGCTGCCGACGGACTACCCTTCCCTGCTGGCACCCTGGCTGGTGGGGGGCGCCGCCAAAATGGCGCTGAACGCCTATGGCAAGAGCGGCATGGCCAGCCGCCTGCCCATGGTGGCCAACCTCGCCATCTCCAATGTGCCGGGACCGCCGGTGCCGCTGTACCTGGCGGGCGCCCGGTTTCTGACCTTCCACCCGCTGTCAATCATCATGCACGGGCTGGCGCTGAACATCACCCTCCAGACCTACGCCGGTCAGGTGGACTTCGGCATCGTGGCCGACAAGAAGGCCTTGCCGCATGCCAAAGACCTGGCGGCGGCGATAACGGCCGCTTTCCGCGAGGCGCAGGGGCTGCTGGGTAAGGTGGCCTCCAGCCCGCCGGCAGTGGCTTCCCCCGTAAAAACCCCTGAACGCGCTGTCGCCTCAGGGACGTCTTTAGGGAAGTCTCCCTCTGTGAGACGCGCTGTTCAACCCAAGATAAGCAGCATCCAGAACAAAGCCAAAACATCCAATGCATCCAGTCATGGCACAGCCTCCCGCCCAACCGCCCGCACAAGCCAAAAAATCAAACCCCGGTCCCCGGGCAGACCTGCACGACGGTCCGGCACCTAACGCCTGGCTGCTGGCGCTGGAGTTTCGGGCCTTCTGGGAGTTCGGCGCGCTGCTTCCCGCGTGGCCGGTACTGGCCCGGGCGCCCAGGGGCGACCAGCACAGCGTGGTGGTGTTCCCCGGCCTGTCGGCCAGCGACGGCTCGACCATGCCGCTGCGCCGCTACCTCGATTCGCTGGGCTACCAGACCAGCGGCTGGGAACAAGGCTTCAATTTCGGCCCGCGCGCGGGCGTGCTGGAGGCGGCACGCGCCCAGGTGCGGCGCGCATTCGAGGAAAGCGACCGCAAGGTCAGCCTGATCGGCTGGAGCCTGGGCGGCGTCTATGCGCGCGAACTGGCCAAGGAGCTGCCCCACATGGTGCGCAGCGTGATCACGCTGGGCACGCCGTTTGCCGGTTCGCACCGCTCCACCAACGCCTGGCGCATCTACGAGCTGGCCAGCGGGCGCAAGGTGGCGCGTGAAAGCGAGAACTACGACCTGCCCGCTGCGCCACCGGTGCCCACCACCAGCATTTATTCACGCAGCGACGGCATCGTGGCCTGGCAAGGCAGCGTGCAGAAACCGTCGGCCCACAACCCGCAGACAGAAAACGTCGAAGTGGTGGCGAGCCACGTCGGCCTGGGCCTGAACCCGAGCGCCTGGTGGGCCGTGGCCGACCGGCTGGCGCAAGCCGAAGGCCGCTGGCAGCCGTTTGAGCGCAAGGGCACGTTCTGGCACGGGCTGATTTACCCGGACCCGACCCGCGCAGCCTGACCCCCGCCCCTCAAAAAGAAAAAGAGCGCCTGCAGCTTGAACTGCAGGCGCTCTTTTTTTGATAGCTTTCCGCGCTTGACTGGCAAGGGCTGGATGGCTAAAACGCTTGAAAATCAGGCGGCTTCGGGGTGCTCTTTCTGGTAGTTGGCAATGCCGTCGGTGATTTCCTTGCGCGCCGCGTCCGGGCCTTCCCAGCCCTGGATCTTGACCCACTTGCCGTCTTCGAGGTCTTTGTAATGCTCAAAAAAGTGGGCGATGGTTTTCAGGCGCAGCGGGTTCATGTCTTCAGGCTTTTGCCACTGGGTGTACAGCGAGCACTTCTTGTCCACCGGCACGGCCAGCACCTTGCCGTCTTCGCCGGCCTCGTCGGTCATCTTCAGGATGCCGATCGCGCGGCAGGTCACCACCACGCCGGGAATCAGGGGCACCGGCGTGATCACCAGCACATCGACCGGGTCGCCGTCGCCGCTGAGGGTCTTGGGCACATAACCGTAGTTGGTCGGGTAATGCATGGACGTGCTCATGAAGCGGTCCACAAAAATGGCGCCGGACTCCTTGTCCACCTCGTACTTGACCGGGTCGGCGTTCATCGGGATTTCGATGATCACATTGAAAGCGTCAGGAGCATTTTTTCCGGGGGTGACTTTATCGAGGGACATGGTCTCTTTGTGTTGAAGTAATAAAAAGGTGGATGCTTGATCAGTATTTACCCTCATTTTACTGATTCGGACCTGACGCTTCGCGAACTTGTCACGATTTGGCGTTAAATTTCGAAGGTTGGCCAATCGTCTTGTCTCTACGTAGGACACGAGCAACGAGGAAGCAACGCAGCGGGGGCACCGCTAGCGTGGCGCCCCCTCCAAGCGAAAAACAACGTAGGAGATCTCTCTATGACAGGCAACTCAGCGCTTATTCTTGCGCTCGTCTGCGGACTGGCCGCCGTGGCTTACGGCTTCTGGGCTCGCAGCTGGATTCTTTCCCAGGACGCAGGCAACGCGCGCATGCAGGAAATTGCAGCGGCGATTCAAACCGGTGCCGCCGCCTACCTGGCGCGCCAATACAAGACCATTGCCATCGTCGGCGTCGTGCTGGCGATCCTGATCGGCCTCTTTCTTGACGTGCCCAGCGCCATCGGTTTTGTCGTCGGCGCGGTGCTCTCGGGTGCCTGCGGCTTCATCGGCATGAACGTCTCGGTGCGCGCCAATGTGCGCACCGCGCAGGCAGCCACCCGCGGCATTGGCCCCGCCCTGGATGTCGCCTTTCGCGGCGGCGCGATCACCGGCATGCTGGTGGTCGGCCTGGGCCTGCTCGGCGTGACAGCCTTTTACTGGTTTCTGGTGGGCAACGGCAACTACACGCCCAATGCCAATCTGGCCAGCCTGCTCAATCCGCTGATCGGTTTTGCCTTCGGCTCCTCGCTGATTTCCATCTTTGCGCGACTGGGCGGCGGCATTTTCACCAAGGGCGCTGACGTCGGCGCCGACCTGGTGGGCAAGGTCGAGGCCGGCATTCCGGAAGACGACCCACGCAACCCGGCCGTGATCGCCGACAACGTCGGCGACAACGTGGGCGACTGCGCCGGCATGGCCGCCGACCTGTTTGAAACCTATGCCGTCACGCTGATCGCCACCATGGTGCTGGGCGCGCTGCTGGTCACCGGCGCCGGCACCAGCGCGGTGGTTTATCCGCTGGCGCTGGGCGCGGTCTCCATCATTGCGTCCATCATCGGCTGCTTCTTTGTCAAGGCCTCACCCGGCATGACCAACGTGATGCCGGCGCTGTACAAGGGCCTGGCTGTCGCGGGCGGCCTGTCGCTGATCGCCTTCTACTTTGTGACGGTCTGGCTGATGCCCGACAACGCCATCAAGGCGGCAGGCACGCAGATGGCCTTGTTCGGCGCCTGTGCCGTGGGCCTGGTGCTGACCGGTGCCCTGGTCTGGATCACCGAGTACTACACCGGCACGCAGTACGCCCCGGTGCGCCATATTGCGCAGGCCTCGACCACCGGCCACGGCACCAACATCATTGCCGGTCTCGGCGTGTCCATGCGCTCGACCGCCTGGCCGGTGATCTGTGTCTGCATCGCGATCTGGGTTTCCTACACACTGGCCGGCCTGTACGGCATTGCTATTGCCGCGACCTCCATGCTCAGCATGGCCGGCATTGTGGTGGCATTGGACGCCTACGGCCCGATCACCGACAACGCCGGCGGTATTGCCGAGATGGCGGACATGCCCCCCGAAGTTCGGGCCGTGACCGATCCGCTGGACGCGGTGGGCAACACCACCAAGGCCGTGACCAAGGGTTACGCCATCGGCTCTGCCGGACTGGCAGCACTGGTGCTGTTTGCCGACTACACGCACAAGCTCGAAGCCTATGGCAAGGCCATCAGTTTTGACCTCAGCGATCCGATGGTGATCATTGGCCTGTTTATCGGCGGGCTGATTCCCTACCTGTTCGGTGCAATGGCCATGGAAGCCGTGGGCCGCGCCGCCGGCGCGGTCGTGGTGGAGGTACGCCGCCAGTTCCGCGAGATCAAGGGCATCATGGAAGGCACGGCCAAGCCCGAATACGGCAAGGCGGTGGACATGCTGACAACGGCCGCCATCAAGGAAATGATGATCCCCTCACTGCTGCCGGTGGTGGTGCCGATTCTGGTCGGCCTGTTGCTGGGTCCCGCTGCGCTGGGCGGACTGCTGATGGGTACCATCGTGACCGGCCTGTTTGTGGCGATCTCCATGTGTACCGGCGGCGGTGCCTGGGACAACGCCAAGAAATACATCGAAGACGGCAACCACGGCGGCAAGGGTTCCGAGACCCACAAGGCAGCCGTGACCGGCGACACCGTGGGCGACCCCTACAAGGACACGGCCGGCCCGGCGGTCAACCCGCTGATCAAGATCATCAACATCGTGGCGCTGCTGATCGTGCCGCTGATGATGAAGTTCCACGGCGGCAATGCCAATGCAGCGCCAGCCACCCCGGCTGCAGCACCCGCAGCGGTGAGTGCACCGGCCGTCACCCCGACTGCGCCCGGCATGCCCGCACCGGCGCCTGTGCAGGCACCGGGCGCCGCAGCCACGCCAACACCGGCGAAATAGACGAACAAAGAAGAAAAAGCCACGCTTTGCTTCGGCCCGCTTCGGCGGGCTTTTTTCTGTCTGTCGTTCAGCGCGGAGCGGCCAGCACGGCACGCACCAGGGCGCTGCAAGGTCCGGTCAGCGTTCGCAAATCGGCCGTGCGGTTGCTCTCAATGGCCTGCAGCACCAACTCGTTGATACCGCCGATGACGGCCATGGCCAGGGTCGCGGTCAGCGCTTCGTCCTGCGGCGTGTGCGGATGGCCGGCGTTGACCACCTGGACCACAAAGTCGGCCATTTCCTGGTTCATCTGGCGCCGCACCTGCAGCCCCTCGGGACCCAGGCTGAGGATCTCGATGAACAGCGTGCGCAGCAACGCCGGGTTGCTGGCCAGACAATCGAGGTAGGCGCCCATCGCATGCTCGACCTGGGTCTTCCAGTCGCGGCCGGGGTCGATGGCGCCCTTGAGCACCTTGAGCCCGCCGTGGCTGGCCGCCACGTAAAGCGCGATCAGGCAGTCCTTCTTGGTGGAAAAACACTCGTAAAACGTCCGCTTGGAGACCCCGGCTTCGCGCACGATGTCGGCCACGGTGGTGTCGGCATAACCCTTGAGCGCCACGCTGTGCGCCATGCCTTCGAGCAGACGGGAACGGTAGGCCCTGGCCGCTTCCATGCCGGCAGCGGAGATGTCCTCGGAATACATGAATGGGGCACCCTCCACGCAAAGTTAGAACGATGTCGGTACTTGACAGTACCACAGCACCACCCTATAGTCATTCTCAGTGGTACCGACAAGTACCAGATTATTTCCCCAGGGAGAAAACATGAGCGAACTGGTTGTGCGCCGCCTGCTGATAGACCTTGAGACACCCCTGCCGCGGCATTGGTGCGCCGGGGATGCGTTTCGCACGGCTTTTTTCAACGCGCTGTCCATGAGTTTTCCGGTCGGTGAGCAGTTTTTCATCGACTCGGTGCGCAATGGCCTGAAGGCATTGCCTGTCGACTTGCAGGACCAGTACAAGGCCGAAGTCCAGGGTTTTGTCGGGCAGGAGGCCACGCACCGCCGCATTCACGGTCTCTTCAACAAGCACCTCGAAACGCAGGGCCTAGTCAACGACTGGGCGCCGCGCGCGGAAAAAAACATGCGGTTGCTGGCGGGCACCAACCCGCTCCATGCGCTGGCCATTACCGCAGCCAATGAACATTTCACCGCGATCCTTGCCGAATGGATGCTGAGCAACCACGACCTGCTCGACGGTAGCGAGCCGCGCCTGAAAACCATGTGGCTATGGCACTGCGCCGAAGAGTCTGAACATAAAAATACGGCCTTTGACGTGTACACCGCACTGGGCGGCAGCCACGAATGGCGCATCAAATGGTTTCGCCGCATCACCTTTGTGTTTTTGACCGATACCCTGCGCCAGACCGTCAACAACCTGTCCCACGACGGCACCTTGTGGAAGTGGAGCACCTGGAAAAGCGCCGCCAGCTACCTGTTCGGCCAGCGCGGTCTGATCCGCCAGACCTTCAAGCCCTGGCGCGAGTATCTGCGCACGGACTTTCATCCCAAGCAGCAGGCGAGCGATCTGTCGGCGCGCTGGCTGGCCAGCAACAGCAGCGCCTACACGCCGGTCGGGGCATAAGTCCAGCCGGCCCTGGCTGGGCCGCTATTCATTTCGTAGCCCATTGCGGTTCCGAACCAGGGGCTGCAGCCCGTTCCGGCCTGATTTTTTGCGGGCGCTGCGTTTTCGCGGAAAATCATATGCATGCAACTCAATTACATCGCCAACGCATCGGTCCGCTCCGCCTCGGGCAAAACCCTTCCTGTGATCGATCCGTCCGACGGTCAGCCCTTCGACGAGATCCAGCGCAGCAATGCGCAGGACATCGATCAGGCGGTGCAAGCCGCCCATGACTGCCTGAACACCGTCTGGCACAAGGTCAGCGCCGCCGAACGCGGGCGGCTGCTGATGGCCCTGTCCCGCAAGGTGGCCGAACATGCCGATGAACTCGCAGCCATCGAGCAGCGCGATTGCGGCAAACCGACCAAACAGGCCAAAGCCGACGCCGCCGCGCTGGTGCGTTATTTCGAGTTTTACGCCGGCGCCTGCGACAAACTGCACGGCGAGACCCTGCCCTACCTCGACGGCTACAGCGTGATGACCTGGCGCGAGCCGCACGGCGTGACCGGCCACATCATCCCGTGGAACTACCCGATGCAGATTTTCGGCCGCAGCGTCGGTGGTGCGCTGGCCGCAGGCAACGTCTGCGTGGTCAAGCCGGCCGAAGACGCTTGCCTGTCCTTGATCCGCGTGGCCCAACTCGCGGCCGAGGCCGGCTTTCCGGCCGGTGCCATCAACATCGTGACCGGCTACGGCCACGAGGTCGGTGACGCCCTGGCCCGCCACAAGGGCATCCACCACATCAGCTTCACCGGTAGCCCGACGGTGGGCACCTTGATCCAGCAGGTGGCAGCCGAGCGCCATTGCCCGGTCACGCTGGAGCTGGGCGGCAAAAGCCCGCAAATCGTCTTTGCCGATGCCGATCTCGACGCCGCCATTCCGGCGCTGGTCAACGCCATCGTGCAAAACGCCGGCCAGACCTGCTCGGCCGGCTCGCGCCTGCTGGTCGATGCAACCATCTACGAGCCTCTGCTGGAGCGCCTGGGCCAGGCCTTCGAGAAGCTGCGCGTTGGCCCCGCCACGATGGATCTGGACGTCGGACCGCTGATCCGGCAGACCCAGCAGCAGCGCGTCTGGGATTTCCTGAGCGACGCGCAGGTGGCCGGCATCCCCATGGTGGCTCAGGGACAGATCGTCGACGAAGCGCCCGACACCGGCTTCTACCAGGCGCCGACGCTGCTGCGAGACGTGCCCGTGAACCACCGCGTGGCCCAGGAAGAAGTCTTCGGCCCGGTGCTGTGCGCCATGAGTTTCCGCGATGAAGACCACGCGGTCGAACTCGCCAACGCCACGCAGTTCGGCCTGGTGGCCGGCATCTGGACCCGCGACGGCGGCCGCCAGTTCCGCATGGCCAAACGTGTGCAGAGCGGACAGGTCTTCATCAACAACTACGGCGCCGGCGGCGGCGTGGAACTGCCCTTCGGTGGCGTCAAGTCCTCGGGTTACGGACGGGAAAAAGGTTTTGAGGCCCTGTACGGCTTCACCACACTGAAGACCGTAGCGATCCGGCATGGCTGAACCCGTCCGTTCTTTTTCAATATAAAACAGGCTGTAGCCCTTTACCATCGAGCGCCAACAGCTACAACATTCATAGCACTCAAGGAACCACCATGCGACTCCAGAACAAATCCGTCATCGTCACCGGCGCCGGCGGCGGCATCGGCGAAGGCATTGCCAAACGGCTGGCTGCTGAAGGCGCCCAGGTCATCGTCAACGACATCAACAGCGCGCTCGGCGAAAAAGTCGTGGCCGACATCTTGGCGGCCGGCGGCAAGGCCTCTTTCTTCAAGGCCGACGTCACCAAAACCGCCGACATGAAGGCGCTGGTGGACGCTGCCGTGCAGCGCCACGGCAAGCTCGACGTGATGGTCAACAACGCTGGCTGGACGCACTTGAACCAGCCCGCGCTGGAAACCACCGAGGAAGAGTTCGACCGCTGCTACGCGATCAACGTCAAAAGCATCTACCTCTCGACCATTCACGCCACGCCGGTGTTCCGCGCGCAGGGGGGCGGGAGTTTCATCAACATCGCGTCCACCGCCGGCGTGCGCCCGCGCCCGGGCCTGACCTGGTACAACGGTTCCAAGGGCGCGGTCATCACCACGTCGAAGTCGCTGGCGGCCGAACTTGGCCCGGACAACATCCGCGTGAACTGCATCAATCCGGTGTTCAACCCCGACACCGCGCTGTCCACCCAGTTTGCGGGCGGCACGGTCACCGGCCCCGAAGGCGAAGCGCGCCGCGCCAAGTTCCTGGCCAGCATTCCGTTGGGGCGGTTTTCAACCGCGCTCGACGTCGCCAATGCAGCGCTCTACCTGGCCAGCGACGAAGCGGCGTTCATCAGCGGCGTGTGTATCGAGGTCGATGGCGGGCGCTGCGTTTGATTCCTGTCAGGACGGAGAGCGCCCCGTGGGGGATTTCCATTTGTGACAAACTGAATTGATTTGGAGGACTCAATGCTCGTACAACTCACCTATGCCAGCCGTACTGCGGGCGTTCTCGGTGCCAACGATGTCAAGGACATTCTCGCCGCCTCCAAACGAAACAATGCGCTGGTTGGCGTGACCGGCGCGTTGTGTCTGAACAATGGCATCTTCCTTCAGCAGTTGGAGGGCGATAAGGCCGAAGTGAACGCGCTGTACCACCGGCTGCTGCGTGACGAACGCCATCGCGACCCCGCCATCCTGGATTTTTCCGAGATCACCCAGCGCCGCTTTGGAAGCTGGTCCATGGGGCTGCTGTCATCACTGGAAGAAAACCGCCAGATTTTCCAGAAGTATTCGGGAAGCCGTGACTTTGATCCCTATGCCATGAGCGTGCCGTCGTTGCGTGCTTTTTTCAACGAGATCGTGGACAACGTGCGCTGGCTCGGCTGAGCGCCATGATGGGCCTGCCCAGCATGATCACGCAAGGGTGCCGGTCGGTGTTCGCCCGGCCGCGCCAATGGCGTAAATTCACCGCTTGGGCCTTTTCAACATGACCGACAAAATCATCCCCATCGCAGACATCCGTTACGCCGCGCGCGTGCCGCACATCCCTGCGCAGCTGCAGGCGCCCACCGGCCTGCTGGCCGACACGCTGGCCCGGCCATTGCACGACCTGCGCATCAGCGTGACCGACCGCTGCAACTTCCGCTGCAGCTACTGCATGCCCAGCGAGGTGTTCAACAAGGACTATGCGTTTTTGCCGCAGACCTCGTTGCTCAGTTTTGAAGAGATCACGCGGCTCACCAGAATTTTTGTCGCGCATGGTGTCGAAAAAATCCGGCTGACCGGCGGCGAACCGCTGCTGCGCAAGCACCTTGAAGTGCTGATCGGCATGCTGGCCCGGCTCGAAACGCCTCAGGGCAAGCCGCTGGACATCACCTTGACGACCAACGGCTCGCTGCTGGTCAAAAAGGCCCAGGCCCTGAAAGACGCGGGCCTGCAGCGGGTCACCGTGAGCCTGGACGGGCTGGACGACGCGGTGTTCCGGCGCATGAACGATGTGGATTTTCCGGTCGCCGACGTGCTCAGGGGCATCGAAGTGGCACACAAGGTGGGCCTGGCGCCCATCAAGGTCAACATGGTGGTCAAGCGCGGCACCAACGACGCCGAGATCCTGCCCATGGCCCGGCACTTCCGGAACTCCGGTGTGGTGCTGCGTTTTATCGAATACATGGACGTGGGCGCGACCAACGGCTGGCGCATGGACGAAGTCATGCCCTCGGCCGAAGTCATCCAGCGCCTGCAGCAGGAATTTCCACTCGAAGCCATCGACCCCAACTACCTCGGGGAAACGGCAGAGCGCTGGCGTTACGCCGATGGCGCTGGCGAAATTGGCGTGATCAGCAGCGTCACCAAGGCTTTTTGCGGGGACTGCAACCGGGCACGCCTGTCCACCGAGGGCAAGCTGTTTTTGTGCCTGTTCGCCAACCAGGGTCACGACCTGCGCGCCCTGCTGCGCGACGGCAACTCTTCGGACGAACAGATTTCCGGCGCCGTCGCCCACATCTGGCAGGGCCGCAACGACCGTTATTCGGAGCTGCGTGCGGCGCTGCCGCCTGACAGTTCCATGCCGGGCGATGGCGGCAAACGCGTCGAGATGAGTTACATCGGTGGCTAGCGATATGGCCCCCACGTTCGCGCACTGCGTGTCGCTCTCTGCCCCCCGAGGGGGCCGCTGCGCCTGCGGACTGGCGAAGCCAGATCCGCGGCCCGGGCTTGAAAGGGATGTCCTCCTGCCATGAAACCGCTCACTATGAACATCACGAAGATTGCATCACATGGTTGAAACGATAGACGGCGCAGAAATCACCGGCATCATCCTGGCGGGTGGGCGCGGCTCGCGCATGGGCGGCGCCGACAAAGGTCTGCAGAACTTCAATGGCGTGCCGCTGGCCCTGCACACCCTGCTGCGGCTGTCCCCACAGGTCGGCGAGGTCATGGTCAATGCCAACCGCAACCTCGCGGCCTACGAGTCGTTTGGTGTGCCGGTCTGGCCCGATGCGGCGGGCCTGGGCGAATTTTCCGGCCCTCTCGCAGGTTTCCTGACCGGGATGGAGCGCTGCGAAACGCCTTACCTGGTGACCGTGCCCTGCGACACCCCACTGTTCAGCCAGGAGCTGGTCGCCCGCCTTGCCGAGGCGATGGTGCGGGACGATGCCGACATCGCGGTGGTCGCCGCCCCCGAGGAAGACGGCCAGTTGCGTGCGCAGCCGGTTTTCTGCCTGCTGCGCACCCGCCTGCTGGAAAGCCTGATGCTGTTCACCGCCAGCGGCGGCCGCAAGATCGATGCGTGGACGGCGCAGCACAAAACCGTGCTTGTGCCCTTCAACCAGCCGGGCGACGACCCGCGTGCTTTCTTCAACGCCAACACGCTGGCGGAACTTCACCAGCTCGAAGCCCTGCGCCCATGAAGTCCATCGCCCAGATTGCCGCCGAACTGGAGGGCTACGATCCGCAAGCCCTGCCCGCCGCCGATGTGCTGCGCTTTCTGTCGCAGCTGGTGGAACCGGTGCAGGACGTGGCGGAACTGCCGCTGTTCGAGGCGCTGGGCCGCGTGCTGGCGACCGATGTGGTGTCGCCGTTTGACGTGCCGCCCCACGACAACTCGGCCATGGACGGGTATGCCTTTCACGGCGCCGCCCTCGCAGCGGGCACAGCCCTGACCCTGAAAGTCGTGGGTACGGCGCTGGCTGGCAAGGCCTGGCAGGGATCGGT
The DNA here is from genome assembly GCF_029945895.1 of Polaromonas sp. Lineage (GTDB taxonomy): Bacteria > Pseudomonadota > Gammaproteobacteria > Burkholderiales > Burkholderiaceae_C > Polaromonas. The sequence continues at coordinate 77,993 of NZ_JAQSDL010000076.1, read as the reverse complement.
CGGCGCCGGCGAGTGCGTGAAGATCATGACCGGCGCCATCATGCCGGCCGGGCTGGACACCGTGGTGCCGCAGGAGCTCGTCAGCGTTCAGGGCGACGCCATCACCCTGCCCGCCCGACTGCTGCAACCCGGTGACAACCGCCGGCTGCGCGGCGAGGACCTCATGCAGGGCCGGGCTGCACTATCAAAAGGAGAGCTGCTCACGCCGGCCCGGCTTGGGCTGGTGGCCTCTTTGGGCATGAAAACCGTCCGCACCCTGCGTCCGCTGCGGGTGGCCTACTTTTCGACTGGCGATGAAATCCTGTCGCTGGGCGAGGCGCCGCGCGAAGGTGCGGTCTACGACAGCAACCGCTACACGGTGTTCGGCATGCTCAGGCAGCTGGGATGCGAGGTGATCGACATGGGCGTGGTGCGCGACGAGCCGGCCCTGCTGGAAGCAGCTTTCACAGCCGCTGCGGCGCAGGCCGATGCCATCATCACGTCCGGCGGTGTCAGCGTCGGCGAGGCCGACTACACCAAGGCCATGATGCAAAAGCTCGGCGACGTGGCCTTCTGGAAAATCGCCATGCGTCCTGGGCGTCCGATGGCGGTGGGCCGGATATCTCAAGCGAAATCGACCTCCAGCCCAATGGATGCGGGCGCAAGCAGCTACCAAAGTAATAGCAATGCGAAGGAAGTGGGGAGCGTGGGGGCGATTCTCTTCGGTCTGCCCGGCAACCCGGTCGCGGTGATGGTGACGTTTCTGGCTTTTGTGCGGCCGGCCCTGCTGCAGATGATGGGATGCATCGACCCGGCGCCGCCGCTGCTCAAGGCGCGCTGCCTGGAACCCATGCGCAAGAAGCCGGGCCGCACCGAGTACCAGCGCGGCTGGGTATCCACCGCCGCCGACGGTTCGCTGCAGGTCAGGACCACCGGCAACCAGGGCTCGGGCGTGCTCAGCTCCATGGCACAGGCCAATGGTCTGATCGTGCTGCACCACAGCCAGGGCAACATCGCCACAGACGACGAGGTGGATGTGATGATGTTCGACGGCTGGATGTGACCCGCACGGTCGATCACCGCGCGTAGCTCGCGTCCGCCAACAACCCGTCCTTCGACACCACAGAGCGATCAGAAGCAGCACGAAAGGTCCGCACGCGGAACCGGCTTCGCCGGACCGCAGGCGCAGCGGCCCCCTCGGTGGGCAGCGCATGACACGCCGTGAAAAGGGGGAGGCTTTTTTTACTTGGCGATGTATTCCGGAGACCCATGATGGACCTCCGGCTCATCCTTCGCCACCGCCTTGTTGGCGCCCGGGATCGTGCTGCGGGCAAACAGCGCGTACATGGTCGGCACCACGAACACCGTCAGCAGCGTGCCCAGCGACATGCCGCCCACGATGACCCAGCCGATCTGGATGCGGCTTTCCGCGCCCGCCCCGGTGGCGAGCGCCAGCGGCAAGGCGCCCAGCACCATGGCGCCGGTGGTCATCAGGATGGGGCGCAGGCGCTGCGCAGACGCCTTGACCAGCGCCTCCAGCATGTCCATGCCCTGCCCGCGCAGCTGATTCGTGAACTCGACAATCAGGATGCCGTGCTTGGTGATCAGCCCGACCAGGGTGATCAGCCCGATCTGCGAATAGACGTTGAGCGAGCCGCCTGACAGCTTGAGCGCAACCAGCGCACCGATCATCGACAGCGGCACCGACAGCATGATCACCAGCGGGTCGATGAAACTCTCGAACTGCGCGGCCAGCACCAGGAAAATGAAGACCAGCGCCAGCACGAACACGATGGCCAGCGCCCCCTGGGAATTCTTGAATTCGCGCGAGGTGCCATTGAGGTCGGTGCTGTAGCCGGGCTTGAGCACCTTGGCCGAAATTCCGTTCATGAAGGTCAGCGCCTGGCCCAGCGAATAGTCGGGTGCCAGGTTGGCCGTGATGGAAGCAGCCCGGCGCTGGCCAAAGTGGTTGAGCTCGCGCGGCGAGACCGCTTCGCGCACCGTGACCAGGCTGGACAGCGGAATCATGGCGTCATTGCGGCCGCGCACATAAATGCCCTCGATGTCTTCCGGCGTGCTGCGCCCGCCCGCTTCGGTCTGCACGATCACGTCGTACTGCTCGGCGTCGCGCTTGTAACGCGTCACGTTGCGCCCGCCCAGCATGGTTTCAATCGCCTTGGCCACCACTTCCACACTGACACCCAGATCGGCGGCCTTGTCGCGGTTGACGTCAATGCGCAGCTCGGGCTTGTTCAGGCGCAGGTCCGACACCGGTGACTGGATGCCCGGGTTTTTCGCAATTTCGGCGAGCAACTGTTCGACCACGATGTTGAGGTTTTCGTAGCTGTCCGAGGTCTGGATGACAAAATTGAGCGGCCGCTCGCGAAAACCCTGGCCCAGCGAGGGCGGCGTGATCGGAAACGCCGTGACGCCCGGCAGGCTGGCGAACTTGGGCTGCAGTTCACGCGCCATCTCCAGCGTGCTGCGCTTGCGTTCGTCCCAGTCCACCGTGCGGTAGATGACACTGGCCTGCGACACGGTGGGGTTGCCGATACTGGCAAAAATCCGGTCGAACTCCTTGTAGGGCTGGCCCATTTTCTCCAGCGCCTCGGCATAACGGTTGGTGTAGTCCAGCGTGGCGCCATCGGGCGCATTGACGGTGGCCAGGATGGTGCCCCGGTCTTCCAGCGGCGACAACTCCTGCTTCATGGTCGGGAAAATAAGCAGGATGGCCAGCGCACTGGCCAGCATGACACCGACCACGATCCAGCGCGCCTGCAGCACCCACGCCCTGACGCCGCCGCCCCTGCCAGCCACCGGCTGGTAACGCCGGGTGAGTACCCAGCGCAGCACGCTGGCGTAACGGTTGGAGACCGCGTTGAGAAAGCGCTCCATGCCGCGGTCAAAAACGTTCGGTTTCGGGTTGTGTTTGAGCAGTTTGGCGCAAAGCATGGGCGTCAGGGTCAACGCCACAAAACCCGACACGACCACCGCGCCGGCCAGCGCCAGCGCAAACTCGACAAACAGCCGGCCGGTGCGCCCGGGGGTGAAGGCCAGGGGCGCGTAAACCGCCACCAGCGTCGCCGTCATGGTGACCACGGCAAAACCGATTTCCCGCGCGCCCTTGATGGCTGCCGAAAACGGATCCAGTCCTTCTTCGATGTGACGGAAGATGTTTTCCAGCATCACGATGGCATCATCGACCACCAGCCCGATGGCCAGCACCAGCGCCAGCAACGTCAGCGTGTTGATGGTGAAGCCCGCCAGCGCCATCAGCGCAAAGGTGCCGACCAGGCTGACCGGGATGGTGACGATGGGAATGATGGACGCGCGGAAGGTGCGCAGGAACACAAAGATCACGAGGGCCACCAGCGCCACGGCTTCGGCGATGGTCTGGTAGACGTTCCTGACCGAACGGTCGATGAACACCGAGTTGTCGTTGGCGATGTCGATGTTGACTTCCGGCGGCAGATCGGCCTTGAGCTGCGGAATCATGTTGCGCACGCCCTGCGACAGGTCCAGCGGGTTGGCGGTGGCCTGGCGGATCACGCCGGCCCCGATGGCCGCGCGGCCATTGAGCCGCACGCCGCTGCGCTCGTCTGCCGCACCTTCCTCGACACGCGCCACATCACGCACCTTGACCGGGAAACCGTTGACGCTGCGGATCACCACCTCGCCGAACTGTTCGGGACGCACCAGGCCGGTCTCGGACGTCACGCTGAACTCGCGTTGCTGCGATTCAATGCGGCCAGCGGGAACCTCCAGGTTGCTGCGCCGGATGGCGTCCTCGATGTCCTGCGTGGTCAGGCGGTAGGCCGCCATTTTCCGGGGGTCGAGCCAGACACGCATCGCGTATTTGCGTTCACCGAAGATGCGCACATCGGCCACACCGGTGACAGTTTGCAGGCGCGGCTTGACGATGCGATTGACGAGGTCGTTGATCTGCAGACGGGTCAGGCTGTCGCTGGTGAAGGCCAGCCAGATCACGGGAAACGCATCGGCCTCGACCTTGGCAATCACCGGCTCCTCAATGGCCTGCGGCAGCTTGTTGCGTACCCGCGAGGTGCGGTCGCGCACCTCGGCGGCCGCGGCGTCGGCGTCTTTCTCGAGCCTGAAACGCACGGAAATCTGGCTCTGGTCGGCACGGCTGATCGAAGTCAGCACATCCACCGCGTCGATGCCGGCAATCGAGTCTTCCAGCGGCTTGGTCACCTGTGATTCGATCACCTCGGCCGAGGCACCGGGGTAACGCACGCTGACCGTCACCACCGGCTCGTCGATCTTGGGGTACTCGCGCACCGTCAGGCGCTGGAAACTGACCGCGCCGATCAGCACGATCAGCAGGGACAGCACGGTGGCAAACACCGGGCGACGTATCGAGACTTCTGCCAGTTGCATCAGGGGGTCCAGTCAGGAGATGGCTTCGGACTCAGGCCGGCTTGCGTGTCGCCCGGGCCCGGGCTTCGGGCATGGCTTCGGCGGGAACCGGCGCCGGAGCGCTGCCACGTACCGCTCCGGACATCGCAGGTGCGCGCCCCGCCTCACGCATGCCCACCAGACAGGGGTTGGCACCACCCATGGATTTCCCCGCCGGCGCACGCGGGACTTCGGGCGCTGCCGCCACCACGGGTGCAGCGGCGGGCGCACCGTCGGCCGGCCGAGCGGCAGTGGACGGACCCAGATCCACCACACGCACGGTCATGCCGTCGCGCTGAATGCGCTGCTGGCCGGTGGTGACCACCATGTCGCCAGGCTCCAGCCCGCCCGTGATTTCCGCCTGGCCGGGCCGCCGGATACCCACCTGAACCGCCACCCGCCGGGCAATCCAGGTCTGCGCCTCCGGCCCGGGCAGCAGCTTGATGACATATTGTTTTTCCCCCTGGGGCACCAGCGCCTCTTCCGGAATGACCCTGGCGTCGTTGCGCTCGCCAAAGACCGCGTTGACGCGGGCAAACATGCCGGGACGCAGTTGCAGCTGCCGGTTGTCGATGCAGGCCCGCACCGCCACCGAGCGGCCATTGGCGTCGATCAGCGGATCGATCGCCTGCACCACCGCCGTGTATTTGCGTCCCGGCAGCGCGTCCATGTCCACCAGGGCGGTCTGACCGCGCTGGAGCTTGTTCTGGAAACGCTCGGGCAGGCGGAAGTCGACAAACACGGCGTCGATGTCTTCAATATTGACGATGTCGGCCCCATCCTTGAGGTAGTCCCCGGGATTGACCTGGCGGATACCTGCAATGCCGTCGAAGGGCGCGACGATTTTCAGCCTCGCGGCAGTGGCCTTCGCCAGCGAGAGCCTGGCCTGCGCCACCTGCAGGTTGGCGGCACTTTCATCGAGGGAGCGCTGACTGACAAAGTTCTGCGCGACCAGTTCCTGGTTGCGCTTCTGGTTGGCCTGGGCGATCGACAGCTCGGCCTGGCTTTGCTGCACCTGCGCCAAGGGCAGCTGGTCGTCAAACTGCACCAGCACCTGCCCCTTGCGTACGCGCTGGCCGTCGGTGAAATTGAGCTGGGTGATGCGACCACTGACCTCCGGGCGCAACACCACGCTGCGGCGTGAACGCAGACTGCCGACCGCCTGGGCGTCGTCCACCAGTTTCACGACCGTCACCTTGGCGGCTTCCACCGTCGGCCGGGTACCGGCTGAGGCCTGCGACTGCCCCGCAGGCGCGGCCTTGACCGCGCTGTTGGCCTTGTTCTGGTACCACCATGCGGCGCCGGACAGGCCGGCAATGCCGAGCACGGCAACGACAGAATAAATTGCTTTTGATGCCATGTGGGGACGGTTGATAAAGATCAGAACTTTGACAATCAATCAATGTAACAGCAGGTTTGTCCCGCCAGCGTCACCTGAAGGAAATCCCGAGCAATATCGGGGTCAGATTTACGTCGGCTTTACATTGGCACCGCCCAACGCTCACCGCTCGCCGCCCACCGCCGCCACAGGAAAGGTCAGCCCCTGGACAAAGCCAGAACCACACCCTTGTTGGCCAGGGCATCTGCGCGCTCATTGCCGGGGTCGCCGGCATGCCCCTTGACCCAGCGCCATTCGATGGTGTGGCCACTGCTGCTGATCAGGTCGTCGAGCTTCTGCCAGAGGTCGATGTTTTTCACGGGCTGTTTGGCAGCGGTGCGCCAGCCGCGTGCCTTCCAGCCGCTGATCCACTCGGTGATGCCCTTGCGCACATATTCGCTGTCCAGGTACAGCGTGACGCGGCAGGGCCGCTTGAGCGCGGCCAGCGCTTCGATAACCGCGGTCATCTCCATGCGGTTGTTGGTCGTGCCCAGCTCGCCGCCAAACAGCTCCTTGACGGTGTCGCCGCTGGTCAGCATCGCGCCCCAGCCTCCGGGGCCAGGGTTGCCCTTGCAGGCGCCGTCGGTGTAAATCACCACATGTTGGGCTGAGGCTGGCGAAAAATCAGTCATGCGTTGCGCAAGTCCTTGGTTGGGGTTCTGAAAAAAGGGAAGTGTTCAAAAGGGTTCCGGGCGGCGCACCTGGTTGGCAATGACCGCAGGGGCCTGAGCGGTGGCCTTTTGCGTTTTCCAGTTGGGTTCAAGCAGGCGCATGCCACGCACGCGCTTGACGGCGACCAGGAAATACATTGCGCCGAAAATCGGCCACCAGCGTTCGCCGGCCTTGTCCATCCAGGCAAAACGCTCCAGCGATGCAAGCCTGCTCACGGCCGGCCGGTAGCAGCCGAACCGGCTGGACTCAACCTCAAAGCTGAGCAGGCGCAGCCAGTCGCGCAGACGCCAGTAGCCGATGAACTCACCGGCTTCGGGTAAAAAGAGTTCGCCGTAGCCGAGGCGGCGGTAGAAGTGCGCGCGTCGCTGGCGCAGGCCCCAGAGGCTGGCCGGATTCAGGCCGCTGATCACCACGCGGCCCTCAGGCACGAGCACCCGTTCGACTTCGCGCAAGGTGGCATGGGGATCACTGCTGAGCTCCAGCGTGTGCGGCAACAGCACCAGGTCCAGGCTGTTCTCGGGAAAGGGCAAGGCGGCCGAATGGGTCAGCAGGGCCACCCGCGGGGAACTTGCCCCGGGTACAGGGGTCGCACTGCCGTTGCCGCTTGCCGGTGGCCCCGCAAAGAGATCTGACTCGGCGCCCTGCAGAGCCAGCCACTTGTGCGGCATGCGGTTGCTGCGCAGCGCGTCGAGTTCGGGCAGACCCAGCTGCAGCGCGTGGTAGCCAAACATGTCTGCCACGGCCTCGTCGAATCGCTCACGCTCCCACGCCAGCAAATACTCGCCGGGCGGGGTTTTGAACCAGTTTGTGAAACCTATAATTTGAGAGCCCATCGAGAGTGCCGCATGTACCTGATTTCCATCCCTGCTTTTGACGACAACTACCTCTGGCTTCTGCACGACGGCCGACGCGCCCTGGTGGTTGATCCGGGCGACGCACAGCCCGTGCAGCGCATGCTGCAGGACAGGCAACTGCAATTAGAGTCGATTTTAGTCACGCACCACCACCCCGATCACACTGGCGGCGTCGATGCGCTGCGCGACGCCACCGGCGCGAAGGTGTTCGGCCCGGCCCGTGAGCGCATCCCCCGGCCTTTTACCCCCCTCCAGGACGGCGACACGGTGCGGGCACTGGACCTTGATTTCCAGGTCATCGACGTGCCAGGCCACACCGCCGGCCATATCGCGTTTTACATGGCCCCCAGACTTTCCGCTTCGCGTGATGCGCTGCCCCCCGAGGGGGCTCATCCGGCTTGGGGCGGCCCGGCGCCGGATGGCCCCGTCCTGGATGGTCGGCCCCTGCTGTTTTGTGGTGACACGCTTTTTTCCGGCGGTTGCGGCCGCCTTTTCGAAGGTACGCCGGCGCAAATGCTGGCTTCGCTGGACCGTCTCGCCGCCCTCCCCGGCGACACCCGCGTCTGCTGCACGCATGAATACACGATGAGCAACCTGCGTTTTGCGCTCGCGGTAGAACCTGACAACCGCGAGCTGATTGGTTACCATGCACGCTGTGCTGCCTTGAGAGACAAGGGGGAGCCGACCTTGCCGACCTCGATTGCCCAGGAGTTGCTGATCAACCCCTTTTTGCGTACCCGACAGGCCACGGTCATCGCTGCCGCCCGGCACTTTGATCCGGCGGCACATGACGACAACACCGTATTTGCCGCCATCAGGCAGTGGAAGAACCAATTCAAATGACCGAGCCGCAGCCAGCGTTTTTCACCCCCTCCGCCGCTTTCCCGGCTTCCCCGTTTTTTTCTGACAGTCTTGTACGGCTGCTTTCCCCGCTCAGGATCCTCGCCCTTTCCCTGGCCGCGCTCGTGCTCGCCGGCTGTGCCAGCAGCAACAGCAAGCTGGGCATGCCCGGCGATCCGGTCCTGGGCACCTCGCCATCGGCGTCCCAGTCGGTCTACCCCAGCGGCCCCCTGTCGCCTATCAGCGCGGCGCAAACCCCGTCCAGTACCGTGGCCAGCCTGCAGCCGCCTGCCGATTTGTGGGAACGCATCCGCCGCGGCTTTGCCATGCCCAATCTCGAAGGCGAGCTGGTGGCCGACCGCGAGCAGTGGTACGCCAGCCGACCGGACTACATCCAGCGCATGACGGAGCGTTCGAGCAAATACCTGTTCCATATCGTCGAGGAACTGGAGCGGCGCAACATGCCGACCGAGCTTGCGCTGCTGCCCTACATCGAAAGCGCGTTCAACCCGCAAGCCGTCTCCAGCGCCAAGGCTGCTGGCATGTGGCAGTTCATGCCGGCCACCGGCAAGTACTTCGATTTGAAGCAAAACGCCTTCCGTGACGACCGGCGTGATGTGCTGGCATCGACCCGCGCAGCACTCGACTACCTGCAAAAACTCCACGGCATGTTCGGCGACTGGCATCTGGCTCTGGCCGCCTACAACTGGGGCGAAGGCAGCGTCGGACGCGCCATTGCCAGAAACAAAAAAGACGGCCTGGGCACCAGCTACCAGGACCTGCGCATGCCCGATGAAACGCGCCTGTATGTCCCCAAGCTACAGGCGGTAAAGAACATCGTGGCCAATCCGCAGGATTTCCGCGCCGAGCTGCCACTGATTGAAAATCACCCTTACTTCCAGCAGGTCCAGATCACCCGCGACATCGATGTGGCGCTGGCTGCCAAACTCGCCGACGTGGAGATCAGCAACTTCAAGGCCCTCAACCCGTCGGCCCATCGCCCCGTGATTCTGGCGGCCGGCATGCCCCACATCCTGCTGCCCTGGGACAATGCCAAGATCTTCCAGCGCAACTTCGAGGCCTACTCCCAGGGGCAATACGCCAGCTGGACCGCCTGGACCGCCCCGGCGACCCTGAGCGTCAGCGACGCCGCCAGACGTGTCGGCATGAGCGAGTCCGACCTGCGCGGCGTCAACAACATTCCACCACGCATGCTGATCAAGGCAGGGTCAACCCTGATGGTGTCACGCAGCGCAAAAATGGACACCGACGTGACCAGCCAGGTTGCCGACACCGCCCAGCTGACGCTGGCGCCGGAAATCGTCACGCGCAGAACCACCGTCAAGGCCCGCAAGGGCGAAACCGTGGCAAGCATCGCCAGGCGCTACGGCCTGCGTCCTGATGCCGTTGCCGAGTGGAACAAGGTCGGCACTTCGGCGGCTTTCAAGCTCGGGCACCAGGTGGTGGTGTTTCTGCCCGTCAAGGCCGGCAGCACAGCCAGGCCCCATGCAGGCAAAGCCAAGGTCCAGGCGGTCCGGCGCGCGCCGGGAAAAGCGGTGGTCAAGACCAAGAGGCGCTAGGAGCTCCGGGGAAATGGCGTCATGGTCCACCTCCTGCCTGTACCCACAGCCTGAGTAGTCCATCGGATCACCCACGCCATGGTCGTCAGCAAGCCCGGAACACAAGTCAAGCCCAGCGTGGTCCACCGGTCTCTTTTTGCCATCGGACTGCTGGCCGTCGCCATTGGCATGACCCTGCTGGTGATGTCCGGCAAGGATCGGTCCTTGTTGCCTGCGGGTGCTGCGGCCCTGTTGCTCGGCGTCGTTCTGGTAGGCAGCTACCTGATCAACCGGCTCCAGGCCGAAGCTTTTGTCGACCCCCTCGCCTTTGAGCCGCCCTGGAGCAAGCTGGCAAGGGGAGCGGGACCGCCCCGGCTGCCCGCTCCCGGCAAACTTGCTGCCGCGCCCAGCACGCCCTTTACCCTCGACAAGCTGATTGATTTCCCCGCTGCCCCGACTGCGAGCAGGCCAGCCCAGCCGGCCCGCAGCGTGCCGCCGCCGCCCCCCGTGGCACAAACCTCGTGGACGCCAGCACTGTTTGACCAGGTGTCGGCGCAGCAGTTTGACGCGGTGTGTGAAGCGCTGTTTGCGCAGGGCGGATTCGAGATCCGGGGCCAGTCGCACGGCACAGCCGGCGGCGTGACGCTATGGCTTTACTCGCGTCACGCGCAACAGGGCACGGACAGCCCGGCGGCGGTGGCTTGGTGCAAGCAGTGGTCGGGCCAGCCGGTGGGCGTGCGCGAATTGCACCCCCTGCTTGACCTGATGCGCTCACGCCAGCTCAAGCGCGGCACCTGCGCTACATCTTCGATCTGCAGCGAGAATGCGCGCACATTCGCCAAGGACAACGGCATCAACCTGCTGGACCGTGCCGGTCTGCTGGCATTGATTGCCGGACGGACCCCCGCCCAGCAGCAGGCCCTGCTGGCGCTGGCGCTGGGCAAACGCTGAAGGGCCGTCCCCACAGCGCGGCCGTGCCTTTTTCGGGTTCTAGAGCTTGAGCGCGCCGGCCCCGAACAGGCCGAGCAGGCCAATGATGATCAGGTAAATGGCAACGATGAAGTTGAGCAGGCGCGGCATGATCAGGATCAGGATGCCTGCAATCAGGGAGACAACGGGGCCGATGCTGAGATGGAGATTCATGGGGTTTCCTTGCGCTGAGTGAACGGATGCCGCCAGCCCCGGGGGGGGGGCACGGCGGCGTGGCTGGCACCAATGTAGCCACCAGCCCGCCGCGTGTATGTAGGACGAAACGAACAGATGGAAAATTCAGTACCGCCTGGCCGGTGCGGTCAACATGCTCAGGGGCCCCGAGTACAGCCATATCTTTTCAGAAGGGTGTGTCATCAGAGTTTCTCTGTCTCTCCCGTGCGGGGTTGCCACTTCATGAGCCTGCGCTCAATGCGGCCAACGATGCCGTCGAGCACCAGCGCAAACGCCGTCAGCACCACGATCCCGGCAAACACGGTGTTGACGTCAAAAGTACCTTCGGCCTGAAGGATCAGGTAACCCACGCCGCGCGCCGACCCCAGGTACTCGCCCACCACGGCCCCCACGAAAGCCAGACCGACGGACGTGTGAAGGCTGGAAAACACCCAGCTGGTGGCGCTGGGAAGGTACACGGTGCGTAGCAGTTGCCGCTGGTTCGCACCCAGCATCCTTGCATTGGCCAGCACCACCGGGCTGACCTCCTTGACGCCCTGGTAGACATTGAAAAACACGATGAAGAACACCAGCGTGACGGCCAGCGCCACCTTGCTCCAGATGCCCAGGCCGAACCACATCGCAAAAATCGGCGCGAGGATCACGCGCGGCATCGAGTTGGCCGCCTTGATGTAGGGGTCCATGATGGCGCCGGCCATGGGCGCCAGCGCCAGCCACAGGCCAAAGGCCAGGCCCAGGACGGTACCGATGCCAAACGCCAGCACCGTCTCCAGCAGTGTGGTGCCCAGGTGCAGGTAGATGTCGGCGTTGCCCGGCAAGCCGTCGGGAAACAGCATGCTGGGGCCGAAACCGAAGGGCAGAAACCAGGACCAGACGCGCCCGGCCACCTTGACCGGCTCGCCGAGGAAAAACGCCAGTTGCTGGTCGCGCGAGGCGAGTTGCCACAGGCCCAGGAAAACCACCAGCATGCCGACCTGCCAGTAGCGCAGGTTCCGGTCAGACGGTTTGAGTGCCTTCCACATGATCGTTACGCCGCTTTTTGGAGTTGCTGCGCGTAGCCCTTGAGCACCTCGTCGCGCAACACATCCCATATCTGCGTGTGCAGCGCGATGAAACGTGGCTGGGTGCGGACCTCGGCCACATTGCGCGGGCGCGGCAGGTCGATGACGAACTCGCCCATGGGGACCGTGGCCGGTCCAGCCGACAGCACCACCACGCGGTCGCTCATGGCAATGGCTTCGTCGAGGTCATGCGTGATGAACAGCACTGCTTTCTTCTTCGCCGCCCACAGATCGAGCACCTCGTTCTCCATCAGTTGGCGAGTCTGGATGTCAAGCGCCGAAAACGGCTCGTCCATCAGGATGATGTCGGGGTCCAGCGCCAGCACCTGGGCGAGGGCTGTGCGCTTGCGCATGCCGCCCGAGAGCTGGTGCGGGTAGCGGTCGCCGAAGCCGCTCAGGCCGACGCGCTCCAGCCAGGCCTGCGCCTGCGCACGCGCTTCGGCATCGGGCACGCCGCGATATTGCAAGCCGACCATGACGTTGTCGATCGCGCTGCGCCAGGGCATCAGCGCCTCGGTCTGGAACATGTAGCCGGCACGCGTGTTGATGCCGCTCAGCGGCTGGCCGAACACCTTGACGGTCCCGGAGGTCGGCGGTAGCAGGCCGGCACCGATGTTGAGCAGCGTGGACTTGCCGCAACCGGTCGGGCCGACCACGGAGACAAACTCGCCGGCGCGTATGCGCAGCGTGGATGCACCAACGGCGGTGTAGGCCTGACCTGCATCCTCGCGCGAGCGGAAGGTGCAGGTGACATCCAGCAGTTCAAGCGCGTAGTCAGAGGCAAGGTCGAGGGACACAGACATGAGGCATTGTCGGGTGAATTTTTACCAGCCGCGGCCGCGGAACCGGCATTGCCGGGCCGCAGGCTGAAGGCTGCGGCTCCGAGCCCGCCTGCGCGGGCTTGGACAGCCTTCAGATGCGCCGCCTCTGGCGGCGTGGCGCCCTGCAAGGGCAGCGGCCCCCTCGGGGCTGGAGCCTGCGGCTCCAAAGCTGCCTGCGCAGCTTCGGACAGGCGACAGAAGCGAAGTCTCTGACAAGCGGCGGCCTGCAAGGTGCAGAGAGCTACGCGAAGCGAGCGAACGTGGGGGCCACATTCATGCTTTGAACTTGTCCTTGGCGCGACGGGCGAACTCGTTGGTGTAGGTCTTGCTCAGGTCGATCTTGTCGGCCTTGATGCTGGGGTCAAAACTGGCCAGGGCCTTGAGGGCGGTTTTCGCACCCTCGTCGGAAATGATGCCATCCAGCGCGATCGCGTCACGCACCTTGTTGAAGGAAGCCAGATACAGACCGCGGTCGCCGAGCAGGTAGTTGTCGGGCACGGTCTTGATGATGTCGCCGGGTCCGGCCGTTTGCAGCCACTTCAGGCCATGCACGATGGCGTTGGCCAGCGCCTGACAGGTATTGGGGTTCTTCTGGATGAACTCCACGGGCGCGTACAGGCACGCCGCCGGCATGGGACCGCCGAACACATCAACCGTGCCCTTGAGCGTACGCGTGTCCGAGATGATCTTGACCTCGCCCTTTTGCTCCAGCATGGTCATCACCGGGTCGGTGTTGCTCATGGCGTCGATCTGACCTGAACGCAGCGCCGCCAACGCACCGGCTGCGGTGCCGACGCCAATGAAGCTCACGTCCGCCGGCTTGAGCCCGGCGCGCGAGAGCACCAGGTTGGCCATCATGTTGGTGGACGAGCCCGGTGCGGACACACCGATCTTCTTGCCACGCAGGTCCGCCACTGTTTTGTAGTTGGGCATGTTTTTGGTGGACACACCAAAGGCAATCTGCGGCGCCCGGCCCTGCAGCACAAAGGCCTGGAACATCTGGTTCTTCGATTGCAGGTTGATGGTGTGTTCGTAGGCACCCGACACCACATCGGCCGAGCCGCCCACCACCGCCTGCAAGGCCCGCGCACCGCCGGCAAAGTCGCTGATCTCCACATCCAGGCCCTCAGCCTTGAAGTAGCCGAGCTGCTCGGTGATGGTCAGCGGCAGGTAATAAAACGCGGCCTTGCCGCCAACAGCCAGTGAAAGTTTTGTTTTCTCCAGCTTGCCTTGCGCACGCAGTGCCGGAAAGGCCAGGGAGACGGCAGCGAGTGCGGCCGCACTGGCGAAAGTTCTGCGGTTGACTGTGGGGTGGTTCATGGGGCGGGTTCTCTCTCACTCTCTGATATTTTTATGACTTCGGAAAGAGCATAGCCAGCGCCAAAAAAACCCGCATCGGTATCATCCCGTGCGGGTTTGTACGGTACGGTTTGTGGTTACCAGACGTTACCGGTAGCCCAGAAAAAGAATGCCGATATTGACCAGCAGCGCGAGGAACCAGATCACGCTGCGACTCTTGGCCATGTCTGCGACGTACATCATGACGTAGGCGATACGCAGCACCACAAACACGAACGCAAACACATCAAGCCGTACCTGCGAGGCCTGCAGCTGGTGCGCAATGATCACGGCGGCAAAGAAGAAAGGCAGGGCTTCGAAGGTGTTGGCCTGCGCAGCATTGGCACGCGCGCGCCAGTCGGTTTGCCGCGCCAGCCAGGCGCGCGGGTTGTTGTTGTCGAAACCGCCCTTGTTCGGCGAGGCACCCATCTTGCCCCACTTCGCCAGCCCGGCGCAGGCAATCGGCAGCAGCGCAAAAGCCAGCAGGCACCAGTAGGCCACCGTGAAACGTGCGTATGTCATGGAGAAAGCCTTTCTGGCGTGGCGTCGTGAGGAGGTTGAGGAAGTTGAAGATTGAAGCGCGAATGCAAACTGGCGGAAAAATTAGCGTCGGTCCACCAGCGCGTGCGCAATGGTGCCCAGGTCCACGTACTCGAGCTCGCTACCGACCGGCACGCCCCGCGCCAGCCGCGTGACCTGCACGCCGCGGCTTTTGAGCGCCTGCGCAATCACATGCGCGGTGGCCTCGCCTTCAGCGGTGAAGTTGGTGGCCAGGATGACTTCCTGCACCTCGCGCTCACCGGCGACGGGCGTTTCACCCAGTGTGTCCCTGGGCAACACACGGTCGAACAGTTTCTGCAGGCCGATGTCATGCGGGCCGATGCCGTCAAGCGGACTGAGCTTGCCCATCAGCACAAAGTACAGGCCACGGTAGGCCAGCGTGCGCTCCAGCGCCGCCTGGTCGGCCGGAGTTTCGACCACGCACAGCTTGCTGCGGTCGCGTGCCGGGTTGGCGCAGGTGCTGCAGATGTCGAGCTCGGTCAGCGTGTTGCACAGCGCGCAGTGTCTGACGCTGTGCACCGCATGTTCGAGTGCCCTTGCGATCTGCAGGGCGCCGGGCTTGTCATGCTGCAGCAGGTGAAACGCCATGCGCGCCGCCGACTTGGCGCCCACGCCCGGCAGCCGCCGCAGCGCCTGGGTCAGACCTTCGAGGGCATTCGAGTCAGAAGCCATGTGGAGCAGCGCCTGAGGCGCATGCAAACCTACAGACCAAACCAGCAGGGGCCGCGGAACCGGCTTTGCCGGGCCGCAGGCGCAGCGGCCCCTTTTCCGGTGCAAGGGGCAGGGAGATACCGCAGGCTCGCAGTGGGTGACCGTGGGAGCTCACTAGAACGGTAGTTTCATGCCGCCGGGCAACCCTGGCATGCCTGCGGTCAGTTTGCCCATTTTTTCCTGGCTCAGGTCTTCGGCCTTGCGCACGGCAGCGTTGAAGGCAGCGGCCACCAGGTCTTCGAGCATGTCCTTGTCGTCGGTCAGCAGGCTGGGGTCGATCTCGACACGTTTGACATCGTGTTTGCAGGTCATGGTGACCTTGACCATGCCGTTGCCCGACTCCGCCGTGACTTCAATGAACGCCAGTTCGTCCTGGGCCTTTTTCAGGTTGTCCTGCATGGCCTGCGCCTGCTTCATCAGGCCGGCGAGTTGTCCTTTGTTGAACATGGATTTTTTCCTTTAAAACAGAGAGTTCGATCTGCTCTTGATCATATCGGCTTGCCTGCCACCGGGACGAGCGGTTTGATGCTGCCCGGCACAATTCTGGCGCCCCAGTCGCGCATCATGTCCTGCACAAACGGGTCGTTCTGTATGGTTTCCTCGGCCTGGCGTTGTCGCTCCAGCGCGGCGGCGGCATTGCGCCGCGCCGGCGAGTCGCCGACCGGGCCGAGTTCGACCGAGAGCCTGGGCGCCTGCCCGCTGTCCTGCAGGGCGGTCTGCAGCGCGGCCTGCAGCTTCTCGCGCGCAGCGGCCTGGTTCAGCGACTCGCGTTCCACACGCAGCGTCCAGACACCGTCAGCCTGCGAGCGCAGCTCGGACTGCAGGGCCAGCTCACGCGCCAGCGCCGCAATCATCTCGGCGGCCACCATGCGATTGACCAGCGCCGTCCAGGCGTCGCCGAGAGGGCTGCTTATGACCACGAGCTCGGCAGGCGCGGCAGTGGCCGGCGCGGGCGCCGGGGCCGGGGCCGGTACTGGCACCGCCGGCAATGCCGAAGCCGGCATGGGCAAGGCGTCTTCCCACGGCAAGGGATCACGCGACGCTACAAAATCAGGAGCTGGTGGCGCACGCTGCACAAGGGCGGAAGACGGATTTTCTTCCATATTCTGGCGAACCGGTGGTGCCGCCAGCGGGGGACGAACCGGCGCCGGGGGCGCGACAGGCGCCGCGACGGGACGGGCGGCCACGGGGGTGGCCGGCACACTGTCAGGCTGCGGCTTTTTTGGGGGCTCGACGGCGCCCCCCTGTGCGGCAGCCGCCGTCGTCGCGCCCGCGGGCTTGAAGGCCAGCAGGCGCAGCAGCACCATGGTCAGCGCCGCATAGTCGTCGGGCGCCAGCCCCAGCTCGGCGCGGCCGTGCAGGCACAGGCTGTACAGCAGTTGCGTCTCGTCGGCCGGCAGGGTTTGCGCCAGGCGCGCGGTGGCGGCGATCTCTGGGTCGGCGTCGTCGTCGCCGGCTCCGATGCCCGGCACCGCCTGCAACACCGCCATGCGCTGCAGCACGGTGGCCATTTCTTCCAGCGTGGACGCGGCGCTCAGGCCGTTCAGGCGCAACACCTCGGAAGTTTCGACCACACTTTTGCCGTCGCCGCGCGCCAGCGCATCGAGCAGCTGGAACACATAACTGCGGTCCACGCTGCCCAGCATCTGGCGCACGCTGGCTTCCTGCAGCTGGCCCGAGCCGAAGGCGATCGCCTGGTCGGTCAGCGACAGCGCGTCGCGCATGGAGCCGCGTGCGGCGCGCGCCAGCAGGCGCAGGGCCTGCGGCTCGGCTTCGATGTTTTCTGCCCGCAGGACCTGCACCAGGTGCTCCAGAATGGTTTCGGGCGCCATCGGCCTCAGATTGAACTGCAGGCAGCGCGACAGCACCGTGGCCGGCACTTTCTGCGGGTCCGTCGTGGCCAGCACGAACTTGAGGTACTCGGGCGGCTCCTCCAGCGTCTTGAGCATGGCGTTGAAGGCCGTGTTCGTCAGCATGTGGACCTCGTCGATCATGAAGACCTTGAAGCGCCCCACCACCGGCTTGTAGACCGCCTGCTCGAGCAACTGGGCGATCTCGTCGACGCCGCGATTGGATGCCGCGTCGAGTTCGGTGTAATCGACGAAACGGCCGCTGTCGATGTCGGTGCAGGCCTGGCACACGCCACACGGCGTGGCGGTGATGCCGCCCTGCCCGTCCACACCCAGGCAATTGAGCGATTTGGCCAGGATGCGCGAGATGGTGGTCTTGCCGACGCCGCGCGTGCCGGTGAACAGGTAGGCATGGTGCAGCCGCTGCGTACCCAGTGCGTTGCTGAGCGCCTGCACCACATGCGACTGCCCGACCATTTCAGAAAAATTCCGGGGGCGGTATTTGCGGGCAAGGACGAGGTAGGACATTCCCCGATTCTACGGTTGCGCGTGACAGCAGAGCCCCTCAGCGCTGGTAATCGGCCGAACCCGGCGCAAAACTGATGCGCCGCGTCTCCACCAGGCGCCCGGCGCCGCCGGGCGCCGTCAAGATCCGGCCTTCCACCAGTTCATAACCCAGCAAGGCAAAGACCCGGTGGCGCAGAAAGATCGGGCGCGCATTGCCATACCAGTCGGTGCAGGAGGCGCGGCAACCGTCTTCCCTGCCGACACCCGGCCGCGACGCGAGACTGCCGATGCCGGACAGCTTCAGGCCGCTGTTCCTCAGGTACAACATGCCGGCGGGCTCGTCCCACAACTGGCGGTAGCCGCCCTGCCCGGCGCCGCGCACCGGCAGGCCCACCACCCCGGAGGTGGCGTCATCGGGCTTGTAGAAAAAGCCGTGGCTGCGCGTCTCGCCCTGCGCGGCCCGCGCCTGCACATAACGCCCGGCCACGCGCGCCCGGGGCGCCAGTTGCACGCTGGAAAAATGCAGGTCCTGCCCGTCGGTGCCCACGGCAATCGCATCGGTGCCCAGCGCCTCGATGCGGTCCACGCCGTGCGGCAGCGTCAGAGTTTCGGTTCTGGCTCGGTCGGCCACATGCACCACCTGCAACTGGCCCACAGTGCCCGGCGCGGGCCGGCGCCAGCCGCAGCCCGCCCCATAAAGCAGGCGCTGGCCGACAAAACGGTTCTGCAGGCTGCCGTCGCCGGCAGCCGGCAAACGCGTGTAGGCCTGTTCGCCAGCACGGGCCTGGCCATCGCCAAAATCGCGCACCGGCACCCGCAGCAGGGACAGATTGCCGCCGCTGCCTTCGCCGCGCCACATGCCGTCCCCGTTGCCGTTGGCGCGCAGCAGCACGTTCAGGTAACCGTCGCCGCCCTCCAGAAACGACATCTGGTCGATCGGGCTGCCTTGCGTCCTGAGCATGCTGGGCGCCGCACCGTCGAGCGGCAAACGAAACACCGCCGAATGCGATGCGACACGCCCGCTGGCGGCATCGCGCTGGCTGCGCGTGGTCCACACGTACACCGCGCGGCTCGAGACATAAAACACCCGGCCGGCCGGCCCCATCACCGCACTGGACCGGCAATCGAGTTCAGGCTGGGCCAGGTCGCAGCGCACGATGGTATGCATCGTGATGCCCTCCTGCGGGTTCAGCGGCTCGTCGGTGCGGTAAATGCGCGTCGCGTCGGTTATGCGTTTGAAGTCCGCAGGTGTCGCGCCAGGCTGCCAGCGCCGCAGCGCGGGCAGGCGTGCCGCCGGATCGCCCTGCCAGACGTTGAGCGGAATGGGCGTGTAAAGAATGAGCTGGCTGCCGATCAGGCGGCTGGCGTAGTTGCGCGAGGAGTAGTAGTCGCTGGAGCGCAGATGCCAGGTGGCGCGGTAGCTGAGCTGGCCCGCGTCATTGATGTTGAACAGGCCAAGCTCCGTCCCGCCGCGCGCATAGCTGTAGCCGATCACGGCCACCGTGTTGCCGGCCACCATCATCTCGTCATACCAGGCGCCCGACGGGTTGACATCCGGCGCGTAGGCGTTGATGGACGACACCGGCTGCAGCTGGTGACGGTCCACATCGACCGTGAACAAGCGCCCCCGGCGCAAAATGACCAGGTGTTTGCCGTGCACCTTGACAATGCCGCCCTCGTCCACGCCGGCGGTCTGGTTGTTGGTGATGGACTCGGTGGAGCCCACTGCGGCAGGCGCCGGTGCGGCCATCGCCATGGCAACCGGGGCCGGCGGGCTGGGGCGGGAGTCCCAGGTCTTGCCGGGGTTCTCGGCCTCCCATTTTTTCCGGACTTCCTCCTGACGCTGCCGGCGTTCCTCTTCCTGCCTGCGGCGTTCTTCCTCGCGGCGCTGGCGCTCCAGCGCAAAGGGCTCAAACCAGGCCTGCAGGGCGGCCTCGTCGGCGAAGGCCGTCAGGTTGCCGGCCGGTGTGAAGGCCTCGCCCTGTGCCTGCGCTGCGCCCCCGACACCACCACACACCGCCATGGCCGCGAGAGCCTTGAGCAACCAGGACATGTTTTTTCCTTGAAAGGCCAGACTATTTTTAAGCTATTCGATGATATTCGGGCCGGGGTCGTCGCGCCTCGCATAAAATAGTGAGTGACGGGCCTTCCCGCATGGTGAAGCGGCCAACCGGGTCAGATGGGGAACCAAGCAGCCCTAACTGCGGAGCCAGTGCCGGGGTCGAGGTCCGTCACCTTTTTTCAAGAACAGGACATCTGCGGATGGTCCTGTTTTTTTTCGCCTGCATGCCGATGCAGTGAAAAAGTTCACATCCAGCCATCGCCACGCCGAATTCCTACAAGCAGATGCGGCGCCTGCCTGCGGTTTCGGGCTTTCTCCAGCGCAGACTTTTCCCTAGAATTTTTTGCATGAATACATTTGAAAAACCAACCCACGAGGAACTGGCCCGCTACCTGAAAGCACTGGGCCGGTTGATCAAGGCGGAGGCACAACGGCTGGAGGCGATCCACGAGCTGTCGAAGGTGGGCCCGGACGACTTTCTGCGGCTGCATGTCGAGTCGGAACGGCTGCACGCCTGGAGCCACTACTTCGAGCAGCGCGAGGGGGCGATCTAGGCAATCAAGGCGCTTAGCCTTCCAGAACCTCTTCAATCGCTGCCGTGGTCTGCAGCGCATGCTCGGCAATCTGCGCTGACACCAGCGCCAGGGAAGCCAGCGCATAGGTACCGCTGATGATGCCCTTGTACGCCACTTCGGCCGCAATGGCATCCTGCCCCAGCCCTTCGGTGGCGGCCACGATGCAGGCGTCAATGCTGTCCAGCCCGGCGTCGCTGTACAGCTCCTCGCCCTCGTAGCTGACGCGGTATTCGTACTGGTCCTGTTCCATCAAGTCGATATGGAAACGCACGATCATGGCAAACCTCTTCAAAAAGTAAACATTGCACAAGCTATCAAATCAATAGCTGCTTGCGCCCGTGTGGTCAGGGCTGGAACCCGAAATGGCTTAAAACTCCCTGCCCCGCCAGGCGCCCACTGGCAAAACAGGCGGTCAGCAGGTAGCCACCGGTCGGTGCTTCCCAGTCCAGCATCTCGCCAGCGCAGAACACCGGTTGCGCCACACCCTGCAGGGTCTGCAGGTGCAGCTGGCCGTCCAGGGTTTCGAATGACACGCCGCCGGCGCTGCTGATGGCCTCGTCGATGGGGCGCGCCGCCACCACCCGCACCGGCAGCGCCTTGATCGCACGCGCCAGTTGCACCGGATCGTTCATGGCCTCCTTGCCAAGCAGTTCATGCAGCATCGCGGCCTTGATGCCTTCGATGCCCAGCCGGCTCTTGAGGTGGCTGGAGAGGGAGCGGGAGCCGCGCGGATGGCGCACCTCGACCAGCACCTGCTCGGGCGATTTGTCGGGCAGCAGGTCCAGCAGGAAGATGGCGCTGCCGTGGGCGGCGATTTCATCGCGCAGCAGGCTGGAAGCCGCGTAGATCAGGCTGCCTTCGACGCCGGTGGCAGTGGCCACAAACTCGCCCTTGCGGCTGAAACTGCGGCCCTGCGAATCGGTGAAGCTGATGGCCACCGACTTGAAGGGCTGGCCGGCGAAGCGGCTGGCAAAGTGTTCGGTCCAGCCCGGCTGCTGTGACGGGCCCTGCCCCACCAGTTCCCTGAAAAATTCGCGGCGGGTTTCTCCCTGTTCGGCGGCCGCCAGCGCGTGCGGCTCGGGGCCCACATCAAAGCCGCAGTTCGATGGCTGCAGCGGCGCCACAGCCACGCCGCGTGCGGCCAGCAGCGGCACCCAGACGCCGTCCGAACCGAGCCGCGCCCAGCTGCCGCCGCCCAGGGCCAGCACCACGGCGTCGGCCTGCACCTGCACCGGGCCGGCGGGTGTGGAAAACGACAACGCGCCGTCTTCGGCCCAGCCCAGCCAGCGGTGCCGCATGGAGAACTTCACACCCGCGGCGCGCAGGCGCTGCAGCCAGGCGCGCAGGAGCGGCGCGGCCTTCATGTCCCTGGGAAACACGCGGCCCGAGCTGCCGACAAAGGTCTCCACGCCCAGGGCCTGGGCCCAGGCGCGCAGCTCGGTGGGGCCGAAGGCGGCCAGCAGCGGCTGCAATTGCGCGCTGCGCTCGCCGTAACGGCTGAGGAAAGGTTCGGGCCCTTCGGAGTGCGTGAGGTTCAGCCCTCCCTTGCCGGCCAGCAAAAACTTGCGGCCCACCGATGGCATGGCGTCGTACACCTGCACGGACAGGGCCGCGCCGGCACCGGCCAGCACTTCGGCGGCCATGAGCCCGGCGGGGCCGCCGCCGATGATGACCACACGCCGTGGCTGGGCAGGAGAAGTTGAATCGTTCAAGGAAATGTCCGTCTGCACGTGATGGCAATGTGAAAGGGCACAGGAAGCAGGGCATCCCGGCGAGGTCGGTTTGCTCTGTTTTTTATAGCTGGCAGCGCGCGTCCCTCAAGGGCTGCAATGCAAAAAGACCTGAAAGCTTGGGAAGCAGCCGCTTCAGGCCGATCTGTCGGTACCCCGATTATTGCAGCACGACGACGGTTCCCCGCCCCGTCAGGAAAGCCGCCTTCACTGGCGCGCCGGGGTAAATCAGTTGCACCGCCGCCCGGTAGGCCTGCAACTGGGCCATCAGCGCCGGCTGCAGCTCCGGCGCCGCTGCCGATTTGTAGTCCAGCACCCACCAGTGGCCTTCGTGGCCCGTATCCTTGCGCTGCACCAGGCGGTCCAGCCGCAATGCCTGGCCGGCGTAGACCAGGTCAACCTCGTTGCCCTGCCAGGCCAACACCTCCGGGCGCCAGGCCCAGGCGCCCTCACCCGCCAGAATGCGCCCGGCCAGACCGGCGGCGTCTGCCGCCTGCGCCGGGCTCAGGCGAAACTCGCGCGCCGCCGCCTTCAGCTGTTCCGCCGACAAAGCACCGCCCCACTCCAGCAGGCGGTGCATGGCCTTGCCGATGCGTGCCTTCAGCGAGTCTTCGTCCACCCGCTCCACGGCAGGCGCAGCGGGCGCCAGACCTTCGGGCAAGGCAGGCAGCTCGGGCAGGTAAAAAACGCCGCCATCCGCCTGGTCCGGCCGCGCTGCGGCGGATTCATCGGCCACCGGTGCAGGCAGCTCGCCCACCAGGGCCTGCAGGCGCTGCCACCAGCTTTCAGTGGTCGCGCGGTGCGGTTCGATGGACGAGATGACCAGGGTGGCGCGCGCGCGCGTCAGCGCCACATACAGGGCGTTGAGCTCTTCGCGCTTGCGGGCGGCCAGCTCGCTGGCCAGCGTGTCGGCGGCGCAGGCCGGCGGCCGGCTTTCGCTGACCAGGAAGACAAACTTGCGCGGCTCGGTCGCTTCGCCGGGCCAGTCGACCAGCACACCCATGCTGTCGGCATTGCGCTCCACGGTGTCGGTGTCCAGCAGCAGCACGGCTTCGGCCTCCAGGCCCTTGGCGCCGTGGATGGTCAACAGGCGGACGGCCTCGCTGCTGACGGCTGCCGGCGCCTGGGTGCCACCGGCCTTGAGCGCGCGCACAAAACCATAAGGCGTGGCATAACGCCCACCGTCGAGTGCCAGCGACACACCGAGCAGCGCGCGCAGGTTGGCCAGCACCGCGCTGCGCTGCGCCACCGGGGCGGCTGCGCCAAAACGCGCCAGTACATCGCCGTCGTCGTAAATGCCCTGCAGCGCATCGTGCGGCGGCAAACCGTCCAGCCAGCCCTTCCACTTGGTCAAAATAGGCCCCAGCCCTTTCAGGACGGGCGCAAGCAGCTCCTCTTTTTGTAGCAAGTTGTACCACGGCAGGTGGTGCTCGCGCTGCAGCAGGGCCAGTTGCACCAGGCTTTCATCGGCCAGACCGAACAGCGGCGAGCGCAGTGCGCGTGCCAGCGACAGGTCATGCTGCGGCGACACCAGCACGTCGAGCAGCGCCACCACATCCAGCACTTCGCAGCAGGCTATGAGTTCGGTTTTCTCGCCCACCTGCGCGGGAATGTGCAAGGCCCGCAATTCGTCCTGCAGCGGCAGCAGGCCGGCGCGTTTTCGCGACAGCACCATCACGTCCTGCGGCCGCAAGCCGGCGGCTATTTGCCCTGATATCCAGGCGGCGGCTTGCCGGGCCTCTCGGGTGCGCAGGGTTTCTTCAGGCAGTTCGCGCGGCGTGCTCAGGCTGTCGCGCCAGCCGGCAGCCAGCGGCGAGGCCTCTTCTTCGTCCTTGTTCCGGGGGACAGGCGGCAGGCGGCCCACGGCGCCGGCCAGGCCCGACGCCGTGGTGTGTTCGCGAAAGCCCTCATAGCCGTCGGTTTCGCGCGCCGTGGCCATGGCCGAGTTGACGGTGTCAATCACCGCTTCGGCGTTGCGCCGGGTGTGGTCGCAGCTGAGCAGATCACCCCCCAGGCCGTGCACCACAAAAGCCTGCGCGGCGCGGAATACCTGCGGCTCGGCACGGCGGAAGCGGTAAATGCTTTGTTTGGGGTCACCCACCAGGAACACGCTGGGTGCGCTGCCCGCACCCGAATAACCAATGAGCCAGGCGTACAGCGCCTGCCACTGCAGCGGGTTGGTGTCCTGGAACTCGTCGATCATCAGGTGCCGAATGCGCGCGTCCAGCCGCTCCTGCACCCAGCCCGACAGCACGGGGTCGGCCAGCATCAGCAGCGCGGCGCGCTCCACGTCATTCATGTCGACCCAACCGCGCTCGCGCTTCAAGGCGGTGAACTGGGCGATCAGCACACGCGTCAGGCGCGCCATGCGCTGCTGGTACAGCCAGGCGTCATGCTGCTGGCGGGCCGCCACCACCCGCAACACCAGGTCCTGGGCCATGCGCACCTGTTCGATACCGACGATTTTTTCGCCGAACTTGCGCGGCGTGCCCTTTTCAGTCAGCAGGGCCGCGATGGCCGCCGGGAAGTCGCCGGCCGTCAGCGCGCGCTCCAACTCCACGCCCTTGGCCGAAAAAGTCGGTGCGCTCGCGCGGCCCAGCGCCACGGCGGCGTCAGCGAGGGTCTGCCGGTGAAAGCGGTTGGTGCTGAGCAGCTCTTCCGGTTCCTCGATGCCCCCAAATTCGTTGAACTGCGCCGCGAAAGACTGCACCGACGCGTCGATCACGCCCTTTTCATCGGCCAGCGTGAATTCGGTGCGCTTGTCGAGCGCGGCCTGCAAAGCCTTGTCGGCCTGAAAACGCCCATGGGCCAGCACCACCGCCTCAAAGTCGGCCTTAAGCGACGCATCAGCCGAGACGGCCGCGTAAAACCGCCGCCACACCAACGCGCGTGCCGGTGCATCGTCTTCCAGCAGCTCGTAGTTCACCGGCAGCTCCAGGCGCTGCAACACCGCCACAGGCGCGCTGCGCAGCAAGGCTGCAAACCAGCTGTGGAAGGTGCGGATCTGCACCGAACGGCCGCCGGCCAGAATGGAGCGATATAAATTTGATAGCTGCTCGCGCACGGCCTGTGCGGACTGCAGGCCTTTTTGGCTTGAAAAATCGACCCGGACGCCGCGTATGTCCAGTTCGCGCTGCAAGGTGGCGTCATCGGCGTGGGCAAAGGCCTTGAGCCAGTCGTCCAGCCGCTCGCGCATTTCGCCCGCGGCTTTTTTGGTGAAGGTGATCGCCAGGATCTCATGCGGCAGCACCTGCTGCCCGGGTGCAGCCGTGGCCCCGTCAAGCAGCGCCCGCACGATGCGCGACACCAGCATCCAGGTTTTTCCCGCGCCGGCACAGGCTTCCACCGCCACACTGCGCCGTGGATCGCAGGCGATGGCGTAAAACGCCTCGGCGGAGACCGATTCGCCGTTGCATTCGTAGGCGGCGGTGTGGGAATTTTTCATCGGCGACCACTCCTTGCAAGCGCACGGATCCCATTCAAGCAGGGGCCGCGGGTCCGGCTCTGCCGGCCCGCAGGCGCAGCGGCCCCCCCGGGGGGCAGCGCATTACACGGAGCCGAAGGCGAAGTGAAAAGCGTGGGAGCTTTATTCATTCCAGAAGTCCTTGCGGCACAGGCCCCGCGCGGCGCAATAGTCGCAGGCTTTGCCTTCGCCCAGCGCCGGCAGTTTGGCGCCGCGTTCAATACGTGCCATGTCGGTCAGGATGCTGTCGATCAATTCGTCGCGCAGACCGACGATCTCGGGCTGTTCATAGGTTTTGGTGGGCTCCTTTTCGCCGAGGTTCACGTAGGCCGCCGCCAGCGTGTCGTCGCTCACCAGGGCGGCATAAAACGCCAGCTGCGTGTCTTCCTGGCCGTTCTTGATGCGCTCGCTCGTGGTGGTGCGCGGCTCGGTCTTGTAGTCAATCACCAGGGCGTGGCCATCAGGCTGGCGGTCGATGCGGTCCAGCTTGCCGAGCAGCGTGAGCGTGCCCACCGGCACTTCGCGCCAGACTTCGGCTTCGTCGAAGACCGCGCCGGTGGCTTCGTGGTCGGTCAGCCACTTCAGATAGCCCTCGCGCACGCCGGGCCAGGCCGCGGCAAAGGGCAGGAACTCGCTGTCGCTGAGCGCCAGCTCCCGGGTGGCGCGTTCGGCCGCCGCATTGATCATGACGGTGCGGCCTGCTGCGTCGGGGGTGGGCGCCGCTTTCAGTGCCTCGTGAAAATACCGCAGCAGGCTGTGCAGCCAGTTGCCGAAGTCGCGCTTGCCCAGTTCGCTTTCGAGCTCTTCGGACTCCTGCAGCCTGAGCTGGCGCAGCGCAAAAAAGCGGTAGGGGCAACGGCGCAGGTCTTCATACGCGCTGGCCGAAAGCCGGGTGACGGGCAAGGCCTCGCCGGTGGGAAACGGGTGCGGCGTGGGCAGCGTCGCGACGCTGCGCAGGCGGCGGGGGTCGCCGGCCATGACCGGCTCCGAAGCCGGGTCCTGGTCCAGCAGCAGCTCCTGCACGAATCCGCTGGGCATCAGGTGTTCGCCGGACTCACTGGTGCGCCACAGCACATCGAGATGCGGCATTTGCAGGGCATAGTGCCAGGCCTGGCGCTGGGCGGCTGCGAGCACGTCGCGCGAGGGCAAACCCAGCAGATCACGCTGGCCGGGCGTCCAGGGGCCGGCGGGTTCCGGCGACACCGGCAGCCGGATCTCGTCGCAGCCGGGCAGCACCACGGCCTGCACCGACCGGCCAAGCAGCTGCGCCAGGGGCAGGATGATCACCTGCTCCACCGGCGGATGCAGCGGCGAGAACTTGCCCCCCTCGAGCGCATGGTTGGCCCATTGTGTGAACTCGTGCTGCCGCGTCATCGGCGACACCTCGAACTCGGCCTCTGCGCCTTCGTGCAGACGCAGGACATCAAGCACCGTCTGTCCGGCGTCGTCCTGTGCCAGCGCGTCCCACTGTCCGGCCGAGCGCAGGGCGGACCGGAGGTCGCGCAGCCACACCGGCAGGAGACGGGCACGGCCGAAAAGGGCCCGCAGCGCATTCACCCTGCGCGCCAGAGGCGCCGTCGCCGCAAATGCAGGGGGTACCAGGCCCTCCTCAGGGAAGTCCGGCAGGTCGCGCCATGCACGCACACCGGCCTTGCGCAGTTCGATCTCGGCGGCGGTCACCATGGCAGCGTCAAAGGCCGGAGCGTTTTTCAGCCAGTCCAGCACGGCGTCGCTGGATGCGTCCCAAGGCAGGACACGGAGCAGGCTCATGAGGCTCGCGGCAGCGCGGGTGGTCGAAAGCTTCCAGCCGGTTTCATCCCGCATGGCAATCCCGCGCCCGGCCAGCATGGCGCCTGCCCGGCGCGTGAGTTGCCTGTCCTGCGCGATCAGGGCCACGGGACTCAAGCCTTGCGCAAGATGCGCAAGAACACAGGCCGCCGCGCGGCCGGCTTCGTCTTCAGCGTCCTGCGCGGCGTGCAATGCAGGCGGCGTGGGCGACGCCTGCAGGGCAAGACAAAGCGGGATGGAAACCGACCGGTCGCCGAAATGCAGTTTGAGCGACTCGGTGAGCGGGTCAGCCTGAAAACCCTCCAGCACGACGAACAGCTGGGGGCTTGCCTGAAAAAGGCAGTCCGTGGGATAGGCTGATGCCGCCGCCCAGGCGAGCGCAATACGTCCCACGGCAAGCTCCAGCGCCAGCACCGGCGACTCCTGCCCCGCGCCCAGCGCCAACGCAAGGCGCTCACTCCAGGCCGGGCGCGCGCTCGGCAGCACGGCGGCGGCAACGCCGGCAAGACTCCAGGCTGCGTCCACCAGCCGGCCGGCAAGCGCGTCCTGCTGGCCGCTCAGCCCTGACCGGTCGAGCAGGGAAGCCGCCGTCAGCATGTCCAGCGCCATATCCATGCGCAGATCATCAGCCGAAGGGACATACAGACCCAGGGTGCCGCCCAGCCCGCCGACCCAGTTCATGGTGGTCTCGAAACGGGGCACGAAAAAGGTGTCGCCCGCCTGCGCGGCCCAGGCACGGCGCGCCTGTTGAATCAACTGCGCGTACGGCAGCAACACCACCGCCTCCGCGGGGTGGATGCGGCGGGTCTGCATGACACCCGCCAGTTGCCCCATGGCCTGTTCCCAGCAAAGCGCATCGGGCGCAGGCCATGCAGATTCAGAGGCGGAAAGGGGTGTCATGCAGGTTTGAGGGATGGTAGTCGCGGGGAAAGGCAGTGGAGCATGGGTCTGTGGATGAATCAGTGCAAGGAGGGCCGGAACGCCGTAAATCGAATTATTGCTATCGGGCCGATAGCCCCTGCGCGCCTGACCCGGCCACTTGCTTTCTGCCACAATGGCTGCAACTTCTGCCGTACCTCATCGTAATCATCCTAACCAGACAAAGGAGCCGCCATGGCGAGCGAACTGATCAAACATACCACCGATGCCACCTTCGAAGCCGATGTGCTGCAGGCCTCCAAACCCGTGCTGGTCGACTACTGGGCCGAGTGGTGCGGCCCCTGCAAGATGATTGCCCCGATTCTGGACGAAGTCGCCACCGGTTACGACGGCCGCCTGCAGATTGCCAAGATGAACGTGGACGAAAACCGCGACATTCCCGCCAAGTTCGGCATCCGCGGAATCCCGACGCTGATGCTGTTCAAGGACGGCCAGCTGGCTGCCACCAAGGTTGGCGCCATGAGCAAGGCGCAGCTGACCGCCTTCATCGACCAGCAACTGGCCTGACCGGCCTTGTTCCCGGCCGCCGGCAAGCTGTCCCTGCACAGCCTGCCGGTGCCCCCTCCGGCCTGAAGCGGATCGCCAGGACCGGCTCCCGCACCTCCCCCGCCCCCATAGACACCCCCAATTTCCTGTCATAATGTCCCTGTTCGCTGACCGGCTGCTGCCGGCCGGTTCGAGTTCCCGGTTTGTGAAGCGCCTCTAGCTTCCTTTCAGACCTCCCCCGTTTTTTTATCTGAACTCCGCGAGGAGTTGACTTCACGCAAGGTTTCCCCATGCACTTAAACGAACTCAAGGCACTGCACGTGTCTGAAGTCCTCAAGCAGGCCGAAGAGCTTGAGATCGAAAACACTGGCCGCATGCGCAAGCAGGAGCTGATGTTCGCGATCATCAAGAAGCGCTCCAAAACGGGGGAAACCATCGTCGCCGACGGCGTGCTCGAAGTGCTGCCCGACGGTTTCGGCTTCCTGCGGGCGCCGGACTCCAGCTACACCGCGTCCACCGACGACATCTACATCAGCCCGAGCCAGATCCGCCGCTTCAACCTGCACACCGGCGACATGATCGAAGGCGAAGTGCGCACCCCGAAAGACGGCGAGCGCTACTTTGCCCTGAACAAGCTCGACAAGGTCAACGACGGTGCGCCGGAAGCCAACAAGCACAAGGTGATGTTCGAGAACCTGACGCCGCTGTTCCCGCGCGAGCAGTTCAAGCTCGAACGCGACATCAAGGGCGAGGAAAACCTCACCAGCCGGATCATCGACATCATCGCCCCCATCGGCAAGGGCCAGCGCGCCCTGCTGGTGGCGCCGCCCAAGTCCGGCAAGACCGTGATGATGCAGAACATCGCCCACGCCATCACCGCCAACTACCCCGAAGTGGTCATGATGGTGCTGCTGGTGGACGAGCGCCCTGAAGAGGTGACCGAGATGCAGCGCAGCGTGCGCGGCGAAGTGATCTCCTCCACTTTTGACGAGCCTGCCGCGCGCCACGTGCATGTGGCCGAAATGGTGATCGAGCGCGCCAAGCGCCTGGTCGAGCTCGGCAAGGACGTGGTGATCCTGCTGGACTCGATCACCCGCCTGGCCCGCGCCTACAACAATGTGCTGCCCTCTTCCGGCAAGGTGCTGACCGGCGGCGTCGATGCCAACGCCCTGCAGCGGCCGAAACGTTTCTTCGGCGCCGCGCGCAAGATCGAGGAAGGCGGCAGTCTGACCATCATCGGCACTGCGCTGGTCGATACCGGCAGCCGCATGGACGAGGTGATTTTTGAAGAGTTCAAGGGCACCGGCAACTGCGAGATCCACCTGGACCGCCGCCTGTACGAAAAACGCGTGTTCCCGGCGATTCACCTGAACCGCAGCGGCACCCGCAAGGAAGAGCTGCTGCTGGCCCCCGAAATCCTGCAAAAATCGCGGATTCTGCGCCAGTTCATGTACAACATGGATGAGATCGAGTCCATGGAGCTGATGCTCAAGAACATGAAAGCCACCAAGAACAACCACGAGTTCTTTGACATGATGAGGCGCGGCGGCTAGATATAGCCCCCACGGTTGCTCGCTTCGCGTAGCGCCCTGCCCCCCGAGGGGGCGCTGCGCCTGCGGCCCGGCAAAGCCGGTTCCGCGGCCCCGGCTGGCCTAAATACTTCCACACGCCCTGCATTCGCCAAATACTCCGAATCACGCTATAATGCGAGGCTTCACGGAAAGTGCTCAGAACGGTTTTGAGTGGCTCCCGAAACGAACAAGGAAAGATCATGAAAGAAGGCATTCACCCCAACTACCGCGAAGTTTGTTTCCTGGACATGTCCAACAACTTCAAGTTTGTGACCCGTTCCTGCGCCAACACCAAAGAAATGGTGAAGATGGAAGACGGCCGCGAACTGCCGCTGTACAAGCTTGATACGTCGAGCGAATCGCATCCGTTTTACACCGGCACACAGAAATCCGTGGACAACATGGGTGGCCGCGTCGAGAAATTCCGCAACCGTTTTGGCAAGACCGCTGCCAAAGACGCTGCAGCACCTGCTGCCGAGTAAGCTGCAAAACTGCTCCGGCCCCACGAAAAAGCAGCCTGAACGTCAGGCTGCTTTTTTTTGCTCCAAAATCAGGACTTTCGCCCAGCCTGACCTCCCTTGAACAAACCCTCACCCGCCATCATTGCCCAGTCCGCGGTTCGCCGGTTGCCCCGGCTCGCGTTGCTGCTGTTCTGCCTGGCCTATGTCTTGCCAGGCTTCCTGGGACGTGGTCCCTGGAAAAACGCCGACATTGCGGCCTTTGGCACGATGCGCGAACTGGCCGCCGGCAACACCAGCTGGCTGCATCCGCTGCTGTTGGGGCAGGTCGGCGAGTTTGAGGCGCTCGCGCCCTACTGGATGGGCGCATTGGCCATCAAGGCCCTGCCCTTTCTCGACCCTGCTTATGCCGCGCGGGTACCGTTCGGCCTGCTGCTGGCGCTGACGCTGCTGTGCACCTGGTACGCCGTCTATTACCTGGCGCGCAGCCCGCAGGCCCAGCCCGTGGCGTTTGCCTTTGGCGGGGAAGCCAGCCCGGTCGATTACGCCCGGGCCATTGCCGATGCCGCCTTGCTGGCCCTGATCGCCAGCCTGGGCCTGGCCCAGCTCTCGCACGAAACCACGCCCGCCCTGGCGCAGCTCGGTTTCACGGCGCTGGTTTTTTATGCCGTGGCAGCCAGTGCCTACCGCAACGCCTGGAAAGTGATGGGACCGGCCCTCGGGTTGGGAGTCGGCCTGGCCGGCCTGGCCCTGAGCGGCGCCCCCACGGTGGCAGCCCTCCTGGGCGCCGGCAGCACGCTGGTGGCATGGGGCAACGCACAGAGCGCCCGGCCCGATAACAACCCGGCCCACGCCTGGCGCTGGGTGCTGCTGACCGCGGGATTGACCCTCGCGGTGGCCGCCTTGTCCTGGGGGCTGGATCTCTGGCGCTGGCGGATCGAAATTCCTGGCCTGGAAAGTCCGGCAGACCGCAAGGAATGGCGCAGCCTGGCGCGTCTGCTGGTCTGGTTCACCTGGCCCGCCTGGCCGCTGGCCGCCTGGACCCTGTGGCGTTGGCGCCGGCAACTGACCAGCCGGCATGTTGCTCTTCCGCTGTGGTTTGCATTGGTCGCGCTCGCCGCCACGGTCACCACCACCGCCACGGACCGCAGCCTGCTGCTGAGCCTGCCGCCGCTGGCGGCTTTGGCCGCCTTTGCCCTGCCCACGCTCAAGCGCAGCGTGGCCTCGCTGATTGACTGGTTCACGCTGCTGTTCTTCACCGGCTGCGCCATCATCATCTGGGTGATCTGGATTGCCATGCAGACCGGCATGCCCAGGCAGCCGGCCGCCAACGTCGCCAAGCTGGCGCCTGGTTTTGAGCCCAGTTTTTCCTGGCTCGCCTTTCTGGCCGCGGCGCTGGCCACCCTGGCCTGGGCCTGGCTGGTCAGGTGGCGGGCCGGCCGCCAGCGCGCGGCGGTGTGGAAATCCATGGTGCTGCCCGCCGGCGGCGCCACACTGTGCTGGCTGCTGCTGATGACGCTGTGGCTGCCGCTGCTCGACTACGCGCGCAGCTACGCGCCGCTGTCGCGACAGGTCGCAGCACGCGTTGAGCCCGGAGCCTGCGTCGAGGTGTATGGTCTGAATTCAGCCCAGGTCGCCGCTTTTCAATACCATGGGCAACTCCAGCTGCGTCGGGCCGGCGCGAAGGCGGTCTGCCCTTACCTGGTGGTCGATGCCGACGCCCAGGACACACTCAGCCAAACCGTGGACATGCCCGAGTGGGCCTATCTGGCCACCCTGCGTCGACCCACCGACAAAAACGAAAACGTGGCGCTGTATAAACGAGTCAGCGTGGCGGCCTCCGGCCAGGCTGCGAACCCGGGCCAGGCACCAGGCCGCCAGTAACCGTAGACGGTCAGTCGCGCTGCGGCGGAAAGACGGGCGCGAGACGGGGGCGAGACGGGCCCGAGACACGACGCGGGCAATGCCGCTCTTCTCCTACGGCCGTTTGCGGCAACACGCTCTGGCAAAGCTTGGCCCCAGAAGGAGAATGACGTATGACCAAATTATCCGTTCGTCCGACCTCCCGCGCAGACATCGACGCCTTGCTGAAGCTGCAGGCCCATGTCTACCCCACCATCGCTCCCTGGCGGCGCGACCAGCTTGTCCATCAACTGGACCTGTTCCCCGAAGGTCAGCTGGTCGCCACGCTGGACCAGCGCATTGTGGGCTGCGCCAGCTCGCTGGTGATTGCATGGGACGAATGGGCAGACGAACACACCTGGTCCCAGATCACGGCCGCAGGCACCTTCGACACACACAACCCGGCAGGGTTCACCCTGTACGGTGCGGAGGTTTTCGTCGACCCGCGCCTGCGTGGCAAACGGGTAGGCCACGCCCTGTATGAAGGCCGGCGCCGCATTTGTCGGCAACTCAACCTCCGGCGAATCATTGCCTGCGGCAGGCTGCCGGGGTACAGCGTTGTCGCACAGCAGATGTCTATAGAACTCTATGCAAAAAAGACGCTGTGGGGTGACTTTGTGGACCCTGTCCTGAGCTTTCAGCTGCGTGAAGGATTCCGCTACTGCGGCATCATGGAAAACTACCTGCCCGAAGACAGCGAATCCCTCGGTCATGCCGCATTGATCGCCTGGGTCAACCCGGACTACGACCCCACAAGAAAACCCACCCTGCAGTTGGCCGCGGCCCTGCAGGAGGAGGCAACAGCATGAGCAGCACCGACCTCGCGCGCGAACCCGCGCACAAGCCCCAGCAGACCACGGTACGCATCGCCGCCGTTCAGTACCTGCTGCGCGCCATCAGCGACTGGGACGGTTTTGAGAACCAGGTCCGCTTCGTGATGAAGGCCGCCGGTGATTACAAACCGCAGTTCGTGATGTTTCCCGAAATTTTCACCACGCAGCTGCTGTCTTTCATGGACACGAGTGACCTGCGTCGTGCCGTGCGGGAAATGGACAGCTACACCGACCGCTACATTGCATTGTTCACCGAACTCGCCGCCCATTGGGGTGTCCACATCATCGGCGGTAGCCACCCGACCATCACCAATGGGCGCCTGCTCAACACCGCCTACCTTTTCACGCCCGGCGGCAAGGTGTTCACCCAGGACAAGATTCATCTGACGCGCTGGGAGAAGGAAAAATGGAAGGGTGACCCGGGCAATGAGCTGAAGGTGTTTGAAACGCCGTACGGGCGCATCAGCATCCTGATCTGCTACGACATCGAATTTCCCGAACTCTCCAGAAAGGTGTGCGAACAGGGGGCTGACATTATTTTTGTGCCTTCCTGCACCGATGACAGGCAGGGCTTCTGGCGGGTTCGCTACTGCTGCCATGCCCGCGCCATCGAAAACCAGGTGTACGTTGCCGTCACCGGCACCGTGGGAAATCTCGCCGTCGAAGGGCTGGGCCTTCATTTCGGGCAGGCCGCCATCATCACCCCCTCCGACTTTCCCTTCGCGCGTGACGGCATCGCTGCCGAGGGTGTGCCCAACATGGAACAGATCGTGATTGCCGACGTGGACCTGGGCAAGCTGGTGAGCAACCGGGTCAACGGCACCACCATTCCCCTGTACGACAAGCGGATCGACGTCTATGCCAACGATGTCGAGATCATCTCCACGGTCTGACGCAGCCAGTCAGGGCAGCACCAGCCCGGGAAATCAGACGGGTTGAAGCTGGCGCACCCGGGCGGCAGGAAAAGCGATGGAAAAGCGTGAACCCTGGCCCGGCTGGCTTTCGATGCGCAGTTCGGCTCCATGGCGCTGCGTCACGTGTTTGACAATCGCCAGGCCCAGCCCGGTGCCGCCGGTTTCGCGTGAGCGGCTGCTGTCAACGCGGTAGAAACGCTCGGTCAGCCGCGGAATGTGCTCAAGCGCGATGCCAGGCCCGGAATCGCGGACGGAAAATTCGGAACGACCATCCGGCAGTCTCTGCCACATGACCTCGATGCGGCCGCCCGCAGGCGTGTAGCGAACCGCGTTGTTGAGCAGGTTGGACATCGCGCTGAGCAATTCCGCCTGCGAGCCGGCGATCTGCTCATCGGCAGCCTCCTCCACCCGCAACTCATGCTTTTTCCCGCTTCCTTCGGTGAGCAGCGCCGACAAGGAACGTCCCTCCTGTTCACACAGGACCAACAGGGAACGCACGGACACCCATTCGCTGCTCCCCGGCGGCGGGCTGCCCTCCAGACGTGAAAGTGTCAGCAGGTCGTTGACCAGCGTCTGCATGCGCTCAGCCTGCCTGGCCATCAGGGCAAGGTAATGGGCGCGTTCCTCGTCATTGAGCGGAAGGGTCTGCAGTGTTTCCACAAAACCCGTGAGCACGGTCAGCGGTGTGCGGATCTCGTGCGACACATTGGCCACAAAATCGCGGCGCATGGTTTCAGCCTGCTCCATTGCCGTGACGTCACGCGACAGCAACAACTTGCGTCCTTCGCCGTAAAGATGCAAATGCACTGCCAGCCTGACAGGGCGGCTGGCCGTGCTGCGTGGACCAATGATCACGACCTCGTGCAGATAGTCGTCGCCTGCCAGATAGCCCGCAAAATGGGGATCGCGCAGCAGATTGCCGATATGCTGCATGATGTCCTTTTTCGGGTCAAAGCCGAAATGGCCCGTCGCGGTCTCGTTGCACCATTCGATGCGGTTGTTTTTGTCGAGCAGGATCACCCCGTTCGGAGAGGCCTGAATGGCAGCCAGGAACTCCTGCAGCCTGGTTTCGCTGTCAGCCACCTTGAGTTCAAGCGCCCTCAGCAAGCGCCAGATCCGGTCGGCCACTTCGCCCCACAGGCCACCCACCCTGGCCGGAGCAGCAGTCTCGCCACGCTTGAGCCAGAGCAGCAGGCGGGCGCCTCGCCGCAGATCAATCAGCACCCACAATGCACTCGCCGCCAGCAGCCCCAGGATGGCGCCCTGCGCGGGACTGCCGCCGTCAAGCAAGAGCCTGCCCAACAGTGCGCCCGCCAGCTGGAACAGGAAAAATCGGAAAAGGCGCCAGATCATGCGCGCATTGTGAAGGAAAAACCCTCCCTCACTGGCTTCGGGGATGGGCTGTCAGCCGATAACCCGCGCCACGCACCGTCTCCACCAGGGCGCCCGCGGGGCCCAGGGCTTCCCTCAGACGTTTGACATGGACATCCACAGTGCGTTCCTCAATGAACACGTGATCGCCCCAGACCTTGTCGAGCAACTGGCCCCGACTGTGGACCCGCTCTACATGTTTCATCAGGTAGTGCAGCAGCTTGAACTCCGTCGGTCCCAGTTTGAGCTCCTGGTTCTGGAACGAAATGCGGTGGGTCGCCGCGTCGAGCACCAGTCCACCGACCGCCACACTGTCATTCACCGCCTCGGGCGCGCGCCGCCTGAGCACCGCGCGAATGCGAGCCAGCAATTCCTGGGTGGAAAAGGGTTTGGTGATGTAGTCGTCCGCCCCGGCATCGAGCCCGGCAATCTTGTCCGGCTCGTCGCCCCTGGCCGTGATCATGAGGATGGGGATGGCCTTGGTGCGCGCGCTGGAACGCCATTTCTTGGCCAGTTGCAGACCACTGTGGCCAGGCAGCATCCAGTCCAGCAGGATGACATCCGGCAACACGGCATCGAGCTCGCGCTGGGCAGCATCGCCGTCGGCCGCCCAGATGGGCTGAAAGCCGTTGTGCCTGAGGTTGACGGCAACAAGCTCGGCGATCGCCGGCTCGTCTTCCACCACCAATACGCGGGGTACAGTCTTCATAAGCAGCGGTGCATGGTCAGCGGACCACGGACTCTATCGCCTCCATGGAGGTGTGGCGCACGTCGGCGCCCTTGACCACGTAAATGATGAATTCCGCGATATTTTTCGCGTGATCGCCGATGCGTTCTATGGCCTTGGCCACGAACAGCAGATCCAGGCTGGAGGAAATGGTTCGGGGATCTTCCATCATGTAGGTAATCAGCTTGCGCACGAAACCGTCAAACTCCTTGTCGATGGCATCGTCTTCCTTGAGGATGGAAACCGCCGCATTGACATCGAGCCGGGCAAAGGCGTCGAGCGCCTTGCGAAGCAGGCCGGAGGCCAGGTCGGCAGCGATGCGCAGCTCGGACGACGGCAAGGTGCGCGTGGCGCCACTGTCGATGATGGAGCGCACCATGCGTGCAATCTTTTCCGCCTCATCACCGGCACGCTCGAGATTCGCGGTGGTTTTTGAGATGGCGATCAACAGACGCAGGTCGCGGGCCGTGGGCTGGCGGCGCGCAATGATGGACGACAGCTCCCGGTCAATGTCCACCTCCATGGCATTCACGCGAGACTCCATGTCGGTGACTTCAGTGGCAGCTTCGGCACTGAACTGGGCGAGCGCATACACCGCAGTGCGAATCTGGGACTCAACCAGCCCGCCCATTTCCATGACTCGGGTGGAGACGCTGGTCAGTTCGCTGTCGAACTGGCTGGACAGATGTTTGTCACTCATGATCAACCAAACCTTCCTGTAATGTAATCTTCAGTTTCCTGCCGTTTTGGCTTGAGGAATATCTGGTCGGTCTCGCCAAACTCGATGAGTTCGCCAAGGTACATGTAGGCGGTGTAGTCGCTGCAACGCGCCGCCTGCTGCATGTTGTGGGTGACGATGGCGATGGTGTAATCCTGCTTCAGCTCATGCACCAGCTCCTCCACCTTGCCCGTGGAAATCGGGTCCAGCGCGGATGTGGGTTCGTCGAGCAGGAGCACCGAAGGCTTGACCGCCACACTGCGGGCGATGCAAAGTCGCTGCTGCTGGCCGCCCGACAGGGACAGGCCGCTCTGGCTGAGCTTGTCCTTGACCTCGTTCCAAAGCGCCGCCTTGGACAAGGCCCATTCGACGCGGTCGTCCATTTCACCCTTGCTCAGGTTCTCATACAGCTTCACACCGAAAGCGATGTTGTCGTAAATCGACA
Organism: Polaromonas sp.; assembly: GCF_029945895.1. Lineage (GTDB taxonomy): Bacteria > Pseudomonadota > Gammaproteobacteria > Burkholderiales > Burkholderiaceae_C > Polaromonas. The sequence continues at coordinate 40,300 of NZ_JAQSDL010000076.1, read as the reverse complement.
TCGGAAAAGGGGTGGGCTTCTGGAAGACCATGCCGATGCGGGCCCGCAGCAGGTTGATGTCCTGCTTGGCATCGAGGATGTTCTGTCCATAAAAATTGATCTGGCCTTCGGCGCGCTGGCCAGGATAGAGGCTGTACATGCGATTGAGCGTACGCAGCAGCGTGGACTTGCCGCAACCCGACGGACCGATGAAAGCCGTCACCTTGCGCTCCTCGATATTCAGGTTGACGTCCTTGAGACCCTGAAATTTGCCGTAGAAGAAATAGAGATTGCGCAGCTCAAGAGCGTTTTTTTTCGCTTGCACGGCGGCTGGGGTATCTGGCATGGTTGATTCCGGGTCTTGAAAAAGTCAGATGTTTTGAACGAGGAGACGGCGGCCTTAACCCGGCGCCTTTTCACGAAGGAACACGCGGGCCACGATGTTGAGCACCAGTACCGACAGCGTGATCAGCAAGGCGCCTCCCCAGGCCAGACGTATCCAGTTGTCGTAGGGGCTGAGCGCGAACTGGAAGATCACGACCGGCAGATTGGCCATGGGCGCGCCCATGTCGGTGCTGAAGAACTGGTTGTTGAGCGCGGTAAAAAGCAGCGGTGCTGTCTCCCCGCTCATGCGCGCCACCGCCAGCAGCAGGCCTGTCATGACCCCGCTCTTGGCCGCCCGCAAGGTGACCAGCGTAGCCACTTTCCAGCGGGGGGCACCCAGCGCGAAGGCCGCTTCACGCAAACTGCCGGGCACCAGGCGCATCATGTTTTCAGTCGTGCGCACAACGACTGGCACAGCGATCAGCGACAGTGCCAGACTGCCAGCCCACCCCGAAAAATTTCCCACCGTGGCCACTGCGATGGCATACACAAACAGGCCCAGCACGATCGAGGGGGCCGAAAGCATGATGTCCGTGACGAAACGCGTCAGTTCGGCTGTCTTGCTCTCATCACCGTACTCGGCGAGGTACACGCCGGCGAAAACGCCGATGGGCGTGGACACCAGTACCGCGAAACCGACCATCATCAGGCTGCCAACGATCGCGTTGGCCAGCCCGCCGCCTTCGCTGCCGGGTGCGGGCGTGGAATGGGTGAACATGTTCCAGTCCAGCGCAGCAAAGCCGTTGGCAAAAAGCACGCTCAGGATCCACAGCAACACGACCAGACCGAGCACCATGGCGCCCATGGAAAGCGTCAGGCCGATGGCGTTGGAGCGCCTGCGGCGTGCGTAGAGTTGTTGGTTGAATTTCATCAGGGCTTCCCGATTTGTTTGAAGTGAGGCAGGCTCAGAGGCCCTTGGCCTTTTCGGCGCGCAACATCAGTATCTTGGCAAGCGAAAGCACGATGAAGGTGATGACGAAGAGCAGAAAACCCAGCGCAAACAGTGTGGAGAGGTGAAAATCGGCTGCTTCTCCGAATTCGTTGGCCAGCGTGGATGCAATCGACGTGCCCGGCGAAAACAGCGAGGTGGGCATGCGGTTGGCATTGCCGATCACAAATGTCACCGCCATGGTTTCACCCAGGGCCCGGCCCAGGCCAAGCATGATCCCGCCGATCACGCCCTTCTGGGTGTAGGGCAGGACTACCCGCCTGACCACTTCCCAAGTGGTGCATCCCAGACCATAGGCTGACTCGCGCAGGATGGGTGGCACGATCTCGAACACGTCGCGCATCACCGCAGCCACGAACGGCAGAACCATGAAGGCAAGCACAATGCCGGCAGCCAGGATGCCGAAACCGTTGGTGCTGCCGCCGAACAGAAAACCGATCAGCGGCATGCCACCCAGCAGTTTTTGCACCGGCATCTGGAAATAGTCGGCAAACAACGGCGCAAACACAAACAGGCCAAACATGCCGTAAATGATGGAAGGCACAGCAGCCAGCAGTTCAACCGCCGTACCGAGCGGGCGGCGCAGCCAGACCGGGCAGGTCTCCGTGAGGAACAGCGCGATACCGAAGGCCAGCGGGACCGCAATCAGCATGGCCAGCCCGGCACTGGCAATGGTGCCAACGATGGCAATCGCGGCACCGAATTCTTCGTTGATGATGTCCCATTCAACACGCCAGATGAAGTTGAAGCCGAACTTATGGAAGGTGGGCCAGGCGTTGATGAACAGGGAAACAATGATGCCCACCAGGGCGATCAGCACCAGCAGCGAGAAGCTCTGGGTCACCCGGTGAAACAGGATGTCCTCGAACCGTTGCCGTCTGGCGATCGACGCCATGTTGGAATTGGCGGTTTCCACAGGCGCGTTTAGCGGATTCATGGTGATTTCCACGCTCATTTTGACTCCCAGGTGAGATCGTCCAATCCGATAAACCGACATCCGCTGGCCCGACCTTGCCGGGCTGCGGATGTCATTTCAGGATCGGTTCAACTCACTTCGCGATCTGCGACCACACCTTGGTGCGGATCTGGGCTGTCAGCGCGTCGGGGAGCGGCACGTAGTCGAGCTCGGAAGCCATGCCTTTGCCGTTCTTGAAAGCCCAGTCAAAGAACTTTAACACCTCGGCGGACTGGGCCTTGTCGGCGGGGTCCTTGTACATCAGGATGAATGACGCCGTGCTCACCGGCCAGCTCTTTGCGCCCTTGGCGTTGACCATGGAAATGCCCATGCCGGGAACGCTGAACCAGTCGGCGCCCGCTGCAGCGGAAGCAAAGGCGTCATCATCCGGGCTCACATACTTGCCCTCGGCGTTCTGCAGCTGCAGGAAGTTCATGTTGTTTTTCTTCACATAGGCGTATTCCACATAGCCCACTGCCCCCTTGACGCGGTTCACGTTGGCGGCCACGCCCTCGTTGCCTTTGCCGCCGACAGAGGACGGTGCAGGCCACTTCACGGCAGCGCCCTTACCCACGGTGTCAGCCCACTCCTTGCTGACCACGGTCAGGTAGTCGGTCCAGTTGTAGGTGGTTCCCGAGCCGTCGGCGCGGTGCACCACGGTGATGTTCTGGTCAGGCAGTGTCTTGCCGGGGTTCAGGGCCACCAGTTTGGCGTCGTTCCACTTGACGATCTTGCCCAGGAACATCTCGGCGAGTACAGGACCAGTGACACGCAGCTCGCCAGGCTTGAAGCCCTCGAGGTTGATGACGGGCACGGTGCCGCCAATGATCGCGGGAAACTGGACCATGCCGTCCTTGTCCAGGTCGGCGCCTGGCACCGGTGCATCAGACGCGCCGAAAGCAACCGTCTTGGCACGAATCTGGCGGATGCCGCCGGACGAACCGATGGACTGGTAGTTCAGGCCTACTCCGGTCGCCTTCTTGTAGGCTTCAGCCCACTTGGCATAAATGGGAAATGGGAAGGTCGCGCCGGCGCCGGTGATGTCGGCTGCCATGGCGGAACCCATGCCCAAGGTGGCAAAGGCCGCGACGGCCATTGCTTTGAGGAAAGTGCGCTTGTGTTTCATGTGGCTCCTTACGGTTGGATAAACGGGTAACAGCCTGTACTGTAGAAGCGCAATGTGACAGGTACGTGACAAATGCATGAATAAATGGGGCAGGATTTTGCCAATCGGACATGCGTTGCGCCCACCACCGGGCCCTGACCACAGTCCCGGATTGAGCCGGGTTTCACAGCCCGGTCACAGGGGCCAGGCATTCTGCCTGCCTGGAAGGCATCCCCGGCGGCAGGCAGCCCTTCCTGGGCCCTGCCGTCGTGCCTGTCCAGGCACCAGCCTTCCGCGTGAATGCTATGCTGGCTGCGCCCCAACACTCACTCACACATGCAAAATGGAACCCGCCTGGCTGCCGTGGACCTTGGGTCCAACAGCTACCGCCTCGAAATAGGCCGTCTCGATCACGGCCAGATCCACCGTACCGAATACCTCAAGGAAACCGTGCGTCAAGGCAACGGCCTGGATGAGGAGCGCAACCTCACGCAGGAAGCCATGCAGCGCGGCTGGGATTGTCTGGCCCGGTTCGGCGAGCGACTCGCCGGCTTCAAAAAGGGGGAAGTGCACGCCGTCGCGACCCAGACCCTGCGCGAAGCCCGTAACCGCGACGTCTTTCTGCAGCGCGCCCACAAGGTGCTGGGTTTTCCCATCGATGTGATCTCCGGGCGCGAGGAAGCGCGCCTGATCTACCAGGGCGTGGCGCACCTGCTGCCCCAGTCCGGCGAACGCCGCCTGGTCGTGGACATCGGCGGCCGATCCACCGAAATGATCCTGGGCAAGGGCCTTGACGCGGTGACCATGGAGTCCTACCGCGTTGGCAGCGTGGGCTGGTCCATGAAGTATTTCCCCGATGGCCAGTTCAGTGCGAGGTCTTTCCAGGCGGCCGAGGTGGCCGCCAAGGCGGTGCTGGACGAAGCCATCAACCTTTACCGTGGCGGCTGGGATGTGGCCTACGGCTCGTCGGGCACCGTGGGTGCTGTCAGCGATGTGCTGGTGGCTGCGGGCTGGCCTGCGGGTCTGGTGACTCGCGAGGGACTGGACTGGCTGCTGGACCGCCTGCTCAAGGCCCAAAGTGCGGAGCGCCTCAAGCTTGAAGGCATGAAGGACGACCGGCGCGCCGTGATAGGCGGAGGCGTCAGCGTGCTGCGCGCGGTGTTTGAGCTGATGGGCATCACGCAGATGCAGACCGCCCAAGGCGCCCTGCGCCACGGCGTGTTGTATGACCTGCTGGAGCGCGAAGGGGAAACGACCGACCTGCGCTCGACCAGCGTGCAGCGGCTGACCAGCAAATTCGACATCGACACGGTGCAGGCCGAGCGCGTGAGCCGGGTGGCCCGCGCCCTCTTTGCACAGGCCTGCACCGGCCTGTCCGTGGCCGAGCTGGGCCGCGTCCAGCGCAAACTCGACTGGGCCGCCCTGCTGCATGAAATCGGCAGCCACATCTCGCACAGCGACTACCACAAGCACGGCGCCTACATCCTGGACAACGCCGACGCCCCGGGCTTCACGCTGCAGGAACTGCACCGCCTGAGCCTGCTGGTGCTGGGCCACCGCGGCAAGCTGCGCAAGCTGGAAGCCGATTTCGATGACGAGGTCTTCGTACTGCAGCTGCTGTGCCTGCGGCTGGCGGTGATCCTCTGCCATGCGCGCCGCGACCCCGACGTCAGGGGCATGCAGATCGCCGGCGCCGGTCAGCGCCAGTTTTCCCTGGCCTGCCGGCCAGGTTGGGCCGAGGCCTTCCCCCAGTCAGCGCATCTGTTGCGCGAAGAAGTCCTGGCCTGGCAGAAAACACCCTGGACGCTGGCGCTGGCGGGCGCCTAGTGTCCTGTCCCGTAAATAAGGTCAAGCAATGAAATTGTTCAGTCAGTCGTCAGGCAAGGACGAGCAACGCCGCCTGCCCGCTGACGGGACGATTTCACATCGCCTTTATTTGCGGGACAGGACACCGGTTTTTCGGGCCGGTGCTGTGCGGGTTCAACCGGTTCCATTCAAAGAAGTTCCGGCGACTGCACGGTAACCAGCACGGTCTGCAAGCCTCCTTCGCGCTCACGCGTGCGCAGCCACCAGAGCGCCCCCTTCTTCACCGGGCATTCGCTTTCCTGCAAGCCCAGCAACTGGGCGATGGTTTGCCCCAGCGTCGGCTGATGGCCGATCACCAGAATAGGCAGCTTGTTTCCCGGCCACTGCACCAGTTCGAGCAGTTGCGATGGCGGTGCATCGGGCCCGAGTTCCGCACGGATTTTGTACTTGCGCCCCAGCGCCAGCGCCGTCTGCTCGCAGCGGCGCGCCGGACTCACCAGGATGCGCGCCCGCTCCGGCAACTGCCGGTCCAGCCAGCCTGCCATGCGTGCCGCCTGCTTCTCGCCTCTCGGCGTCAGTGAACGTTCGAGGTCGTTCCCGCTTTGCACGTCGGCAGGCAACTCTTCAGCCTCTGCATGACGCCACAGGATCAGGTCCATCGCGTCTAGCCTTGCAACGCAGCGCCGCCGGCCGAATAACGGGCCATCAGCGCGGCCTGCGCACCGTGCTGCATGCCCTGAGGCGAAGCACCGGCCCGCAGGTAAGTTCCATCGGGCTGCAAGTCCCAGGCGTCCTGGCTGTCATGCAGGTAGGCAACCAGGCATTCGTCGATGATGCGCTGGCGCATCACGGGATCGGTCACCGACCAGGCCAGCTCCACACGTCGCAGCATGTTGCGGTTCATCCAGTCGGCACTGGACAGGTACAGGGTCTCCTCCCCGTCACAACGGAAATAGAAGACGCGTGAATGCTCCAGAAAGCGGCCGATGATGGAACGCACGCGAATGTTGTCCGTCACCCCGGGCACGCCGGCAGGCAGCATGCAGGCGCCGCGCACCACCAGGTCAATTTTCACGCCGCGCTGCCCTGCCCGGACCAGGGCCAGCATCAGGCCCTCGTCGGTCAGGGCGTTCATCTTGGCCACCAGGCGCGTGTCCTTGCCGAGCGTTGCGGCCTCCGCCAGGGCGTCGATTTTTTCGATCAGTTTGCGGTGCAACTGAAACGGCGCCACCAGAAGGCGCTGCAACCGGGGCAATTTGCTCTGGCTTGCCAGATGCCCGAAGACGCTGTCAATTTCTGCGGTCAGCGCCGGGTCGCCAGTCAGGTAGCTCACATCGGTGTACAGGCGCGCGGTGTTCGGGTTGTAGTTGCCGGTGGACAAATGGGCGTAACGCACCAGCTGCCGCCCTTCTCGCCGCGTCACCAGCAGCATTTTGGCGTGGGTCTTCAGCCCGACCACGCCATACACCACCTGCGCCCCGATCGACTCCAGCATCTCGGCCCAGTTGATGTTGGCTTCCTCGTCGAAGCGCGCCTTGAGCTCCAGCACCACCGTGACTTCCTTGCCGCGACGCACAGCCTCGCGCAGCAGGACCATGAGTTCGGAGTCCGGACCGGTGCGGTAAATGGTCTGCCGGATGGCCAGCACCTGTGGATCGTTCACCGCCTCGCGCAGGAAATCGAGCACGCCATTGAAACTCTCGAAGGGCTGGTGGATGGATACGTCGCCCTGTTTGAGGCGTTCAAAAAACGACTGCCCCGGTACCAGCTGCGTCGGATAACAGGCCTTGTACGGCGGAAAAAGCAGTTTCGGATCATTGACCAGGTCCACCAGCTGGGTCAGGCGCACCAGATTGACCGGACCATGCACCCGGTACAGCGCCTCCGTCGGCAGGTTGAACTGGCTACGCAGGAAATCCGACAGGTGTTTGGAGCAACCCGCCGACACCTCCAGGCGCACTGCCAGCCCGTAGTGCCTTTGCTCCAGCCCGAGCCGCAAGGCGGTACGCAGGTTTTTCACGTCGTCTTCATCAACCGCCAGGTCAGAGTGCCGTGTCACGCGAAACTGCGAAAACTCACCCACCTCGCGGCCAGGAAACAGGTCGGCCAGATGCGCGCGGATGATGCTCGACAGCGAGACAAACAGCAGCTTTTTCTGCGAACCCTTGTCGGGCATGTGGATCAGGCGCGGCAGTACGCGCGGCACCTTGACGATCGCAATGTCATTTTCGCGGCCGAAGGCGTCACGCCCGCCCAGCCGCACAATGAAATTGAGTGACTTGTTGGCGACCTGAGGAAACGGGTGCGAAGGATCCAGCCCGACAGGAATCAACAACGGCTGCACCTCGCGTTCGAAGTAGGCCTTGACCCAGCGGCGCTGGGCCGCGCTGCGGTCGCCGTGCGAAACAATCCGTATGCCCTGCTTCGCAAATTCCGGCATCAACTCGTCGTTGTACAACGCGTACTGGCGCGCCACCATGTCGTGGGCAGCGGCAGACAGGGTCTTGAAAGACTCGGCCGAGTAAGGCGCCTTTTGCTCCTGGTTGAGCGCGGCCGTCAGGTGCAAGGCGGCGCGCACCTCGAAAAACTCGTCCAGGTTGGACGAAACAATACACAGGAAGCGCAGCCGCTCCAGCAGCGGCACGTCGGGCCGTTTGGCCCAGTCCAGCACCCGCTCGTTGAACGCCAGGATGCTGTGGTCCCGGTCCAGAAACTGGACCGCTGCAGGCGCGGCGATCAGGCCCGCAGCCAAGGGTGAAGTGGCAGAAGTTTGCAACATGCCGTCCGAACTGGTAATTGTCATGAATCTGACTTGTCAGTGTGAATGGATTTGATGACAAAAGCGTGACAACATCATGACAAATGTTTCAAACCAGGGCCTGGGTCGTCACCAACGTACTTTTGGCCTTGCTGCGAACCGGCACCAGGTGGCCTTCGAACAGTTTTGCAGCATGCGCCCAGCTGAAGTCCAGCGAACGGGCGCGGGCCTCGTGACGTGGGACCGCCATCGCCTTGTAACAGGCGCGTTTCAGGTCCTCATCCAGAACACCGCCATGGTGGCTGCCGTCTGGTTTCCCCAGCACCTCAAGCGGGCCGTCGACCGGGTAAGCCGCGACGGGCGTACCGCTGGCCATGGCTTCGAGCATCACCAGGCCGAAAGTTTCGGAACGGCTGGGGAAAACAAACACATCGGCGGCAGCGTAGACCCTGGCCAGTTCGTCGCGCGGCAGCACACCCAGCCAGCGCACCTGCGGATAACGCTCCTTGAGCGAAGCCTCCAGCGGCCCGACGCCGCAGACCACCTTGGTCCCCGGAATGTCCAGCGCCAGGAAGGCCTCGATGTTTTTCTCATACGACACACGACCGACAAACAGGGACACCGGCCGCACGAGGGTGCCCATGGGCGGGTAAAGCCGCGCACCGGGATGAAACGGAAACAGCGTGGTGTCCACCCCGTGCGTCCAGCTGCGCAGCTGGCGAAAACCGCGTTTCTCCAGCATGCGCAACACACCGTGGGTCGGCACCATGACGCCTGACGAAGCCTTGTGGAAATAGCGGAACAGCGCATAACCCCAGGACAGCGGGATTTTCAATGCGGCGTGGAGGATCTCCGGAAACTTGGTGTGAAAGGCGGTGGTGAAACGCAGGTCGCGCTTGCCGCAATAGCTGCGTGCCGCCCAGCCCAGCGGGCCTTCGGTGGCAATGTGGATGGCTTCAGGCGCGAAAGCATCCAGTCTGGCGGTCAGCAAGGCTTTGGGACGCACGGCCAGGTCGATGCCGGCGTAACCCGGACAAGGCCGCGTTTTGAAAAGACCGGGATGGACCACTTCCACCGTGTGGCCCAAGGTCTGCAGTTCACGCACCAGTTCCACCAGCGTGGTGACCACGCCATTGACCTGCGGCTGCCAGGCGTCAGTAACAAGGGCGACCCTCATGCGGCCACCGTGCCCGCCATGTGGCCCCGGCCCTGCGTTTCATGGGACGGCGCCCAGTGCAGCAGCTCGAGCTTGCCGTCGTAGTGTTCCACCAGCGCGGTACGGCTTTCAACCCAGTCGCCGTCATTGCAATAGAGCACGCCGTTGATGTCGCGCATTTCGGCGCGGTGGATGTGGCCGCAGACCACCCCCTGGTGGCCGCGCCGGCGCGCCTCGTTGGCTACTGCGACTTCAAAGTCGGTGACGTAGTTCAGCGCACTCTTGACCTTGTGTTTGAGGTAGGCCGAGAGCGACCAGTAGGGCAGCCCCATGCGCGCGCGCAGGCTGTTGAGGTGGCGGTTGAGCTTGAGCGTGAATTCATAGAGGTTGTCGCCCACGTAGGCCAGCCATTTGGCACATTGAACCACCGCGTCGAAATAGTCACCGTGAACAACCCACAACTGACGGCCGTCGGCGGTGGTGTGCACGGCTTCCTCGACCACCTCGATACCACCGAACTGATGACCGATAAACTCACGCGCAAACTCATCATGGTTGCCAGGCACATAGACGATCCGGCAGCCTTTGCGTGCACGACGCAGCAGCTTTTGCACCACGTCATTGTGCGACTGCGGCCAGTACCATTTGCGCCGCAGCTGCCAGCCGTCCACGATATCGCCCACCAGGTAGAGGTGGTCGCTGGGGTGGGCCCTCAGAAAGTCCAGTAGCGCCGCAGCCTGGCAGCCAGGTGTGCCGAGGTGCAGGTCGGAAATGAAGATGCTGCGGTAGCGTTGGCGCAATGCCGCGTCATCATGGTCATCGTCGGGCGGCGTACCCCCATGGTTGAGCGCGCCGAGCTTGTCGAACAGCGTGCGCATCAGGTCGCCTTGCTGGAGAAATGCTTGCGATAACGCGGCGGCAGATCGGCAATGCGCATCATCATGGGCAGGTCGGCAGAGTTGAAGTCCGGGTCCCAGGCCGGTGCACCCAGGACCTTGGCGCCCAGGCGCAGGTAGCCCTTGATCAGCGCTGGCGGCTCGACGTCCAGCGAGTCATCGAGCTGCTCGACCGGCAGGGCCAGGCGCGGCGTCACGTGGTATTCAATGGCGGCAAGGTGGCTTTGCCGCACCTGCCGCCAGATGCTGGCCGCGGCATGGCCGCTGCCATATTCCGGATGAGCGCTGTGCTGCATCGGGATGCTGGCACAGCCAATCATGGTGTCGAGCTGGTTGCGCGCCATGAACTCGGCCAGCGCACCCCACAAAGCCAGGATGACCCCGCCGTGGCGGTGCTCGGCATGCACACAACTGCGCCCCAGCTCGACCATGCGTTCGCGCAGGGCGCGCAGGCGCGTGAGGTCGAACTCGGTGTCGCTGTAGGTGCTGCCCACGCGTTTGGCCTGGGTCGGCGTGAGCACGCGGTAGGTGCCTATGACTTCCTGGCTGGCTTCGTCGCGCACCAGCAGGTGTTCGCAGAAATCATCGAACAGGTCGATGTCGTGGCCCGGCACCGTGCTGGGCAGCGTCGCCCCCATCTCCAGCGCAAAGACCTGGTACCTCAGCCGCTGCGCTTGCCGGACCTCGTCCTGGTGCCTGGCCCAGCCTACCTGGATTTTCCCCGGCGCAGTCCCTTGAACAGCGACCGGATCGGCAGCATGAGAGCTTTGATGAAGTGACCCCCGTGGCATTGCGACTGGCGACAATGCAAAGGTGGGATTGGGCAGTTCTTTCATGATGGACTCCTGGTTGTCTTCTCGCAAATGACACTTGACTCTCGACTCTCGACTCTCGACTCTCGAAGCTCAAAAATTTCCGTAAAAAAGCCCCGTTGCAGGGGCTTTGACTTTCTAGGTTCCGACAACGCCGCCATCCTTGCGCCGGATGACGACAGTGGCCGAGCGCGGCCGTCCGCCCGCCGGGCCGTCCGGCCAATGGCTCACCGCCTTCGGCTGGGCCGGATCGCTGCGTTCGCTGGCGGTCTCGCCTGGGTGCTGGATGTTGATGAAGACAGCGCGGCGGTCCGGCGTGAAACTGACCCCGGTGATCTCGCAGCCGGCCGGACCGGTCAGGAAACGTTTGGTCTCGCCGGTCGCCGGGTCGGCGCACAGCATCATGTTGTTGCCGATGCCCTTGTAAGCACCCTTGTGCATGGCCGAGGTCGAAATGTCGGTCTGTATCCAGAGCAGGCCGCCCGCGTCGAACTGCAGACCGTCGGGACTGCCGTACATGTCGCCCTTGATGGTGCCGCGGTATTCGGCCTTGTCGGCGTTCGGGTCGCCGGCCAGCGCAAAGTGCATCCAGCGGAACTCGGTGGCACTGGCATCGCCGTCGAGCCGGCTGACAGCGTTGCCCTGCCGGCTTTTGCCTTCGCGCCAGCGGATGATGTGGCCCATGATGTTGTCGTTGCGCGGGTTGGCCGCGTCAACCATGCGGCCGTCCTTGCCGCGGCTGCTGTTGTTCGTCAGCGTGACAAACACCTCGCCGGTGTTGGGGTGCACCGCCACCCATTCAGGGCGGTCCATCCTGGTGGCGCCCACCACGTCGGCGGCCTGGCGGCACTTCACCACCACCTCGGCCTGGCTGGCAAAGCCGCTGGCGGCATTCAGGCCGCCCTCGCCAAACACCAGCGGCAGCCAGCGGCCGTAACCCTGCGCATCGAACCGCGCCACATACAGCGTGCCGTGGTCCAGGATGTCCTTGTTGGCGCGGTAGCCACCGGGCTTGACCTTGTCGCGGCTGACAAACTTGTAGATGTATTCAAAACGCTCGTCGTCGCCCATGTAAACCACCGCGCGGCCGTCGCGGCTCAAGGTCGTCGTCGCCCCCTCGTGTTTGATGCGGCCCAGCGCGGTGCGCTTGATCGGAGTCTGTGTCGGGTCCTGCGGATCGATCTCGACCACCCAGCCAAAGCGTTGCGGCTCGTTGGGGTGTTTGGCCACGTCAAAACGTTCGTCAAACTCGTGCCAGCGGTAGCCAAAACCCTTGGCGCGCAGGCCGTAACGCGCCTCGTCCGGGTTTGGCTTGTCCTGCGCGGAGAAATAGCCGTTCCAGTTTTCCTCGCAGGTCAGAAAGGTGCCCCAGGGCGTCTGCCCGGCGGCGCAATTGTTCAGCGTGCCCAGCGGCCGCATGCCCTCGGGATCGGCAGCGGTTTTCAGCAGCGCGTGCCCTGCGGCCGGTCCGCTGAACAGCATGGGCGTGTTGCCGGTGATGCGGCGCGCATACCGTGAATTGGGCATCACGCGCCAGACACCGGCGCGTTCCACCACCTCGATCACGCTGACGCCGTGTGCCGCCTGCGACTTGCGCACCTTGTCAGCGGTCCAGGTCTTCATGCCGTCGCTGTGCAACAGGCCATCGTCGGTGTATTCGTGGTTGATGGCCAGCAGGCCGTGGCGCGGGTTCTTGTCGAGCGGGAAAAATTCCATGCCGTCGTGGTGCATGCCCGACTGCAACAGTTGCTCCTGCCAGCTGTTGGATGCGTCGGCGCTGAAGGCCGGCGCCGCCGACCCTGCCATACCGGTCGCGTCACCCCAGCGGTAAAGCACCTGTGCCTCGTATTCGGGCGGCACCACCAGCGCATCGGCGCTGGACACCGGCACACCGGTAAAACCCAGGGGTTTGCCTTTGGCAACGCCGGCAGCACTGGCGGTGAGCGTGTGCGACCCCATCAGCAGCGCCACCGCCGCCGTCGTGCAGCGCAGCACATGGCGACGCTCGCCGTCTACTTCATGAATAAAGGGATTGGACGTCGTGTTGACGCCTTCACCCTGCTCGTAATCCTTGCCGAATCCCTGACCCATGACTCACTCTCCATCGTGTTTTTGACTGATGGAGAGATTCTGGAAGTTGAGGGTGACGTGTTCATGTCGGTTTGATGGCAGTTTGATGACATCCGTTTGCCTCTGTGGCTGGCCGTCGCCTCAGCCGCAGGCTCCACTGACCCGTCGGTGGTTCCGCGGGGACGGGTACGGGGTTGCCTGTCGTGCGAGAAGGTCTGGCGCAGTTGGGGCAAGCTGCAGATACGATCCCTGGCGTCAGCGCACTTCGCAGTCGACGGCGGCGCTTTTGTTGCTCCCGGCCGACGAGCCACTGCTGCCCGGGCTGGGAGTCGAAGACGAAAATGCCGGGGGCGGCGTGAATCTGATGCCGGGATTGATGGGAATGGTCACCGGCGGCGACCTGACGGAAGACGTGTATCCAAACTGCCCGGCCGAAAAGTTTGACGTTCCCGCAGGGTTAGTGACAGTGATGAGCCCATCGAGCACCTGCACATACAGGCCCGGTGCCCGGCCGCCTCCCGGGACCGGCGGCACAGGACCTTGTGCAAGCTTTTCCCACACCGGCAGGACGCTGCCGGCATCACTTCGCACCGAAGGGGTGACCGCCGCCAGGCTGGCCCGTGCATAGGCGCGCTGCGCGATGGCGGTCGCCGGGTCCGGGCTGTAAAAGAGATTGAAGCTGGCCTCACCGGCATCGACGGTGGTTTCCCCCGCCTCGATGCTCAGGCGGCCGGTGCCGGGCTGCGCAGGAGCGAGAACCTGAAGCTGCCCCGTCGCCAGACTCACCGTGGTGGCGCTGGCAATTGTCATCCGGGTCTGGGGGCCCAGCACGGCTTGGCGGCCGTCGGCCAGGTCAATGCGAACGTAGGTGTTCTCCTCGCTCACCAGGGTGTCACCCGTTTCAACCACGGATTGTGTAGCAAGCACTTTGAGGGCGCCATTGGCCTTGAACGCCATGACGAATCCGCTGAGCTGGGTCACCTTGCCGGCTGGCGTGCCGGCGTGGGCCGCCTGGTTGCCAAAGAGCGACAGCGTGAACAGGAAGGAAGCAATGACAGTGAAATGAATTTTCATGGTGTGCGCCGCTTAGTTGCAATACGTTTTTTTGGCCACGTCACTTTTTGTACCGGAATCACTGCCGGCGACGTTCGTCTTGTCCACTGCCTTCGCGTCGCCCGGCTTCGCAGCGCTGCTGGTATTGCCGGTGACACTGGTGTTGATGAGGTCGACCGTCGAATTCAATGCGATGGTCAGGGACGAATTCGTGCCAGCCGTAAACGGCAGCACGATGCTGCACCCTTGCGTCGCAGGAGCCGCCGCGCACTTGGCCAGCGTCGGCAATACGGCACTGCAACCCTGCAAGCCCGGCGAAGCCGTGCACTGCGCCAGCGTCGGCAGCACGGCACCGCACCCCTGCAAGGTGGGATTGGCGGAGCACTGCGCCAGCGATGGCAACACGACATTGCAACCCTGCAAGGCGGGATTGGCGGAACACTGCGCCAGCGACGGCAGCACAGCCGCGCAGCCCGCCAGGGTGGGTGTACCAATGCACTGGGTAAAGGTCGGCAGCACGCTGACGCAACCCGCGGTGACGGGCGCGGCGACGCAGGTGGCGAGCGAGGGCAACACCACCGAGCAGCCTGCGGTCGTCGGAGCGTTGATACATTGCGACAGTGTCGGCAGCACCGCCGAGCAGCCGCTGGTGGATGGGGATGCGATGCAGCTGGCCAGCGAGGGCCGTAGCACGACGCCCTGCACCGTCACGCCGCCGCTGGTGGAGCTCACGGTGGACTGGTTGTCCAGCGTGTTGCCGGCCAGCACGATGTCGCCCGAGCGCGAGGTGACAGGACTGAGCAGCGTGAGGCTGCCGGCCACATTCACGTTGATCGGACCGCTGCCCCCGGACGTGATGCCGGTTTGCGGGCCGGCCACGCCAATCGTCAGCGGCGTGCCGTTGTTGCGGAAATTGAAGCCGCCGGCACCATTGGCAAAACCGGCCACCCGCTGTACCTGGTTGCCCGGATTGGTGAGGTTGACCGACCCGGCGCTTGCGGTGGCCGACAGCGCCACCACGGTGATGGCGGCGGTCTGGTTGATGTTGCCGGTGGCGCTGTTGAGCGCGAGCCGGCTGCCTGCACCACCGGTGATGGTGGCATTGAGCTTGATGTCTGCGGTGGCATTGAGCGTCAGGCTCGTGTCACTGGTCCAGCTCACGGCGTCCACCACCTGGATGTTGCCGGCGCCGGTGCCGGCCGCGTTGTCGGTGGTGACGACCACCTGGGTGTTGGCAAGTGCTGCCTGCAGGGTCGCCACGGTCAGCAGCGAGTCGCCCACGGCGCCGACGGCGACGAAGGTGTCGGCGTCGGCCGAGGTGTCGCCGCCCACCATGCCCGCCTCCGTGGCGCTGGCCTGGTTGGTCGCGATGAAGATGTTGGTCGGGTCCAGCAACAAGGTGCCGACGCGGCCATTCGCTGCCCGGGTGTCTACCCGCCCCTGCATGTCCAGCACGTGGCCCGACGTTTCGACGAAGCCACCGTCACCCGACTGCGCGCCGCCGCGGGCACTGATGCTGCCGTAGACACGCGTGGTGCCGTCGGACCAGGCAATCACCTTGCCGCCGTTACCGGCGCTCAGGGCGTCGGCGCTGATGAAGGCGTCGCCGGCCATGTAGACCTGCTTCGCGTTGAGAATGTCCGGGTTCTGGCCGCGGTAGTCGCCGCCGACGAGCACCGTGCCGCCACCAGTCTCGCCGCTGGCGTCCACCCGCGCGTTGCCGGTCAGGGCGACGCGCTCGCCCAGCAGATGGATGGTGCCGCCCGTGCCCACCCCGGCGCCGCTCGCGCTGGTCAGGCTGCCGGCCTCCAGCAGCAAGTCCCCGTTGGCCTTGAACACGATCTGCCCGGCGGCGCCGACCGCGGCCCGGTCGGCGCTGACCAGACCGCGCTGGCTGACCAGGTTGCCGTAGATGCCGACGCGTCCGCTTTGCGCCACGATCTGGCCCAGGTTGATGGCCTGGTCCTGCGGCGCGCTGACCACCACATGCAGGGCCGGGCTGCCGCTGTCGGCCAGTTTCACGCTGCGGCCCGCGGCCAGCATCACATCGCCGCCCGGCGCATGGATGAGGCCGCTGTTTTCCACCTGCGGCCCGATCAGAAGCACCTGGCCGCCTTCCGGCGTGCCGATGCTGCCCTGGTTGGCGACGCGGCCGGCCACGGCGCCGGCGCTGAAATTCATCTTTCCGGACAGGAAGTCGGCGTTGGACAGGGCCAGGGTGGAGGCCACCAGCCCGTTCACGTTCACCTGCGCACCAGCGCCGAACAGAATGCCGTTGGGGTTGATCAGAAAGACACGGCCGTTCGATTGCAGTGCGCCCAGGATCACCGACGGGTCCTGTCCTGTGATGCGGTTGAGCACCGCGCTTGCGGCGCTTTGCTGGACGAAGCGTGTGGCCTCGCCCGCGGCGATAGAGAAGGCGGGCCACTCGATGATGGTGCCGGGCGTGTTGGTGACCGTGCGGACACTGCCCAGTTGCTGGAAGCTGGCCTGGCCGTTGACGACGGTCTGGGCGCCGACGCCGCCGGTGAACAGGATCGCCGCTGCCAGCAAGGCCCTGGCAGTGTGTGCGGGGTTGGGTTTCATCTGCATTCTTTCGGCTCGGTCAATAGGAAAGGGCCAGGGCGACATGCACCCGGCTGTCGCCGGCCGCGCGGGTGCCGCCACCGTCGATCACGCGGCCGTAGTCCACCTGCAGGCTGGCGCTGCGATCCAGCACAAAACGCAGTCCCAGGCCGGCGCTGGAGAGGGAGGTGCGCTGCACCTCGCCCGGCAGCGCCTTGTTGCGGGACACGCTGGCGGCATCCACAAAAGCCAGTGCCCGGCACTGCACCGCGAACGCCGCACTGGCCGCGCACCAGTTGGGCGTCTGGATTTCCGCGCCGGCGAAATGACCCTGGTCGCCGGCCGCTTCACGCTCCCGGAAGCCGCGCACCGAACCCGCGCCGCCGGCGCCGAACTGTTCGCCGGGCACCAGGGCATCACGCGTGGCCTGGCCATTGAACTGCAGGCGCAACTGCCAGTCCTGGGCCAGCTGGTGGTTGTAGCCCGCGCCGTAACGCAGAATGCGGTAGCTGGCCGAGGCCCCCACGCGCTGGCGACTGAAGTCCGCCGCGCGGCCATTCTGTCCGCCCTGGATGTTCTGCAGGGCGGTCAGTTGCACGCCCAGCGTGGCCGAGGGCAGCGCCAGCTGGCCGGAATAGCTGAGCGACAGCGGATGGACCGTGATCTCATCGCCCAGCTTGAACCCGGCGAGATCAATGTTGTTGACGTAGGCGCGCCAGTCGGCGCCGTAGGTCAGCGTGGAGACCAGGTCGCCCCATTGCGGCAGCGAATGGTTGTAGCGCGCGCCAAACACCTTGCCCTTGCCGCTGACCTGCAGATTCAGCACGCCGGCCGTCAGCGTGCCGGAGTCCACGTTGGATTGGCTGGCGAAAAAATCCATCGAGTCGCCCAGCGCGTACAGCGGCACGTGGTACCCCACGCCGTAGACGCTCACGTTCGACGGCTTTTCTGCCGAGGTGGTGTATTGCAGCGTCATCACATGGTCCAGGTCCCAGAGGTTGGCATGCTGGAAGAGCACGCCCAGGCGGGTGCGGCCGGTTTCCGTGCTGCCGCTGTTGTCGGCATTCAGGCCCAGGCGCCAGGGCTTTTTGTCCTCGGTCACGCTGATCACCGCGTCCACCGTCTCGGGCTGGTCGCCTGTCTGCAGCGCCAGCGTGAGCTGCTTGGCCGGGTTGGTGTTGGCCACCTTCAGGCTGGCCGAAATGTCACGGATGTTGGGCGTGGCGCCTTCGCGCAGCGCGGGCAGGCTGGCGCGAATGTTCCCGGTCGAGAACTGCTGGTTGCCTTCCACGCGCGCGCTGCCGATGCGCGGCTCGATGACCTTGAGGCGAACCACGCCCTGGGCCAGCTCCTGCTCCGGCAACTGCACCAGAACCACGCTGTAGCCGTGCTGAAGATAGGCCTGCTGCAATGCTTGCACCGCGCGGCGCACGTCGCCGAAGCTGCGCTGCGGGCCGATGAAGGGCGCAAGCACCCCGTCCACCTCGGCGCCGGCCAGCAGGCTGTTGCCGTCTACAGCAAAACCCGAGATGGCAAAACGCGGCCCGCTGCTGGCCTCTTCATTGGCCGCCTGTGCTGTGAGCCCGGTTGCTGCCAGGGCAGCGAATACGCAGAACGCGCGGGTACGGCCGAGCCGCGCCC
This sequence comes from Polaromonas sp., assembly GCF_029945895.1. Lineage (GTDB taxonomy): Bacteria > Pseudomonadota > Gammaproteobacteria > Burkholderiales > Burkholderiaceae_C > Polaromonas. Next base: position 22,171 of record NZ_JAQSDL010000076.1, on the reverse strand, counting down.
CAACTTTTGTTTTTTTCAAGGCTTGATCAGGTTGAGTCTTCGGATGCCCGTGTATTGCCAAAGGGCCTCGTGAAGGCCTGCATCGAAAACCAGTGGAGCGCAGAACAGAGTGTTACTGTCTGTGGGCATCCTAACCCAAGAACCGGTAGGGACGGCCAAGGCATTCAGGCAAGTTCCGTCGGCGCAACCCCGATGTCGCCCGCGTCTTGCGCCGCCCTGTTCCCGCGCCGCGCGCCGTGCACGCCATTGCTGAGGGTCACGTGAGCGAAGCCGGTACGCTATCAATTACATAGCTGCTTGCGCTTACAGGGTAAAGGCTGGAGGCCACAATGACTGAATTTTTTACCGGCGTCAGTTTGCATCCCGGCTGACCGCCTGGGAATCGCGATCCGCTGTGGGAGAAAATAAAGCGACTGGCCATCAGTGCCTGAGGAACCCATGTTGAATGGCGCCGCACCAAATTGTCTGACCACGGCCTGGGCTTCCCGCGCGCCCAGGTGGCCAAAGCCAGAGGCATCGCCGTCAAGCTGGAAAAAGTGGAGGAAGTGCGCGATATCATGGCCTACGGCGTCATGAACACACCCGGTGTTGTCATCAATGGCAAGGTCGTTCATGCGGCCGGCGTGCCCAGCCGCGACAAGATCGAGCAATGGTTCACTGACACCTGTTGAGCAGCGAAAGTGCTCCCCGCCACAAACCGGGTGCCCGCTCATCGGCAGGCGCCTTGAGCCTTGTCCTGCGGCGACGCGCAAGCGCAGGCTACATCGATATCACAACAACAGGACAAGCGACATGTGCATGGGATACGCAGGAGAAATCAGGGACTGGGTGGAGGGCAGTTCCCCGGTGATGCCAGAGAACCTCGCCGGATGAGCGCAGATCACGACCATGGCCACGCCCCGGCCAACTTCAATCGGGCTTTTGCCATTGGCATCGTGCTCAATATCGTCTTTGTGGCGATCGAGGCGTTTTACGGCTGGAAGATCAACTCGCTGGCCCTGCTGGCCGATGCGGCGCACAACCTGAGTGATGTGGCCGGTCTCGTGCTGGCATGGGGCGGCGCACTGGCCAGCAAGCTGCGGCCCAACCCGCGCCACACCTACGGCTGGAAGCGCGGCACCATTCTGGCGGCTTTTGCCAACGCGCTGCTGCTCCTGATGGCGATGGGCGCTCTGGCCTGGGAAGCGGTGGGCCGGCTCTTCTCGCCCGAGCCGCTGGCCGGTGCCGAAGGTGTGACCATCATGGTGGTGGCCGGCATCGGCATTGTGATCAACACGGCGACTGCCCTGTTGTTCATGCGCGGGCGCGAGCGCGACCTCAACATCCGCGGCGCCTTCCTGCACATGGCCGCCGATGCCCTGGTGTCCGCCGGGGTGGTGATCGCCGGGGCGCTGACCTTGTGGATGGGCTGGGTGTGGCTGGACCCGGTGGTCAGCCTGCTGATTGCCGCGGTGATCCTGGTGGGGACGTGGAGTCTTTTCAAAGAGTCGCTGCACATGCTGTTTGACGGCGTGCCCGACAGCGTGGACCCGCAGGCGGTTCAGGACTGTCTGGCTGCGCTTCCGGGCGTGACGCGGGTGCATGACCTGCACATCTGGTCCATGGGCACCTCGCATATCGCACTGACGGCGCATCTGGTGATGCCGCAGGGGCACGCTGACGATGTTTTCCTGAAACACGCCACCGACCAGTTGCACGAGCGTTTCGACATCACCCACGTGACGCTGCAGGTCATGCAGCAAGCCTTCACCGCGCCTTGCGCCCCACCTGATGTGTGAGCTCCTGGCCCTCTCGACTTCCGGGCCGACCCGGCTGACATTTTCGCTCCACACCCTGGCTTCGCGCGGCGGCGCAACCGGCAGCTCGCGCGACGGCTGGGGCGTTGCGTTCTACCAGGGCGAAGACGTGGCGCTGTTCCGCGAACCGCTGGCCGCCGGGGACAGCCCACTGGTTCGCTACCTGGAAACCCAGGGGCCGAGCACCCAACTGGCCATCTCGCACATCCGCCATGCCACGCGTGGCGCGGTGAGCTTTTCGAACACGCAGCCCTTTGTTCGGGAACTGGGCGGCCGCGCCCATGTGTTTGCCCACAACGGCGACCTGCCCGGCATCGAACGCTGCGAAACGCTGACGCTCGGCGCGTATCGGCCCGTGGGACAGACTGATTCGGAACATGCTTTCTGCGCCCTGATGGAACGCCTTCGGCCCCTGTGGAGCGGGGCCGCCCCGCCCACGCTGGACGCGCGGCTGGCACTGCTGGCAAGCTTCGCCGCCGAGCTGCGGGCGATCGGCCCGGCCAACTTTATTTACGCCGACGGCGACACCCTGTTTGCCCACGGCCACAAGCGCCTGCAAGCCGACATCGGCCATGCCGGACCGCCGGGCCTGTGGATGCTGCAACGGCATTGCCCGCCCGAGGAGCAGGCGACGGCCCACGAAGCCGGCGTCGCGATAGCCCAGGAGGAACGCATCGTCCTGTTCATCGCAAGCGTGCCGCTCACCGACGAGGCCTGGCAACCTCTGGCCGAAGGGGATCTGATCGCGGTGCGCCAGGGCACCCTGCTCGCTACGCGTGGCGCTGTCATGGTTGCAGGGACTCCATTTGCTACCAAATAGATAGCTATCTGCGCTTTCTGAGTAAAGGCTGGAGGCGGATTTTCCTCACAGAATCCGCGCCGGACTGAAAGCCCAGGAGTGGCTGCGGTGAGACAGGCTGCCGCCGCCGCGCATAAGGGCTGGACACTTGCTCCGCAAGCGGCTGTACGCTGATTCACCCGCCTGGCCAGCGCCTTCGCACTCCCCTTGCGCTCGCAATATCAGTCCACAAGGCAAGCCCGCGTCCAGCCCGTCCAGAACCTTCACGCTTTTGAACGGACACGCAAGGGCTTCCTGACGCGCGGCGTCAGCTCGCCGGCCGCTGCGGAGCGAAGCAGCCGCTGAAAGGTCGGGCACTCGGCGTGGCTGGGCGCGGGACACACCGCTGCATGCCTCAGCCCGTTGCGCATCGCCTTCAGGCGCTTGATCGTCTGGTCCAGTTCGTCGGCCTTGGCGCTGAGCGACTTTCTGTCGATGCTGGCCCGGCCGTCCGGCGAGAACATGGCGCTGATGTCGTCGAGCGAAAAACCGGCGGCCTGCCCGAGCGCAATCAGCGCCAGCTGGTCCAGCACGCCCGGTGCAAAAGTGCGGCGCAAGCCCTGCCGGCCGACCGAGCTGATCAGCCCTTTTTCCTCGTAATAACGCAGCGCTGAGGCGGGAAAACCTGATTTTCTGGCGACTTCGGCGATGTCCATGAAAAAACCCCTTGACTTCAAGTTGACTTGAACTTGTAGAGTGACACCAACTTCACTTTTCGTCAACAAGGAATCCCATGAACACCTTCATTTCAGGCGCTGCACACATCCTGCTCATCGGGGTGGGTGCCACTGCAGTCATGGACGCCTGGCTGCTGCTTCTCCAGCGCCTGGGCGTGCCCACGCTCAACTTCGCGATGATCGGCCGCTGGGCCGGCCACTGGCGCCGCGGCACGTGGAAACACGACGCCATCGCCAAGGCGGCGCCCGTGCGGGGCGAGCTTGCTTTGGGGTGGCTGGTCCACTACGCAACCGGCATCGCCTTCGCCGCCCTGCTGGCCGGCATGGCGGGCATGCCATGGGTGCACCAGCCCACGCTGCTGCCGGCCTTTTGCCTGGGCATCGGCACCGTCGCCGCGCCCTGGCTCGTGATGCAACCCGCCATGGGCGCGGGCATCGCCTCGTCGCGCACACCGGCACCGGCCAAAAACCGGCTCCGGAGCCTGGCCAACCACAGCATTTTCGGACTCGGCCTCTACCTGGCCGCCGTCGTCAGCGCCTGGATCTCGCGATGAAGACTTGTTTTCTGAGATTCATTCACTCAACTTGAAAAGGACAACACACCATGAAGAACAAACAACTCGCCGTCATCTATCACAGCGCACACGGCCACACGGCCCATATCGCCGGGCACATCCTGGCGGGTGCGCGCGCGGTTCCCGGCATCACCGCGCATCTGCTGAAAGCCGAAGACCTGACCCGCACACCCGAGCATCTGCTGGACTATGACGGCTTTGTCTTCGGCTCGCCCACCTACCTGGGCGGGGTCTCCGGCACCTTCAAGACCTTCATGGACGCCACAGGTCGGCTCTGGAAAAGCCACGCCCTCAAGGGCAAGCTGGCATCGGCCTTCACCGTGTCGTCGCTGCCGGCCGGCGACAAGCAATCGACCCTGCTGTCGATGTTTGTCTTCGCCATGCAGCACGGCATGGTCTGGGTCGGCAACGCCATCCTGCCGGAGCAGCACGCAGGGGTGCCTTACGAGGAAGCCGCCAACCGGCTCGGCTCGTGGTCGGGAATGATGGCGCAGGCCGGGCATTCGGAGGCGGCAGACTCGTTTGCCCCCGGAGATGTCAAGACGGCGCGGATGTTCGGCACCAATGTGGCCGAGGCTTTGCAGCGCATGGCAGCCGATGTCGACGCCGAGGTGACCCCATGATTCCCAGGAAATTCGAGCCCGTCCTGTTCGGCTTCTTTCTCTCGGGCCTGATGTCGCTGTTGGTCGCTGGAATAGCCACGCTGCGCGCCGCGGGGATGGGGCCGGGCTTTCTGTCGCTGTGGGCCGGTTCCTGGCTCACGGCGTGGTTGTTCGCGTTTCCTGCCGTGCTGCTCGTCTCGCCCGTTGCGCGCCGAATCGTTCGGGGACTCACCAGCCGGGACACGGGATGAAGTGCTACCAAATTAGTAGCTGCTTGGGTATGCCAAGCAAGGATTGGCGGCCAATTTCTATAATTTTTGAGGCTTCCCGCATAGGTCATGGCGGACAACCTGCTGGCGCGCAGGACAGGCTTCGACAGGCTCAGCCCGAACAGTGTGATGTCGTGACTTGAGCCAGTCTCAATGATTTTCCAATTCCGCCTCAAGGCGCGCCAGCTCTTCGTCAAGTGTCCCGCGGCTGCGGAAATGGCGGTCGGCCTTGCCGTACCAGTATTCGGCATCCTCCAGATCACCTTCCTGGATGTGCAGGATGCCGTGCAGCCATGCGGCCAGCAGGGAGTCATCGCTTTGCACCAGGTTGTGGGCCTCGCGCCAGTCGCCCGCGCGCATGTGAACCAGCACCTGCTGGAGTGTGTTCATGGGGGTATCTCCTTCTGCAGCTTTGTACCCGAACCGCTCAGGCTGAACCGATCTGGCTGAGCAGGCTGTCAAAACTTCCATAGAGCACATTGCCGCGCAGCAGGCGGCTGCCCTGGCCATTCGTGATCACCAGCGCCGGAATCCCCTGCGCGCCAAGAGTCTGCATCAGCCCTTGCGCCTTGCGGATGCGCGCAGCATTGGCGGCCAGCAGCTCGGCGTCGCCAGCGGCCAAGCGGCCTGCGGCAGCACGCAGCCCGGCGTCGCGCAACAGTTTCTCCACCACCGGCACAGCGCTGGTATCCAGTCCATGTACATAGCGGGCTTCCTGCAAGACCTTCAGGGTGTCCAGTTCATGCTGCGGCTCGGTCAGGTCGACGGCCGTCAGCGCCAGCGTGGTGGCGGCGGAGTCAAAACGGCTGCCGGGCCTGCCCAGCACCTGGCTGCGGTAGGCCTCGGTGAAGCGCTGGCCAGTGAGCTTTTCAATCCGCATGTCGTTGGACCAGGCGTAGTCTGCAAAAGCCGCGTCCAGGCTGCGTCCGCCCGCGCCGGCAAACAGGCCGGTGGGGGCCAGCGCCAGGTGGACATCGCCCTGCTGACCCAGGCGCTGGATCACGGGTGATGCGCCGTAGCACCAGCCGCACAGCGGGTCGAACAAATAGGTGACGATGGTTTTTTGAGAGCTGTCCTGCATGATTCCTTTGCCTTTCAAGTCATCGCCTGCGCGACCAGCAGGGTGTCGGTGAACTGCTCGAACTGCACCATTTTTCCGTTCTCCAACCGCCAGACATGCGCCACGCGCGCCTGCATGGATTTGCCCGTCTTGCCGTAAGTGCCGTGGTACACGCCCAGCGCGATGACCCGGTCACCGGCATCTATCAGTTCCTGCAGTTCAAACCGGTAACTGGTCCATGCGGCACCCAGGGCTTGGAAGACCTGTTCGATGACCTGTTCCGGCCCGACCCATGTGCCCGCACACGGAAAGCCGGCCATCTCGGTCCACCGCACGTCCGGGGCCACATCGGCCATCATGGCGGCCGTGTCCTGGCGCGTTGATGCGGCGTAGTGGTCGGCGATGATATTCAGGTGAGTACGCATGTTCTGTTCTCTTTCAATCAATGACTCTGCATCCGGCAGGTTGACCGGATGCAGAGGGGTGCTGACGGGCCGCCCAGGCTTTGCGGGGCTTGATCAGGCTTTATGAATTACCACTTCATTTCGCCCTTGTTGACCTTGGCGCCCATGTCCAGCGACATGGCGCCGTCCGTCACCTGCGGGTAGGCCTGCTTCATGGCATCAATCAATTCCGCGCTGTTTTTGCTGGCTGCCAGGTTTTTCTCGAAAGTCTGCAGGTAGCCCTTGGTGAAAGCCAGGGCGCTGGCGTCCAGCGGTGTGCCGGATGCCATGTGGCCGGGAATCACCAGCTCGGGCTTCAGCGCGGCCATCTCGTCGAGCTGCGCCACCCAGGCGGCACGCTCAGCAGCGGTTTGGGTGTCTGCCGTCCACACATGCATATTGCCGAACACACCAATATTGCCGACGATGGCCTTGATCGACGGAATCCATGCGTACGGACGGTGCGCGAGCAGGCCCTGGGTGCCGCGGATCTCGATGGTCTGGCCGTCCAGCTTCAGGGTGTTGCCCTCCAGGGCGCGCGGGGTCACCGGCTTGCGCGGTGCGTTCGCGCCCATCTTGGGGCCCCAGAACGTGACTTTCCCCGCCATCTTGGCCGTCAGTTTTTCCAGCACGGCGGCGCTGCTCACCACCTCCGCCTGGGGAAAGATTTCTTTCAGCGTTTCGACGCCAAAGTAGTAGTCGGGGTCAGCCTGGCTTACATAAATGGTGGTCAGCTGTTTGCCGCTGTCCAGCACGTTGGCGGCAATGCGCAAGGCGTCGGCACGGGTAAAGCCGGCGTCAATCACCATGGCCTCCTTCTCGCCATAGACCAGGGTCGAGTTGACCTTGAAGCTGTTGCCGTCGGCGTTATAGACCTTGACGGTCAGGGGCTGGGCGGCCTGGGCGCCGGTGAAGGCAATGGCCAGGGAAGCGGCGATAACGGTGGTGCGGATCATGGTGAACTCCTGTGGGTTGTAGAACACGCTTTGCAGCGCTGAATGAACTGTAGTTTCAATATTCGGACAGATAAACCGCATAATTCGCCCATTACTGTTTCAATAATCGAGCAGATATGGACCGACTGACCGCAATGCAGGTGTTTGCCGAGGTCGCCGTGAGCGGCAGCTTCAGCGCCACCGCCGACAAACTGGACATGTCCCGCGCCATGGTCACGCGGTATGTGGCCGAGCTCGAACAATGGCTGGGCACACGCCTGCTGCAGCGCACCACCCGCAGCGTCACCCTGACCGACGCGGGCGAGAACTGCCTGCGGCGCAGCCAGCAAATGCTGGCGCTGATGGAAAACGTGGAAGAAGAAACCAGCAGCCAGGGCGGCGCCCTGCGCGGGCAGTTGCGCATCACCTGCAGCATGTCGTTTGCCTATGCGCAGATGGCTGCGGCCGTCACCGACTTCCTGAAGTTGCACCCGCAGCTCAAGATCGACCTGAATGCCAGCGAAGGTGCGCTGAACCTGGTGGAGGCGCGCATCGACCTGGCCATACGCATCAGTGCGCAGCCTGACCCTGCGCTCATAGGCCGTGTGCTGGCCCCCTGCGCCTCGGTGCTGGTCGCGTCACCCGCCTACACCGCCGAGCATGGCATGCCACAGGTACCGGCCGACCTGGCCACACACCGCTGCCTGAGCCATGCCAACTTCGGCAAAAGCGTGTGGAGCTTCAGTCGCGGCAACGAACATGCAGAGGTCAGCGTCGGCAGCCACTTCAGCGCCAACGAAGCCACCGCCCTGCTGCAGGCCGCGCTGGCCGGCGGCGGCATCGCGCTGCAGCCGACCTACCTGGCCAACCCGCATTTGCGGGACGGCAGCCTGCAAGGGCTGCTGCCCGACTGGAAGCTGCCCGACATGGCGATTTATGCGCTCTACCCCTCGCGCAAGCATCTGTCGCCCGCCGTGCGTGCTTTTCTGGATTTTGTGGTGGAGCGGTTTGCGGGGGTACCGTGGGAAGGCGCAAGGTGATGCGCTGCCGGGGTACGCGGCACTATCAATTTAATAGCTGCCTGCGCTTGTCCGCTATGGGCCAGAGGCCGATTTGACTCACAAAACTCAAAGACTGCGCTGGTTCACCCGCTTCGACAACGCTTCGGCACTTTCCTTGCGTTCGCTGTAGCGGTCCACCAGGTAAGGCGACACATCGCGCGTGAGCAGCGTGAACTTGACGAGTTCTTCCATCACGTCGACCACGCGGTCGTAATAGGCCGAGGGCTTCATGCGCCCGGCTTCGTCGAACTCCAGAAACGCCTTGGCGACCGAAGACTGGTTCGGAATCGTCAGCATGCGCATCCAGCGGCCCAGCACGCGCAACTGGCTCACCGCGTTGAAAGACTGCGAACCACCGCTGACCTGCATCACGGCCAGCGTTTTTCCCTGAGTCGGGCGCACCGCGCCATCGGCCAGCGGGATCCAGTCGATCTGTGATTTCATGATGCCGGTCATGGCGCCGTGGCGCTCGGGCGATGTCCAGACCATGCCTTCGGCCCACAACGCGAGTTGTCGCAGCTCCTGCACCCTGGGGTGGCTGTCGGGCGCGTCGTCGGGCAGCGGCAGGCCACTCGGATCGAAGGTTCTGGTTTCGGCGCCCATGGCCTGCAGCAGGCGTGCGGCCTCCTCGCTCAGCAGCCGGCTGTAGGAGCGCTCGCGCACAGAACCGTAGAGCAGCAAAATGCGCGGCGGGTGGGCCGATGGGCGGAAGGCCTGCAGCGTCGCGGTGGAAGGCGGCACGAACAGCGCCGGATCGATGTTGGGAAGATCAGTTGCCGGCAACACGTTCTCCCTTGGCATTGATGACCTGCTCTCCGTCTTCCTTGGTGAAAGCGCCCTGCTGTGGCGCCGGCAGGATGTCGAGCACGGCTTCGGACGGCCGGCACAGGCGGGTGCCCAGCGGCGTCACAACGATGGGGCGATTCATCAAAATCGGGTGGGCCAGCATGACGTCCAGCAGTTGTTCATCCGTCAGCGCGGGGTTGTCGAGCTGGAGTTCGGCAAATATCTTTTCCTTGCTGCGGATCAGTGCACGCAAGGGCTGCCCGGTGCGGGCCGCCAGTTGCTGGAGGGTCTCGCGGCTGGGCGGGGTTTGCAGGTATTCAATGACTTCGGGCTCGGCCCCGCTGTTACGGATCAGCGCCAGCGTGTTGCGCGAGGTGCCGCACTGGGGGTTGTGGTAAATCGTGATGTCGGCCATGAATTTTTCCTTGCTCGCTTGTTTTACTTCAACAATTCAATTATATTTGAATTATGAAAACAAAAGCCCTCGACGAAGTTTCAGCGGTCCGCGCGCTGGCCGCCCTGGCCCAGGCCCAGCGCCTGCGCACCTTCCGCGCGCTGGTGGTGGCCGGGCCCGACGGGCTGACGCCGGGCGCCATTGCCGAGCAGCTGGAAGTGGCGCCCAGCGCGCTGTCCTTCCACCTGAAAGAACTCGCGCACTCGGGCCTGGTCAGCAGCGAGCCGCGTGGCCGCAACCTGATCTACCGCGCCAACTTCGAACAGATGAACGCCCTGCTCGGCTACATGACTGAACATTGCTGCCAGGGCGAAGCCTGCGCAGCCGCCGACACCGCCTCGTGCGCGGCGTGCTGACCCGGACGCCGCCATGAATCTCGCCGAGGCCCTGAACCTGGGGTGCCTGTGCCGCACCCTGAACCCCGAGCGCTTGCGCCAGCAGCTGGAAACTGACGCCAGCCTGCAAGGCATGCTGGCCGCTCTGGCCACGACACACCCACACCTGTTTTCAGAGACAGCGGTGTTTCTGGACCCGGCCATCCGCGCGACGCTGGGCCAGGCGATTGCGGCCATCGAAGGCGTGATCGCCCTGCCCGCCTACCAGCAAACGGCACTGGCCAGCGCGCCCGAGATTGCGCGCCATGACTTCGGGCCCGCCGGCGTCTTCATGGCCTATGACTTTCACCTGGGTGTGGATGGCCCACGCCTGATCGAGATCAACACCAACGCCGGCGGCGCGCTGCTCAACGCTGCGCTGGCACGTGCGCACCGCGACTGCTGCGAACCCATGCAGGGGCTGATGGATGCGTCGAGCGACCTGACGCAGATCAACCAGACCTTTGTGGCCATGTTCCGCGCCGAGTGGCAGGCCCAGCGTGGCACGCAGCCGCTGCGCAGCATCCTGATCACCGACGACGCGCCGGAGGCGCAATACCTGGCGCCTGAATTTGCACTGGCGCGGCAACTGTTCCTGGCGCACGGCATCACGGCTGCGGTAGGCGACGCGCGTGAGCTGCAGTGGAAAGACGGCGCGCTGTGGCACCCGGCCCTGCCAGGCATGGCAGTCGATCTGGTTTACAACCGCCTGACCGACTTCAGCCTGTCCGAGCCGGCCCATGAAGCCCTGCGCAGCGCCTATGTGGCCGGCGCAACCGTGGTCACGCCGCACCCGCGTGCGCACGCGCTGTACGCCGACAAGCGCAACCTCATCACCCTGGGCGACGATGCACTGCTGGCCTCCTGGGGGGTGTCGGCTGAAGACCGGCGCCTGCTGCAGGCCGTGGTACCGCACACTGAGCTGGTCACCGCCGGGCATGCCGACGACCTGTGGGCCCGTCGCCGCCAGCTCTTCTTCAAGCCCGTGGCAGGTTACGGCGCCAAAGCCGCCTACCGCGGCGACAAACTCACACGCGGCGTGTGGAGCAACATCCTGGCCGGCGGCTTTATCGCGCAAGCCCTGGTGCCGCCCAGTGAACGCCTGGTCAATGTGGATGGGGTGGCCACCCGGCTCAAGCTGGACCTGCGCGCCTACACCTTCCGCGGCCAGGTGCAGTTGCTGGCGGCCCGCACCTACACCGGCCAGACCACCAACTTCCGCACCGCTGGCGGCGGTTTTTCGCCGGTGGTGGTGCTGCCGCCTGCCATGGCGCTGGTTGCGAACGCCAGCCACACGCCCGATGGCTCTGCGCTGTCCAGTAAAGAAAAAATTGAATCAAATACGACCTGAGCCCTTGTCTGCTCTGCGCCAGAAGCTACAAAAAGTGTAGCAATTTCACCTTCTCAACGCTGTTGCTGAAAGCCCCTCTCATGACTGACCGCGTGATCAATGTCCTTTTTCTCTGTACCCACAACTCGGCCCGCAGCATCCTGGCCGAAGCCACGTTGAACCACATGAGCAAAGGCCGCTTCAGGGCCTTCTCCGCTGGCAGCAGCCCGCGCGACAACCAGCAGCCGAACCCGCTGGCGCTGAAGGTTCTGCAAAACGCCGGCATCGCCATCGACGGCCTGCGCAGCAAAAGCTGGGACGAATTCGGCAAGCCGGAATCTGCCCCCATGGACCTTGTGATCACGGTGTGCGACAACGCCGCCGGCGAGGTCTGCCCCTACTGGCCCGGCCAGCCGGCCACCGCGCACTGGGGCTACCCCGATCCGTCCGAGGCGCCGGGTGACGAGGCACAGAAGCAGGACGCTTTCCACCAGACCTTGCTGGCGATTCGCCGCCGGCTGGAGCTGCTGGTCAACCTGCCGCCCGACAAGCTGGAGCGGGCCATGGTGCAGCAGGCCGCGCGCGATCTGTCCCGTGCCTGAGCCCCACATTCACAAGAAAAAAAGGAAGTCCCATGGGATTGTTTGAACGTTACCTGACCGTCTGGGTGGCACTGGGCATTGCGGCCGGCGTGGGCCTGGGCCTGCTGGCACCAGCGGCCTTTCAGGGCATCGCCGCGCTGGAAATTGCGCACGTGAACCTGGTGGTGGCGGTGTTCATCTGGGTGATGATTTACCCGATGATGATCCAGATTGACTGGACCGCCGTGAAAGACGTGGGCAAAAAGCCGCGCGGTCTGATGCTCACGCTGGTGGTCAACTGGCTGATCAAGCCCTTCACCATGGCCGCGCTGGGCGTGCTGTTTTTTCAGTACATTTTTGCGCCCTGGGTCGACCCCCTGTCGGCCAGCGAATACATCGCCGGCATGATCCTGCTGGGCGTTGCGCCCTGCACCGCCATGGTGTTTGTCTGGAGCCAGCTGGTCAAGGGCGACGCCAACTACACGCTGGTTCAGGTCTCGGTCAACGACCTGATCATGGTGGTGGCCTTCGCGCCGATTGCGGCTTTTCTCCTGGGCGTGACCAACATCACCGTGCCCTGGCAAACGCTGGTGCTGTCCACCGTGCTGTATGTGGTGCTGCCGCTGGCGGCGGGCGTGGCAACGCGGCACGTGCTGCAGCGCCGCTCGACGCACGCCGTGGCCGGCTTCGTGGCCCAACTCAAACCCTGGTCGGTGATCGGGCTGATTGCCACCGTGGTGCTGCTGTTCGGCTTTCAGGCCGAAACGATTGTGGCCAAGCCGCTGGTGATTGCCATGATCGCCGTGCCGCTGATCCTCCAGAGCTACGGCATTTTCGTCATCAGTTACGTCGCGGCCAAAGCCTTGAGCCTGCCGCACAACGTGGCCGGCCCGGCCTGCCTGATCGGCACCTCCAACTTCTTCGAACTGGCCGTCGCGGTGGCGATCTCGCTGTTCGGCCTGCAATCGGGCGCGGCACTGGCCACGGTGGTCGGCGTGCTGGTCGAGGTGCCGGTCATGCTGTCGCTGGTAGCCATCATCAACCGCACGCAGCACTGGTTTGCGCCGCGTCATGCATGAAATCGGCCGCCAGCCCTTTATCCACTTGCGCCAGCAGCTACGATTTTCATAGCATAGCGGCTCCCCTGCCGCGTACTTGTTGCGCTGCTAAGCTGCGGCCATGAACCAGCGCCACGCCCTGACCGTTACCAGCCTCGGCATCGCCCAGACCCTGGCCTGGGCGTCGAGCTACTACCTGCCGGCCATGCTGGCAACTTCCATGGCGCGCGACCTGGGCATCAGCACACCGACGGTGTTTCTCGGTTTTTCGCTGGCGCTGGTGGTGTCGGCGCTGCTCGGCCCGCTGGCCGGCAAACTCATTGACCGTTACGGCGGCCGGCCGGTGCTGGCCGCCAACAGCTTTGTGTTTGCCGCCGGGCTGGCGGGACTCGCCCTGGCGCAGGGACCGGTCGGCATGATGCTGGCCTGGGCCTTGCTCGGCGTGGCCATGGCGGCTGGCCTCTATGAAGCCGCCTTTGCCGCGCTGGTGCATCTCTACGGCAAGGATGCACGCGGCGCCATCACCGGCATCACCTTGTTCGCCGGTTTTGCGAGCACCGTCGGCTGGCCGCTGTCAGCCTGGCTGGAACTCGAATGGGGCTGGCGCGCCGCCTGTTTCGTCTGGGCCGGTTTGCACTTGCTGGTGGCCTTGCCACTGAATCTGACGCTGCCCCGTTCACCCGTCGGGCAAGTCGTACAGGCTGCCTCCGCTGCAGATCCCGCGACTGACATCACCCCCGCATCGGCCGGCACGCAGAACACGACCCGCACCGCGGTGCTGCTGGCTTTTGTGTTCGCCGTGACCTGGTTCATCAGCACCGCCATGGCGGCGCATTTGCCGCGCCTGCTGCAGGTCCAGGGCGTACCGCTGGCCACCGCGCTGATTTTTGCCGGGCTGGTCGGGCCGGCGCAGGTGGCTGGCCGGCTGCTCGAATACGGCCTGCTGCGCAATGTGCATCCGCTGCTGTCAGCCCGCGTCGCCGGTGCGATGCACAGTGTCGGCGCGCTGGCCTTTCTGGCGGTGGGTGTGCCGGCCGGCGCGGTCTTTACTGTGCTGCACGGCGCCGGCAACGGTGTGTTGACGATTGCCAAGGGCACGCTGCCGCTGGTGTTGTTCGGCGTGAAGGACTATGGGGCCCGCCAGGGCCTGCTGATGGTGCCGGCGCGTTTCGCACAGGCGCTCTCGCCCTGGCTGTTCGGCCTGGCGCTGGACCGCTTCGGCGGCGCGGCGCTGTGGTTCTCCGCGGCGCTGGGCGCGCTGGCGTTTGCGGCCCTTATGCTGCTCCGGGATGCCGGGTCAAGGCCCTAGCAACCGAGGCGCAGAAGACGCCAACTCAGGTGTCCCGTGCTCTGGACAGCGCTCTGGACAGCGCTGACACATTGGCGTAACCCGAGGCGCTGGCCGCCGCTTTGAGACCCTGGCCCGAATGCACCGCACGCTGGGCAATGTGCAGACGCAGCGTGCTCAGGTACTTGCCCGGCGGGCTGTCCATGGTGTCCCGAAAACGCACCGCAAATGCGGTGCGCGACATGCCTGCATGTTGCGCCAGCGACTCCAGCGTCCAGTCGTTCTGCGGCGCATCATGTATGGCCACCAGCGCACGGGCAATGCGCGGGTCTGCCAGCCCCTCCAACAGCCCGCCGTGCCCGACCGGGTGCGCTATCAGGTGGCGCAGCAAGCCGATAAAGATGATGTCCCCGGCGCGATTGAGCAGCGCCGGTTGGCCGCAGCGCGGTTCGCTCAACTCGCTGCGCAGCAGCGCAAGCACGTGCTGCAGCAAGGACTCCTCTTCGGCCAGCGGCACCACCCGAGGTTGCACAAACCCGGCCAGCAGCAAGGGCGCCACCGGGCCCTCCAGAAACGCACGGGCCGACACCAGCGAGTCGTGCGTCGTCCCGTCCATTGGCGTGACAGCGTGTGCGTGGTCAGCGCGGCAGATCAGGAAGGCCGGCCCACTGGCCAGCAAGACCGCACCCGGCCCCATGTCCGGCGTTTGCAGTTGCACGGAGCCACTGCTGAGCACGTGCAGATGCAGCATCGGTTCGGCGCTGGCGGCAAAGTGCAGCGTGGCTGCGCCACGCCCTTCCGGCATGCGGGGCGGCATCTCGACGCGCGGTGCCAGGCCGCGCAACAGGGCGGACAGGCGATCCGGCTTGACTGAAACAGGCAACTTTGTACGCAATGCAAGTTTTTATGAATTAATGATTGCAGAGAGTACATCAAAATAGCCATTCACCAACAAATCACCCAAGGAAGCCGCCATGCGCCATTCAGCCCTCATGCCCCGTTACCCCGTGCCCGCCCTCAACGTCGCCCTCACTGCAGGAGGTCGTTTTGTTTTGGGTGCGCGACCCGGCGAGAAGTTTGACCTGCTGGTGTTCTACCGCGGCCTGCACTGCCCCATTTGTGCCAAATATCTGCTGGAGCTGGAGCGACTGGCGCCCGAGTTCGCCGCGCGCGGCGTGCAGGTGGTGGCCGTCAGCAGCGACGACGAAGATCGTGCCGGACAAATGGCTACCAAGGTCAGCGCCAGTGGTTTGCAGTTTGGTTACGGTCTGAGCCTGCGGGCCGCCCGGGAGTGGGGTTTGTACATCAGCACCTCACGCGGCAAAACGTCCATTGGTATTGACGAGCCTGCCTTGTTCAGCGAACCCGGCGTGTTCATCGTGCGTCCGGATGGCACGCTGTATTACAGCGCCGTGCAGACCATGCCCTTTGCCCGACCACAGTTTCAGGACTTGTTGGGTGCGATTGACTTTGCCATCAGCAAGGAGTATCCCGCACGCGGCGAATTCACTGGCGAAGTTTGAGCCTCGACTGCAGGATGCCTTTCCATGCGGCATCGGCCTCTTTACTGAAGGCCTGCCAGTCGCCCTGGAGCCAGCGCTGGCGCCCGCGTTCGGCATAAAACAGATACAGCTTGTCGCCGAAAAACTCCCAAACGGTGCCATTGGTGGTGATCAGCCCCTCGTCACTGGCCAGCGCGTTGGCGCAGTAACCGTTGTATTGGGGGACGTAAGCCTGCGGGCTGGCTGCAAATTTGTCCGCGCTGGCCTGCGAAGCAAACCGCCAGGCGTGCCCCAGGTACTGCACGGTAAAAGCCGCGCGGCCATCTGTCGCCTTGTGAGCGTCCCGGTTGGCACGGTCGTGGTACGCCACTGCGTCCTTCCCACCCAGCGGTGCACCATCGCGGGTGCTCACGGGTTCAACGGCATTGGCAAAGACCAGGCTGGACACAGAGAGCAGCAAGATGGAGAACAGGCGTTGAACAACGAGATGAAGCATGGGCGTGACGGGCATTCGCATGCCGGCAGGGTGAGGGTCAGGGTTCGGAAAATAGCCGCACGCAGTGTGCGAACTGCAAACGACCCGCAGCGGGTTTCTCGGGATTCGAGTGAGCCTGTGGAATAAAGTTCGGGGAACCGGCTGATCAACTTTTCCATGGTCTACCCTGGCGCTGCCAGAAAAACCCAGGTCCTTGAGCTGTTTCGGCCTCAACCCAGCCACTTCTGCAAAAACTGCGCGCTGCCCAGCGCCGGGTCGAGCTGGTAGCCGGCAAAACCGATGCGCTCATATAACTTGATGGCCGGCGCATTGCCCTGCAGCACTTCCAGCGTCAGTTTGCAGGCGCCGCGCTCGCGCGCGATGGTCTCGACCGCGGCCAGCATCAGCTCGCCGACGCGGCGGCCGCGGTGGCTGGCCAGCACCACCACGTCGTGCACATTGACCAGCGGCCGGCAGGCAAAGGTGGAAAAACCCTCGATGCAGTTGACCAGCCCGACCGGCAACGCACTATCGAAGGCCAGCACACTGAAGGCCTGCGGCCGACCAGCCAATGCCTGCACCAGATGGGTTTTGGCAAAGTCACTGAGCGGCTGGCCGCCGCCGGCCGGGTCGCGTGCGTAGGCGTCGAGCAGGAAGACCAGCGCGTCGGCGTGTGCGGGGTTGCGGTAGTCAACGCGGCTGATGCGCAGGCCGGAAGTGGCGATAGCTGTCATGCGGGGAGCTCTGTGGAACTGTGGATGTGGTGATTCTAAGCAGCGAATCCACGCGCCCGGCGCGGCACCACCGCCTGAAACAGGCATCCAATCGACCTCCAGCCCAGACCAGGAAAGCGCCGGCAGCTATCGAAAACAGAGCAATGTGCGCTGGCAGACAGTCGCCGCCAGCACCTTCCGCCATGGTGCGTGCCGGGCCGCCGCTCTTTACCGGACATTTACGAAGCCCTTTCCGGCGCTACATCTGCCTGCGCAGCCTTGCAGTGATAATTCTTTGGCAGGCTGAAAAATACACGCTGGCAGCGCCAAGGCGCCGCTGGTGACAACACCCATCAAACACAAAAAAAGTGCCGCGCCAGACCGCTGGCGTGGTGGGCAACAAGGACAGCTGATGGACCCGAAATATGAGGCGCCGACCGCCGGCACCGAGCCCCCTCCCCGCAAACGCCTGAGCCGCCGCGCAGTCCTGATTGGCAGCCTGATCGCGGTGATCACGCTGGCCGGCACCGGCTGGCTCGCCTGGCGCCTGACCCATCCCGCGGACGACACCAGCACCACCGCCCCCGGCGCGGCACGCCGCGGCCCGCCGGCCACCACGGTCGGCGTCGCCACCGCTGAGCGGGCCAGCATTCCCATTCTTCTGGACGCCCTGGGCACGGTCACGCCGCAAGCCAGCGTGAGGGTGCGTCCGCAGGTCTCCGGCGTGCTGCAGAAAGTGCTGTTCAAGGAAGGCCAGATGTTGCGTGCCGGTGAACTAATGGCCACCATCGACCCGCGCCAGTTTGAACTGGCCCTGCAGCAGGCCGCCGGTCAGCGCCAGCGCGACGAGGCCCAACTGGCCAGCGCGCGTGTCACCCTGCAGCGTTTCAGCACCCTGCTGGACCAGGACTCGATTGCCCGCCAGGAAGTCGACTCCCAGGCCGCACTGGTCAAGCAGCTCGAGGGCACGGTGGTGATCGACAAGGCCAACGAAGGCGCCGCCCGCCTGAACCTGGGCTACACCCGGGTGGTGGCACCGGTCAGCGGCCGTGTCGGCCTGCGCGCGGTGGACGTCGGCAATGTGGTCAACCCAAGCGATGCCAACGGCATTGCCCTGATCACCCAGGTCACACCGATTGACGTGGTGTTTTCCATCCCGCAGGACCAGGTCGGCGAATTGCAGCAGGCCGTCAGCGCCGGCACCGTGATGAAGGTCACCGCGCTCGACCGTACCCGCTCGGGCACGCTGGACACCGGTGTGTTCGCCTCGCTCGACAACCAGATCGACACCACCACCGGCACCGTCAAGGCCAAGGCGCGTTTTGCCAACAGCAAGCTGACGCTGTTTCCGAGCCAGTTTGTCAATGTGCAGTTGCTGGTGCGCACCATCGAGAACGCCGTGGTGGTGCCGGTGACCGCCGTGCGGCTGGGCAGCAGCGGCGACTATGTGTATGTGCTCAATGCGGCCGAGCGCACCGTGAGCCTGCGCCCCGTCAAACGCGGGCCAGCCACGGTGGACAAGATCGTGATCGCCTCCGGCCTGCAGGTGGGCGAACGCGTCATCACCGAGGGCGCCGACCGGCTCAAGGACGGCGCCCGCGTGGTGCTGCCGGGCGATGCGCCCGGCGCAGGCCGTGCTGGTGGGCGCAGGCCGCAGGGCGCCGCATCGGCACCTCGCGCTGACAACCCGGCGCCCGGCGCCGCACCGGTACCCCGGCCCGCTGGGTCTGCCCCCGGCGCACCGGCTGCTTCTGCACCGGCGACGGCGGGCCCACCGGTTGCGCTGGCCCCGCCGGCACCCCCAGCCGCCAGCGCAGGCGCGCCGCCTGGCGTTGAGCAGCGCAAGCGTTTTCTGGAACAGGTCAAGGACGACCCGGAAGCGCTGGCGCGGCGCACCGGGCTGCTCGCGGCGATAGACCGGGGTGATGCCGCCGCGCTGGCGCGCTGGCACCAGATCATGGAACGGCGGCGCCAGGGCGCCCAGGCGCCGGCCCAATGACGGCCCCCAGGCGCCGGCCCGCATGAGCCCGTCGAGTCCCTTCATCCAGCGGCCGGTAGCCACCGCGCTGCTGATGGTGGCCATCGTGCTGGCCGGCCTGGTCGGTTTCAAGTTTTTGCCGCTGTCGGCCCTGCCCCAGGTGGACTACCCGACCATCCAGGTGCAGACCTTGTACCCCGGCGCCAGCCCCGAGGTCATGGCGCAAACCGTCACCGCGCCGCTGGAGCGCCAGTTCGGCCAGATGGCCGGGCTGCAGCGCCTGAGCTCGACCAGCGCGGCCGGCGTCTCCATCGTCACCCTGCAGTTTGGTCTGGGCCTGGGCCTGGACGTGGCCGAGCAGCAGGTGCAGGCGGCCATCAATGCCGGCGGCTCGCTGCTGCCGGCCGACCTGCCGGCACCACCGGTGTATGCCAAGGTCAACCCCGCCGACGCGCCGGTGCTGACGCTGGCGATCACCTCCGACAGCCTGCCGCTGACCGAGGTGCAGAACATCGTCAACACCCGGCTGGCGCTCAAGATCAGCCAGGTCAGCGGCGTCGGCCTGGTCTCGCTCAGCGGCGGCCAGCGGCCTGCCGTGCGCATCCAGGCGGACACGCGCGCGCTGGCGTCTTACGGTCTCGGGCTCGATTCGCTGCGCACGGCGATTGCGGCGGCCAATGCCAACGGTGCCAAGGGCAGCATCGACGGGCCGACACGTTCGTATTCCATCAACGCCAACGACCAGTTGCTGGCAGCGGCGGAGTACAAGAACCTGATCATTGCCTTTCGCAATGGCGCTGCTGTGCGTGTCGCCGATGTGGCGCAGGTGGTGGACAGCGCTGAAAACGTCAAGCTCGGCGCCTGGAGTGGCGGAGATTGCCCCCCCCTGACGGCTTCGCCGCCTCCCCCCGCGGGGGACAACTGCCTAGGGGCGGCCCGTCGGCAGTTAAAGCCCGCCATCATCCTGAACGTGCAGCGCCAGCCCGGCGCCAACGTGATTGCCACCGTGGACGCGATCAAGGCGCGCCTGCCCGAGTTGCAGGCCGGCCTGCCGACGGCCATGAAGGTTGATGTGCTGAGCGACCGCACCACCGGCATACGCGCCTCGGTGCTGCATGTGGAGATCGAACTGCTGCTGGCCGTGGTCATGGTGGTGCTAGTGATTTTTGCCTTCTTGCGCAACCTGCGCGCCACGGTGATCGCCAGCCTGGCCGTGCCGATTTCGCTGATTGGCACCTGCGGGGCGATGTATCTGCTGGGCTACAGCCTGAACAACCTGAGCCTGATGGCGCTGACGATTGCCACCGGTTTTGTGGTCGACGACGCCATCGTGATGATAGAAAACATCTCGCGCTACATTGAAAAAGGCGAGGCGCCCATGGCCGCCGCGCTCAAGGGCGCGCAGCAGATCGGCTTCACCATCATCTCGCTGACGGTCTCGCTGATCGCCGTGCTGATTCCGCTGCTGTTCATGGGCGACGTGGTCGGCCGGCTGTTCCGCGAGTTCGCCGTCACGCTGGCCATCACCATCCTGATCTCGGCGGTGGTCTCGTTGACCCTTGTGCCCATGATGTCGGCCAGATGGCTCAAGCATGAACCGCACACCGGCAGCAGCCCGACCGGCGCGAAACTGCAGAAGTTTTTCGACGGCGTGATCACGCGTTACGACCAGTCGCTGACCTGGGTGCTGCGGCATCAGGGCGCCACCCTGCTGGTGGCGCTGGCCACCCTGCTGCTGACGGTGCTGCTCTATGTGCTGATTCCCAAGGGCCTGTTCCCGACGCAGGACACCGGCCAGCTGCAGGCGCGCATCGAGACCTCCCAGTCGGTGTCGTATGCGCGCATGGCCGAGTTGCAGCAGGCCGCGGCCAAAGCCATCCTGGAAGACCCCGATGTGGACACGCTGAGTTCCTTCATCGGTGTGGACGCCGCCAACAACACCATGCTGCACACCGGGCGCATGTTGATCAACCTCAAGCGCACGCGCAGCACCAGCCAGCAGGAAACCATGGACCGGCTGCAACGCCGTGCCGGCGCGGTGGCCGGCGTCACCATGTACCTGCAGCCCACACAGGATTTGACGATCGACGCCGAAACCGGCCCCACGCAGTTCCGCGTGTCGCTGGAAGGTTCGGACACGGCCACGGTGGCGCTGTGGGCCAGCAAGCTGGCGCAGCGCATGCAGGAGTTGCCGGCCCTGCGCAACATCGCCTCGGACGCCGGCGCCACCGGTACCTCGGCCTACATCTCGGTGGACCGCGACACCGCTTCGCGTGTGGGCGTGACAACCTCGGCGATTGACGACGCGCTGTACAGCGCCTTTGGCCAGCGCATCGTCTCCACGATTTTCACCGAGACGAACCAGTACCGCGTGATCCTCGAGGCCCTGCCCGACCCCCTGATGACCGCGGCCTCGCTGGGCAGCCTGCCGCTGAGAACCGGCTCGGGCGTCACCACCCCCCTGTCCAGCATCGCCACCATCACCGAGCAGCCCGCACCACTGCAGATCACCCGCGTGGCCCAGTACCCGGCCACCACGCTGGGCTTTGACACGGCGGCGGGCGTGTCGCTCGGCAAGGCGGTAGGCGAGGTCAAACAGGCGGCCAAAGACATCTCCCTGCCCGCCAGCGTGACCCTGACCTTCCTTGGCGCGGCCGGCGCTTACCAGACCTCGCTGTCCAGCCAGTTGTGGCTGATCCTGGCGGCGGTGATCTGCGTCTACATCGTGCTTGGCGTGCTGTACGAAAGCTACATTCACCCGCTGACCATTCTCTCGACCCTGCCTTCGGCCGGTGTCGGTGCGCTGCTGATGCTGATGATCAGCGGCTCCGACCTCGGGGTGATCGGCATCATCGGCATCATCCTGCTGATCGGCATCGTGAAGAAGAACGCGATCATGATGATCGACTTCGCCATCGACGCCGAACGCAGCGAAGGCAAGTCGCCGCAAGAAGCGATTCACCAGGCCGCGCTGCTGCGCTTCCGGCCCATCCTCATGACCACCCTGGCCGCGCTGTTTGCCGCCGTGCCGCTGATGCTGGGCTGGGGCGAAGGGGCAGAGCTGCGCCGGCCCCTGGGCCTGGCCATCTTCGGCGGCCTCATCGTCAGCCAGGTGCTCACGCTGTTCACCACGCCAGTGATTTATCTGGCGTTTGACAGGATGGGGCAGAGGTTTGGGCGGAGGGGTTCGGTGTGAACGCCCTCCTCTTCCGGCGGGGCGTCATCCCGGACTTGATCCGGGATACACGCTTGAAGACCACCACCGTTCTGGCAGAGCCTGTCGAAGCCGTCTTGCCTTCCTGCGTTGGAGGTGCGCCCACTAGCCGGGGGTTGCCCGGCGGCAACTCACTTTTCTTTTGCGTCGCCAAAAGAAAAG